>NZ_DASXYM010000043.1:0-234370 GCF_036502485.1 Occallatibacter sp. | reverse complement strand
CGATGAATGCTGTCAAGAAGAATCCGCTCAACCGGCGACTTTATCGATTTAGGAATCAGCAGTTTTTGCAATCGGCGATGCGAGTCGGATTTCCCGGCAACATCCCGCCGGGATTCGCCCCCAGGAACCCTGTCAGGAAGCTCTCTGCGATGCCGCGATCCCACAGGTTGACTAATCCCAGGGAGCAGCCGCCCACAGTCTCAGCATGGTCAGAAGCCCATGTAAGTCACGTGTCATCGGGAGCCCGGGGTTCCCTCTGAACTTTTAGTAGATTATTGAAAGAGATGGCTAGCTGGCGGAGGGAGAGGGATTCGAACCCCCGGTACCCTTTCAGGCACAACGGTTTTCAAGACCGCCGGTATCAACCGCTCACCCATCCCTCCGCTGGCCGGGAGAGGCTTCATCAGTGTATCGCAGTCGCGATTCCGGCCCGCTCAGCAGGCGCCGGCGGGCCACTCGAAGGGCAGCTACTCAGGACCTGCGGTTATCGGCTCCCCGGAAGATTGAAGCTATACATGAACGCTGTGGAGAAGATGGGGTAGATCTGCACGCTGTTCAATTCATGACGCCACTTTGTCAGAGCGGTGTTGAGGTTGCTCTGGAACGCGCTTCCAACCGGGTTAGTGGTGTCACCGATGTCAGTGCACTGGGTCTCCTTCTTATCGGTGCAAGCCCATCCGGAAAGGGTCACATCGAGAGATGGTGGACCGGTGAAGGCAACTCCAAATTCGGTCGGGAAGGACCAGTGCCGGCGAGAGTGGGGAACGAACTTGCCGAATCCGCCGGAGACGGTAAATGCGGGCGTACGCGTGTGCAGCCCAATGCGTACGTCTCCGGTGATGGGAGTAGCGCCGGTGGCCGCATTCTCAGTGGAGGACCAGTAATCGGTTCCATTGATGTTGAAGTTTGTTCCGCCTCGAAGGTCGATCCTGGCAGAAGCCTGGTTGCCGTTGTAAAACAGCATCCCGGGGCTGAGGCGCCACATGCTTTTGGTGGGATACCAATCCAGCTTGGCGGCAGCTGACGCAAAATGGAAGTCGCCATTGACGTTGACGCCGCTGACTTCCATTCTACCCGTGTTGTAGAAGAACCAGCTTGTGTCCACCCGGGCATCTACATGTTCGTTGAGGATCACAGCGCCATTGGCTCCGATGCCGAAGGGCGAGATTGAACTGCCAATGCTCATCCGCGACATCATTCCATATTGCTGTTCCATGCCGGGCAGCACAAACTGATCTTCGCGGCGAGTAATTCCCGGGTCTGCGGGATTAGCGGACGACCATGCGGGAGCTGGTTCCGCAGGCAACGCCGAGGACGAGTAGGGCTGGGCCACATCGTCGACACCTCGGGCGCTTGTAAATCGGGACTGTGCTTCCAGTTGAGGGCCTGAAAGGAGGAGGGTGGCTGCCCACGCACATGAGAGCGCGAACACGGAAAAGAGCTTTATCACGAGACGTTCTCCAACTCTATAACTCGGCTTGGCACTGGACCAAGGGCGCGAGGGCATCTCAACGTAGTTCCGAAAGGGTAAACTTTTTCGTTAGATGTAAAACTATCGTAACCGAAAACGGTGTACCCGCCAATAACCAAAAGGGGGGACCTCCTCCTGAGGTGCCCAACACGGCGGGTGGTCGCAGTCTTGCGGTAGCGAAATCCTGCTTTCTCCAGTACTTGATCGAAGATGATACAAAAGGAGTGCATGGCCAAGCGTTCTAAGCCGGGCGCCGGACCGCAACCGGGCCAACCCATCAGTTTGCGCACTCTGGGCGAATATCTGAACCTCTCCCCGGCCACCATATCGCTTGTGCTCAACAACGCGCCCGGCGTCAGATCGATTCCGCAGGAGACGCGAGATCGCGTGACTGAGGCGGCGGCGAAGTTTGATTACCGGCCCAGTTTTTACGCGCGCTCTCTGCGCAAGCGGCAGAGCTTTTCGATCGGCGTGCTGGTCCCGGAGCTGAGCGACGGCTATGCCACTGAGGTGCTCGACGGGGTGGAGGAGTTCCTCATTGAAGAGGGTTATTTCTATCTCACTGCCAGCCATCGCCGTCGCCCGGACCTCATTGAGGAGTATCCTCGGTTGCTGATGGAGCGCTCGGTGGAGGGTTTCATCGTCATCGATACCATTCTCGAGAAGACGCTGGCTCTTCCCACAGTTGTAGTTGCCGGGCATCGCAATATCGAGGGTGTCACCAACGTTGTGCTCGATCAGAAGCGGGCTGCCGAGCTGGCGCTGCGTCATCTTTATCAGCTTGGACACCGCAAGGTGGCTTTCATGCGCGGCGGTAGCCACAGTTCCGATGCGGATGAGCGCTGGGAGTGCCTCATGGGCGTCGCCCGCGACCTCCAGCTTACTGTGGCGCCCCAGGCTTGTGTGGAGCTCCAGTTGCGGGTTTCCACGCCGGAACTGGGTTTTGGCCCTACCAATGAATTGATTCAGCGGGGAGCTGATTTTTCGGCACTTGTCGCCTTTAATGACATCGCCGCTATCGGCGCCATCCGCGCGCTGATGAATCATGGACTGCGCGTTCCCCAGGATGTTTCGGTGGTGGGCTTTGACGACATCCAAGGCGCCGCCTTCCATAATCCCAGCCTGACCACGATTCGCCAGCCGCTGCGCCAGATGGGCGTGGTTGCTGCACGGATTCTTCTGCAACGCATTCGCGGACAGGCATCGTTCCCTGACGTGGTGCCGATTCATCCTGAACTCGTCATTCGCGAGTCGACGTGCCCGCCGGATCCTAAGCACGCGAGTTCCAAAAACAAGCCGGCCTGACATGCCAAGGAGTGCGTCGGATCGCAGGACGCTGGCTGCGCTGCATGCGGCGTTCGCACTCACCGGCGTTCTGCACGCCATTGGTGGCGCGCTTCTGCCATCCATCGCGCAGACGTTTCACCTCTCCGACAAGCAATCCGGACTGCTGTTCTTTCTCTATTTCGCTGGAACCGCCATCGGTGCCCTTTTATGCATCGGGCGCTATGCGCAGATGATGAGCGCCGGATTTGTGCTGGTGACGCTGGCGTGCATGGGCATTGCCACGACGGATGCGCTTTTGTTGCGGCCGTTGTTTCTGCTGTTGGGCATCGGAGTGGGTGTACCCATGAGTGCGGTGAGCATGTTTGCCGGGCGGAAGTTCGGCCAGGCGACCGCAGGGCCGCTCACGTTTCTAAATTTCAGCTGGAGCCTGGGCGCGCTGTTTGCTCCGCTGCTGGCGGCGCAGGTACTGCTGCGGCATTCTTACCGGGCTGTCTATCCTGCTCTGGCGGTTCTGGCTATTGCGGCAGCAGGTGCGTGTTGGCTGCTGCTTGAGGATCCGCCGGAGCGGTCCGCACCAGAGTTGCGGTCAGGGATTCGCAATATCGCCTGGATTGTGCTTTTCTCCGCGCTGACGTTCGCTGAGGTGGGCATTGAGAACACCACGGCCACGTGGCTGGCGACGTTTGCCATGCGCGGAGAGGGAGCCGGCGCGGCGGTTGGCGCGGCGTCTTCCGCCCTCTATTGGTGCGGTTTCCTGGGTTCGCGCGGGCTGTTCTCACTGCTCCTCCTGCGAGTGGAGACGCCACGCGTCCTCGGATTGGCGGTGCTGGGCGCAGCATTGGCGGCTACGTTGCTGATCGTTGTGCCCGGGTCTGTGGAGCGCGGTGTTTTGATGCTGGTGCTGGGCGCGGCGCTTGCTCCGGTGTTTCCGCTGATGCTGGCGCGCTTTTTTACCCGCGCGCGCAATGCGTCCGATTCGCGCTGGGTGCTTTCGATCTGCGGCTTCGGGGGATCGGTGCTGCCGTGGCTTACAGGATGGATCTCTGCCTCTTCCGGCAGCCTGCGCGTGGGTTTGGCGACCGTGCCTGCGGCGCTCGTGTCGATTCTGCTGTTGCTGCCTCTTACGCAAAGGCGAGGGAGAATCGCCTCGTGAATGCGAAGAGGGAAGCCATGGCTCCCCTCTTCGTGCCGGCCGATCGAAGATGCTTAAGATCTCGGCATCACCAGAACCTCGACGCCGCTGGCCGCGTCTTTCTGATGGAAAACCTGCTCCGTCGCTTTCTTGAAGTCCTCCGGCTTTGCGTGCGGAATATCCGTGAACGTCTGCGGATTGCGGTCCGTCAGCGGAAACCACGAGCTCTGCACCTGCACCATGATGCGATGCCCGCGGCGAAAGGTGTGGAACAGGTCTGGCATGGTGAAGTTGATGTCAGTCTGTTCGCCGGGGGTGAGCGGCTCGGGTTTGTCCCAGTGGTCCCGGAACTTGGCGCGGAACGGCTCGCCGCGCAGCAACTCCTGATATGCACCCATCTGCAGGGGAGGCGCATCGGTGACTCGCTTATTGGGGCGTCCTTCGTCGCTGTAGTCATCGGGATATACATCGATGAGTTTGACCACGAAGTCAGAGTCCGTCCCGCTGCTGGCAATCTTGAGCTTCGGTGAGATCGGCCCCGCAATGGTTACGTCTTCGGTGAGCGGATCCGTCTCATATACCAGCACGTCAGGGCGGTAGCTCGCGAAGCGCTGATCGTCGACCATATAGCGCTGCGGAACCGTGTCGGTTGTGTAGCCCACGAATGGCACCGGATGATTTGGATCGCTCACATACTCATCCTCGCCTCTCGCTTCGGCCGGAGGATCGAAGCTCAGCTTACCGCCCGCATGGAAGTAGAGCGTTCTTGCCGTGGCTTCTTTCGGCGGCCATTGCTCGAAGTGCCGCCACACATTGGTGCCAGTCTCGAAGACGACTGCCTTGGGCTGCGCACCCGCACTTCGGCCTTTGAGATAGTGCTCAAAGAAAGGGAACTGCACGTTGGCGCGGAAGTAGTCGCTGGTTTTGGCGTTGAATTGAATGTCGCCCAGGTGGCTGCCATCGTTGCGTGCCCAGCCGCCGTGCACCCAGGGGCCTTCGACCAGTGTGGCTGGGGTGTCTGGATTCATTTTGTGGATGGCGTTGAAAGTGCGGTAGGGCCCGCTCAGGTCCTCCGCGTCATACCAGCCGCCGACCACCAGCACGGCGCACTTCACATTCTTCATGTGGCGGGAAAGATCGCGCGCCTGCCAGTAGCTGTCGTAGGTGTTGTGATTCATCTGGTCGCTGAACAGCCAGTTCGATCCCCGCAGATACTGCGATTCGAGATTCGCGAGGTCACCCGTCTTGAGATAGAACTGGTAGCTATCAGGCGTGCCGAAGTCGAACGGCACGGTCTGCGCGGGCGGCGAGGGGTCTTTCTGTGGGCGGAATAAGACATAAAAGCCAAAGTTCGCCGAGAGCATGAACGCGCCGCCGTGGTACGCATCGTCGCCCATAAAGAGATCGGTCATAGGCGCCTGCGGGCTGGCTGCCAGCAGGGCCGGATGCGAGTCAATGATGGAGGCCGAGGTGTAGAAGCCCGGGTACGAAATGCCCCAGATGCCGACATTGCCATTGTTGCCGGAGACATTCTTGAGGAGGAATTCGATAGTGTCGTAGGTGTCGGAGGAGTCATCCACGTCCTGCGGCGCCTTTTTCTCGTCGATATGCGGACGCATCTCTACGAAGTCGCCTTCACTCATGTAGCGGCCGCGTACGTCTTGGTAAACAAAGATGTAGCCGGCCTTTTCGAACTCGTCCGAAGGACCCAGGTGCGCGGGGAACTTGTCCTCGCCATAGGGCGTGACGCTGTAGGGTGTGCGATCCATCAGAAACGGATAGGGGCCCTGATCGGCAGGGAAGGCTCCCATCTTCGGCACGTAGACGGCGGTAAACAGGCGCTTGCCGTCGCGCATGGGGATGCGGAACTCATATTTGGTGTAGTGCCCCTTGACGAAGTCATCTGTGGACGAGGCGGATTGCTGTGCATGCATTGCGGCAAGTGACAGGGAGACAAATGCGAAGGCGCCGACCCAGCGACGCAGGGCAGTGAACATTTGGCGTGCGACCTCTCTTGAGAGCAAGGGTACTGCACCGCGGCGCGTGGAGCGGGCGCGGTTGCGTCACCTCGAATCATCTTCGCAGCCTGGCTTGGCCAGCCCAAAATGTTATTGACTTCGCAATTTGTACATTGTATGTATACAAATAACAAATGAACGCCGAACACAAATCTGAGACGGACCCCACGCTTAAGATCGATCACAGTTCCACCGTGCCGGTCTACCGCCAAGTGGTCGATAATCTTCGCTCAATGCTGGTGGAGGGTGCGCTTAAGCCGGGGGATACGCTGCCGACGGTGCGCGAACTCGGCCTGGAACTGGGCGTACATTTCAATACCGTCGCGGAGGCGTATCGCCTCCTCGCTTCAGAGGGTTGGCTGGATCTGCGCCGCCGCCGCGGGGCAGTGGTGTTGGAGCGGGCCGCTCCTCGCCAGCAGCCCGAAGCGGAAGCCCGCTTCAATCGCAGCCTCCGCCAACTCATTGCCCAGGTACGCGCCGAAGGACTTTCGGTGCGCGCCATTACTCATGAACTCGAACGACTGACCCGGGAGCTTTCTATATGACGACCTCTATTTCACTGATCGGAGTTGTGGGCTCGGTGGCCGGACTGACGGCGGTTGCCGCCTTCAACTCCTGGACCTCGCGCATCAATCAGTTTTTCTTCTTCTCGCGCACGGTGGACGCGGAGTTCACTGCTGCCGCCGGTGCTCGCGCGATTACGCGCCGCTATCTTCGCGGCATTCAACTCGGGTTTGGGGCTGCGCTTGTCCTCTTCAGTGCTATGGTGCTGTTGACCCCGGCCTCCATCTACTCGAGTTTCATGACCGCGCTGCTGGCGCAGTGCGTTTGCGCGTGCGCCGCATTTGGCAAAGCGCATCGCGAGGCGGGCGAGGAACTTGCCGCGCGCGGTCCCATGCAGGCCGGCTCTCCGGGGCAGGGGACAGCCGTCGCGGTATCTTTGCTCAATCCCGGCGCCTTTACCGGCCCGCGCATGCTCATGTTGGCGCTGGCGCTGGTTGCGACCGCGCTGGCGTGGATTGTGCCGATGGCTATGACGGGCATGCGGTTCAATGCGTTTGGAGATGCACTCAGCGCGAATCACGCGGATTTCCTGAGCGGGCTTGGTCTGGGCATGATCGCCGGAAGCGTTCTGTTGTTTGTGCAACTGCGCTACTTCTCGCGACATCGCTCGCCGATGGCGAGGTTCACGGCCAGAGGGTGCGTTCTACTGGCGTGGCTGGCGGCTGTGAGCACCGCCCTCAGCACATTTTCGGTGCCATTCCACTATGTCATCACTAAGGAACTCCGGATGGCTCTGCTGGGCGTGGTCCTGGCTGTGGCTGTCGGCCGCATGGTGTACGGATGGACGCGAGCCAAGCTGTTTCCGCCGCCGGCCGTGGAACGCAACGGCGATCAGTTCTGGCGGTGGGGCTTGTTCTATTACAACCCCTCGGACCCCACGCTCTTTATTCAGCATCGCTCTGGCCCGGGCTACACGGTCAACTTCGCGAACCGTATGGCGTGGCCGTTGGCGGCGCTGGTGCTGGCTGACTTTGTCTTTCTGATGTTCATCCATCTGCACCGGTAATCGGTAGCATGGGATGCAATTGACACAAAGAGCAGAATGCCCGCGCCATCTTGATCGATGCGCGGGCATTCTGGTTCCGTCGCAAACTTACTTGGCAGAGTCCTCGTTCATCTTCTTCGCCTCGGGTGCTTTTTCCGGCGTGGTCAGCGGCTTGGTGATGTCATCGAGATAGGCGGGGGTCGCATCGGCGCGTTCCAGCACGGGATAGCGCTCGCCGTCGTGGTAATCGATCTCCGCGTTGGAAACGTAGGTGTCCGACTGCACAATCAACTTGATGGGCTCGCTGTTGCCTTTCGCGCCGCGGATCGCTTCCCGCAGCAACTCAGGCGAGAAGATCTGCCCATTGATAGCCATGATCTTCTGTCCCGGCGCCAGCCTCGCCTTGTCTGCCGGACCGTTCCAGCGCACATCGGCAATGGCGCCATCCGCGCTGATGCGGAGTCCGATGGAATACCAGCAGTCCACGCCGGCGCCGCGACGACCGCCGGCTGCCGCCATCATCTTTTCTGACGTGCTGGGTTGATCGTTATAGACCAACTTGTAGCCGCCACGCTCGATACCGGCTAGGTCTGCGCGTGGATTGATTCTGTCCACACGATCGTGCAGGAACGTTGCCCAGTCGTACTTCACCACCTGATTTAAATCGGCGACCAGTTCATCGAAGGTGTAGGTGACGATCTGCGGCCCGGTGTTACCGCCCTTGGCCAGAAAGATCTTCTGGAAATCGTCGAGCGACTTCTTGTTGTCTGTCATCTTGCGGATCAGGGTGTCGGCATCGAGCCAGAGGAGTTCGCCTTCCTGGTAGTAGTCCTGCCCGCGCCGCCAGTTTGACCAAGCAGGATTTCCGCCACGCAGCACGCTGGCGGCAATGGCCGTGTCTTCAGTGGAGCGCCATTCGCGCCCCGGCTTGGAATCGAGATTGGCAGCGCTCATTGCCAGCAGGTCGCGATACTGGGCCTGGGACTTCAGCCCCGAGCGCGCCGCCAGCACATTTCCCAGGTACTGCGTCATGCCCTCATACACCCACAGCAGCGTGCCCTGCTGCGGCGTGGCGAAGTCGGGCTGATACAAACCGACGGGCCTACGGTATTTGCCGTTCCATGAATGGGTGAACTCATGCGACAGAAGGTCGGCCTCGGCCAGTTGATGCGCATCATCGGCGAAGCCCTTTTCGCCCACGCCATTGTCCGAGGACTGGCCGTGCTCAAGGCCTTCTCCGCCGGCCACGTCGCTGAGCGTAAGCAGGAAGTGATAGACGTTGTAATGATGCGAGGCATACTCAGCGTCGGCTTCGCGCACCAGGTTGTTGATCTCCGCCAGCGTGTTGGGCCGCAGGTTCGAGTCCTCCGGCTGGTCTGAAACCACATCGATATAGTGTTTGGGCGAGATGGTGGGCGCCAGCGCGAACTCATGGAAGTACTGGCCCGTGATCACCGGGGAGTCCTCAAGCTGTTCCACATTGGTCACGGCGAACTTCGTGGTGCTCCCCGCTGCAGGCACGGGCCACGGAGAAGCACCCTCGGGCTGCAGCGCCGTCCCCACACCCCAGCCCTGCGGCACTTTCAGCGATGGCTGAATGGGGATGTCGCGCACCGGCACATGCGCTGGGTAGAGCAGCAGCTTTTCCCACTCCAGGACAGCCATCTTGTTGGTCAACCGCGCAGTCACTATGCAGTCAAGGTGGGCATGGAGGGTCGCCGCTCCCTGGGGAACAGTCACGTGGAACTCGTACAGGTCCACGTCATCGCGCCGCCACGCGATGGGCTTGCCGTCAATCGTGAAGACCACCCCCGTGATGTCGCTGACCGGCCCTGTCGGTCTGTGGTTGCCGGGGATCCAGCGCGGAGTGGTCAGGGTCAGCGGACCGGGTGTCACCGGCAGGTCCACTTCCGCGTGGTACATCTTGCGGGGTGCGTCGGTAAGATCTGCGACGACGTGAATGGGCGTTTTTTGCGCGGCGGCGGCGCAAGTTAGAGCGCCGCACACAAAAAAAGCACCAAATAGGGGGCGGAAGCGAGAAGTGTGCATGATGTCAGCGTAATGCATTCAGGAACCTGCGTGTCTGGGGTATTTTCACCATATCTTTATGTGGAACTTATTTGAAGTTGAGCCCCTAAAGGCTGACAATCTTCTTAGCAGCCCTGAAGTACAGCATAAGTGTGATCAACCTGGTTGAACGGGCCGCACGATTGAAAGTCACGTTGGACCCGCCCTGTTTGACCTGAAACATTCTGGAGACCGATAGATGCGATCTTATTCCTTGCCTCGCGCGACAGTCCTGCTGTGTGTCCTGGCGCTTTTCCTTCCCTTCCTGAACGTTCCCGCTCATGCCCAGACGGCGGGCGCCGGCACCATTTCCGGCACCATCACGGACGCGAGCCACGCCGCGGTGTCGGGCGCAACCGTCACGGTTACCAATACGGACACCGGGGCGGCGCACACCTTCACTACCAACGATCAGGGCATCTACGTGGCGCCCTTCCTGCAGCCGGGCCGTTATAAGGTAGATGCCGCTGCTGCCGGATTCGGAAAGGTGAATGCGACCAATCTGACGCTTCAGGTGGGCCAGACTCTGACCATCGATTTGAATCTTACGGTTCAATCGGCGAACACTACCGTTGAGGTCACCAGCGAGACTCCGCTGCTGGATACGCAGCGCACCGAAGTCTCCCAGGTCGTGGATCAGCAGATCATTCAAAATCTGCCGGTCAATGGCCGCAACTGGAGCGACTTCGTTTTGTTGACGCCCAACGTTGTGCCTGACGGGGGCAGCGGGCTGGTTAGCTTCCACGGCATCAGCGGTCTCTATAACCAGAACTACGTCGACGGCGCCAACAACAACCAGATGCTGTTCTCTGAAGCTCGCGGCCGTTCCTCAGGCGCTCCGTTTGTCTACAGCCTCGACGCCATCAAGGAATTCCAGGCAGAGGCGGCTACGTATTCGGCGGAATTTGGCCAGGCCGCCGGCGGACAGGTCAACGCCATCACCAAGAACGGCACCAACAATCTGCATGGCGACCTGTTCTATTATTTGCGCTATCCCAGCCTGAATGCGCTGGACCCGATCGCTAAGTATACCGCACTCAACAATCCCGCCAGTCCCGCCGCTCCCTTCCTTCTCACGCAGCCCACTCACCAGCAGCAGGAGTTCGGCGGCAGCGTGGGCGGACCCATCAAAAAAGACAAGCTCTTCTTCTTTGTCACGTCAGACAATTTCCGCCGCACGGGCAATGCTCTCTATTACGAGACCAACGTTGTGACCCAGACGCCCGCGGGCGTGTTTAACGACACGGCAACGATCTCGCCGACGCAGTGCCCGTCCACGATCAGCAGCGCGCAGTGTAAGTCGGCCATCGACTTTCTTCTCAGCCTGCAGAGCGCTCCCAAGCGATATGCCAAGGAGACGCTGATTTTCCCGCGCGTCGACTATCAATTGAACGAGAAGAACCTTATCTACGCAAACTTCAACTGGGCGGACTTCGACCAGACCTACGGCTACTCGCCCAACCCCACCTTTGCCAACAGTTCGGCCAGCACCAACGCGCCTACCAGCTACCATGAGCGTTTCGCCATTGCGCATTGGACCTCAACCCTGAGCAACACCGCCGTTAACGACCTGCGGTTCCAATGGGGCCGCGACCTTGAAACCGCCGGCGCTAATGCTCCCGGGCCCAGCATCAGCATGGGTGCCGAAACCTACGGCATGCCCAACGCCCTGCCGCGTACCGCGGAGCCGGACGAGCACCGGTACCAGATCACAGATGTCTTCGATAAGGTGATTGGCCGCCATACCGTCAAGTTCGGCGGAGACGTCAATCTCGTCCACGAAATCATGATCAATCTCTTCCAGGGCGGCGGAATTTATAGCTACAACTGCGGCAACGTTACCCAAAACTTCCAGTGCTGGTCTGCGGACGCGTTTGCGGGACAGGCTGGCGACACCGATCCCTTTGCGGGTTCGCATTACAGTTCGTTCACTCAGACTATCGACCAGATCAACCCCGCCAGCAAGGCCGGTGCGGACGATTTCTGGATGAAGATGTACGACGGCTTCGCGGAAGACACCTGGAAGGTGCGCCAGAACCTTACGCTCAATCTGGGCGTCCGATACGATTTCCAGCTGACCCCGGACCCGGAGATGCCCAACACCTCCACTGTGCTTGCTGCGAAGTACAACACCAAAATCAAAAACGTCGCTGACCGCGTGGAGCCCCGCATCGGCTTCTCCTGGAGCCCGTACCGGGACACCATTGTCCGCGGGGGCTACGGTATTTTTACAGGCCTGAATCAGGGCAGCACGTACTACGCCATGCGGGTAGAAAACGGCATTTACCAGATTAACTACAGCTTCAAGGGTTGCAACGCAACCTGCAATGCCGGCAATGCACCTGCGCTGCAGTTCCCCAACGTGCCTTATCAGCCGACCGGCCCCTCAATTGGCGGTGCGCTGCATCCAGACGGCGGAAACGCGCCTGCCGTGACCCCCCTTACGGTCTCGGGCAGTGGGGGTTTCCATGGCCTTTCCCCCGATTTCGTTCCGCCGGTGACGCATGAGTTCACCCTCGGGGTGGAGCAAGCGCTGCCCGGCAAGCTGTCGCTTTCCATCGGCTACGTGGGTTCGCGCGCCTTGCACCTCCCCGTATTCCTTGACGCCAACCTGGTCGGCCAGACCCCCCACGGCGTCCGCAGCTACAACGTGACCGACACCCTGGGTAATACCAGCCAATTGACCGTGCCCTACTACCTCGCCACGGACCGCATCGATCCTACGCTGACTTCGCTCAACACCGGCTTCAGCGTGGCGAATACCTGGTATCATTCCATGGCCGTCACCATTCGCCGCCCGTTTGACCACGGTCTCGAGGTTCTTCTCAATCACACCTGGTCCAAGGCGCTTGACGATGACCAGGTGCAAGGCGCCTTCGGTACCTTCTACGGCGGCAATCCCGTCCTAGATCCAAATAATCTTCACAACGAGTACGGCCGCTCCGATCTGGACGTCCGGAACCGCTTCGTCGGGACCGTTCTTTGGAAGCCGGAAATCATGAAGGATAATCCGTGGATGAAGCACGGCCTTGATGCTTTCACCTTCTCCGGCACGGCCACTGAGAGCACTGGATTCCCGATCGTCGCCAGCATGAACACGCCCGGTGCAGTACTTAGCGGCACCCCGGGCGCGGCTGACGGAAACATCTACGGCGGCGCCATCTCCTCGGGATCGGGCTTTGCCACCACCGGCCGTCCGCCGCAGATTCAGCGCAACAGCCTGCCGGGACCCGGACTCCGCAATATCGACTTCCGCGTCACGCGTGACATCCCTATCCACGAGAAGATCTATCTTCAGTTCATCGGTGAAGCATTCAACGTGCTCAACCACCAGATCATCTCCGGCGTGGCCACCACTTACTCCACCCTGAACTATGCGGGCAAGGGCGGCTGCCCGGCCACCGCCTCGGTTCCCGACGGTTCTCAGTTCGCGGGCTGCATCACCCCGTTCACAACCAACGTGCCCACCAGCGTCTTTGGTGCGGCCACCAGCACCAGCAGCGTGCTCTACGGACCGCGTCAGCTGCAGGTGTCTGGTAAGCTGTTTTTCTAAACTGCAAGCAGGTCGAAACCCAACGGCTGGCGCCCTTAGAGCGCCGGCCGTTGTATTTTGGCTCACCTGACAAGCCGCCCGCACATCCTCATGGCGTCCTTACGGCAAGGATGGTAAAAACTACCTAAACCCTGCGGATGGCTTCGGCTACGGCGGGGAATTTGCCTGTTCCAGGGGTATCGGAGGGTTAGGAGAGCAGGTGGAACTTCCAACCTGGCCCTGTTGTTTGCCCGCCGGTCTCAAGGATCTTTCCAAAAAAATCAATCCACTGCCACGGGCGGGGTTGACAGGCCTGTGGCACATTGTTGTTGAATTGCACGTAAACATCGGTCAAGATATTGGTTACACACCTTGACCAGCCCGTGCCGGTCGGGTTTCACAGCTCGCAATTTTTCTGTCATTCATAATGCAGTAGTGGGCTCTCATCACCTCGAGCGCGGTCGGTAACCAAGAACACAAGTAGATCAAGGCGAGACGGCGTCCCTCTTCTCCGCTTCGCATGCGACGAATATCTCATTGGCTGTGGCAGAAGCCTTGCTGCAGTCGCAGCTTTGGAGGAACAGACGTGAAAAGATCCCTATGGGGATGGGTGCTGCTTTGCATCCTCTCCACTGCTTCCCTTGTCTTCTCCCAGTCAGCGACAACGTCCTTGCGTGGCACGGTGAAAGATCCGTCTGGCGCGCTCGTGCCTGGGGCTGCGGTCACCATCACCAATAACGCCAACGGGCAATCATTGAGTACCAAGTCGGATGCGGCGGGTCAGTACATTTTTGCGCAGATCCCGCCCGCCAAGTACGCCATTAAGGCGACCGCCACAGGTTTCGGTGATCAGACCAAGACGGCTGAGTTGCTGGTAAACCAGCCTGCTACCATCGACTTCGCACTGACGGTTCAATCCGAAGCCGTGACGGTAGACGTTTCCGCCGCTGCTCAGACCCTTAACCTTTCCGACGCCTCGCTCGGCAACTCTGCCGACAACGCTACTATCCAAGGGTTGCCCTCCGAGACGCGTAACGTTCCCGATCTCCTGTCTCTGCAGCCGGGCGTTCTGTTTCTGCCGGCCTCGACTACGACCGCGAACGATCCCCGCAGCGGCGCCGTGAACGGTGCGCGTTCGGACCAAGGCAACGTAACCATCGATGGCATCGACGACAACGATCAGGTGAACGGCTATGCCTTCACTGGCGTGCTGCGCCAGACCCAGGACTCCATCGAGGAGTTCCGTGTCGTCACCGGTAACTCCAATGCCGACTCCGGCCGCTCCTCCGGCGCCCAGGTCAGCATGGTGACCAAATCGGGTACCAATAAGTTCCACGGCGCGGCATACGAATATCACCGCCCCACCTTCACAGTTGCCAACGACTGGCTCGTTAAGCAGTCTCAGATCGCGAACAGCGAACCAAACATTCCCGGCAAACTCATCCGCAACATCTTCGGCGCCGATTTGGGCGCCCCCATCGTCAAGGACAAGCTTTTCTTCTTTGGGAACTGGGAGGCCAGCCGCCAGCGCGAAAATGAGGCTGTCATCCGGACGGTTCCGACGGCCACCTACCAGATGGGGCAGATTCTGTTCCCCAACACGTCGGGAGGCACCACTACTCTGACTGCGGGAGAAATCGCCACCCTGGATGGGGGCTGCAAAGTGTGCAACACGGCTGACTATCCCAATCCCCCCGGTCCCAACCCCAATGCGTTGAATGTATTCAATTCCTTTCCGGCCGCCAATGGAACGGCTGCCGGCGACGGGGGCTACAACCTGGGCTCGTACGCTTTCTCGTCCCACCATCCCATCGATCTGAATACCTATCTTGCCAGAATCGACTGGGTTCCCAGCGACAAGCACCGCATTCTCCTGCGCGGCCAGTTGCAGAAAGACACGGAAGGACTTTCCGAGCAGTTGCCCGGCCAGGGACCCTCCAGCACCAATGTCAACAACAACAAAGGCATCATCGCTGGTGATACCTGGTCCATCAGCCCCACGCTGATCAACGATCTTCGCTATGGCTATATCCGCCAGGGAACCAGTGCAAGCGGAGTGGGAAAGGGCGATTACGTATCATTCCGTTTCATTGACAATCCCACCTCGCAGAGCCGGTCCACCATCAGCAGCGTTCCAGTGAACAACCTCGTCGACAATCTGAGCTGGACAAAAGGAACCCACTCTCTCCAGTTCGGCGTCAACTGGCGTCTCATTCACCAGAACCACTCCACCGACGCAAATTCCTACTCCAGCGCCAGCACCAATCCCTATTGGCTGGCCGGTGATCCGCCGTCACCCCTCGACGGAAAGGGCGACTCCACCGTATCCGGCAGCTTCTCGAACTCCTATCTGATCGCCTTTGCGAATATGGTAGGGACGGTGCCTCAGCGGACCGACCAAGTCAACTACAAGATCACCAGCGCCGCCGCCGGCTCGCTACTGCCCGACGGCACCGCTATCGATCGACACTTTAAAGCCAACGAATACGAGGGGTATGCGCAGGATTCCTGGCGTATGCGCCCCAATCTCACGCTCACGTTCGGGCTTCGCTACTCCTATCTCGAAACTCCCTGGGAGACGCGCGGGCAGGAAATTATTCCTACCGTCGATACCCACGCCTGGTACCTCCAGCGCGAGACGGCGGCCGAGCAGGGGCAGATTTATGAGCCGCCCATCAGCTTCACGCCCGCGGGCCCATACTACAACAAGAAGGGCTATTATCCACCGAACAAAAAGGATTTCGCTCCGCGCTTGGCGATCGCCTATGGTCCTGATTCCAAGACTTCGATTCGCGCCGGATTCGGAGTCTACTACGATCACTTCGGGCAGGCCCTGGTTAACGACGTCGACCAGCACGGCTCCTTCGGCCTAAGTTCCTCGCTCACCCACCCCGCAGGCGGTGTCTACCAGATTGAGGGCAACTGCGTCACTGGATGCAGCCACCCCGGTGCTCCCCGCTTCATCGACCGCAACACCCTGCCAAACACCGTGAACGGCGGCACTATCGACACCACCACCACGTTCCCCTACACCTATCCCCGGGGCGCATTCAGCATTCAATCTGGCCTCGACAGCCAGATCCACACTCCTTACTCAGAAACGTTCGATCTGTCGGTGCAGCGCGAGCTGCCGGGAGGCTTCACCATCGAGGGAGCCTATATCGGCCGCCTTGGCAAACGGCTTCTGCAAAGCCTCGATCTCGCTGAACCGGTCGACTACAAGGATCCCAAGGGCGGCGGCGATTACTTTGCAGCTGGTTCCTTGCTGTCGAAGTATGTCGACCAGAACGGCGGCGTGGGCGGATACGTCTACGATGACAACGGAAATGCTATCGGGAATCAGGTAGAAGTGAAGGCCATTCCCTACTTCGAGAATGTTTTCCCTTTCTTCAAGAACTATGCAGGCCTGAACGAATCGGCCACCCAGGCCATCTACAACCTGGAGTGGGCGCCCTACCGCCCCACCTGGGGAGCCACTACGTCCCTGTCTGACATCGACGCGCCCTTCCTGGGGTATTACAACTTCCCAGCCGACTGGCAGTCGCACTTCTGGCAGGACCAGTTCGCTACCCTCTACGTTTTGTCGAGTGTAGGCTCAAGCTATTACAACGCCGGTCAGTTCACGCTGCGGCACGCCATGAGCCACGGTCTGCAGATGGACTTTAATTACACCTACTCCCACTCCATGGATATGGGATCGGACACGGAACGCGCCACCCTTCGCAATGGTGGTACCTTCTCGTTCATCCTGAACACCTGGAAGCCCTATCTCAACCGTGCGGATTCTGATTTCGATACCCGACACCTGGTTACCGTCGACTGGCTTTACCAACTCCCGTTCGGCCGTGGCAAGGCTCTTGCCGGAAGCGCCAACGGCCTTGTCGATGCGTTTATCGGCGGATGGCAGTGGTCCGGGCTGAACCGCTGGAGCAGTGGCCTGCCGTTCACGTTCTACGAACCCGGCTTTACCACCGACTGGGAAATTGAGAGCTTCGGCGTTCAGACCGCGCCTATCAAGATGCGGAAGCACTTCGACAGCGGTGGGAACGTTCAATTCTTTGACAACCCCGACGCTATCAACAACGGCGTCGCTAACGGCACCCCGATGCGCCTTCCCTATCCTGGGGAAGCCGGCCAACGCAACAACTTCCGTGGCGATGGCTACTTCGATATCGACTCAGGTCTCGCCAAAGCCTGGAGGACAGGCGACTTCGGTTCCCTTCGCTTTGCCTGGGAAGTTTACAACGTGACTAACTCAGTGCGCTGGGACCCTGCCTATATCAATACGGGACTCACCGGCGGCAGCCTGGGTGTGGCAACCAGCGTTCTCACCCTACCCCGTCGTATGCAGTTCGCCCTGCGGTACGACTTCTAACCTCAACGCTGAAGGAAACCAGAGCGCCGGACGGGGTCACCCCTTTCCGGCGCTTTTCTTTTCCGCTTGTTTGCCCGCTCCGGCCACGCTCGCGCTAATGGGTTTCGAGGTCCCCTTCGCCGTAGAAATTTCAGCCGCCTTCACCGCTTCCGTCGCGGTTCCTTTGGTAGGCGCCAGAATTGGGACGGCTCCGCTCTCGTTCTTCACCAAAATCGAAATGCGCCGGTTGGAAGAATCGAATGGATTCGCTTTGACGCGCAGCATCTGGTCCGCATAGCCTCGCACCTGCGTCACCTGGTTGCCGCGCACGCCATCCTGCTGCAGCAGTCTACGTGCCGCATTGGCGCGATCCGCCGAGAGCTCCCAGTTACTGTAGCCGCCCTCACTCGAGTACGGAGCCGCATCCGTATGCCCCTCAATAAGTAGCCCGTTGGGCAATTTCTGCAACTCCCCCGCCAGCAACGCCACCAGTTGTTGTCCTGTGTCGCTCAATTGTGCGCTGCCGCTCTGATAAAAGGTCCCGTTCTTTCCTTCGAGCAGCTCGATCCGCAAGCCCTCCGCCGTGATCGTGATCTCGATCTGCTTGGATAACTTTTCCAGTTCTTTCTTTGCCCTGATCTCCTCTTCAAGCTTTTCCTTGAGAGCCTTCATCTTGTCTTCGGTCTTCAGCGTGGCCGCGACGCCGTTCCCGGCCATCGTTGTTCCGAGCAGGTTTGCGGTGCCTCTTGGGTCGTTGAAGTATCCTGCCACGGCCTTTTTGATCTTGTCACTGGAATTCATCAACCACAGCACGATGAACAGTGCCATCATGGCGGTGACGAAATCCGCATAAGCGACTTTCCACGCGCCACCGTGGTGGCCCCCGTGGTGTCCTTTCTTCTTGATCACGATGATGGGCTGCGCCTTCGTCGACATTCGTGCCTGCTCCTCTCCCGAGTCTGCTGAACTGACCTGAGGGGTCTCAAGCCGCGGCCGGTGTCTCCGCCACCTTCCCCTGGTCCTTGCAGTGCTTTTCCATTGCGTCAAAGGATGGCCGCACGTGCGCGGGAATGGCGCGCCGCCCCATTTCCACTGCGATCATGGGCGCCGACCCTTTCAAAAAGGACAGCAGCAGCACGCGGAGGACATGGAGATAGCTGTTATGTTCGTCCGCCGCTTTGGCCATGTTGGAGCTGAGCGGTCCCGCCACGCCATAGCACAGCAGGATCCCGAGGAACGTGCCGACAAGCGCAGCAGCTACTTTGTGACCGATCTCTTCAGGAGGACCGCCCAGCGCCCCCATGGTGATCACCACACCCAGCACCGCGGCCACAATGCCCAGGCCGGGCAGCGCGTCCGCCGTGGTTGACAGCGCCGCCACCGGCTGCGCCGCACCCTGATGATGCACCTCCATGTCGAGCTCCATCATCTGGTCCATGTCGAATGGTTCCACGCCCCCGGTGATTGCCATGCGCAGCGTGTCGCACACGAAATCGCGCGCGTGATGATCGGCAAGAAACGCCGGATAGTTCTTGAAGATCGAGCTCACCTCGGGCTTCTCCACGTCGTTCTCCACGCTGAGCAGGCCCTCTTTTCGCACCTTGTTCAGGAACTGGTACATCATCTTCAGCGTATTCAGATACTCTTGCTTGCTCAAGCCTTTACCCTTGATGACCCCCAGCACCCCGCCCAGAATGCCCTTCAGAATATGCAGAGGATTGGCAACCAGCAGCGTACCAATGGAGGCGCCGGCGATAATCAGCAACTCCGCCGGCTGAATCAGCACCCCTAGCTGCCCCTTCTCCATCAAAAAGCCGCCAATCACTGCGCCAAACACAACCAGAATGCCTATGATGGCGAACATGAACCCCTCCCCGGAGCTAGCGCTACGTGGTTTCCGCCTGCGTGTACGCTGGCCTCCATGGCCCTTTGCGCACGCTTCAGGAGCTCAGCCAGAGTGTCTCCCGCTTGTGTGATAGCCGTGCCCACACTCACGGTCAGGGAAAGCCGATCGCCCCACCAGCGGAAATCGGCAGTGCGGGCAATTCCTCCCAGAACTCGCGCACGATTGGCCAGCATCTCGCCACAGGGTTCGTGTGCCAGCACTAAAAACTCGCCGTCGCCCCAGCGGCCAATCTCATCACCACCGCGTAGATGATTCGCCAGCGTGCGCTCTACGCTTTCCAGCATCGCTTCACAAGCGCGGGCGCCATGCGACTTGCGCATGGCCTCGGCCTGGTCCACAGTGATCCAGAGAATCCCAAGGGGTGCCCCTTCTTCCTCGAACCGCTCGAACTCGGCGTCGAGATGTTCACGCAGCTCGGCCTGGCTCGCTCTTACTTCGGAGCCTTCGCTTGTTTCGCCGTGGGGCAGGGCATTGGCGTGCTCCGCCAGATGGAAGACCGTCGCAATCCCGATGCGCGCACCCAGCGGATCGCGCAGAATCACGCGGCGCGCAATTGTCGGTATATCGTGCCCCTGCTTGTGTTGCGCGTGCACTAGCCTGCCGCGCCCCAGCGTCGGTCCCTCACACGGCTGACTCCGCTCGAATACCCCGCATGAGCTCAGAGGCTGCAGCGCCTGTGGCAGTTCCCGCCCGATAATTCCCGCATTGGGATGTCCCGTAACGGTCTCCGCCGCACGGTTCCAGAACACCACGCGGCCGGCTTCGTCGAGCAAAGCCAGCCCTTCGGGATACACGTCGAGTGCGGCTTCCACCAGTTCCGCCCGATCTGCCATCGCAGCCTCCCCATTGCTTCATCGGCAGCGGAGACCGCAACTTCATTCAGACAGGATGGGGATTACGCCGTGGTTGCACAGTGTGTGGCGAGTTGGGCGGAGTTTCCGCCGCGCCGGGGAAGGCGCACAATGAAACGAGTATCGCCGGGCTTGGATTCCAGATCGATCCGCCCGTCAAATTTCTGGGTGACGATGCGATGGACGATCTCAAGGCCGAGTCCTGTGCCTGATCCCACCGGCTTAGTGGTGAAGAACGGCTCCCAAATGTGCGGCAGCACGTCTTCGGGAATGCCACTGCCGTGATCGCCGATGCACACCACCAGCCAGTCCGGTTCGGTCCACGTGGCAATCTCGATCTTGCCACTAGCCGGCGACGCATCCGCGGCGTTGTCGATAAGGTTTGTCCACACCTGCGCCAGCGCCGACCCGCGCGTTTCGATCAAAGAAGGTGACGCATCGAATCGCTTTTCCACCTTAATCTGCTTGATGCGCAGCTTGTGTCCCAGAATGGTCAGCGTGCTCTGCAGGCTGTCGTGAATGTCCAATTGGCGGCAAGGCGACTTCTCGTCGTAGGCGAACTTTTTCACCGCGCTCACCAGATCAGATACGCGGCCAAGGCTCTCTTCAATGGTGCATACCTGCGCCATGCTCGAAACCAGGCTGCCCAGCCAGTTCAGCGCATCGGAGAAAGCCTCCGGCTCAAAAAAGGCCTGCGAGCATTTGAGCTCCTCAGGATGAAAACCCATCTCGACCAGCGCCGGGCCGATGGTCCACGCATTCTCCACGCCTGCCGCTTCCAGCCACTGCGACAGCTCTTCCTCTGCATCGGCCTGGTCCACACTCGACAGGGCCGTGACGTGGCAGCTCTGGATGGCATGCCGCAGCAGCGACTGCATGCATTCGATCTGTTCCTGGGTCTTGGGCCGCTCACTCATTCTCAAGCCCAGCTCCTGGAGCCGTCGCAGGTTCTCGCGTAACTGTGCGGCGGAGCGCTTGGCGGCTGCGCCTGGATTATGCAACTCGTGCATCAGGCCGGCGGCCAGTGTGCCCAGCGTCACCAGCTTCTCACGATGTAGCGCCTCCACCTGGTAGGCCTGCATGCGTTCCGTCATGTGACGGACCGCCATTTTACGCACTTCAGGACAGCACGCCAGAAGGCTCCAGAACTGTTGCTCGGTGAAGCGCAACACCACGGAGTCATCAACGGCACGGATGTAAAAGCTGGAAATTTCCTTTCCATGCAGCAGCGGTGTCTCTCCGTAGCCCTCGCCTGGGATCGCGAAGCCCACCGGGGCGAGGGTTCCATCCTGCTCCGGGCGATCGGCGCGAAGCTTGCCCTCAAGCACCACGGAATAGAACAACGGCGATTGCCCTGGCTCGGTGATGGTGGCGCCCTGCGGCGCCGTCACCCGCTGTACTGTATGCATCCCGCAGGCGGAGAAATCTGACGCGGCAAACGGCGGAAACTGCTTCAGCAGCCCCGCGACTTGGTCGAAAGATACCTCTTCGATTCGCACCGGTTTCTTGCCTGCCCGTGTTTCGTTCGCCGGCATGTCGCTTTCCTGAGCCACGAAAACCCCTTGTTCCAGTTCCCGCTCTTAAAATCCGGCGAGGTACTGGTGAATGAACTGTACGGCAATTGATCCTTCGCCAACCGCCGAAGCCACTCGCTTCACCGATCCATAACGTACGTCCCCGGCCACAAACACGCCCGGAACGCTGGTCTCCAGCAGAAACGGATCCCGTTTCTCGCGCCACTCCGACGGCAGCTTGCCTTCCGAGCGCAGATCAGGACCCGCGAGAATAAATCCTTTCTCATCGCGTAGGACCGAAGGCGGCAACCAATCCGTGCGCGGCGCCGCTCCGATAAACACAAACAGCGACTCCGCTTTGACCTCTTCTTCGCCGTTCTGCCCGCGCAGCCGCAACCTCTCCAGATGTTCGTCGCCGAGGGCTTCAACCACCTGCGTGTTCGGCATCAACACAATATTCGATGTGCGACCGATCTCATCGATCAAATATTTCGACATGGTTGCCGCCAGGCCCGGTCCGCGAACCAGCATAATTACCTTGCGCGCGTATTTGGCGAAGTGCAGCGCGGCCTGTCCCGCGGAGTTGGCCCCCCCCACCAGATATACGTCCTGCTCCTTGCAGGTCGGAGCTTCCACCAAGGCCGCGCCATAATAGATTCCGCGCCCCGTAAGCTGCTCGCCGCCCGGCACATGCAGCTTGCGATACTGTACCCCCGGCGCCAGCAGCAGAACGTGGCTCGAAACCTGGCGCCCGTCCGCCATGCAGATAAACCGGTACTGCCCATCAATCTTCAGCCCCGTGGCACGCTGGGTAACAAACTCAGCCTCGAAGGCCTTGGCCTGCAGCAGCGCGCGGCGCCCCATTTCCGCGCCCGTGATGCCCTGCGGGAATCCCAGATAGTTTTTGATCATGGATGTGGTGCCGGCCTGGCCGCCCGGTGCTTCCGACTCGATCACCAGAGTCTTCAACCCTTCGCTGGCCCCGTAGACCGCCGCCGCCAGCCCCGCGGGACCGGCCCCCACTACAATCAAATCGTAGAAGTCCTCACTGGCCTGAACCCTCATGCCCACCCGGGCAGCCAACTCCCCCGGAGGAGGGTTTTTGAGCACTGCGCCATCGGGAAAAAGCACCAGCGGCAGCCCCTCGCCGTCCATCTTGCGGTCGTCGAGGAGCTTTCGACCTTCTTCGCCATCCACATCCAGCCAGCGGTACGGCACATGATTGCAGCTAAGGAATGTGCGCACCTCATGGTCGCGCGGCGACCAGCGATGGCCGAGCACCGTAAGTCCATCAAACCGGGGCCTGTAATCCCCCTTCCAACTCTCCAGCAGGTCGCTCAGCACCGGGTAGAGCTTCTCCTCGGGGGGATCCCACGGCTTGTTGAGGTAGTAGTGGATGCGCGCGCTGTTGATGGCTTGGATCGCAGCCTCGGTGTCGGCATAGGCGGTGAGCAGAACTCGACGTGCGTCGGGATAGAGGTCCCGCGAACGTTCCAGAAACTGCACTCCGGTCATGCCCGGCATGCGCTGATCGCTGATCAACAAGGCCACGGATTCATCGCGCGCCTTCACCTGCGCCAGTGTATCCAGCGCCGTCTGCCCTCCAGCCGCCCGCATGATTCGATAAGTGGACCCGTAGTGGCGACGCAGGTCCTGCACCACAGCCTCAAGCACGTTTACGTCGTCATCTACGGCCAACAGAATCGGTCTCGCCATGCTCCCAGTGTACGGGCCCGCGCAAGCCCCGATTTCCTTGCTTTGCCCCCTTTTCCACTTCTTATCCCTGCCGCTCAGCAGGTTCCGAATGCATTAACACGGTACGCCCCCTTTCGTGGGATTTTACCCTTGGCGAGGTCCGTGGCAGACTGTAAGCTCGTACACGAAATAAGACACTTAGCGGAACTCACATCAAATCGGGAACGTTTGTTTTCAAACGGACCCGACTCAGCTTGTTCCTCGTCGGCAGAAGAAAGTTTTAAAGGGGGCTGCCGATATAGTGCACGTAAAAGCTAGGTTTTCCAAAGCGGCGACGCAACACCGGTTGGCGGGCCAGCGTGCCCGGCATATCCGTATGCGAGGGGTGCGGCGGATGAGGCGTACAGGATGAAAAAGATTATTCTCGCGGATTGTCAGGCGATTTTTCGGGCGGGGACAGCTAAGGTGCTGGCTACAGACGACGACCTGCGGATCATAGCGCAGTGCGCAGATCTGGACCGGTTGCTCCATGCCGTGACCACATTTCCAGGCTCTATCGTGCTGTTTGCTGCCTCGCTGCGGCCAGACATGGTCCAACTCCGCCGCATGCTCGAGGCCGGCGGGAGCAAAGGCATCGTCATCGCTGAAAACTCTGAGGGAGCCCAGGTCTACCTTCAGCAGGGATTTCGCGGCGTCGTTTTCCGTAATGTGACCGGACAATCCCTCATCGAATGCGTGCGCCGCGTATCGAATGGCGACACTTGGATCCCTCCGCAGCTCGTGGTCGCGGAGAACATCGAGGAAGATGTCGTCGGAACCCGGGTCCGCGATCGCCTTACCCCCAAGGAGATGCGCATCGTGGCTCTCATCGTTCAGGGCTGCAAGAATCGGGAAATCGCCATCCGCCTGAAGACCACTGAGCAGGTAATCAAAAATTATCTGCGATCCATCTACGACAAGACCGGCGTCAGTGATCGCCTGGAACTAGCTCTGTTCACCATCCATCATCGCACCCTGGCCGCTGCAGCCGCCGAGGTTGGCAGCAAACTCGAAGCCGAAGAACAAGCTGCGGGCGCCGTCGCCTAAGACATCCTACTCCTCCCTAATCCGATCCTCTCGCCCCCCTCTCTCTGAGGGGCCAGCGTGTGGGTCGGACTCATCGGCCCGGACATCTCCCAGACAAACTCCATCCGTGGCTGGAGAACCTTCCCCATCTGTCGGCCGATGACGCCTGCCCTTGCACCATTAAAACTTTCTGAAACTGCGAGTGTTTTCGCCGCCCTGCTGAAAGCCGGCGACCACCACGCGGTACGCGATTCACCTCCGGGCCACACCGCATGGCCGCGAGGTACCACCCGGTTTTTGCCCTTATCACCAAGGGCTTTTGGAGAGTTCTGATGATGCTGAAACTGACACGCCGAGTGTTTCTCGCCCTGCTGTGCCTTGCGGCCGCCGCGCTTGCGCAGGGGCAGGAGAATCTTGCCGTGGTGCGGGGTTCCGTTTATGATCCGCACCACCGTGCGGTACCCGCCGCACGCGTGCACCTCACTGCAACGGGCACCGGAGTACAGTGTGACGTGGTCGCCTGCGTTCCGCAGATGGATTTGCGCCAGTGGAACGCCGACCGTTATGCCCAGGACAACCGGCGCGTCACCGCCAACACAACCCTCGACTACGGCGTGCGCTATGAGTACATGGCCTCTCTGGTCGACATCGAATACACCAACTCCAACCTCGATCTCTCCAGCAGCGCGCCCAGGTCTTCATCGGCGGTCAGAACGGCTACCCGAAGGGCCTTCTCTACGCGCCGCGCACCAACTTCTCGCGCGGAGTTCTTCAACGCCCTCAACCACACCAACCTCGTCACGCCGAACCGCTTCGTCAACACCTCAAGTTTCGCCACTATCCCTGAGGCTTCGACTCCAGGCCGCGAGATCCAGGTCAGCGCCCGCCTCTCCTTCTAACTTGCGACCAGGCTGAAATCCAGAATAGAGACAAATCAGGCGCTTCCGGTCCGGGCGTGCCTGACGCATTTTCCGCTCTCTCGCGACGCCGGTTCGGATAAGGAGCGTATAAAGGCCGCTCCCCCTTCTGCTGGCCGTACTTTCCTCGCTAAAATGCAGAATCCCACAGCGAAGGGGGGTCGGATATGAGATTTCATAGGACTGATTCTGGAATCGACTCGTTTGCCGCGCTGCGGCTGGATGAAACTCTATTAAGTCCCTTTAACTGGCACAGCCCCGCCATGTTGCGAATGGCAACCCGATTGCAGCGTAACTAGCAGAAGTACCGGTTTCCGCTTTCCCCTAGGCACGCTGTTTCCCCGGCGTTCGTTCTCAAGGGGCCCCCTTTTCCACAGGGAGAGCTCTTGTTCCCCACGCAGGAGACCACAACTCACCACCCACACGTTTGGAGAATGTATGACCACACGGGCACTTCGATTCACCTTGCTGTTCCTTTTAGCACTGACCGTAATCCCCGTGCATCTTCTGGCTCAGGCTACCGCCAGCGGTTCCGTGCAAGGAACCGTAACTGACTCTTCGGACGCCGTCGTGAACGGTGCACAAATCACCGTCACCAGCCTCTCTAATGGGTCCAAGCGTACTGTCAACACCAGTAACGCTGGCAGCTATCGTTTCGACTTGCTTGCTGCCGGGAAATACAAGCTGGAGATCTCTGCCAGCGGTTTCGCGACTGCCGTCTCTAACCTGGAGCTGATGGTCGGTCAGACCGTTACCACCAACGTTGCCTTGAAGCCCGGCGCCGCCTCGCAGACCGTGGAAGTCACCGCTGAAAACGCGCTGATCGACACCACCAAGACCAGCGTCAGTGCGGAGATCACGCCGACAGAAGTGCAGCAGCTTCCCATGGTGGGGCAGGACGCTGCCGATCTCGCCTACCTGGCGCCCGGCGTCAAGATCGCTGACTCCTATGATCCGACCAAGAATCGTTATGCCGTCCTCTCAGTGAATGGCTCCGGCGGACGCAACGTCAACGTCACCGTCAACGGCGTCGACAACAAGGACAACACCGTCGGTGGCATGGTCATGCAGCTTCCCCTCGAGGCCGTCGAGGAATACCACATCAGCACCCAGCGCTTCTCGGCGGAGAACGGGCGCTCCGAAGGCGCCGCCATTAACATCATCACCAAGCGCGGCGGTAACCAGTTCCACGGTTCGGTCACCGGCTTCTTCCGTGATACCGCATTGAACACGGATGAAACCGATCCCGACGGCCATGGCGGTACGACGAAGTCGCATCCCGACTACACCCGCCAGCAGTTCGGCGGTTCCGTCGGCGGCCCCATCAAGAAGGACAAGTTCTTCCTCTTCTTTGCCATCAACCGAGAGCGCGAACACCAGGCCCAGGCAGAAGACACAAGCTCGTACGAGCAACTTGTCGCCGCGCAGCCGTTTTTTGGCAGCATCGACAATCCCTCCGCTACCATCCCGCGTCCCTTCTTCGAGACCCGCTACAACGGGCGCGCCGACTGGATCTTCAACAGCAAACAGAGCGCATACCTAAGCTATTCCTCGCAAGCGAACAACAGCCTCAACGACCAGTCCGATGGCACCGGCGACCTGAACAACGGCAACTTTACTGTCAACCACCTGCAGATCGCCAACTTCACCGTGAACTCACTTCTCAACGACACCACTGTGAACACCTTTACTGCCGGCTTCCAGTATTGGAATAACCTGATCGACAGCAACATCAGCTCGCCGCTGGTCACGTTCCCCAACCCCGCTTCTTTCGGTACCAACACCAACGTTCCCCAGCAGTCCTTCCAGCGCAAGTGGCAGTTCAAGGACGACTTCTCCAAGGTGGTTGGCAAACACACCTTCAAGGGCGGGGTGGACTACATCTGGAATCCCGCCGAAGGTGGATTCTTCGAGTTCAGCTCCACCCTCGAAATCGACTTCTCCCAGAACCCCACCGACATCATCGCCGCCTATCCTGACTCCTTCTCCCACCCCGGCATCGTCTCGGGCATGGCCATCGCCAACGGCGACCCTTCGTTTATCGTCGCCACCAAGCAACTCGGCTTCTACGGGCAGGACGACTGGAAGGTCAACCGCAAGCTCATCCTCAGTCTCGGCCTCCGCTGGGACAAGGACTTCAATATGATCGGCGGCTCGGACATCGCCAAGAGCCGCACCTACCTCGATCTCAAGACCGTCAACAGCCCCATCACCGATCCCTACGTATCCAGCATCGCTAAGGATGACAACCTGGACTTCAGCCCCCGTGTCGGGTTTGCCTATGACCTGACCGGCAAGGGCAATCATGTGCTGCGCGGCGGCTATGGCCTCTACTACGGCAACGTCTTCCAGAACATCCCGCTCTTCATGGAGCAGATGGCCAACCCCACCGTCTTCCAGACCGTGCTCAGCCTCTCCAGCCCCTCTGATCCGGTGCCCGGAACTGGTTTGACCCTGGGCGAATGGCGCTATGGCGTAGACCCCATGCCCACCATCCCGGCTCCCTCCTCGGAATTGGCTCCCCGCAGTGTCGGCCGGCTCATAGATCCGCACTATCGCAATCCCGTCACTGAGGAGTTCAACGCCGGCTATACCTGGGCCATCAATCAGAACGCCGCCATCGAAGCCGAATACGTGCACGTCCTCGGCCTGCACATCAATCGCACCATAAACGTCGACCAGCGCATCCCGATCGGCAATGCCGCGGGCGATTGCTGTACCCGCCCCTTTGACGCGCCCTATGCTGCCTCCTCGATCTCCGATCGGCCGCCGGCCAGCGTCCGTGTCGAAGAAGCCATCGGCCGTGAACACTACGACGGATTCAACTTGAGCTTCAAAGATCAGATGTCGCAACGCTTCCAACTCACCGCCAACTACACCCTGGCGTGGGCCAACGCCTTCGGTGGCGGCAATGGCTTCCGCAACTATCCCAAGCTGGCAACGGCGCCGTTCGCGAGCTGGGAGTGGGGCCCTACGCCTAACGACGAGCGCCACCACATAACCGTCGCCGGCATCGTCGACTTGCCCAAGGGCTTTCAGTTTGCGCCAATTCTACAGTTCGGCACGGCTCGCCCCTACGACCTCACAAACGCCAACAACACCCTCAACACCGGTGGCGGTACGGCCATAGGCGTCGTCGTCCCTAAGTCCGACCTCAAAAACTACTTCGCTTACGCAGGAAACGAAGCCGGCGCACAGAACTGCTTTTACGGCCTCGGCCAGCCGGCTGATTGCACGCTGGTTCCCTATGACTCCATGCGCGGCAACGCGTTCTTCCAGCTCGATACCCGCTTGGCCAAGAGCTTCAAGTTCGGCGAGCGTGCCAACCTGCAGATCATCGCCCAGGCCTTCAACCTGACCAACCACGCCAACTATGGCAATAACTTCGGCCACAGCATCAGCTCGGCGTCCACCTTCGGTCACCCGGTAGGATTCATTGCACCCGCCTCGGTGATCGTTCCCCGCGCCACCTGGGGCGAACTCGGCGCCCGCTTCACGTTCTAACTGCAACCTCGCATCAACCAACAACAAAGGGCAGGCGCCATGCGCCTGCCCTTTGGGCGTGTGTCCTCGTCTTTGTTTCTGTCATTCCCGGAGGGAAACTACTTTTCAGGACCCCTCAGATACCAATCGGACTCGGCTGTCCCGTCACCTTTTCGGCCACGCTCTTGGCCTGTGTGAACAGGAAGAGATAATCCGGGCCGCCCGCCTTTGAGTCCGTACCGCTCATATTGAACCCACCGAATGGATGTGCCCCCACCATCGCCCCGGTGCACTTGCGGTTGAGGTAGAGATTGCCGACGTGGAACTTCCGCCGGGCGATCTCCAGCTTCGCGTGGTCGTCCGAGTAAATTGCGCCGGTCAACCCGTATTCGGTGTTGTTGGCCACCGCGAGGCCCTCTTCAAAGCTGTCCACCTTGATAATCGCCAGCACCGGCCCGAAGATCTCTTCCTGCGCGATGACCGCATTTGGCGCGATGTCCGCGAAAACTGTCGGCTCAATCAAATATCCGCCGTCCGCATTCTCCACCGCCTTTCCGCCGGCGACCAGACGTCCTTCGTTCTTGCCGGTCTCGATGTAGTTCAGAATCGACTCGTACGAGCCCTTGTTGACCACCGGCCCCATCGACGAATTTCCGGACGGATCGCCCACCGTCCACTGAGCTACTTTTTCGCGCACCCGCTCCACAAACATCTCGTACACGGGCGCTTCCACAATCGCTCGTGAACAAGCCGAGCACTTCTGCCCGCTGAATCCGAACGCCGCGCCCACTACGCCGTCCACCGCCGCGTCCAGATCCGCATCCGCGCAGACAAGAATCGAATCCTTGCCGCCCATCTCCAAAATCGTGCGCTTGATCCAGATTTGGCCCGGCTTGGCTCTAGCCGCGCGCTCGTGAATGTCCAGCCCAACAGCCTTCGATCCGGTGAACGCGACGAAGCGCGTCTTGGGATGCTCCACAATGGCGTTGCCGAACGTGGCGCCCGATCCCGGACAGAAGTTCACAACACCGCCCGGCATCCCCACCTCTTCCAATACTTCGAGAAACTTGGCGGCAATCGTCGGCGAATCCGACGACGGCTTCAGTACCACCGTATTGCCCGTCGCGATGGACGCCACCGTCATTCCCGCCATAATAGCGAACGGAAAGTTCCACGGCGGAATCACGGCGCCCACTCCCAGCGGAATATAGAGCAGCTGGTTCTTCTCGCCTGGATATTGAATGGGGGTCGTGGCCGCCGCCAGACGCAACGCTTCGCGAGCGTAGAACTCCAGAAAGTCGATGGTCTCTCCCACATCGGCATCGGCTTCAGCCCAGTTTTTGCCCACTTCGTAGGTCAGCCACGCGCAAAACTCAAACTTGCGGTGCCGGATAATCTCGGCCGCGTTCAGCAGCAGGGAAGTGCGTTCCTCTACGGTGGTCCGCGACCACGTTTCGAATGCCTTCAGTGCCGCCTGCATCGCCTGCTCAGCGTGCTCCGCTCCGGCCTTTTGATGGACACCCACCACCTGGGCCGGCCGAGCCGGATTAATCGATCGGATCTTCTCCGCAGTCTTGAAATGCTCGCCGCCGATCACCAGGTCATATTCGCGGCTCAGCATCCCGCCCACGTGGTCCAGCGCCTCGCGCATGGCGCGACTGTTCTCATGCGACTTAAAATCGGTAAACGGCTCATTGCGGAATTCGCCCTGGGGCGAACGCGGCTGAATTGCAGTAGGAAGCGTGACGGTAGCCATAGCGATTCGATTCTAGTCCAAGCCCCAAAGATGCGTCTCGGCATCCCTCACCGCCAGAATCTCGGTGAAACGTACTGCCGTCCCCCATCACGAACTTGAATACCGATACAACGCAACCAGAACCCCCACGATAATGACCCCGGCAACTTCCGTCACCAGGTTCATATCTACTTGAAATTCGCGGCCGCGCAGATGAAAGCGGGCCGGAGGAATCCCCCCTGGATCCGACAGCGTGCCCCCATAAATCCTCCGCGCGAACAAGGCCGCGAAAAATCCCACCATCGGCATTGCGGCCAAAAGCGCCGCCAGATAAAACCGCTCCGACGCAAAAGGCCCGCGCAGCAGCAGCACAATTTCAACCACCGCCAGCGCCACGGCGGTGCCCGTCTGCCAAACTACGTGAAAGCGCGCATGTCCCAGCCATTGCGGGTGCGTTGCATGGGTCCGGTTCAGATCCATGACCGCGGTTGCCAGTCCCTGGATGCCGCAAAAAACTGCCAGAAGCACTCGTGCAATCGAATGAAGACTCATGTGCCTGATTTGTCTGAGTGTACGCTCGTATCGCGCTGCACATCACCTTGACGCAAAGGACAATTTGATAGCGTGCTTGTCTTCTGGTTGTCAGATTCGCCGTCTAACGGAAGCGGCAACTAGATGGATAAACACTGCCCCAGAGCTGTAGGAATGAATGAATCGTCATGTTATAACATCGGTTGACACCCTTGAAGAATGACGAAATTGTAATCGCTTGCTGAGGGCTCGGCAGCTTACAAACATAGGTAAACAACGTCTCAATCACTACGACCAGCATCCCGCTTGCGGAGAAGAAAGATGCCTTTGCCCCGCAGGGTTATCGATATACGACACTGGAGAGAATCTATTCATACGGAAGTTATACCAGCGTGCAAGCCGGACTCCACCCTGGAGCGTTTGTCGGCTGCGTTTACTGACCGTCTGCCGATCTCGCCGGACCTTGAGCCCACGCTTCGCCGAGCCGTGCGCCATCTCTTGACATATACAGGGAGCATGGTGCGGCCACGCATCGTATACAGTCTCGCCGGTGCCTACGGAATTCACGACGAGGCCGCCACTGACCTGGCCATCGCGCTCGAGTACTTCCACACCGCATCGCTTGTGTTCGACGATTTGCCCTGCATGGACGACGCCAGCATGCGCCGCTGCGCCCCTTGCGTGCACATTGCTTTCGGCGAATCCAGTGCGATTCTCGCCGCGCTCGCCCTCATCAATCGTGCCTATGCGCTCGTGTGGCGCGCCATCGCCTCGTGCGCTGCGGAGTTTCGCGCGCCCGCACTCAATTATCTCGAGCGGCACCTCGGCACACACGGCCTGCTCAACGGGCAGAGTCTCGACCTGAACTACTCCAGGTTGCCGCATACTTTGCACTCCGCGGAGCGCGTCGCGCATGGCAAGACCGTTTCCCTGATTTCGCTCACTCTGGTGCTGCCGGCCATGGCCGGCGGTGCGACACCGCGCGAGTTGCACCTTCTGCACCGCATCAGCACGTTCTGGGGCCTGAGCTACCAGATTGTTGATGATCTCAAGGACGTGCTCGAAACATCTTCGACTTCAGGCAAAACCCCGGCTCGCGACCAGTCGCTGGACCGGCCAAACATGGTGCTCGCAATCGGCGTGGCCGCGGCCGTAAATCGCCTGCAGCGGCTCATAGGCGCCGGCGACCAGAGCCTGGAGATGCTTGTCAGGATTCGGCCCTCCTTGAGTTTCCTCAGCACGTTCCGGGGCACACTGGAGGATGAGTTGACACGCGTCTCTGAGGGAGCGGGCGCGATTCCCATCGACAGGCAAAGATGATATTTCTCCGCCTGATTGTGGTGAATCTCATGCGGCACCGCGTCCGCACGCTCATCAGCATCGCCGGCATAGCCTTCAGTGTTGCTGCCATGCTGACCGTCGTCACCGTCCTTGAGGGCGCCGTAGGCATGTTCTCCAGCATCCTTTCCAGCGGCTCGGAGATGATCGTCTTCGAGCGCAACGTCTCCGATCTGTTCTTCAGTGATGTGCCGCCCAACGCTCAGAAGGACATCGCGCAGTGGCCGATCGTAAGCCACGCTGACCCCGTGCTGTTTGGCGTTGTCTCCAGCGCCGATCACCCCATCATCACCTGCTTCGGAGTCACCTTGCAGGACTCGCGCATTCGCAACGCTTCCTGGGTGTCGGGAGGCGCCTCGCAGTTCGACAGCGGCGGCAATCCCGTTGTGCTCGGCGAACGCGCCGCCGATTTTCTGGGCGCCGCCACCGGCAAAGACGTACCCATCGGCCACGGCGTGTTTCACGTCATTGGCGTCGTCCGCACGCGCAACGGCTTTGAAGACGGTGGCGTATTCATGCCGCTCACGGCTGCGCAGAAGTTCTTCCACAAGGAAGGCTCCTCCGTCATCACCATCAAACTGCGCAACAAAGACGATGCCGCGTCATTCAAGGCGCAGGTCCATCAGCATTACCCCAGCCTGATTGCGCTTGAAGATGCCGAGTTCTCGCGCTCCTATTCGCAATTCAAGATACTCAAAGCGACAGCCTGGGCCGTGGGCGGATGTGGCTTGGCGCTCGGTGGCCTCGGCGTCGCCAACACCATGATCATGTCGGTCTTCACACGCATCCGCGAAATCGCTATCCTGCGCGTGAATGGATTTGCCAACCGGCAAATTGCCGCCACCATCTTCGGAGAGTCCGCCGTCGTCTCTGTAGCCGGTGCGCTTGCGGGGCTGGCGCTGGGCGCCACCGCGCTGTACGGCCTCAAAGCCGTACCCGCTCTGCACGGCTATGTCGACGTCACCATTCATCCTGTGCTGATGCTCGTGGTCGTCGCGCTCGCGCTGCTCACCGGTCTCGCCGGCGCGCTCTATCCAACTGCATACGCCATGCGGATCAAAGCGGTGGAGGCGCTGCGCTTCGAATGAACACGCTCACCTCATCCCCCGCAGACACGGCAATCATCCGCGCTACCGACATCTGGAAGAGCTACGATGAAGGCGCCATCGCCGTGCTTAATGGCGTCAACCTGGAAGCCCGCAAAGGCGAAGCCGTCGCCCTGTGCGGGCCTTCGGGATGCGGCAAGAGCACGCTGCTTCACCTCATCGGCGGCCTCGATCAACCCAACAGAGGATCGGTCTCGGTGAACGGCAGCCCGCTCGATCGCCGCCGCAATATGGTGCACTTCATGCGCCACGAAGTTGGCTTCATCTTCCAATTGCATAACCTGATTCCCGATCTCACCATGGAAGAGAACTGCCTGCTGCCTGCTGTTGCAGCGGGCACCGGCCGCGCCGCAGCAAGCAGCCGTTTGCGGGATCTCGCCGAGCGCACGGGCCTGCAATCCCGCCTCAAGCACCGGATACAGAAGCTCTCCGGTGGAGAACGCCAGCGCACCGCCATCTGCCGCGCGCTCATGAACCGCCCCGGCATTCTGCTCGCCGACGAGCCCACCGGCTCCTTGGATGAGAAGACCAGCGCTGTAGTCTTCAAGCTGCTGCTCGACCTGGCGCATACTGAAGGCGTCACCCTGTTGATGGCCACGCACGACCTTGGTCTCGCCGCCGCCTGCGATCGAAAGCTGGAGATGCACGATGGGCGAATTCGCGCAAACAGCTGAACCCGTTCGCTCCGCCGGCGTCATCGCGTCCGTGCAGCATGCGCTGGGATGGCTCGTCGCCGGCAATGCCCTGGGCGTCATGATCGCCATTCTCCTGCTGCTGCCGCAATTGAACCCATGGCTCGGCGAGTGGACCTACGGCCGCTGGATGATGGTCCACGTGAATACGGCACTTTTCGGCTGGTGCAGCGTGCCCATGCTGGCGCTGTTGTTCAAGGCCTACGGCGCGCACCGCGGCAGCCTTTCTACGTGGTGTCGCCCTGTCGTCTGGCTCTGGTCCGCCTCGCTGCTCGTCGGCTCGTACTCATGGCTGCAGGGTCACTCCAGCGGCAAGCTCTTCCTCGACTGGTCCGGTTACGCGCGCGTTTTCTTCCCATTGGCTCTTTTCGTCCTCTGGATCCTCCTCGTACTCGCATTCTTAAAGAACCGTAACGCGCAGCGGGGAAGCCGTGCCGCGTTGATCGCGCGCCTCGCCGGCCTGCTTGTCCTCCTGCCCGTGCCCTTCGTGCTCTACATGGTGTCCAGCCCCAACCTATATGCCGCGGTGAACCCCGAAACGGGCGGCCCCACCGGCGCCAGCCAGCTTGAATCCACCCTCGGCGTCGTCCTGATTCTGCTCGCTGTTCCTTTCGGCATCGCGCGCCGCTTGTCCGGTCTGCGATCCATTGCCGTGGTCGCGTGGAGCGTGTTTCTGCTCGAGTCCGCGCTCACCGTTTCCCTCGGCCGTGGCGATGTGGGCCATCACGCGCCCTCGCAATATCTCAGCCTGGCGAGCGTGCTGGTGTGGATCGCTCTGGTCCCTGCCTACTACCATTGCTTTGAATGGAATGTCGCCACGCGCCGCTGGCGCCGCGCCTTCCTCGCGTGGTGGGTCGGGCTGGTAGTCACCGGATGGATCATGTTTCTCGCCGGCGTGCTCGATCGAGTTAAATTCACGGATGCTCTAGTCGGACACTCCTTGCTTGCCGTCGCGGGATTCCTCAGCGCCTACGTGATCTTCGTTCTCGTCCAGATTCTCGGCGAGCACGATGCGTGGATTCTCAATCGAACCTGGTCGTTCTACGCCTGGAATCTCGGCGTGCTCGCCTACGTCGTGGTCATCATGTACGCGGGTTGGATTGAAGGAGCAGACCCGGCATTCACCATCGCGCCCGGAACCCCACGCAACGTTCTCTACATCCTTCGCCTGCTCACCGGGATCTCCATGCTGGCGGGCTCCGCTGAGTGGTTCATCGCTTCGCTGTCACTTAACTCCGCAGTATCTCCCGCAACAAACAACGTGCCCAGAGTGGAGGCCGCATGAACCGTTCGCTTCTGCTGATTTACCAATGGGCAACCGGGCTGTCTGACTCGCTCACTGGCATCCTGCTTTACGTAGCCCCTGCGTTCACACTCCGCATGATGGGCGTGCACGCGCCCGCGGATGCCATGCCGTACATCGGCTACATCGGCGCGTTCGTCTTAACGACGGGTCTGGCGTGCCTCTATGGCGCCTATCTGCTGCACGTGCGTGCCTGCCCTGAGCGCATCGAGACAGTATGGCTGCTCACCGCGTTTTCGCGTGCCGCCGTTGCGATTTATATTGCGCAGGCCATCACCGCTGGAACGCTCGAGAACGCATGGATCAGCGTGGCCCTGTTCGATGGCGCCTGTGTGCTGGTGCAGGCAATCGGCCTGAGCCGTAGATGGCTTAAACATGCGTGAAGACGGAGTAAAGTCCGGCTGGCGCGCGGTTGCGCTGATCACCGTCGTTTACGTGTACTTCCTCATCTTCGCGCAGTTCGCGTTTCTCGCGCGCCTCGCAGAGTGTGGCCTCGGCGGCGACGTGCTCAAGCTGATCATGGCCGCTATGGCTTGCGGTGGAATCCTGCTGAGCCTGCTCACCCCCCGCATGCAGGCTGCGCTAAACCCCGCGCTGCGTCTTCGCTTCGGATTGGCCCTGTCAGCAGCCGCCGCACTTCTCACGTTGGCTCCGCTCGTGCTGATCTCGGCCGTCATCATTGCGTTTTTCATAGGCGCCGGCCTGGGAATCACCACCGTCACCCTCGTCACGCACCTGCGCCTCTGGACCGGCGCGCGCAACGGCATTCTGTCAGTAGGTCTCGGCACCGGCCTCGCGTACTTCATCTGCAACATCCCCGCCGTGTTCACGGCGGCTCCCGTGGTCCAGGCGCTATTGGCTGCAGGCTTGTGCGCCATCGCCGTCGCGCTGCCGCTCGCGCCGTACAACGGCTCCGCCCCTCACCCCGACGCCCGTTCTTCCATTCCCTTCGCCATCGCCCTCACGTCCTTCACGGCCCTCATCTGGCTCGATTCGGCAGCGTTCTACATCATCCAGCACACCGCGGTTCTCAAGGCCGGCACTTGGCTCGGTAGCGCGCATCTCTGGACCAACGGCGGCCTGCACCTCCTTGCCGCGATCTCGGCAGCCATGCTGCTGCGACGCGGTCGCACCCTGGCTACATTGGCCCTCGCCTTCGCCGCGCTCGGCTTCGCCTGCCTGCTCCTCCTCCATCCGGCCCTCATACTAAGCGCATCTCTCTTTTACCCCATCGGTGTCTCGCTCTACTCCGTCGCGCTGGTGGCGTATACATCCTTTCTCACCTCTGCAGACTCAACCAATGACCGTGGTAGACAGGCCGGATGGATCTACGCCATCGCCGGCTGGATCGGTTCGGCGCTGGGCATTGGCATGGGGCAGAACCTCGGCCACGTTCCTCCGTCCTTCGTCGCCGCTGCGGGCGTGGTGGTGCTCGCGCCTGTCTGCCTCGCGCTAGTCCGACGGCGTCCGCGTGAAATCGCACTCGTAGTTGCGGCCGCTGCGGGGGCGCTCCTCGTCTATCGCATTCTCCCCGGCGACCAAGCCGCCACGGCGATTACTGCCGCTCAGCGCGGCCGCCAGATCTACATCTCCGAGGGCTGCATCAGTTGCCACTCCCAGTACGTGCGGCCCTATAGCCCCGACGTGCTGATGTGGGGACCCGTGGAGTCGACAGCGGAGATTCATGCCGAAAAACCGCCCCTCATCGGCAATCGCCGCCAAGGACCCGATCTCACTCAGGTGGGCCTGCGCCGCTCCCCGCTCTGGCTCAAGGCGCATCTCGTCAACCCAGCGGAGGTCAGCTTCCGCTCCCCCATGCCCGCCTTTGCATTCCTCTTTCGCGACGGCCGCGGCGATGACCTGGTCGCCTACCTCTCCAGCCTGCACGGGCCCGGCGAGCAGTGGCAGTTACAGAGGGAAGCCGCCTGGGTGCCTTCGTCATCGGCTTCGGCCAGCGCCGCGGACGGAGAGCGCGTGTACCAGCAGCACTGCGCCACCTGTCACGATGAAGACGGCCCAACCCGCCTCCACTGGTTGAACGACTGGCGCAAGCTTCCGCCAACGCTCCCAGAGCTGCGCACTTCCGCGGCAGGCCAGCCGCAGTCCAGACTGGCGCAGATCGCCAAATTCGGCATGCCCGGCACAGACATGCCCGGCCATGAATACCTCAGCGACGGCCACCTCGCCTCCGTCGCCCTCTGGCTCAAATCTTCCGCACCGCAGAACGTTTCTCAACCGCAGGCAATAACCACAGGAGACCACGAATGAGGATCATTGCTAGAACTGCCCTTTTGACGCTCCCGCTCTCGCTGGCTGCCTTCGGCTTCGCGCAACAGCAGACCTTCACCGTAAATCCCGGCTCCAGCAGCATCGGTTTCGCTCTCACCGGCACCGGTCACGAGGTGCACGGCACCTTTCACGTCACCAGCGGCACCATCGACTTCGATCGCAGCTCTTCCAAAATGACCGGCACCATCGTTGTCTCCGCCCTCAGCGGCGACAGCGGCGACAAAAGTCGCGACAAAAGCATGCACGACAAAGTTCTCGAAGCCGACCGCTTCTCCGACGTCGCATTCCAGCCGCGGAGTTTCACTGGCAACTTGGTTCCGACGGGCGACTCTAACATCCAGGTTTCTGGCGTCTTCACCCTGCACGGCTCCCCCCACGACATCACCGTTCCCATGCGGGTGCTTGCCGATGGGCAGAACCTCACCGCGAAGGGAAGCTTCATCGTGCCTTATGTGAAGTGGGGCCTGAAAGACCCCAGCATCTTTGTGCTCAAGGTGGCCAAAGAGGTGCACGTCGACCTGAACCTGGTCGGGACCGTCTCTCCCTCCAAGTGAGGACCAGCCGCAACCCTGCGCGGGGCCGCTCACCGACATCCGGCTGGGAGTTCTGTCCCGCCTGCTACTTGCGGGAACGACACACCGGGCGAAGCAGGAATCTCGGAACGTGGCGAACCCTGCCTGCTTACAGCTTCTGACGCTGCTCGAATCACCCCTGATGATTGCCGCCCCTGCCGCTTTTTCCAGGCCCCCCGCAACTTATCCCTTTGCTCGGGGTCTATGACCTCAATCCCAGTTCCGCCTCCGTAAGGCATCGGCACGCTGGCCGGAAAGATGGGAGATCCGCTGAGTCCAACGGCAACGGCCTGAACGGCAGGCTGCGTGGCCAATCTGTGAGGCGCAATGAACCATAAATTATTCCTGTCGTTTGCCTTGACCGCCGGCCTGCCGATTGTCGCCAGCCCTTCCCTCAACGCCCAGACACCAGTCTCTGAGCCCAGCACATCTGAGCCCAGTCAAATCCAGCCGCTCGACCCCCAGCTCTCCGGCCCGGCCCAGTTCAGCGACGCTCAGTCCAACACCCCGCAGGGCTACCTCGACCCCAACTTCACCTCCCACAGCTCCAAGCCGCACCCCGGTCAATCCGGCACTGCCGCCGCTGCTACCCCTGCTCCGATCCAGCCCAGTCAAACGCCACTGTGGTACAAAAACAACCCGCAGGCCTACGATCACGGCACAAGTAAACCGCGCCATCTGCACGCCCCTGCCAAACCGCTTGCGGTCTACGACGACTCCCAGCCGGTCGCGCAGCCAGCACCCCAGCAGCAGATCGCCCAGGAGGAAGCGCCGGAACAGGTGGAACCGCGGCAGCAGGATCCGCCCGCCTACGACGATCGGCCCACTCGGCAGGTCCAGCCCCTCCCCCGTTATTACGGCCAGCCCGATCAGCAGGCCTACGCACCCCAGCCCCAGCAGAACTACTCCCAGCCACAGGACTACGGCGATACTCAGGGCTACGGCGACCCTCAGGAGGAACCCCAGGACGACTACGGCCCCGCCGCCGGTGACGCCGGCCAAATGGCCCAACAGCCCCTCAGCGCCGAGCAGCTTGAGCAACTCGTAGCCCCGGTTGCCCTCTACCCTGACCAGCTCATCGCGCAGATCCTCACCGCCTCCACCTATCCCGCGCAGATTACCGCCGCCGACCAGTGGGTCCGTTCCATGAACGGTGCTGCGCCCGAACAGATTGCGCAGGGAGCCAGTGCGCAGACTGCCTGGGACCCCAGCATCAAGGCGCTCACCGCGTTTCCGCAGGTCCTCGCGATGCTCGACGGCAACCTGCAGTGGACCGCCGCCCTCGGCAACGCCTACTACAACCAGCCCCAGGACGTTCTTCAGACCATTCAGGTTCTCCGCCAGCGTGCCGAACAGGCCGGCAATCTGCAGTCCACGCCCCAGGCGCAGGTCGTCCAGGAGCCCAACTACATCCAGATCCAGCCCGCCAACCCTCAATACGTTTACCTTCCCAGCTACAATCCCTGGTACGCCTACGGAGCCCCCATCTCGCCCTACCCCTCCTTTGAATTCGGCAACTGGGGCCTCTACACCGGCAGTGGCATCGAGTGGGGCCTGGGCTTTGCGGTCGGTGCTTTCCTGCGCGTGCCCTTCGGCATAGCCGCCTGGGGCTGCGACTGGCTCGGAGGCGCTATCCTCTTCGACCACCACGGCTATTGGACTCACAGCCACGAAATGCATGATTGGGGGTACGCCCACGGCGGCCGACGCTGGGATGGCGGCTACGGCCGTGGCGGCTATGGCGGCCGCGGCTACGCCCACTATGGCAACTACAACCACCAGCCCATGAACATCCACGGCGGCGGCCCCGAAGCCCGCAGCGGCGCCCACTCGTTCTACGGCGGCCGCGGGCAGGAGCAGCGTTACGGGGGCGGAGGCTTCTCGCGTCCCCAGGCTCCCGGCCAACGAGCATTCGGCGGATCGCAACCTTTCCGGCCTTATGGTGGCCAGAATTTCGGAGGCCGTCCACCGGCAACAGGCGCCCCTCAGCGTTTTGGCGGTGGTTCGATGCCCTCCGTTCGTCCTCAGCCTTACGGAGGCCGTCCACCACAGGTTGCCCAGGGGCCGCGTCCGGGCAACTCCTTTCGCGGAGGCTATCCCCGCCCCGGCCAGGGCTATATGGGGCGCCCGGCCCAAATCACCCCTTACCGCTCCCCGCAACAGACCTATAGCCCGCGTGCCTTCGGTGGCGGGTCAGGCGGGTGGGGCGGCGGGCAGGCCTTCAGCCGTGCCCCTCAATCAGGCAGCCACTCCTTCTTCGGTGGTGGCGGCCATAGCGCACCCAGCTTCGGCGGCGGATCGCATTCGTTCGGAGGGGGCGGCAGCCACTCCATCTTTGGTGGCGGCGGTCATTCCTTCGGCGGCGGATCGCATTCGTTCAGCGGTGGCGGCGGAGGCCACTCCTTCGGTGGGGGCGGACATTCCTTCGGCGGTGGTGGCGGACACTCCGGCGGCGGCCACTCATCGGGCGGCGGCGGCCATCGCCGCTAGTGATCAGCAGGGCCGGCGTCACCTTCTCCGGCCCAATGCACTGTCCCCAGCCCCTCGCATGATTGCGTAGCGACCTGAGCCGCGCGCCGCAATGATTCCTCAAAGTCGTCGCTTTCGCCGAAGTAGAAGCAGAAGGCCCCGTGCAGCACATCGCCCGCGCCCAGCGTATCCACAGCCTTTACCGGCTCAATCGCAATCTCGAATTTCCGTCCGTGGTCCAGCCCTAAAATCGGCCGGGCGCCTCGCGTGATGGCCGCATGTGGCACCCCCTGTGCGGCAAACCAAGCCAGCGTAGCTTCGGGATCCGCCGCCTCGCCCGGTACTTTGAACCGCTCGCTGCAAATCGCCAGCGTCAACAGGGAAGCCAGATCGTGGGTTCCGGGCTTCCAGCTTCCGCCATCAAGACACAACACCGTCCCGCCCTCACGCAGCCTGCGCAGCAGCGGCAGAGTCTCTTTCAAATAGAACCCATCTGTCAGAGCGATCGCAGGCGCATCCCCCCAACCCGAATCCCACGCAGTCACCATTGCCGGTACAGCCTGCCCCACCGGCGGATTCACAATCGTCCGCGTCGCAGTGCTCGCATTCACCAGTACAGTTGTCAGCGGAGTTTCGTAGCCGCTCGGCGCCAGGTCCACCAGTTGGATGGCCGACCGATTCAACTCTGCGCGCACCAGGTCAGCCCACAGTCCTGCGCCCACGGTGCTCATCAGTGTGGATTTGCCGCCCAGCAGGGCGTGCGCAATTGCCGCGTTGCACGCCGGTCCACCCGGCGCCACCCGAAACGCCCGCGCAAACACCTTCGCGTCTTCCTGCGGCATCTCGTCGAGCCAGTAGAGAGCATCGACGGTGGTCCGTCCGGAGAACAGCAGACGTCCGCCACCAGCAGAACCGTCGCAACTTTCGGGTCCTTCTCGGTCACGCGCCATGGTCAATCCGCTCTGGAGTCTTCCGCTTCGCCATCGTCCAAGTCTGGAGGCTCTCCCGTCACTTCTTCGTAAGTCGGGTCCGCGTATTCCCAGATCACATCCTGCTGTGCTGTGAGGACTTTTGCCGTCTTGTCCAGGCTGCCGGAGGCAGGCAGGTCAATGCAGATCAATTTAGTGTTCATCCCTTCCCAGGTGCAGCCCATATCCACAATCTGATCCAGGACGTGCTTGCCTGGCTCACTCTTCGAAGTCAAGTCGAGGATCACTCGGACTGTACGATGGCCCGATTTCTCTACGACGCGCCTGAATTCGAGGGTCCCATCGGTAGGTTGAGCTTCAATGACGTCCTGCCAGGAAACACCATAGGCGTAAAAGGGGCTATTTTCGAGGCGATAGAGGTCGCTGCCGAGAGGGGTCGCCCATATTACTTCCACCTCGTCCGGTTCTTTGCCGCGCAATAAAACCTTGACCCTCTCTTCATCAGGCATTTGTCACACTCACTGGTTCACTGCATCTCCGTTAGCGCCTCAGTCTGTTTGCTCATCTTTGCCGTCCGCTCCAGCTTGTCCCAGTTGAACGGCTTCCCATCGATCGCCCGCTTCAAGGTTTTGAACAACACCACGCTGAACAATTGCCGGTAGCTGAATCGCTGCAGCCAGATATGGAACAGCAGCCATCCATCGCCCTTGTTCGCCGGGTGCCGCCGCTCCAGGCTGAACGCCAGCGCCGACGTGAAGAAGTCGATCACCACAAAAGCCAGGAAGTACACCAGTAGCTTCTGAAAGTTCGCCGCAGACACCGACTCCGGATGATAGTGGCGGTCCACAAAGTAGTGGATGATGCCATACACAAACATCAGATCGATAAACGGCGACACCAGCGGCAGCAGCATCTGAAAGATCAAAATATTCGGCAGCGCAAAGAAGCCCATCGCCTTGTTGCGCAGAAACGCCGTGCGATGCTTCCATACCGCCTGCAGCGTCCCAAAAGACCAGCGGAAGCGCTGCCGCATCAGCCCATTCGCATTGATTGGAGCCTCAGTAAACGCCAGCGCGCGGTCCTCATACACCACCTTGAGCCCGTGCTGCAGAAGGCTCATGGTGAGGTCGGCATCCTCCGCCACCGTATCGACCGGATAGCGGCCCGCTTGCTTGACAGCGGCCGTGCGCCACGCGCCGATCGCCCCCGGCACCACGGTCACAACATTGAACAGGTTAAGCGCGCGCCTCTCAAAGTTCTGGCTGGTGATGTACTCCAGGGCCTGCCACCGCGTCCAAAGATTCACGCGGTTGCCCACCTTGGCGTTGCCCGCCACCGCGCCAATCTCCCCATCCTCGAAGTGCGGGATCAGCTTCGAGATCGCGTCTGTCGCAATTAAGGTATCGGCATCAATGCCCACGTAGATCTCTTCATCCACATGGTCCAGCGCGTAATTCAGCGCAGCTGCCTTCCCGCCGTTTGCCTTTTCCAGCACCGTCACATGCCCGGCCTTGATCTCCGCCTCATACGCCTCGCGCGCCACGTCCGCAGTGCCGTCTTTCGACCCGTCATCAATCACAATGACGCGAATATTTTCGTAATCCGAATTCAGTACGGACCGGATCGTCCGCACGATCACCTTTTCTTCGTTATACGAGGGCACCAGCACCGCCACTCGAGGATTGAACCCCGGAGACGCTTGGCCATGTGGCCGCCGCAGCCGATCGATGATCGCCAGAATGCCCACCAGAACCAGCCGCGCGCTCATCAGAATGTCGCCGATAAAGAACACGAACACGATGAAGTTGAAAACGATGGCCAGCACGGAGAACGCCACCGCATCCGGCCACGCACGCACCTGCTGCCAGAAGGTCAACTGCGGCATGACCTCCGCCGTGGTCTTGCCCATCAGCGCGGACACCGGCACAATGTCGTAGCCGTGCGCGCGCAGCGTGTCGATCAGCACCGGCAGAGCCGCGATCGTAACCGACCGGTCCCCGCCTCCATCGTGCAACAGGATGATCGACCCGCGGAACTGCGGCTTGGTCTTCATCCGGTGGAGTTGATCCAGCACCGACTCGGCAATCTGCTGCGGCGTCTTGCGGATACGCTCGTCCCAGTCGTCGGTGTCGATCTTGTTTCCAACCACCGTCAGACCGCCCTGCTGGATGCGCACCACCGGCGCGGCCTGGTCGTCTGTGTCAGGTTCTTCGTCAATGTCATAGGGTGGCCGGAAATAAAGCGGCTGCACTCCGAGCTTCGACGCAAACAGCCGGTTCGTCAGGCTGATCTCGAAATCAAGCTGCCGCGGCGAAATTTCGCTGATGTCCGGATGCGAATAGGTATGATTGCCGATCTCGTGGCCTTCACGCGCCACCCGCTGCATGATCGCGATGTGCTGCTGCGCCTCCTCGCCGATCATCATGAACGTGGCTTTCGCGCCTTTGCCCTTCAGAATGTCCAGAATGCGCGGCGTCCACTTCGCATCGGGTCCGTCGTCAAAACTCAGCGCCACGCGGTTCTGGTGATAGCCATATTGCCGGATCGTGTACGTATTCGGGTACACATCCATGTGCTCGTCAATGATGAGCTTCTTGTGCGGATCGGGCTCATCCGTATCCACCTCTACCGTGCGCTTGCCTACCTTCGGCAGGCCGGTCACGCGGATGATGTCGCCATCGCCTTCGGTGTCCACGTCATGCCCCGGCTGAACTGTCCCCAGCGCTTGTAGCGACCCTGGGTTACTCGCCTTGTCCCACACGTTCCACAGCGAGGAGTCTTCCGATCCCAGCCGCCACAATGCGAACGTCTGGATGCCTAACTGCCGCGCCGCGCGCATTTCATTCAGCACCGTCACCGCGTCCAGAAACCACACCACATGTCGCTCGTGGCTGTCTTCGTCGATGTATTCGAAATGCGGATTCAGTGTGTCGTAATCGATGTTCAGGTCGGCGTCCGCATCGGATGCCCGCTGCCATACATCGCTGACGGACAGGTCCTCGGTATCCACCACCTCCGGCTTCGGCGCCTTGCCACTCACACGGCCGCGCTTATCCACGGGGGCATCAGGCATCGACATCGTCCAGTCGTACCCGTAGTTGCCGATTGCACAGATGATCTTGTCACGCGGAACCACCTTCAGCGTGCGCTCCAGGTTGGCGACGAACCAGTTCTGCGCGGCAATGGCGCCTGGCTGGCTCTCCACCTCGTGCTGGTCGTAATTCATCAGGATAATGCCGTCTGAATTTGCCGCCAGTTGCTGCAGGGTCTTGTCGCTCGTGCCCACCCCGGTGTTCACGTACAGTCTCAGGTTGCGCGCCCGGAACTGCGCGTAAATCTCTTGGATGAACTGGAGATAGGCGGGCATCCGGTCGTCATTCAGGTTTTCGAAATCCAGTGACAGCCCGCGATACACGGGCAGCGCGGTGAAGAACTGCAGGATCTGAGACTCAAGCGCGGCGCGCTTCGCATCATCAGCCAGCATGTCTCCCGTCGCCGGGTCCCACTTCTGCGTGTGCGGATTGAAATTGTTGAGGAGCGGAAAAACCTCCGTGTCGACCTTCGTCTCCTGGATGACGTGCTTGATTTTGTTCACGTCGTCCGGATCGTGCACCACGCTGCCGTCAATGATCTTGTATTCCTGCAGCGTGTTCTCGCCGCTCATCGCCAGCAGTGCCGGATCCTCGCTGTTCACGTGCAGCCACTTGGGAAACAGCAGATCGATCTGGTGCACGTGTTCCTTGAACGACGAGTAGCTGGTTGCGTCATCCGGCACATAAAAAGCCGCGCGCAGTCCCTCGCCCGTGTTCAGCGGAACGTCTGATGGCTTGCGATCGGTCTTGCGCCGCGCCTGCTGCGCTGGCCGCGCGTTCTTCAACAGCGGCGTGCGATCGCGCGGTCCGCGATACGACCGATAATCCAGCGCTTTATAGTTGTGCTTGGCCGTGGGAAGCAGCAACTCCGGCAGAGGCTGTCCGCGCAGGCTGTTGAACACGAATCCTGCCACAACCAATGTGGTCACTACAGCAATGGCGTCAAGTACGCGGCGAAGACGCTTCCATCGCTTGCGTTGCGGATCGTAAAAAATCTGTTTCTCGGGCATGGTCAGCCGGTCTTCTCACGTGCGCGAAAACCTCGTGAAGGGTCTACGCTATACAGTACGAATCGTATATGGAACCCGCCGCCCCCAGTCAATTAACAGCGCGTCGCACTCGACGCCTCGCACTGCCGCTCGTTTCGGCGATCTGCGCCCTGCTGGGCGGCGGAAGTCTCCGCCTTTGGATGCTTCATAAATTCTACGAGGTCAGCGACGACTCAAAGATCTATGGCGGCCTGGCAAAAAATCTCCTGCTCCACGCGCGCTACGCCGTGACCGACGGCAGCGGCGTCCTTCACGACACTCTCATTCGCCTGCCCGGATACCCGCTTTTCCTTGCCGCCTGCTTCCGCATCTTCGGCATGGAGAACTACTTCTCGGCAACCTGCGTACAGATCGCTGCCGACCTCGTCGCATGCATGCTGGTGGCTTGGCTCGCCTGGCGCTCGTCCCGCCGCATGGCTGCCTTCCAAGCAACGCTTTGGCTCGCGTGCCTCTGCCCGTTCACAGCCATCTACTCCGCCGAACCGCTCACCGAATCACTAACCATCTTGTGCATCGCGCTCACCATGTGGGCACTCACACGCTTTCAGGACTGGGGCACCTGGCTGTCGGCACTCGCGTTCACCTTCGCCGTCACCTTCGCGGCGCTCCTCCGGCCCGATGGCGCGCTAGTCGGCGTTGCCTTCGTGGTTCCCTTCGTGCGCGCCCTGCGCGCCCGCCTGCCCCCGCGCGAATGGCACTCCTTCCACGGCGCACCGCTGGATTACAGCATCATCCGCAAGGCAATCGTCTGCCTTCTCCTCGCGCTTGCGCCCTTCGCCGCGTGGACCGTCCGCAATGGGCTGAACTTCCACGTCTTTCAGCCCGTCGCTCCCCGCTATGCCACCGACCCCGGCGAGCCCACCTGGCCCGGCTTCCAGAGCTGGATGAAGACCTGGTGCCTCGACTTTACTTCAACATCGCAGATCTACTGGAACATGCCCGGCTCGCCTCTGGACATCAACCAGATGCCAGGTCGTGCATTCGATAACCCGGGGCAGCGCGAAGAAACCGCCCAACTCTTCTCCGACTACGCCGCCAATGGCGACGAGCTCTCCCTGGCCCTCGACGCACGCTTCGCTCAGCTCGCTGCCGACCGCATCGATATCAATCCCTTCCGCTATTACATCTGGCTTCCCCTTAGCCGCGTTGCTGACATGCTCTTCCGCCCTCGCATCGAGAACCTCCCCATCGACCTCGACTGGTGGGTCTATAGCCACCATTGGGCCGAGACCCGCTTCAGTTGGTTCTACGTCGTCCTCAACGCCTTCTACTTCATGCTCGCAGTCGTGGGCCTCTTTTACCGCCCCCGCCTCTGGCGCTGGATGCTGCTCTATTTCATCCTCCGTTGCGCCCTGCTTGGCACCATTGAAGCCCCTGAGGCCCGTTACACCATCGAGTTCTTCCCCATGATCTTTGTGCTCGCCGGCGTAACCATCTGCCGAATCGTCCCCGAAAAGGAAACGGCTGCGGATCAATTCGCAGCCGTCACCCATCATTGAATTTCGAACCCTGAACCCTATCTCTTCACATACTGCGTCTTCCCGTTCGTAGGGAACGTAAACGCATCGCCCGGCAGACCCTGGTTCACCTTGATATTTGTGTAGGTGCACGTCCTCGATTGACCCTGCCCCTCATCGAAATACTGCTTCAGGCTGATCCCCCGCGTCGTGTCCATCCACACAATCACCTTGGGCAGATTCTTGCGCACGCCGGGATCCTTGGCCACCAATTCAAGCTTGGCCGTCTTCACCCCCGCCACGGTCTCGTCGCCATCGTACTTCATGTCCCATTTGTCCTCGAGCTCCTTGCCGCTCGCGCCAAATCCCAGCTTGAACCAGCTCTCGTACTGGTTCGCCCTCGTCAGCGTCGTTACTTGGTTCAGCGCGCCACCTTCCCACAGCTTCATCTCGCCGCTCGAAAACATGTACGTCTTCGGCACCGGCTTTCCGTCCACCTGCTCGATATGCGCGGCCATCGAAAAGCTCTTGCCTTTGCGCTCGTAGTACACCGCTCCAGTCTGTACTTCCGTCTCCGGGATCGGATCGGTCATCACACTCTCGGCCTTGAACTCAGCGGTTGTTGTGCGGAAATTGGCTGCCGCCGCATCGAGCTTGCGCAGCACGGAATTCAGATCGTCGGCGTGCACCGCGGGCGCTCCCATCCATACCGCCGCCGCCAACACTACCAGAAACTTGGGCATAGCCTTCCCTTCAATTCGCTTTGAAGCATCTATCGTGTCCTGAGGATCAGAATTGGAGCGCCCTGGCATCACGCCAGGCATACTTGCTTCCGCTTCTTGGCACTCATCTTGATCGTTTAAACGCAAAACCAACGAGAAACTCTCGTACCCCGCTCGAAACCCCTGACTGGAGTCTCCCGCCAGGCTGCAGGCAAACGAGTCCAGAAAAGGACCTGATACCCGATTCTATCTGTGTTTGCCCTCGAAAGCCGCCCCCAAAGCAAGCACAACCGCCCGGAAAATCACGGAATCCGCATCAACCGCACCGGCCCCAGCATCCCTGACTTGACCGGCTTGACCCTGTCCTGATCCTGCGGCTCAAAGCGCGTTCCAAACTTTGCCCGCAACTGCGTCAGATCGCGCTTCGGCTGTCCCGCCAGTTCATTGATTGCCGTATTGAAAACATGGACCTCCAGCCGGTTGTCTCCCGGATGCACCAGCCCCGAAATATCCAGCCGGTAGGGCGGATGCCACAACGCCCCCACCCGCTTCCCATTCACATACACGATCGCCGCCTCCCTGATTGGAGGGTTCAGCAGCGCATGCGTTCCATCCGCCCCCTCTGGCCGGTCATCGGGTATCGCGTCACCGTTTCCAAAGTCGAGAAACAATCCGCGCCCACCGGTCCCCGAATACTGAAAGCTCCGTGAGTACACCGCCTCACCGGAAAAGAACCGGTGATCGGGCATCCTTTCCCAGGGAACCAGCGAATCGAGATTGCCGCGATTCACGTGCGGCCCCGCAAACTCAATATCCCATCCGCGGCTCAGGTCCTCCACCGCGACAGGCGGGGCTCCCACGCGCAGCAACCCTTCAGGCGTCGCCGGCCGCGAACTCGGGCTGAGCACAAAGACTCGCGACTCATAGGGCTCAAGGTGCAGCGCCATCCGTTGGGACTCATCGAGCACGACATCCTCACCCGCCGCACCATCGTCGGCACTCCAGCTCTGCACCCGCCGCTTGTCCGACCGGAAGCGCACCATCGCCTCCACCGGCTGATTGCTCGTGTTCGCCACAAAGTAGACATCGTGATCCGGCAACTTCCTGTGGATGAATCCCAGCCCGTCCGTCTTCCCGGTCGCATCCAGATCGGCGGCCAATGCCTGGTGAAGAGCGGCGGGCAGCGCGTCGACTGACGCAACCTGCCTTCCGCGGCACCCTCCGCCCGAGAAGATATGGCCGATCGCTTCTTCCACCTGCGGCGAGTCTTTCTGCTCCTTGAGCCCTGGGGCCAGCCACGGTGTTTCGCCCACTGCGATGATCTGGACCTCGCGACATTGCCCCTGCAGCAGCCGCGCCGTCGCCAGAGGAATCCGCTCCATCGGCGGCAGAATCAACACCGGATACGGCACCGTTCCTAGCTTCTCGATCGTGGCCGCATCGATAAAATCCACGTTGTACCCGGCGTCCAGCACCGCCGCCAGCAACTGCGGAGAAATCCGCTTCTCCATCTCGTCCGTGACCGATACGTGCCCCGGCGTGAACGCAGCCTGCGCATCGTCCTCCGGCAGCAGAATCGCCACGTCGTTCGCGGGCTTCCCCTGCTGCAGCAACCAGCTCACCCGCGTCAGGTAGCGCATCACGTCCGGCATCACCGGAAACCATGGATTGTGCTGATTGAAAACCGCCGCCGCATAGAACGAATACCCCGGCTCCCCTTCCGAAGGCGGCGAATACGGCCATCCATGCCCCACAAACTGGTTTACCCCCAGCAGAAACATCCGGTCCGCCTCTGCCTTCACATCCAGCGGAGTCGCCCGGAACGCCGGCGAGTGCAGCCACGTCCACGTCTCGGCAGACACCACGTTCCTCCCATAAAGATGCGCCGCCGAAGTCGCCCACCGCGTGTAAGAAAATTTCCGCCACTGCATTCCCTCGCCCTCGATCAACTGCGGCACATCCTGGTCGGCCAGCGTCACCGCGGGCTCCCCATACGTCTGCGAGCGGAACCGCGTGTGATGCTTCGCCGCAAACTCCGCCAGCGGCGCCAGGTAGTTCTCGCGGATCAACTCATCCAGCGTCCTGCCCCAGTCATGCCGCACGCTCGCCGCGTCCTCGGTTCCGCCCGCTACCAGCTCCGGCAGATGCGGAAGCAGATCGTATCCGCGCCGCTTCCTGAACTCCTCCGGCAGATTCGCCGTCCAGTCGGCCCCATACACCTCCAGCGAATCCGAGAACAGCGAGTACGGCGGCTGGTCTCCAAAAGCCGCCAGCAGCGGCTCGGCCACATCTTGCAAATGCTCCTCAATAGCCGGGCGGCTGAGGTGATCGAGCACATTCCCTTCCGCCCCAAACGCCGCTCTCTTCACCTGCTGGCCCGTATGGCTGGCGGCAAAAAACAGCGCCGTTCTTGGCCCCACTCCCGTCGGAACCTTTCCCGTGGCCGCATCGATCGGTCGAGCCGTCGCCGGATCGAACTTCCACCCTGCCCCCTTCACCACAAAGGCCGCAACCATCTCCTCTCCCGGTCCTAAGGGCGGAGCCACCACTCGGTTGCCGCTCACCGGCTCTGACGTGACCCGCAAACATCCCGCCGCCAGATCCAGCGTGGTCATCGGCCCTCCGTAAGGCCAACCGCTCCCCAGAGTGATGTCCACCCGCATTCCCAGTTCCCGCGCGGTCCGGTTCGCAAACCCCACCGCATCCAGAAACTCCGGCGACAAGTACTTCAAGTTGCGAATGTCCTTGGCCGCATCATCCACCGCCATCGGGTAGACGGGCTGAATCTCCACCCCGCCAATTCCTGCGCCCCGCATCGTCTCCAGCTCTTTGCGCAGCTCTGGTTTGGTCACCGCCGGCCCAAACCACCACCACCGCATCATCGGCCGTGCCTCATCCGGGGGATGCAGAAACCCCTCGCGCAACCGGTCCGCAGCTCCCTGCGCTCCCGCCCCCTTCGCCAGCCCGACGCAGATCACCAGCGAAACCCACAAAGTACGATTTATCCACCGCATAGCAATTGGCACAAAGTGTAGCTTCCCGCCCCGGCGTACCTTCCGTCCATAACTTGTTTACGATAGGTGAGAGATTCCAAGTGAGGGGCACAACGTGTACAGGAATACGATGAGAATCGTTGCCGTCATCGTGCTGGCGGCGGCAACTTTCGGTCCCCGGCTGGCGCGCGCGCAGATGTTCGAGCCCCAGGCTCCCTCCACCACGCCCAATCCGCTGGCCGACCCCACCATGAACTCCGGTAAGGCCCTGCTCTTCGACCTCGAAGACAAATTCGCCAAAGACGTCCTTGCCCGCGGCGGCGAAGGCTTTGCCTCCTGGTTCGCCGACGACGGCGTCGCCCTCGGCAACGGCGCCGCCCCCCTCGTCGGCAAAGTCGCCATTGAGCGCTCCGCCAACTGGGCGCCGAAAGATTACCAGCTCACCTGGACCCCCACCGACGGCCTCATGGGACCCTCCGGCGATATGGGCTACACCTGGGGCCACTTCGAAGGCCACAGCAAAGACGCTAACGGCAACCCCCTCACCACCACCGGCCGCTACATGACGGTCTGGCGCAGGCAGAAAGACGGCGCCTGGAAAGTGGTCCTCGACGGCGGCGCCAACGAGCCCGCCGCTGCCGGGGACTGCTGCAAGCTCCCCCCTGCCTGAGCCCCACCCCCCCTCGATTGGCCGCACAATCTCCGTGCCCCATCTTGTCGCTTTTGTCGTGGCGACAAGGTGGGAAACCACGAATCCCACTCCCTGGCGGCGAAGCCGCGGTTGGCCCACCGCAGGTGGCGGCAGTTGGTAACGAGGTTTCCAATTACCAGGGTTGTAGTGCATTTAGCGCACGGTGCCTCTTTTGTGTCAGAGTCAATCGCCTCTGATTCTCCGATACTGATGAGAACGCCCTTCGCGGCCGGAACTCGTGGGCAAAATGCAAGGTTTTCAGCACTCGGAGTACATCACACTGTCGCGGTCGGAATTCGACGTCTTCGACCGCAGCCCCGATCCCGCGCTCGATGAACTCACCGAGCTTGCGGCCGTGCTGAGTCTCGCCGACTACGCCTACATCGGCTGGATGGACTTCAGTCGCCTCTGGTTCAAATCTCATTTTGGATTCAATGCGCCCGAGCAGCCCCGCGTCTCCACCGGCTGTAACTGGGTGATCACCACCGGGCAGGCGCTGCTCGTCCTTGACGCTGCTGCGGATCGCCGCTTCCCTCCGGACGGCATTCAGGTGCCCGCCACCGCCAATTGCCGCTCCTATGCCGGCGTGCCGCTTATCAGCCCCGACCAGCAGATCATCGGCACCCTCGCCATCCTGGCACGCAGCCCCAGGCAGTTCAGCCACGAACACATCACGCTTCTCGACGTCCTGGCACGCCAGGTCATCACCCGGCTCGAGCTTTACAACCGCGTCCGCGCCCAGGAACACGCCCAACGTGCCCGCCAGCGCACTGAGCGCGCCCTGGCCGTCGAACGCTGCTTCGTCGCCGCCACCCTCGACTCCATCCCCGCTCTCGTTGCCGTACTCGACACCGCCGGCCGCATCGTGCGCTTCAATCAGCCCTGCGCACAACTCACCGGCTTGAGCATCGTCGACTCCGTGGGCCGCCCATTCGTTGAAGAAGTCCTCGAGCCCGAAGACCGCGACTGGGCCGCCGGCACCCTGCATCATGCCGCCTCTGGACAAGTCTCCGGCCCCCATGAAACCCTCTGGCGCATCTCCGGCGCGCTCACCCGCCGCGTCAGTTGGACCCTCCGCCCCCTCGAAGGCCCCAACGGCGAAATTCAGTACCTCATCGTCAGCGGTCAGGACATCACCGACCAGCGCGAAGCCGAAGAAGCCCTGCTCTCCAGCGAGACCCGTTACCGCGAGGTCGTCGAGAGCTCCCTCGGCTTTGTCTTTACCTGCACCATAGAAGGTCGCCTGACCTCGCTCAACGCCTTCACTGCCGAAACCCTCGGCTACCGCGTTGAAGACCTTACCGGCCGCTCCATCGCCGAATTGCTCGACTCCACCGGCGCCCTCACCTTTCACGAGTGCCTGCAGACCCTTCGCACCAAAGACGAGTGGCAGGGCGCCATTCCCGTCCGCCGCAGCGATGGCGTCTACCGCCGCATCGCCTTCCGCAGCCGCCGCATGGAGCTCCGGGGCGAGCGCCCCTTCATCCTCAACCACGGCGTCGACGTCACCGAGCAGCACGAGGCTGAAGAAGCCCTCCACCTTGCCACCCGCCAGCGCGAACTCATCCTCCAATCCGTCGGGGACGGAATCTACGGCATCGATCTCGACGGACGCCTCACTTTCATCAATGAGGCCGGCGCCCGCGCCCTCGGCTATGAGCCCGGCCAACTCACCGGCCGCGTCATTCACGACCTCATCCACCACAGCCACGCTGACGGCACGCCTTACTCCAAAGTCACCAGCCCCATCCTCCAGGGCATGCGCCGGCAGGAAACCGTGCGCCAGCGCGACGAAGTCTTCTGGCGCGCCGACGGCACCTCCATCCCTGTCGAATACACCGCCAGCCCGCTCATTGAAGATCGCCGCATCTCCGGTATGGTCGTCGCTTTCCAGGACGTCAGCGAACGCCGCCGCCTGGAAAAGATGAAAGACGAATTCATCTCCACCGTCAGCCACGAGCTGCGCACCCCGCTCACATCCCTGCGCGCTTCGCTGGGGCTCATCTCCTCGGGCGCGCTAGAGAAACGCCCCGAAAAGCAGAAGCACATGCTCGAGATGGCGATCTCCAACTGCGACCGCCTCACGCGCCTGGTCAATGACATCCTTGACTTCGATAAAGTCGAGAAGGGCGCCATGCCTCTCCGCCGCGTTCCCGTTGAAGCCGTTGACCTGCTCCGCCGCGCCTCTGACGTAGCCCATGGGCACGCCGCGGACGCCGGCCTACGCTTCCGCATTGAAGCCATCCCCGCTCTGGTGCTTGCCGATGAGGACCGCATCCTTCAGGTCCTCAATGAGCTGGTGTCGAACGCCATAAAATTCTCCCCGCCCAACACCCTCATCACCCTCAGCGCGCAGCCCAGCGGCAAGTCGGACGTCTGCTTCGTCGTCGAAGACCAGGGGCAGGGAATCGCCCCCGAGAAGCTCGAACACATCTTCGACCGCTTCCAGCAGGGCGACGCCTCGGACACCCGGGCCCTGGGCGGCACCGGCCTCGGCCTTGCCCTCTGCCGCAGCATCGTCGAGCAGCACAACGGCCGCGTCTGGGCCGAAAGTACCCCCGGCCGCGGCAGCCGCTTCTCCTTCACCCTGCCCATTGCCACCCCCGCCGGCTAGCGGCTCGTTACGACCGTCCCATGCAGGAAACGGCAGTCTTGCCATTCTGGAGCAACGCGAAGAGCCCGCTTCTACATCTTCCCGCTTCCACGAACGCCGGGTGACCCCATCCTCGCCGCGCCTTTGTTCCTTGCGGCCAGGGTGGGAGACCACGAACCTTAACCAGTCCTTCGCGATCCACCACACCAAACGAAAAAGGCCCATCCGCCGAAGCGGACAGGTCTTTTTCTCCCCAGGTATCTCGATCAGAACAACTTATCGGTGGCCGCCCCCACCGTGAAAGCCACCCCCACCTCCGTGAAAGCCACCGCCACCACCGTGGAAGCCACCGCCACCATGGACAGCCCCGCCACCGAACCCGCCACCGACATGTCCGCCCCCGCTAAAGCGAGGCGCACTGCCCACTCCGCCGCGGTATCCATAACCGCCGCCGTAGCCCGGCCGCGCTCCACCGCGATAGCCGTAGCCGGCGCCGTGGTATCCGTAACCGCCGTGATAGCCGCCATGACCCCAGCCGCCGTGGCCCCAGTAGCCGTGACCGTAGCCCCAGTGGTACCAGGGACCGGCGCCAATAAAGATGCCACCTGTAAACCAGCTAGGCCCGTAGTAGCCATATGGCGCACAAGAGTAGGGGTAGTAAGGGTAGTAGCCCCAGTCGCAGACGGGTGGTCCATACGCCACCGGCCCCGCCACCACCGCCGGCCCAATCCCCACGCCAACCCCGACGGACACCTGCGCGTTCGCCGTCATAGCCATGGGCACCAGCAACGCAATCGCCAATAAGATAAAACGCCAACTCCGCATAAAACCTCCTCGTGCCACCGGCCCCGATTCTCTCAGGACCGCCCGGAAGTCGCAGCCTCCGCTTTCAGCACTGCCGTCCCGGACTCTTACAATCCTTCCCGGCTTACATTCATTCAAACCGCATCCGCCGCCAAAAGTTGCGGCCACCCATGTCACATTGTGAACCGATTTTGCCCCTGTGGGATCACCATTTTCTCGGTGCCACATACAAAACGGCCTCTCCAGTTTTGGAGAGGCCGTCCGTCGCGCAGGTTCTGGGGAAAATTACTGCTTACCTGCGGTCCCGATCTCCTCCGCGACGCCCGCCCCGGTCATCGCCCCGGAAGTGTTCTTGCTCCCGGCCTCGCCCACGGTCCCTGTCACGCCCACGATCCCAGTTCCGGTCGCGGTCCCAATCCCGATCTCGCTGATACACACGATAGCCATAGCCGTTACCGTAGTAGTTCGCTCCCGCATAGGCCCACCGTCCCGGAACCCAGTAGCCACCGGAATAGTAGCCGGCCGTCCATTCATAGCCAGGCCCAGGGCACGGAGGGACGTACGCCGCCGGTCCGCCGCCGACATACACGCCGACGCCAACCTGCGCGTGGGCTGCGGTCGATCCCAGGCCAAGCGTTCCGGCCACCACTGCAGCACCCAACATCCATTTGCCAATCTGTTTCATAACTCCTCCTCCGTGGGCCCGCTCGTTTCTTCACGAAACGACTGTTTTGCGAAACCCGTCCGGCTCCGGGCTCCCTGAGGCTTGGCTCCTGCTTGCCTCAGTGCCCGCCGGTTATGTTCCTCCTAAACGCCACTTAGAACAGGATGTTGCGCTCTTTACCCCAAAATAAATCCCCGCAACTTTTCACTCCGTCGCGCGTCAAACGCCGCCCAAAAACAGCCACCAGGCACCTGGGATCAACGTCCAGAAAACCGCGAATCACCTGCCTCTCTCGCACCCACCACCGACCACCAGACACCCCGGGCCACCTGTTCAGCCGACCACCTGACCACCTGACCACCTGAGCACCTGACCACCTGATCACCTGATCACCTGTCTCCTGACCACCTGTACACTCATCCTCTGCCCCTCGGTCCCTTGTCCCTGCATCTCCGGTGCCGCCCTGTTACCCTGAATCTTCGACCTGCCATGTTCGCCACCTCCCAGCACGCCCACTTCATCGGAATCGGCGGAATCGGCATGAGCGGCATCGCCGAGATCCTTCTCAACCAGAACATGAAGGTCTCCGGCTCTGACCTCCGCCGCTCTCCCGTCACTGACCGCCTCGCCGCCCTCGGCGCCATCATCTACGAGGGCCACGAATCCGCCCACGTCGGAAACGCCACCGTCGTGGTGACCAGCTCGGCCGTCCATTCTGACAACCCTGAGGTCCTCGAAGCCCGCGCCCGCAAAATACCCGTCATCCAGCGCGCCGAAATGCTCGCCGAGCTCATGCGCCTCAAGTACGGCATCGCCATCGCCGGCATGCACGGCAAGACGACGACAACCTCCATGGTCGCCTCCGTCCTCTCCGCCGGCGCGCTCGACCCCACCGTTGTCGTCGGCGGTCGCGTCGATGCCCTTGGCTCCAATGCCCGCCTCGGCACCACCCAGTACCTGGTTGCTGAAGCCGACGAGTCCGACCGCTCCTTCCTCAAGCTCTCGCCCATCCTCGCCGTCGTTACCAACCTTGACCGCGAGCACATGGACACCTACGGCGACATGGACGACGTGGAGCGCGCTTTCCTCGGCTTCATGGACCGCGTGCCCTTCTACGGCGCAATTACCGCCTGCCTCGACAATCCGCAGCTTGCCGCCATTCTCCCCCGTGTCCAACGCCGCGTCTTCACCTATGGAGTGGCCCGCGAAGCCGACTACCGCCTCGAAATCCTCCTGGCGGACGCCGCCTCCGCCCATTCCAACTCTTCTGATCCAGTCCCCTACTCGCATTTCCAGGTCCACACCGCCACCGGTACTCTTGGCCCATTCCAGCTCCACGTTCCCGGCCGACACAACGTCCTCAACGCCACCGCAGCCGTTGCCATTGGCCACCAGCTCGGCGTCACGCCGGAAAAGATCGCCGACGGCCTGCGCAACTTCCGCGGCGTCGACCGCCGCTTTCAGCATCGGGGCACCGCCCGCGGCATCGCCGTGGTCGACGACTACGGTCACCACCCCACGGAGATCCGCGCCACCCTCGCCGCCGCTCGCGACTGCGGCTACAAGCACATTCACGTCGTCTTCCAGCCCCACCGCTACACCCGCACTGCTGACCTGATGGACCAGTTCTCCTCGGCATTCACTGACGCCGACAGCGTCTACGTTCTACCCATCTATGCCGCCAGTGAGCAGCCCATCCCGGGCGTTGATGCAGAGCGCCTGGCCGACCGCATCGCCGGCCCGCGCGTCCAGTACGTGCCTGATTTCCCCACAGCCATTGAAGCCGTGACCTCGCGTGCGCACGAAGGCGACCTCATCCTTACGTTGGGCGCCGGCAGCGTCAGCCAACTCGCCCCCCAAGTCGTCGACAGGCTCGCATCCACTTCCTCCACAAATTCGTCATCTTGAGCGAAGCCAAGGACCCGCTTTCCCCTCGAGCATCTCCGGGCGCCCGGTGCCCCGCGGTCTCCCGCTTCTGGAGACCTGGGAAACCGCTAACCTGCCAACTCGATACGTCGCGAAGCGACCCTGACCCGCTGCTCTCACGCAAACGTTTTACCAGACGCCCGAACGATGTATCATGCCTCCGGCAATCCATCTGCATCCCGCCAGGAGCCGTACGTATGACCCAGCGTTCCCGCCGCACTTTTCTTAAGACTGCCTCTGCCTCCGCCGCCGTCCTCTCCCTCACCGGCTCCCGCCTCTTCGCGCAGCCATCTTCCAGCGTCAAAATCTGGAGCACCTACCGAGACCGCCGCCACATCGCCGCCGACCCGCTCGCCTGGAAACCTGCCGGCCAGATCAATGCCCAGGCCGTCATCCTCAACCCCACCGCCACCCGCCAGGAGATCCTTGGCTTCGGCACCGCCATGACCGACTCCTCCTGCTACGTCCTCAACCAGCTCTCGCAGCCGGACCGCGACGCCATCCTCCACGACATCTTCTCGCCCAGCGAAATGGCGATGAACGTCTGCCGCACCTGCATCGGCGCCTCCGACTACGCCCGCACCCTCTACAGCTTCGACGAGAGCGACACCCCCGACCCCGAACTCAGCAAGTTCTCCATCGATCACGACAAGGAGTACTACCTCCCCATCCTCCGCGAAAGCCGCAAGCACAACCCCGACCTATTCCTGTTCTCATCGCCGTGGAGCCCGCCCAACTGGATGAAGCCCAACAAGTCCATGCTGGGTGGCGCCATGCGCAAGCAAAGCTTCGATCCCTACGCCCGCTACTTCGTCAAGTTCCTTCAGGGCTACAAGGCAGAAGGCGTGCCCATCCAGGCCGTGACCGTCCAGAACGAAAGCGACGCCGAGCAGGAAGGCCGCATGCCCGCCTGCCTCTGGGCCCAGGAGCAGGAGATGGAGTTTGCCGCCAAGTTCCTCGCCCCTGAGATCAAAAAGGCCGGCCTCGACACAAAGGTTTGGATCCTCGACCACAACTACTCGCTCTGGGGCCGCGCTATCGACGAGCTCTCCGACCCGACCGTCTACGAGGCAGTCGACGGCATCGCCTGGCATGGCTATGTCGGCGAAGCCTCTGCCATGGGCCGCGTTCACGACGCCTTCCCGCACAAGAACATGTACTGGACAGAAGGCGGTCCCGACTACACCCAGCCTGACTACCTGACCGACTACACTACCTGGGCCGAGACCTTCAACAGCATCCTCAACAACTGGGCCCGCTCCATCACCGCCTGGAACCTCGCGCTCGACGAAAAAGGCAAGCCCAACATCGGTCCCTTCTCTTGCGGCGGCACCATCACGGTCGAAGGCGGCACCGAGAAGAACGGCAGCCACAAAGTCACCAAGAGCGGTCAGTACTGGGCCTTCGCGCACTACTCGCGCCACATCAAGCGCGGCGCCAAAGTCTTCGCGACAAACGGCGTCGCCCCCAGTGGCACGGGAACGGATGCCAGGAGTGCCGCCGTCACCTGTAGCGGCTACATCAATCCCGACGGCAAGCACGTCCTCGTCATCGCCAACAAAGGCTCCGAGCAGCACACCCAACTCGTCCTCGGCAGCAACGCTCTCGACATCACGCTACCCGCCGAGTCCGTCCATACCCTCGAGTGGTCGTAGAGCACTCGACTCAGTCACGAATGTTTACTTGAATTTGTCATTCTGAGCGAAGCGAAGAACCCACCTTCGCAAAGTGTCGCCAACCCAGATGCTCCACCCTCAGCGCGTGTTTGTTCTTGCGCTCAGGGTGGGACACCGCAGACCCGTCACTCAATTCAACCCATACACATCAATCTCACCCTGCGGATTCGCCACCGTCGTGAGATCGTGCCCCGTCGACACATACACCTTTCCGTTCCCCACAACCGGCGAGGTGAACTTGATCCCGTACCCCGGCCTGTCCCCAAAGTTCAAATTGCTGTCATACAGCTCGCGCGAGAGATTGCTCGCGTCATACGCGCGCAGGGTGGCATTTGTCGGCGCGGTCGAACCCGAATTCTGCAGTGGCTGCCCCGTGTCGATCATCCACAGAACACCGCCTGAAGAGCCATTTGCCGACAGAAACGGCGTGGTCCCCCGCGTGTTCACCTGCACTCCCGGTGTGGTGTAAGGTCCCCACGTCAGCCTATTGCCCGACATCGGAAATTGCCGCACGCCGGACGGAATCCCCGCGACCGTCGGCGTAATCCCCAGATACGCCGCGCCGTTAAACCACGCAGGCGTGCCGAAGATCTCATACGAACTGTGACTGGCCGTGTGTGCGCCGGAAACGTCGGTACACGTCGACGAATACGGTGCGCTCACGTCTCCCTCGAACCACAATGTTTGCGCCGCGCCCGCATCGCCCGCGCTCTCTTTTCCGAGATTGCTGGTGTTTACCACATACAGCCTTCCTGTCTTGCCGCCCGCCACGGCCAGGCTGGTTCCGGGAATCAGCATGATGCCGCCCGCGGCCAAATCTGCATCGTTACAGTTCATGAACGCATAATCCGCGGGTGTGAAATAGTCTTCCAGTTTCAGCGTGGGGCTGAACTTAATCACCGAATCCGCAAAGGCCGTCTTGCCGTCCCATGGCCCGTTCCCCGTGACAACGTAAATGTTCCCGGCGCTATCGGCCGCTGGCCCTCCGCTTCCCATCCATACGCCGCCCGCACTGGCGAACGCTCCCTCGCCATCCAGGTTTGGACTGGCATTGAATACCCCCGTCTGCGCAAGCGTCTGAGCGTTGTAACCCAGCAGCCACCCGCTGTGACAACCGCCAAACCCGATATAGACGGAGTTGTTGGCAACCAGCAATGCCGCGCGCTGCACGCACGAGTGACTCAGAGAAACCACGCCGTTCACCGCATCCGAATTGGTGCCCGGCACCGAAGCATTGATCGTCACCGGCCCGCCGAATTTCTGCGCGCCCGTTGTAATATCCAGTGCGTTCAACCGGAAGCTGATGGTGCCATCCGCTGCCTTTTGTTTCGATACGGCATAGAGGGTATTGCTCGCCCGGTCAATCGCGGGGGTCGATGTCACGCCTTCAAACGGCTGAATGGTTCCGGCCGTAGCGGGCGTCTCGCCCGCTTTCAACAACGAAACCTGCCAGAGCGGCGCGCCATAATTATCCGCATCGAAAGCGTACACGCTGTCATGCTCGGTGGCCACGTACAGCACGTTATGCACGCCACCCTTGATCGTGATGTTCGACATCAGCAGAGGCTCGCCGTAAGCATATCCATCCACCAGGTACGAGAACATTCTTCTGAAATTCGCGGGGCTCACGTTGGAAGCCCCAATCGCGATCTCCTTCTGGTTCCATCCCGTGCGGCTGCTATCCGCATGCCAGGTCGCAATGTCCACAGCAGACGTCGGCGGAACGGCGACGTTGAACTGCGCATTGCCAATCACGCCGTCTTTCTTGGCCGTGATCGTCGTTGCGCCCGCGCTGGAAGCATCTGCCAACCCGGAGCTGCTTACGGTGCCCACTGCCCCATTGGCGATCGTCCAGGCAGCGCTCGATGTTACATCCGCTGTCGAGCCGTCGCTGTAAGTGGCCGTCGCCTTCAACTGTTCCGTCGAACTCATCGGCAGGCTCACAGGGGCAGGACTTACCGCGATTCCCCTGATCGATTTCTGCGCCGTGACATTCAGATTTACCGTGGTGTAACTCGCGCCCCCGCACTTGTCCCACTCCTCCACCACCGTGTGCTGAGCCCCATTAGTCAGAGTGATTTTGGTGTTCAGCGCTGACCCGTTGCTCACATAGGTGAGCTTATTGTTGACATAAACTCCCATCGACGACACGCCGCCTGAGCAACTGGTCGTCGTAGCGGAAGCAGAATAGATCACCGGGGACGTAACCGAACTGCCCGCAGCCGGCGTGGCCACATAGACGCCCGTCTTGTTCACCACGTTGATCCCGACCGGCGTAATCGCTGCACCGCCGCAGTTATCCCACTCTTCAACCGTGGTTTTGTAGAATCCCGGACTGAGTGTCAGCGCAGTATTCAGACTGGCCGCATTTGCCTTGTAGGCCAATTGGCCATTCACATAGATACCGATCGCCGAGATGCCGCCCGCGCAGGTCGTATGCCCCGAAGCGGCATACGTCACCGGCGACGTATACGTGCCGCCATCCTGCGGAGCCGTCACCGTAACTCCCAGCGGCTGCTGCACGGTGATTGGCACAGAGGTATAACTAGCCCCTCCGCAACGATCCCATTCCTCCACCACAGTGTTATAGGAGCCAGGGCTGAGAGAGAGGCTGGTATCCAGGCTGCTGCTATCCACCACATAGGTCAGCTGATTATTGATATAGATGCCCATCGAACCCACGCCCTGCGCGCACGCGCCAGAGGACGCGGTCGCCCGGTATCGCACTGGAGAAGTTACCGACGCGCTGCTCGCCGGACTGGTGACGGAAACCGTGGCGAACGCCGCAGGCGCGGCGAACACAAGAAGACACACGAAACTCGTAAGTGAACCAGCCAGCTGGGATTTCATGGGATGGGCCCCCCGTTGCTGCTTAGATTCGGGCAACCAGCAGAGTGGATGCTTTGGGATATCTCTTCAGCGTTACTTAGGCCCTGGTTACACTCCTGTTACAACGCGGCCAAGAACCCATCCACCTCGATCGTTCCCCCAGCAGGCCGGGTGCCCTATCATCGCCGCGTCTTTGTTTTTGCGGCTTGGGGGACACGCCTACAACCCCGGTAGATCGTTCCCCTACTACTCTGTGATGCCCCCAGATCTCGACCTTAAGATTCGAGAACCACGAGCCCCACTCCCCCTCTGGATCGCCCCTCACCCTGACTGGTCAATACACCGTACCACCCTTCTGCGACGACACGATCTGTCCATCCTTTACATTCAACAGATACTTCGCCGACTCCCCCGTCCACGTCTTGAGGCCGAACGCATGACCCGCCTCAACCTTCTGCACCGAATAGGGCCCAAACGTCAGCGGCTCGTGCAGCGCCGTCACTCTGAACTGCCCGCCGATCAGTATGCCGTGTGCTTTACTGCCATCGATGAAGTAAGCCGCTCCGTGTCCAATTACACGCGCAGCTCCGTCGGGATCCAGCAGGACGGCTGCCCTCTCCTCTACCCCAATGCCGCGCATGCCCTCTCCAGGAGGCGGCTCAGGTTTTCCATCTGGCTCCTCCAGTCGCGCCAGAAATACCAGAAGTCGCCCCATCCGGTCGCGCTTCGCAAAATGCGTATCGGTCACGATGCCCCTCAGCACCGGGATGCTCAGAAACCCCTGCGCCAGTGTGATCCGCGCCCCATACGGATCGCTCATCGCCAGCTTCCCCGTCAGGTTTGGATCATCCGGCTTGTCCCCTTGCGCTGAGTAAGCCCACTCACCCATCACCGCCAGCCCCGCGCTGGTGCCGCCCAGCGGAACCCCGCGCGCGATGTCCTCGTTCAGCGCGTCCTGCACCGGCGACTTCATCCAGAAGTTGATGTAATTCGCCTGGTCGCCTCCAGCAATAAAAACCGCCTCCGCCTTGCGGATCTTCTCCGCCACAAACGGGTCCTCCGCCGCCGCGCGATTGGGAATCACCAGCGTCGCCACCGAATTCAGCTTCGGGCACAGTTTCTGCACATAGGGGTTGTAGTCATCCCCGCCCGTCGCCCGCAGCACCAGGAAATCCCCGCCCCCGGCCCGCTCGCACATCCACGCGAACGCCTCATCCAGATCCGCCCCCCCACCCATCAGCGCGAACCCAGCCCGAGGCTCCCCATGCGCCGCGTCGGCCGTATTCCCCACGCGAAAGTACTTGTACGGATGCTCCGCCTGCCCAAAGCAGGAAACAGAGCAGGGAACCGCTATCGCCAAAAAGGCCGGCGCGAGCCGTGACACCCAGCTACTAAGAATCCGATTCATCCCGCCAGCTTAATGCATTTGTTTCCGCAGTTTTCCTCGCTTTCGCCCAGTTCCACCACCTGCCCCCTCTTTCCCCTTTTCCCTCGTTTGCCTTTTTCCTGGCTTTCACCGTTTACCCCCAGGGTTCCCCCCACTCCACCCCGCCCGGATATCCACTCCTATCCGCCCTATAGTGGACTCTGGCGATTCTCACGACCAGCTCAGGCGTGGCTCAGCGCAATCCCAAAATCGGCTCCCTCCCTTGGGAGGAACAGACGTCCGCAGAGCCCCGCTCTCGGCGCGTGCAGGAAGTCTCGCCCCGCCCCGGGCGCAACCCCTCCGGGCGCAACCTCCCCGGCATGCCCGTCGAAATGGCGGATCCGGAGGACGACGAGGAACTTCCGCGCCGCCGCCGTCAGTTTGAAAAGCCCTCCGGCCCCTGGTACCGGCCCACCACCCGGCTCGGCCGTATCCTGCTCGCCAGCGGAGCCTTGCTCGTCCTCGGGGCCTTTACCACCGGCGTCATCGCTCTCAAGAACCTGCTGGAGCGCGATTCCCGATTCCGCATCGCGGGAACTGAAGACGTGCAGGCCGTCGGCCTTACCCAGGTTCCCCGTGCCGACATCCTCCCCATCTTTGGCGCCGACATTGGCAAAAACATCTTCTTCATCCACCTGAGCGAACGCCGCAAAGAGCTTGAGCAGATCCCCTGGATCAAAAGCGCCACCGTCATGCGTCTCCTGCCCGACCAGGTCCGCGTCTCGGTCGTCGAACGCACCCCCATCGCCTTCGTGCGTGAAGGCCAGCAGATCGAACTCGTCGACGCCGACGGCGTGCTGCTCACCATGTCCCCTGAAGCCATGACGCAGCACCACTACTCGTTCCCGGTGGTCACCGGCATCGATCCGCGTGAGCCCCTCCCCGCGCGCCGCACCCGCATGGCCGTTTACCAGCGGCTCATCGCCGATCTCGATTCCAACGGCCAAAACATCTCCCGGCAGATTTCCGAGATCGATCTCACCGACCCCGAAGACGCCCGTGTCCTCATGCAGGACGATCCCACGCTCTTGCACTTCGGCGACGAGCAGTTCCTCGCCCGCTATCAGCGCTATAAGTCCCATATCGCCGAGTGGCGTCAGCAGTACCCCACCCTTTCAGCACTCGACCTGCGTTATGACAGCCAGGTCGTGCTGGAAAGAGCCTCCGGCGGCAATGCTGCGTCCGCCACAGTCACCGCTGCCGCCTCGTCGGATACTTCATCCACAATCGCCAAGCCGTCTCCAGCCACCCACCCGGAGTCGCTTGCATCGGCTTCGACAACTCCGGCCAAACCTCAGCACTCCGTTAAGCCTGAGCACAAACCACAACCGCATCACGTCGCCAAAACGGCGCCCGCCAAACCCAAAACCGCCGCGCAGCGCGAAAAGGAAAAACGCGAGGCAGCGCACCGCGCCGCCCTGCTTCGTCATCAGCACGCCGCCAACTCCACAGCCGCAATCCACCGGGGCCAATGAGCACACGATGAGCCAGGAACAGGAAAATCTGATCGTAGTGCTCGACGTGGGCAGCGCCCACACCCGCATCCTTGCGGCTGATCTGAACGAGGGCGCTCTGCGTTATCGCGGCCACGCCGCCATGGATTCGGCCGGCATGCGCAAAGGCCTCATCGCCGACCTCGGCCCCGCAGCCCGCGTCGTCAAAGCCGCCACCGAACAATGCGAGCGCGTCGCCCGCGCCAACATCGACGACTGCGTCGTCGGCGTCGGCGGCCCCCACATTCGCGGCCTCAACACCAACGGCGGCTTCGAACTCGGCAGTCGCATGCGCGAGATCACCCGCGAAGACGTCCGCACCGCCGTCGAACGTGCCCGTGCCGTGGAGCGCCCGCCCGATCGCGAGATCCTGCATCTACTCCCACGCCAGTTCATCGTCGACGATCAGCCCGGCATCTTCGACCCCGTCGGTATGGTTGCTGCCCGGCTTGAGGTCGACCTCCACATCGCCACCTGCTCCGGCTCGGCCCTGCAGAGCAGCGTTACCTGCGCCAACCGCGCCGGCCTTCAAGTCTCAGAAGCCGTGCTCGAATCCGTCGCCGCGGCGGAATCCACCCTCTCCGCCGACGAGCGCGAACTGGGCGTCTGCCTTCTCGACATCGGCGCCCACTCCAGCGACCTGGTTGTCTTTTTCGAGGGCGCCGTCGCGCATACCTCGTCTGTTCCTGTCGGCGGCGCCCACTTTACCAATGACCTGGCAGTCGGCCTCCAGATGCCCGTCTCGCACGCTGAGCAGTTAAAGCGCCAGTACGGACACTGCGTTGTAACCGCCGTTCCGCAGAACGCCGAGATCGAAATCGCCAATCCCAGCCCCCAGAAGCTCGCGCTCCGCTATGTCGCTGAGATCCTCGAGCCGCGCGCCCGCGAGTTGATGTATTACGTCAAGGAAAGCCTCCGCAACGGCGGCGTGCTTGACGCCCTCGGCGCCGGCTGCGTGGTCACCGGCGGGGGTGCCATGCTGCCCGGTTTGCTCGACGTCACCGAGAGCCAGCTTCGCGTGCCTGCACGCACCGGCATGCCTGTCCGGCTCTCCAACATGCCCGGCGAACTGGCCCATCCGAGCTTTTCGACAGCCATCGGCATGCTCTTGTACGCACACCGCACGCGCGTTACGCGCGCCGCGGAGAACAACGGTTTGCGCGCCAAACTGCGCGCCATTTTTGCCGCCAGCTTCTAGCTCCTGGCTACTAGCCAGGTGCTCGCTATGAGCTGCAGGTCAGAGATTTAGAACGAGCCAGCGGAAACGCCTGGCGGGAAACAACAAGATGAAGCTAGAAGCTGGAAGCTAGCGGCTAGCAGCTAATCAGGAGGCCGGGGAGATTATATGGAACAGTCAGCACAAGCCGGGGAAATGCGCATTCAGTATCACGATGAAACCCCGCGTGGCGCGCGCATCAAGGTCATCGGTGTCGGTGGCGGCGGCGGCAATGCCGTCAACCGCATGATCCAGGCGAAGATGGAAGGCGTCGAGTTTATCGCCGCCAACACAGACGTCCAAGCGCTCAAGCTCTGCCAGGCCCCCGTCAAGCTCCAGCTCGGCGTCCGCCTCACCTCCGGGCTCGGCGCAGGCGCCAATCCTGATGTGGGCCGCCGCGCCGCCCTTGAGGACTCGGAAAAAATCATCGAAGCCCTCGAAGGCGCCGACATGGTCTTCGTCACCGCCGGTCTCGGCGGCGGCACCGGCACCGGAGCCGCCCCCGTCATCGCCTCCCTCGCCAGCGAGATGGGCATCCTCACCGTCGCCGTCATCACCCAGCCGTTCGTCTTTGAAGGCAAGCGCCGCCTCCAGCAGGCCCAGCGTGGCCTTAAAGAACTGCTTGACTCCGTCGACACCATGATTGTCATTCCAAATGAGAAGCTGCTCGCCGTCGCCAAGGACGCGGGCTTCTTCGAGTCCTTCCGCATCGCCGATGACGTCCTCCGTCAGGGCGTGCAGGGCATCTCTGACATCATCACGATCCCCGGCATCATCAATCGTGACTTCGCCGACGTGAAAACCACCATGGCCGGCATGGGCCACGCCGTCATGGGCACCGCCGTCCGGTCCGGCGAAAACCGCGCCGTCGAAGCCGCCCAGGCCGCCATGGCCTCCCCGCTGCTTGAGGCCGGCGCTATTGACGGAGCCCGCGGCATCCTCATCAATATCACCGGCTCCAGCGCTCTGCGCCTCTCGGAGGTCAACGCCGCTTCCTCCCTTATCCAGGAAGCCGCCCACGAAGACGCCAACATCATCTTCGGCGCAGTCCTCGACGAAAAGATGGGCGACGAGGTCAAGATCACCGTCATCGCCACCGGCTTTCGCGACCAGAGCCCGGAGCGCCGCGCCCGCATGCTCAGCGTCGAAGATACTCCGGTAATCTCGGTTCCGGTCCTCTCCAGCGACAACTGGATGCGCGAGCCCGTGTCAGTACCTGTCATGGCCACCATCCCCGCCCGGCAGCCCGCCTCCCAGCTCGATTCAGTACCCATCGCCGTAGCTCCGCTGCCTGAAGCGGCTCCGGAACCCCCCTCCGTGCCCGAGCCCGAGCCCGTTCAAGCCGCCGCTCCGCCACCCCCCCGTTTCATGAGCGAAGTGGAAGAGCTGGAGCCCTCCGGCCAAGTCTCGACTCCGGCCCAGGCCGCTGTTCCGACCCCAGCCGCAGCCCACCCTGCCGCTCGTTCTGACAATCACCATGCCAGGGTCGAGCAGGACCTGAAAGCCTTCGACGAGCTCTTTGCCGACACTGCCCCCATCGGACCCGCTCGGCCGCGCTTCGCCGAGCTCTCCGAGGAGCCGCCCTTCAAGCCCCTGCCGCGCGACTACGCCACCGACCTCGGCAATGGCGTCCGCCCGGCCCTGCCGACGGAGCAGCCGGTAGCGATGTATGCCGAAAAGCGCGACGACATGGAGCGGGATCTCGACGTCCCCGCCTTCATGCGCCGCATGCAGTTCTAACTGTTTCAGGCTGCGGCGTCTCGTAGCCTGAGAAAACTTTGATCTTCGTCCCGCCAACCTGCCCGTCTAAATGCTCATTGGCAGGCAAACGGGCCGAACTACCCCAGGGACCACCATCAGAACCAAAGGGGTTCACTGATTGGTACCACCGGCTTGGAGAAACTCGCAGCAGGTTACATAATGGTTGTAGCTGCGGTTTTTCTCCTCGTCACGGGCGACGCGGAAAACCTCAGCTCACTCCAAGTACGTAGCTGAAGTGCTCGGCGTCACAAGCTTTCAACCTGTGCTGGAGTGAAATAGCTGTATATTCGAACCAAGCTCTCCAGCCCAAATGTTTCTTTTTTCAGATCGACGGCCACCCAGGGGGACGTGTTTCAGGTTCCGCGAGCGTGCCGCACCAGAGCTCTTCGGTGACTTCATCCCCGGAGAGTTCGAGTTGAGAGGGTACTAAGTCTTTTTGCGGTGAATGTGCGCAAGATCCCGCAAATGGAACGAGCAGTTATGAGTGCGCCTTCCCCACGGCAGACGCACGGCAAGAATCCATTTGTTGAGAGGATGCTGGCTGGATGAGACTGTCCTGCGCATTGTTAACCATCGCCCTCGCGAGCACTGGCGCTGCCTCAGCGGCCGCCCTTGACGCGCCCCATACCCTTCATCACCCCCGCTCGCAGCACCTGGTCGAAAGCCACCACGCGCATCACGCGGCGCGGGCCACGGTGCACGAATCGGCGAAGACCCCAGCCAGAGCAGCCGTCCGGAGGGCGCCCAAAGCCGCATCCGTCCATGCTGGCCACCACACCAGCCGGGTCGGCAACGGCGCGCCCACCATCCGCCGCGCCAGCCTTCACGGCCGCCATCGTTATTACGAGCGCTTCACCGCAAGCTCCTTCGCCGGCTCTGACCAGTTCTCCGGCGACCTCACCACCGGCGAAGACCCCATCGTGCGACAGGCCGCCATCGATGCCCTCGGCGACATGAACGGCACCGCGCTGGTCATTGACCCCTCCAGCGGGCGCATCCTCGCCATGGTCAACCAGAAGCTGGCCCTTTCGCCCGGCGCCGAGCCCTGCTCCACCATTAAGATCACGGTCGCCATGGCCGCTCTCTCTGAAGGCATCGTCACCCGCGACACCATGGTCCAGCTCCCCGGCTTCCGCATGAACATGACCCAGGCGCTGGCCAAGAGCAATAACCTTTACTTCGAGGAACTCGGCCGCGAGCTCGGTTTCGAGCGCGTCAAGCACTACGCCAACGAGTTTGGCCTCGGCGAGCTGGCCGGCTGGCACATCCAGGGCGAACAGCTCGGCACCTATCCTGACCAGCCCATCCCTGCTTCGGAAGGCGGCGTGGGCAAGATGTGCAGCTTCGGGCAGGGCGTCTCCATGACCCCACTCCAGCTTGGCGCTTATGTTGCAGCCCTCGCTAACGGCGGAACCCTCTACTACCTCCAGCACCCCACCACCGCGGCTGAAATCGCAGGCTTCGCGCCCCACGTCAAGCGCACCCTCGACATCGCCCGGTATGTGCCCGAACTTCAGGACGGCATGGCCGGCGCGGTCGAGTACGGCACCGCCCGCCGCCTGCGCACCAGCTTTACGGAACTGCCCGTCTTCGGAAAAACCGGCACCTGCTCCAATAACGGCACCCGCTTCGGCTGGTTCGCTTCCTACTCCGAAGCCCCCCAGGGCAGCCTGGTTACGGTGTTCTTCCTCGAGGGCGGACGCCCCACCTTCGGCCCCCGCGCCGCGGAGCTGACCGGAGCCTTCTACCGCAACCTTTGGGATCACAATTACTTCATCAACAAGCCGGTGCAGGCCACCGCCTCGGCCATCCCGGTGGAATCGACCACCGCCGGCCAGGGCGTCGACCAGTAAAGCCGCTCATCCTCCTCGCAACAGACAGGCCGCCCTCGGGCGGCCGTTCGTTTTCATTCCCCCTCAAGCCAGCGGCGACGTCGCCTCGAAAGGCATACCATCGTAAGCAAGGTCCCAGGCATTTCGCTCCTGGCAGGCACACCACTCGCCTTCTTGCACCGATTTCCACTGCCGGACATCCGATACCCAGACAGCTTCCCCTTGCTCTCTGTCCGAGCGAAAAGCTACTTTAATCCTGCGGCTGCAAACGGAGATTCCCGGCAATGTCCCTACCCACGCACATTCTCCTTACCTATGGGTACCTGCTCTTATTCGCGTGGGTGCTGATCGAGCAGCTTGGTGCGCCGTTCCCGGCCATTCCGGCGCTGCTGGCCGCCGGAGCGCTCTCCGCTGAGGGCCAGCTCAACCTGGTTGAAGCGCTGCTGTTCGGGCTCGCTGCCTGCCTTGTGGCCGACAGCGCCTGGTTTTTTGTCGGCCGCCGCTACGGCAACTACGTACTCAATCTCCTCTGCCGCCTCTCCATGGAGCCCACCCTGTGCGTGCGACGTACCCAGCTCCAGTTCAGCCAGCGCCGCCAGGTCACTCTCCTCATCTCCAAGTTCGTCCCCGGACTCGCCATCCTCAGCCCGCCCGTAGCCGCGCAGGCCGGCATGAGCTACGGGGAATTCGCCATCCTCGACACAGCCGGCTCCCTGCTATGGCTGCTCGCGTTCCTGGTGGGGGGCCGCCTCTTCGGCGACGCCCTCAAGCGCGATCCCAGCCTGTTGGACTGGGTCGGCCGCTTCTCCGGCGCTCTCCTGGTGCTCGGCATCGTGCTCTTCTTCGTGATGCGCCTGGTGCGCCGCCGCATGCTCCTGCGCCAGATGGTGGAGTCCCGCCTCGAGCCCGAAGACCTCTTCACCCAGATGCAGAACGGCGAGGATTTCTGCATTGTCGACCTGCGCCATCCCGTAGAGCAGCTCACTGACCCCTTCGTCTTGCCCGGAGCCCATCGCATTGCCCCTGACGAAGTGATCCACCGCCACGTTGAGATCCCGCGCGACCGCGACGTGGTCCTCTACTGCACCTGCCCCAATGAGGAAACCGCTGCCCGCGCCGCCATGCAGCTCCAAAAGCTGGGCGTCGAACGCGTCCGCCCCCTGCGCGGCGGCTATCAGGCCTGGAAGAAACTCGGCTATCCCATGGAAGCCATTCCCCCCGTTCAGGCCCCCGTCCAGGTCCCCGCCCAGGCTATTGTCCGAATCGACCAGATTGGCCCCATCAGCCAGATCCGTTGAGCCCCCGATTCCAGCGGCCCGCTCATCCGCTACCATGTCCTGAGGCCATCTTCCGGCCGTCGGAGATCACGTGAACACTTTGCGCATGGGGCGCATTCTCTTCGCTTCGGCTGCCGTTCTCGCAGCCTGCATTTCCGCCCATTCCCAACAGATCGCCTTCACTTGGGATGACGTGCCGGCGCACAGCGCCCTCCCGCCCGGTGAGACCCGCGTCGAAATCGGCCGCAAGCTGATCGACGCCATGAAAGCCGAGCACATGACCGGGGTCTACGGCTTTGTGAACGGCGTCGCCACGGAGCGCGAGCCCGCCTCTGAGCCCGTGATGAAGGACTGGCGCGCCGCCGCATTCCCCCTCGGAAACCATGCCTGGTCGCACATGAACCTCAACACCGCCGCGCTGGCCGACTGGGAAGCCGACGTGCTGAAAAACGAGCCCATCCTCGAGAAGTACGCCGCCGGCTCTGACTGGCACTGGCTGCGCTATCCCTTTCTCGCCGAGGGCAACACACCCGAGAAGCGCGACGAAGCCCGCAAGTTTCTGGCCGAACATCACTACCGCATCGCTGCCGTCACCATGAGCTTCGGCGACTACATGTGGAACGAGCCCTACGCCCGCTGCGTGGCGAAAAACGACACCGCCGCCATCGCACAACTCGAAACCACCTATCTTGACGCCGCCTCTCAAGACGCCGGCTTCCGCCGCGCCATGGCCAAAGCCCTCTTCAGCCACGACATTCCCTACGTCCTGCTGATGCACGTGGGAGCCTTCGACGCCCGCATGCTTCCCCGCCTCCTCAAGCTCTATCGCGAGAAGGGCTTCAGCTTTGTCACCCTGGAAGAGGCGGAAAAGGATCCGTTCTACAAAACTTCACTCGACCCCTCGCTTCCCGAACAGCCCGATACTCTCGAAGGGGCATTGCAAGCGAAAGGCCTGCCGCTGCCCCCGCGTCCCAAAATGACGGTAGATGTGAACGGAATTTGCCGGTGAGAGGCGCGGCCGCACCGGTTGTTCGGTTCTTTCCTGGCTTTATTCCGTTCTGGAATCGGCACAGCAACGGCCGGACTGGTAGGCGAGCCTTACGCGGGATTCCGTTCCTTCTCTTGGCCGTGACGATGGCGTCGACGATTTGCCCGCGCGCTCATGCGCAGGCCGCGATGTTGATGGAGGAGCCCTTCGGCCTATTTGGCTTCATGAACCCCACTGGTCACGATGCGGTTTACTTTGAGCGCATTTGTGCTGAAACTCCCGTAAAGCTGCGTCGCTGCGCACCCGGACAACTGGGCGCCGTAATCACCCGCTACCAGGGAATCGCGCCCTACGACTGGATCGCGATGCCCCTGCTTCCTTACCTCTATTCCGTTGAAAACGCCTCAGAAGTTCCCTCGCATGTGGACCAGGCAACGGTAAACGCCTTGCGCGAAAAATACCATGACGCGCATCTGCTCAGCCTGGGCAAAGACGTGCCCCGCGGGGGCAATGTAAAGCGAGGGTGGAGTCAATTTGTGGGCGTGTCGTATGAGCGCCGCATCTACGCCTTCCGTTTTTCAACCGCCGAAGCCCAGGACGACGCATTGATCGCCCGGATGAACGGCGAGGCAAACCTCTCCCGTTTCAACCTGCTTCACAGGAATTGCGCAGACTTCACGGCCGCCATCCTGAACCAATATTTCCCGCAGACATTTCGGCGCAGCATCCTTCCTGACGCGGGAATTACCACCCCCAGGCAAATTTCCTACAAACTGGTGCGCTATGCGCGCAAGCACCCCGAGATCCAACTGGCGCTGTTCGATCTTCCGCAGGTTCCCGGCTATCGCCGAGGAAGCAGAGGGAACAAAAGTATCGCCAAATCGCTCATCGCAAACGGAGCTGTTGTCCCGCTGGCATTCCTCAGTCCGTACGTCGCCGGCGGAGTGGTCCTCGATTATCTGATTTGGGGGCGATATCCGCTCCCTCTCAAGCGCCTTGAAATACTCGGTCCGCAGAACATGGCTCCATTGGGGGGCGAGAAAGTGGAGCGGGATCCTGGTTTGGAGCATCAGCAGTGAATGGACAAAAAGACAGCCGCTGCGAAGAACACCATGAGCCGGATCGAGATCGATCAGGACGGGCAAACCGCCTATCTTCAATTTGAGTTGGATAACTCCGGCTGGATGACCATCTGGCATACCGAAGTGCCTGAGCCTCTGCGCGGGCGCGGCCTCGCCACAGAGCTCGCCAAGGCGGCGTTCGACTACGCCAAGACCAACGACCTCCGGGTAGATGTCATCTGCCCCCTGGCGCTACATTACCTTGAGCAACACCCCGACCTGAAGCCCCTCATCGGAAAGCCCGCGCGCTGACTCTGCCTATCCCCACCGAAACTTCCGTCATCCTGACCCTGAGTGCAACGAAGGGGAAGGACCTGCTTCTGTTCTTGCCTTTCTTGTCTGTCATTCCCGGCGGGGATCTGCTTTTCGCTATGTCGCATTCCAGCCCCGGCATGCTGATTCCTCGCCTGAGCGGCGCGATTTCCATAGATGGCTGAAGCCGCTCTCGCCCGCCCTGTACCGCGAGATCGCAACTGGAGTCTGCCCTACAGCTTCACCCGCAACTCACCGCCCTCTACCTTCGCCTCAAAAACTTCTGCCTTGAGCTCTGGATCGTCCTGCGCTTCCCCCGTGCGCAGATTGAATGCATAACCGTGCCATGGGCACACGACGCACCCGTCTTCGATGCTCCCTTCGCCCAGGGGACCGGCTTCATGCGGACATGTGCCATCCATCACGCTGATAGCGCCGTCGCTATTGGCGACACACAACGCGCGTCCATTTGCCGTGAACTCGCGCACGCTCCCCGGCTGGGGCAACTCCGACTGCGCACAGATGCGGATGAATTCAGCCATGGCCACTCCTCTTTCCTGCGGACAGCCTGGAGTCCGACACCCGGCTTCCCGGCGTTACGCCCCAGCCTTCTTCTCAATCTTGGCCCACGAATCCTTCAGCGGCAGCGTCCGATTAAAAACCAGCTTCTCCGCCGTCGACTCCCGATCCGGCGTGAAATAGCCCACGCGCTCAAACTGGTAAGGCGCGCCCGCCTTCGCCCCCGCCAGCGACGGCTCAAGCTTCGCGTCCGCCACAATCTCCAGCGAGTTGGGATTCAGATTGTCGAACAGATCGCCGCCCTCCGGAAAGTCGAAGGGATCGGGCTTCGAGAACAGCTTGTCATACAGCCGAATCTCGGCCCCCACCGCATGCGCCGCCGACACCCAGTGCATCGTCGACTTCACCTTGCGCCCATCCGGCGAGTTGCCCCCGCGGCTGGCCGGATCATACGTGCAGTGCACCTCGATGATATTTCCCTCCGCGTCCTTCACCACAGACTGCGCCGTGATGAAGTAAGCCGACCGCAGCCGCACTTCCTTCCCCGGCGATAGCCGGTAATACTTGGGCGGAGGCACCTCGCGAAAATCGTCCTGCTCAATGTAGACCTCGCGCGAAAACGGCACCTGCCGCGTGCCGGCCGACGGATCTTCCGGATTGTTCTGCACCTCGACGTACTCGGTCTCGCCTTCCGGACAATTCGTAATCACCAGCTTGAGCGGCCGCAGCACCGCCATCGCCCGCGACGCGCGCCGGTTCAGGTCGTCGCGCTGGAAATGCTCCAGCACTTCAATGTCGGTGATGCCGTTGGTGCGCGTCGCGCCAATGTAGCCGCAGAAAGACCGCAGCGCCTCCGGCGTGAACCCGCGCCTGCGGATCCCGCTCAACGTAGGCATCCGCGGATCGTCCCACCCCGACACGCGCCCCTCCTGCACCAGCTGCAGCAGCTTGCGCTTTGACAGCATCGTGTACGTCAGGTTCAGCCGGTCAAACTCAATCTGCTGCGACGGAAAAATGCCCAGGCTCTCGATAAACCACTTGTAGAGCGGCTGATGATCCGCAAACTCGAGAGTGCACATCGAGTGCGTCACCTGCTCGATCGAATCCGACTGCCCATGCGCATAGTCGTACATCGGATAGATGCACCACTCGTTCCCGGTCCTGTGATGCTCGGCGTGCAGAATCCGGTACATAATCGGATCGCGCAAATTGATATTTGGCGATCCCATGTCGATCTTCGCCCTCAGCACCCGCGCGCCGTCCGGAAACTCGCCCGCCTTCATGCGCTGAAATAGATCAACATTCTCTTCAACAGACCGGTCGCGATACGGCGAGTTCTTCCCCGGCTCCGTCAGCGTCCCGCGATACTGCCTGATCTCGTCCGCGGTCAGATCATCCACATACGCCTTCCCGTCCCGAATCAGCTTGAGCGCCCACTCGTAAAGCTGTCCAAAATAATCCGACGCATAGCACAGCCGCTCCCACTCAAACCCCAGCCAGCGCACGTCCGCCTGGATCGAATCTACGTACTCCTGCTCTTCCTTCTCAGGATTGGTGTCGTCGAAGCGCAGGTTGGTCCTGCCACCCACCTCGTCGGCGAGCCCAAAGTCAAGGCAGATCGCCTTGGCATGCCCGATGTGCAGATATCCATTCGGCTCCGGTGGAAAGCGCGTCTGCACCACGGCCTCGCCATACTTCTTCGTGCGCACGTCCTCAGCAATCATGTCGCGCAGGAAATTGGGGGTAGTGCGGGGTTCTTCGGTCATACGGGCTTCGCGGCTTTCCGTGTTCGACTCTGTGTTAACTGCCATGTATCTATTTTTTCACGGATGGACGCCGGATGCAGTGCGTTTGACGCGGCACTCCTGCCTGGCCATCGACATCAGGACCGCGACTCATTGACGCACCTACGCGGCGATCCATCACGCAGCCCCAGTCCCGCGCCCGTCCGATCAGCGCGAAGCGACAGCGACAGGAGCCGTGCACGGACCATAAATCTTCGACACCTTCTTCACCGAGAACGTCTTCCGCTTCTGCTCGTCCTTCCCCGGCTTGCCGGAAAGACGCACTTTCTCGCTGGGCTTGATCATCGCGATATCACCCGCAAGCAGATAGAGGTTTTTGCCCTGCTCATCGGTGAGTTGGAGAGCGCTGCCGTCCTCCGATACGCACCCCGTGATGTTATGCGGCGCACGCACCAGGAAATAAACTCCAACACCGGCGCCGGCTGCCGCGCCAATAAGAATAGCGAAGATTCCAGCGGCTTGTCCTCCGCTTGGGGCCGGCTCTTGTGCTTCTGCTCTGAAACCGTTAGAGAGGAGGGCAAGGCAAACCAGGGAGACACTGAGGCGGGAAACCAGGTTCTTGAACACCAGGGGCTCATTCCACGTTTAAGTTAGAAATTTGGGTCTGTAGGACCAGATTATGGAACCCTTTCGGGAGTGTCAATCACGCTCGAAAGGCGCCATCCATCCGAACGCCCGGTCCAGTAGGCGGAATCAGGGCCGCCGGCTGACCATTCCTCCGCCTCAACCGACACCTGGATCTACGCGGACTGGCTCCCCAGCGCCCCAAGCTTCGCTTCCGCCCGCCCAATCCGCTCCAGACACACATCCCGCCCCAGCACCGTCATCGTCTCAAACAACGGCGGCGCATTCTTCCGCCCGCACACCGCCACCCGGATCGGCTGAAACATCGGCCCGGCCTTCAACCCCAGCCCAGCCGCCGCATCGCGCATCGCGTGCTCCAGCGAGCCGTGATTCCACTCCGCCACCCCCGCCAGCACTTCCTGGGCAGTTTTCAGCACCCGCAGCGTCATCGCCGCATCCGCCCCCTTTGGCGGAATCAGCTCGGCCGCATCATACGGCGCCAGCTCCTGCACGAAAAAGAAATCCGCCGCCGCCGGAGCCTCGCCCATCAGCTTGATCCGCTCTCGAATCAGCGGCGTCACTTCACGCAGCTTTTCAGGCGCAGCCTGCATGCCGGCTCGCTCAAGAAAAGGCTGCAGCCGCGCGCTCAGGTCATCCACCTCCAGCGCGCGCAAATGCTCGCCGTTTAAATGAACTGCCTTGGGATCGAACGGCGTCTCCTCTGAGAAGTTCACCACCGCGTTCGAGCGGTTCACGCCTTCCAGCGTGAAGAGCTGGACCAGTTGCGCCACGGGCATGAACTCCAGATCGTTCTTCGGCGACCAGCCCAGCAGACACAGGAAGTTGATGAACGCCTCCGGTACAAACCCGGCGTCCCGATAGGTCGTCACACTCACCACCGCCCCATGCTTGCGCTTGCTCAGCTTCGCGCCGTCCGGCGCCACCAGCAGGGGCAGATGCGCAAACTGAGGCGGCGCCGCCCCCAGGCCCTCAAAAATCAGGATGTGCTTGAAGGTGTTGGTCAGGTGGTCCTGCCCGCGAATGATCTGCGTAATCCGCAGGTCGCCGTCATCCACGCACGACGAAAGGTGATACGTCGGGTTCCCGTCCGAGCGCAGCAGCGCAAAATCCTCAATCTCATCGGCGGCCTTGCTCATCGCCCCATACACGCCGTCGTCGAACTGCACCACGCGCCCATCCCCTCGCGGCACCCGGTAACGCAGCGCAAACGGCTCCCCAGCCGCCGCGCGCCGGTCAGACTCTTCCCGCCCCAGCTCCCGCATCCCGGGATTGAACAGCCATGCTCCTTGCGCCGACGACGCTTCGCCCTCGGCGGCGTGCGCGGGCGCAAAGTCCCGGTAAGCCAGCCCCTTGTCGAAGATGGCCCACGCGGCCCGGCGGTGCAGGTCCAGCCGCTCAGACTGCTTGTACTCCTCATCCCAGTTCAGGCCCAGCCAGCGCAGTCCCTCAAAGATCGACTGCACGCTGGCCTCCGTGTTGCGCTCCACGTCCGTATCATCCAGGCGAAAGATTATGGTCCCGTGATTGTGGCGCGCATAAAGCCAGTTGAAGATGAACGTGCGCGCGCTTCCCACGTGCAGAAAACCAGTGGGGCTGGGAGCAAAGCGGACGCGGGGAGTCGTAGCAGGAGAGGCGTTTTCTTCAGGCATCGTCAGAGAGTTTCCTCTTCGATGCTAACGCAGCAGCCATGGTCATGGACCACACCGGCCCGGACCAGGAAACGAAATAGCTCAGGGCTGAATGCGGCGAGGAACAATCTTCGGCTGTTGTGCGGCCTGCGCCGCGGCGACGGGCGGCGGAACCGGCTCAGTCTGGAACATGGGATGGCGCTTCCACTCCGCGAACGCCAGCAGGTAGAGCAGCACCGCGTTGCCGAACGGCATGCAGTTCAGCAATGTGAGCCACGGCGAGAATCCCGCCTTCTTGCAGATAAACCACAGCGGCAGCATCCAGAACATCAGCACAAATGGCACCGCGACGAACACGACGAAATAAAGGTGCTGGAGCAGCAAGCCCATGGCAAATCTCCGCTGTGCAGATAAAAGGGGACAGCGAAATCGTAGCATTGCTTGAGCCGTAGTGAAAGATCTTTGTGTCCGCTCCCCAGCTCTGGGGGCCGCATTGCGATGCGTCGTTACTTTTTCTTTCTGTCATTCCCAACAGGCAATCCGTTGTGCGTGCCTGGCCCGGCACAATCTCCCCCCGCTGCCTACGCCTGCGGCGGATAAGGCGGCGGTACCGGCGGTGCGTACGTCATCTGCGTCACCGGGACGACCTTCCAGTCCGAGAAGGCCAGAATATAAAGCAGGATCAGCGTTCCGAATCCCGGAAACAGCACGATCAGTGACAGCCAGGGCGACAGCCCCGACTTCTTGCAGATGAACCATAGCGGGATAATGACCAGCGCCAGAAAGACGATTCCCAATAGGAACATACCGGCGAAAAGGGCGGGCAGCATGGCCTGGGCGCGCTGAATGTCGGCCTGGGATTGAAAAAGCAGCATCGCGAGAACGGGCATGTAGAGCGGACTCCTGGATGAAATGAAAGCTCGCAGCCAAATTACCGGAGTGCGCCCACCGGCGCAACAGGAAAACCGCGAGGCGGATGACAAAGCACCGGGGCACGAGTGACAAAGTCACAAAGCTACAAGCGCCAAGGGCATCTGAGAGCCCCACCTCTGTCCGTTGCCCCCTCCGTCCCTCCGTCCCTCTTTCCCTTTTTCCCTCCGTCCCTCTTTCCCTCTTTCCCTCTTTCCCTCTTTCCCTTTTTCCCTGTCCTTAAGTAATGTCTTCCGTATCGAAGATCGGCGCAATCGTTCGCTTCTTCGGAACACCATGCACCTGGCTGAGCAGGTCCTCCACCACATCCTCGAGCTGCCGTTGCGATTCAATCACCGCCGACATGCTCCTGAGGTCGTCCTCATCCAGCGCCCGCTCCACCAGCGCCACCGCCTGGCACTGTGCCACGTGGTCCAGGCCCAGCCCCTCGGGCGTCTTGGCCTTGATGCTTATCTGGCTCATCTCAACGCCCAGCAGATCGGCTACCCGCGCCCGCATTTCCCCGGCAATAGGGGCAATCTTCGGCGCCGCCAGAATCAGCGTCGTGTCGATGTTCACAATCTGATAGCCGGCGTGTTCCAGCTCCTCCAGTGCCAGCTTCAAGAAAATGGCGGAATCGGCATCCTTCCAGCGCGGATCACCCGGCGGAAAAAAGCTCCCAATGTCGCCGGCCGCCACGGCGCCCAGCAGGGCATCGGTCACGGCGTGCAGCAGCACGTCCCCATCGGAATGGCCGGCAAGGCCTTCAGGGTGGTCAATCGTCAGTCCCCCGATGCGCAGGGTTACTCCCGCTTCGAAAGCGTGCGAGTCGTAGCCAAATCCGATGCGAGTATTCATGGTCTCCAGTTCAAGATAATGCTAAATTGAGCCAAAATGGAGGTTTTTCACGCACACCGTCTCTGTTCGCGCCCATCGGCGGCCAGGGCAACAGGGATGCGTTCGTCAGCGGGCGCGCTGCTGCTGCAGATAAAATTCCGCCAGTTCCAGATCGCCAGGCTGCGTAATCTTCAGATTAACGGCTGAGCCCGGCACCACCGCAACCGCGTGGCCGGCACGCTCCACCACCGAGGCCTCGTCCGTCCCCACAAACCCATCAGCCATCGCCTCCGCAAACGCGGACTGCAGCAGCTTGAAACGGAACCCCTGCGGCGTCTGCGCCTGCACAATGAACTCCCGCGGAATCGTGCTGGTGATCAGCGCGCCATGGGCGGTCCGTTCCACCTGTTTGATCGTGTCCACCGCCGGCATACCCACAATCGCCGCGCCGTGCAGCGCAACGGCATCAATCGTGCGGTCGATCGTGGCCGCGTCAATCAGCGGCCGCACCGCGTCATGAACCAGAACGATATCGTCCGGAGCAGCCCCGCTGCCCCTCTCGATCGCCGCCAGGGCATGAGCCACGGATTCCTGGCGCGAGTCGCCGCCCTCCACCACCTGCACCCGTCCCTCAAAGCCGTGCTCGGCAATCTGCGCCCGCACGCGCTCCATTTCCGGCTTACGGACAGCCACCACAATCGCGGTAATGCGAGGAACCGAGGCAAAGGCACGCAGGGAGTGGATCAGGATCGGCACTCCCCCAAGAGACAGAAACTGCTTGGGCTGCGGCCCGGCCATACGTGTGCCCAGGCCCGCGGCGGGAAGAATCGCAAAGACTTGCATAACTTCGCGAGTATACAACGGCAGGGAACAAGGGACCGAGAGACCAAGAACACGAGGATGCAGGCATTCGGCACCGTTCAAGGAGGCGTGGCGCTCCGCAACCGAACTCCACAGAGCATAGGTCCGGTGCCCGAAGAGCATAAGCTTTGTAACGGAGCACGACTTCAGTCGTGCCGACCAGGCTGCTCAAAACAAGAGGCTTGGGCTTAGCCCCTCCCCATGCTGAAGAGCACCCGTTGGAGTCTCTCCGTAGCCTGTTTTAAAGTCGTGCCAAAAGGGCTTGGCTTGCTTCGCCCGTGACCGCCATCACTGCCGAATCCAAACCTTGCCTGCACAATAGCAATGCATCTCTGCCTCTGGAGCAGGTGTGCACCTGGCGCGCAAATCCAAAATCTGCGCGCATGTTAATCAGAAAATTAACAATTTCGACAAATATTTTTCCACAGAGGGGCTTGACAAGTTTTAGGCACTTAATCATTAAAATCAATAGCTTAAATTGAGGACTCATCCGGTCCATCTTCTTTAGATCTTCGCTTTTCCAGGCATGTTACCAAAGATAGTTCAAAAGTAACATAAATGAGAGTACTTGCTGCTTGGTACACACACCGGCTTCCATCCCGCGCCAAACCTCCTATCATGCTCTGAGGTGAACGGCGCATCCACACTGTCCCTCGATCTCTCCCAGCTCCGCCCCGGCCTGCGCCTTGCCCTCGGTGTCTCCGGCGGCGCTGACTCCGTCGCCCTGCTCCGCGCTCTCCACTCTGGCGCCGCCGGCCTCGGCCTGGTCCTGCACGTCGCCCATCTGCACCACGGCCTGCGCGGCGCGGAGGCCGACGCCGACCTCGCATTCGTACGCGATCTCGCCACCACCCTCGCCCTGCCATTCCTCACCCGGCACGTCGACGTCGCCGCAGAAGCCGCCAGGTTCCCCGGCAAGCCAGCCGAAACCCTGGAAGAAGCCGCCCGCCGGCTCCGCTATGCCTGGTTCCGCGACCTCATGCGAGAACTGCCCCTCGATGCCGTAGCCACCGCCCACACCCTCGACGACCAGGCCGAAACTGTCCTCGCCAAAATCCTCCGCGGCGCCTGGACCGAAGGCATCGCGGGCATTCACCCCCTGGTGCGGTTCCCCGAAGGCCAGGTGATTCGTCCCCTTCTGCAAACCACCCGCCCGCAGATCGAGGCGTATTTAAAAGACTTAAGCCAGTCCTGGCGCGAAGACTCGTCGAACCGCCACCTCACCTTCACCCGAAATCGGATCAGGCATGAGCTGCTGCCCACACTCGAAGGGTGGAATCCTAAATTAAAGGAGCACCTTGCCCAAATGGCTGAACTGGCCCGCGACGAAGAAAGCTGGTGGCAGGCCGAGGTGGGCCGCGTCGCGCCGGAAATTCTGCTCACCGGCCGCCCGGTGCGCGGCGGTGGCCGGGCCGCGTCCGCGGGCTTGGCTCTCGACGTCTCGAAACTCGCAGCGCTTGACCCCGCCCTGCAGCGCCGCCTCCTCCGCTACGCCATCGATCGTCTCGGCGCCGGCGCGGACTTTCCCGCAACTGAAAAGCTTCGTGACCTGGCGCTTGCCGGGCGCGCCGGGCAAAAATGCGAGCTGGCCGGCGGGTTGCGGGCCGAGCGGAGCCATCGCGAACTCCGGCTCTCGATTGAAGCAGCCCGTGCCCAGCCCACGGCCGCACCGGACATCATCGAGATCGCTCTTCCCGGCGAGGCCGAAGGCTTCGGCCTGCGCGTCAGGATCGAAGCCGCCCAGCAGCCTTCCGCCGGCCCCCCGCCATCCGCCCTTCTGCGCACCTGGAGGGCCGGCGACCGCATCCACCTGCGACACTCCAGCGGGCCGCGCAAGGTAAAGGAAGTCCTGGAACGAATGAAGATCTCCGGCCAGGAGCGGACCCGCTGGCCGGTTCTGGAGCTGAACGGCCGCATCGTCTGGATGCAGGGAGTTGCCGTCGAGCCGGACCCGGCTGTACGGATTACGGTCTCCCCGGTCGAGCCGCCGCCCAGCTCCTGACCGGGAATGCCCCGGAAGTGTTATCGCAGCATGCGGACTCAATCGGCGGGTGTGTACACGTTTGCCAATGCACGGAGTACAATTCCTTATACTGCTCATCCGGGCGGGCAGGTGAACTGTCTCCTTTCGGGCCACGAACATTCTGTGACCTCGGAGAGAGCAAACGCGTCTTAAGTAGAAGAAGTAGGCGGCTGGAGTAGTATTTTGAGCGGATTCTCCCCGCCGCGAAAAGAGGAGTCCTGGTGAATTCAACCGTAAAAACAATCCTGTTCTGGGTCTTTATCCTGGTCTGCCTGATGATGTTGTGGGCAGTGGTGTCAAAGAGCACCAGCATGGGCAAGACCGCCGAGATCGGCTACTCCGATCTGATGGACAAGATCGACGCCGGCCAGGTGCAGGACGTGGTCATCCAGGGCACTGATCTGCATGGCCACCTTAAGGGCGCTAAAGACGAGTTCCACACCCAGATCGCTTCTGGCCTCGTGGACAGCGTCGCCAAGGAACTGCGCACCAACAAGGTGTCCACCACCATTAAAGAGCCGCAGAGCAATCTGCTCCTTCCCATCCTCTTCAACGTAGGCCCGTTCGTGTTGATCGGCGCCATCTGGTTCTTCATGCTGCGGCAGATGCAGAGCGGCGGCAACAAGGCCCTCAGCTTCGGCAAAAGCCGCGCGCGTCTGCTCTCCATGCAGCAGAAAAAGGTCACGTTCAAAGATGTGGCCGGCGTGGATGAAGCCAAGGAAGAGCTGAAGGAGATCATCGAATACCTGCGCGAGCCGCAGAAGTTCCAGAAGCTCGGCGGACGAATCCCCAAGGGTGTCCTGCTCGTCGGACCTCCCGGAACCGGCAAGACCCTGCTGGCCCGTGCCGTGGCCGGCGAGGCCAACGTGCCGTTCTTCTCCATCTCCGGTTCAGACTTTGTCGAGATGTTCGTCGGCGTCGGCGCAAGCCGCGTGCGCGACCTCTTCGAGCAAGGCAAGAAGAATGCCCCCTGCATCATCTTCATCGACGAAATCGACGCGGTCGGCCGCCATCGTGGCGCTGGCCTTGGCGGTGGACACGATGAGCGCGAGCAAACCCTCAACCAGTTGCTCGTCGAGATGGACGGCTTTGAATCCAACGACGGCGTCATCCTGGTCGCCGCCACCAACCGCCCTGACGTGCTCGATCCGGCCCTGCTCCGCCCCGGCCGTTTCGATCGCCGCGTGGTCGTCGGCCTTCCCGATGTGCGCGGCCGCGAGGAAGTGCTCCGCGTCCACGTCAAGAAGGTTCCCCTGTCGGACGATGTGAATCTGAACGTGCTGGCGCGCGGGACACCGGGCTTCAGCGGCGCAGATCTGGCCAACATGGTGAACGAGGCGGCGCTCAACGGCGCTCGGCTCAATCGCAAGCAGGTCACCATGTTCGACTTCGAAACAGCGAAGGATAAAGTCCTCATGGGCGCGGAGCGCAAGTCCATGCTGCTGACCGACGAAGAGAAGCGGGTGACCGCCTATCACGAGGCCGGCCACGCCTTGGTATCGTTCTTGCGCGATCACTCCGACCCCATCCACAAGGTGACGATCATTCCTCGTGGCATGGCTCTCGGCGTCACGGTCTACCTGCCGGACGACCGGCACAACTACACCCGCGACTACCTCGAAACGCGGCTCGCAACAGCTTACGGCGGACGTGTGGCGGAGGAGATCTTCCTCAACCAGATGTCAACCGGCGCGGGCTCCGACATTGAAGTGGCCACCGACCTCGCTCGGCGCATGGTGTGCGAATACGGCATGAGCCGTCTGGGACCCCTGACCTTCGGCAAGAAGGAAGAGCAGATCTTCCTGGGCCGCGAGATCGCGCAGCACCGCGACTTCTCGGAAGAGACGGCGCGGCAAATCGATCTCGAAGTCCGCCGCTACATCGATGAGGCATACCAGTCGGCCTACACGCTGATCGACACCCACAAAGACGCGATGCATCGTCTTTCCGCGGCATTGCTGGAGCGCGAGACCATCGATGCAGAAGAGGTGAGACTGCTGATCGAAGGCAAGGAACTGCCTCCCATGCGCAGCTCATTGGCGGCTCCCGGCGACGGCGGCGGCAGTGGACAGACGGTGCTCAAGCCGGAAACGCGCGGCGGATCGGGCTTCCCCGAAGGCTCGCCCAGTCCCGCGTAAAGTCACCGGAAAGCACTAAAAACCAGCACGGGCCGCTCTTCAGAGCGGCCCGTGCCTGTTGCTGCTCACGAATTCCAGAGCCAGCGATCCCACGAAAATCGAGTGATGTTATTCGGCGGTTAGATTGGAACGACACGCCAATGTCCGAGATATGCGAGTGCCGCAGAGCCGGCTGCATGAGCGCGCTGATCCTGGTCCAAAGAGGAGCCGGAATCGTAGAACTCGGCCGCGCCGAGCACCGCAGGGGGCTCGAAATGACGATTCCTCGTGTCATGCCTCGCTGACTGTAATCACTCATCCGCCGATCATCGCGGCCTCCGGTATACTCGAAAAAGCCATGTATAAACGCATTGTTCTTAAGCTTTCCGGTGAGGCACTGGCGGGTTCGCGAGGGTTCGGGCTGGACGCGGAAAAGGTCGCCGAGACGGCCGCCGAGATTGCCGACGTGCATTCCCTCGGCGTCGAGATCGCTCTGGTAGTTGGTGGCGGAAACATCTTCCGGGGTGTAGCCGAACAGGCCCGCGAAATGGATCGCGTGAGCGCCGACAATATGGGCATGCTCTCCACCATCATCAATGCCATAGCCCTGCAGGATGCCCTCGAGCAGCGCGACGTGCAATGCCGCGTAATGACCGCCGTGTTCATGAACCAGATTGCCGAGCCCTATATCCGCCGGCGCGCCGTGCGGCACCTCGAGAAGGGGCGCGTGGTGGTCTTCGCGGCCGGCATCGGCAATCCGTTCTTCTCCACCGATACCGCCGCAAGCCTGCGTGCCATGGAGATCAAGGCCGACGTGCTGCTGAAAGGCACCAAGGTCGAGGGTGTCTATAATGCCGATCCCAAGTTGGTGGTGGACGCGGTGAAGTACGACGAGATCACCTACATGGACATCCTCAAGCAGGGCCTCAAGGTGATGGACCTGACCGCCGTGAGCCTCTGCAAAGACAACAACCTGCCCATGATCATCTTCAACATGAACCAGCCCGGGAACATCAAGCGCGTGGTCATGGGAGAAAAAGTGGGCTCGCTGGTTACAGCTTAGAAGCAGGGAACACAGGGACAGACGGACATGGGTAACTGGGCTCATGTCAACGATTGCGGGCGGCCCGATTGGGCCGCCCATCCTACGTCAAGAGAGTCAACACCATCCTGCCCGCATCGCCAGCCTCGGCCGCGCCGTCTAAGCAAGTGGTGGAGACACGCAAGCCAGACCGGCTGAACGCGTTGACCGGCCTGCGCAGCTTCGCGGCCGTCAACATCGTCTTCTTCCACTTCTCCAATCCTCAGTGGTTCGGAATCTTCGCGCCCGTGGTGAACGCCGGGTACGCCTCGGTAAGCTACTTCATCCTCCTGTCCGGTTTCGTGCTCGGATATAACTACGGCCAGCGGGCCCGCGCAGACCAACTGGATACGTGGCGGTTTTACAAGGCGCGATTCACCCGCCTTTACCCCATCTATTTGCTCAGTCTGCTGATGGCGTGGCGCATGGTGCCGCAGGAGTACGCCTCTCACTCGCATGCAATGTTCTGGGCCGGCATGGTGCTGAGCCCTTTGCTGACGCAGGGCTGGATTCCCGAAATTGCGACATTTCTGAATACGCCGGCGTGGACCATGTCGGCCGAGTCTTCCTATTACGTGCTGTTTCCCTTTCTGGCGCGGTGGAGGCGACCGGCAACCATGGGGCCGGTTCTGCGGCGGCTCGCCGTGATCTGGTTCTGTGGGCTGATCCCCGGCACGCTGTATGTCATCTTCAACCCTGACGGCATTCCTCATCCGGACCGCTTCTCGACAGGCCAGTGGCTGCAGGTACTGAAGTTTACGCCCCTGCCGCACCTGGCCAGCTTCATCTTCGGCGTGGTTCTGGCGGAACTCGATGAGCTGATTCCGCGCGAAGGACACCTGCGCTTCTGGCTGGGCGTGGGCGGATTCGGGATCACATTCTTTCTGCTGTGGCTGGGCGGCAGAATCCCTTATGCACTCATTCACGACGGACTGCTGATGCCGCTTTTCGGCTGCATCATCCTGGGCCTTTCCGGGCGCAACCCGCTCGCCGCCGCGTTGGGCCTTCGCCCGCTGGTGTTTGTGGGCGAGGCGAGCTATTGCCTCTACCTTCTGCATTTCAACTTCTGGAACCTGATTCACGACACGCACGTGCTTGATCACCTCGGCTTGGCGTGGATGGACCCTTGGATCAGCTACGTGATCCTGATCCTCATGTCGCTTGTGGCGCTCCATTTTGTCGAAAAGCCGGCGCAACGATGGCTGCGCAAGCTGATGACGGCCAACGCGTAAGGGCTGGGAACCGGACAGAGAACAAAGATTGAAAGACGAAGAGCCTGGCTTGGCAGCTGGGCTTTTTTGCTTGAGGGACGACAACGGTGTTGGTGGACTTGTCGTGCCCGTTGTGATCTGAATCACGTAACTATAACAAATATAGGTGGATAGGAACTCTTCCGCTCCGTCTGGCGTAATAGCATGCCATAAGTATGGCGTGAACGCTCGGCGTGACGCGCTGACGGAAGGGGCGAGATGCATTCATCGATTCGTGTTGCTGCGGTGGGGTGTGTGGGGCTGGCGCTGCTGGCTGGTGGTAGGGCGCAAAATGGGTCTTCCAGAACGGTTGCGGCAAATGACGTCGCGGCGAAGGCCGATCAGTATCTGACCGCGTGGGCCGACCAGGGGCGGTTCGCGGGGGCGGTGCTGATTGCTAAAGGCGACAAAGTTCTGCTGCGCAAGGGCTATGGCATGGCCAACTACGAGCTGAACGTGCCGAACACGCCGGAGACCGTGTTCCGTATCGGGTCGATCACAAAGATGTTTACCGCGTACGGCGTTCTGCAGCTTGAGGAGAAGGGCAAGCTCAGTGTGAACGATCCGGTGTCGAAGTATGTGCCGGAGATGCCGGCAGCGTGGAGCGCGATCACGATTCACCACCTGCTGTGCCACAAATCCGGGATTCCGGACTTCACCAAGTCGAACATGTATGACGATCTGGCCGACCCGCAGCGTGTGGAGAAGGCGATCAAGGACTACGCCGACAAACCGCTTGTCAATGAGCCGGGAGCGGCGTTTCGCTACAGCAACTCGGGTTATGCGCTCCTTGGGCTGGTGATCGAGAAGGTGAGCGGAAAGACCTATGAGGAATACATCACCGCGAACATTCTGAAGCCCGCGGGGATGACGCACACGTCCATGGATCATGCCAGCGATCTGGTGCCACATCGCGCGTCCGGTTACAGATGGGACGGGGAGGACGTAATCAACGCTCCCCGGTCCCAGCCGGACTTTTCTCCAGCGGGAGGACTTCAGTCGACGCTGGATGACATGTACCGCTTCGATCGGGCGATGAAGGCGGGCACACTGTTCAGCAAGGCGATCATGGAGAAGGCGGGGAAAGCCTATGGCCACTGGACCGCGCCTCCGCCGTTTCCCCTTGAGGCCGACTACGGGTACGGAACCATGACCGGCAGCGTTTTCGGCCACAAGTACATGGGGCATGGCGGGTGGGTGAACGGATTCGTATCGCAGTTCAATCGCTACACCGAGGATGACCTGGTGGTGATTGAGATGTGGAACTTCGAGACGGCCAACCAGATAGCGGTTACGCGCGATGTGCAGGCGATCCTGTTCGGCGCGCCTTACAAGATGCCGGTGGCGCAGCCCATAGCACACCCAAAGACGGAGACGCTGGCCCGCTACGTGGGGAACTTCCAATTGGGGCCGATGACACTGCAAATTACGCTGCGCAACGGGAAGCTGTATGTGTACACGGCCGGACAGCCGAATCCTTATGGGCTGGTGGCGGTATCGGACACGGAGTTCTACTGCAATGATTCGCCCACGCTGGTGCACTTTGTGGCCGACGAAAAAGGCGGCGTGAACCACGCGCTTCTAAACCTGATGGGTTTGGAGATGACGGCCGTCCGGGTGCCGGAGAAGGCGGGGAATTAGCGGTTTCGTGCTTCAATCCTTGCGCCGGAAAGTAAGCGCAAGGGTTGGCCACGGATGAGTCGCGTTACTATTCGGTGCTGAACGCGAAGAAGCTGTGCGGCTGCAGGGTGAAGGTGAACCGGGTGCGCTGCGGCGCGCGACGAATCGCGAGGGCGCCACCTTGCCCTCCAGCACTTCTCCCGTAGCGGCGTTGCGCAAGTGCTTCTCGCTGCCTTCGATTGACACCGTTATGGTTTCCGGGTTGTCCAGACGACTCGACGACAAAGCTGCCATTGTCATAAGCGGAGGCTGACTCTGGCGGGCGCGTCGATGCAGACAGGGAACACGGCCATGATGTATTGGCGAAGCTGCGCGAGAACGGGTTGCGGCAGCGCGTACAGATCGTTGGCATTCTCCGGGACCGTGAGCACGTACAGTATTCCTTTGGAAAACTTGTCCATCAGCAGAATGGGCGCGCCGCGGCCGCTGGCAGTGCCCCGCACGATGGGCCACGCATCGTTGGTCTGGAACTGAATCTCAGGAATCAGGATCCCGTTCGTATCGCCCAGACTGGCTCCGGCTCCTGCGCCGTAGCCGCCCCACCCATGATCCACGCGAAGGGTGTTGTCGGTGTGGTGAAGTTCGGCAATCGAGTCGATTCCATGGCCTTCAAGAGCCTTGAGCAGGTTTGCGCGACCAAGGCTTAAGTAAAATGTTTGCGCAGAGATTGCACCGGAGAGCGTGCGACACACCAGAGGGGGAAACGACAGATGAGAGCAATGAAAAAGCCCAGCTGCGGCGGCTGGGCTTTTCAGGTGGAACTGTGAATTCCTTTACGGCGTGGTTTGCTGGATCGAATGGTTGCCGTGCGGGATGATGACGATGGAACGCGGCTTGCTTGTCGACGGGTACGGCGTAGCCTGCGTTTGTTCGAGCGCGCCGGTGTTGGGGTTCAGACGGAACCCACTGACCGAGTTCCCGAGGAAGTTGGCCGTGTAGACATAGCGTCCCAGCGCCGGCTCCACCGCAATCGCGGCGGGCTGCGTATCGCTCGCGTTTACTGAACTGCCAGTCACGTTGAGCACAGCCGAGGGGATTCCCGTGGCGAGATCGATGGCGTATGCAGATACGGTCGAATCGAGCGAGTTGGAAACGTAGATATACTTGCCGCGCGGATCGACAACCACAGCGCTGGGCTCGGCGCCGGTCTTGTACGGGCCGCTGATGAGGAAACTCAGCGCAGTATCGTGCGTGATTCCATACCCGATAAGCTGATTCGAGGCGTAGTCGGTTACGTACATGAAGCGGCTGGTGGGATCAATCGCCAGACCGCTCGGCTTGACGCCTGCCTGGAACGGGCTGCCCGCATCCGCGGAGAGTGCGCCGTCAGAGCCGGTGCCGAAGGAAAAGACCCAGCCCGGATGCGCGGAACTGGTAGTCGTGCCGCCCGGGTTATACGATGACTGGTCGTAAACGGTGGCGAAAACGGCGTTGTTGTTGGGCAGTACGGCTACGCCGGTAGGGATCGTTGTGTCGCCGGAGAAGCCCGGAATGACAAGTGATTGCTGCGCGGCGACGGAGCCGATGGCGCCTGACGTCACCGTGTATTCCGTCAAAGTGGCGGTTGTTGTCCCGGACACAACGTAGAGGAACGTGCCGGCGTCATTGATGGCGAGCGCAGTAGGCGGCTCGGCCAGCGTCACGGTGTCCTTGCTGCTCAGTTTTCCGTCGCTGGAAATGGCGAAGTGAACCACTGTGTTGTTGTCAGCATTGGCGACGTAGAGATTGGCTTCGTCCGTGCTCGCGGTCATGGCGACCGGTGCGGTACCGCCCGACTGAAACGGAGTCTTGTCCGTACCTGCCGCAAAGCGGATGGCGCCGGACTGCGAGTCCACCGCAAAGACCTGAATGTCGCCGCTGTTGCTGCCCGCCACATAGATATAGTCGATAGTCACGAGTTGGCAGGCAGAAAGCAGGCTGGCCACCACCACGCCGATGAGAGCGACCAGGGCGAGCTGGCCGAAGTTACCCCGACGACGAACACCCGTCGCCGAAGACCCGGATGTATTACCACGGCGAAGAACTGCTGTCGCCGGAAACCCTGAATGTTTGCTGAACTTCATGCGCTTCCTTCGTCGCGGGCCGTCACAGGTAACCCCAGCGACTTGTCGCCAGAGAACCCAGGGAAAAAGCCCCATGAGAACTGATTTTGGTTTCCCATACGGATTGTAAAAGGTCCGTTATGAGTGTCTCTACAGCGCCGGACCCGTGGTGTCCGGCATGGAATCGTTTTGCCGGGCTCAAAATTCAGCCCGGGTTCCCCGCCCTAGTGGACCGTCACTTTGTGTGGAATGGCCGCAACAGCCGTGGGGTTGGCGTTTGCTGCAGACGGCGAGAATTGTGAGTTCACAAGCGAACCCGTGGTGGAGTCGATCCGGAAGCCGGAAACTGTGTTGGCCAGAAAGTTCGCCGTGTAGAGGTACTGGTTCAAATTGGGATCGATGCCGATGGCCACAGGCTGCGTGTCCGTGGCGAACGTGGCGAACGATGTGAGTGCGCCGCCGCTGCCGATTTCGTATCCCTGGATCGTGGAGTCAACAGCGTTGGCCACGTAGGCCAGTTTGCCGGTGCTGTCGATGACCATGGCGGAAGGTGAGTTACCGCTTGCGAACGGGCTGCCGCCGATCTGCGTGAGTGCCGAGCCCGAGATGGTAAAGCCGAGCACGTCGCCCCGGGAGCTGTCTGTGACATAAACGTAAGCGCCACTGGGGTCGGCAACAATGGCCGAAGGGTGAATGCCGGCGGGCGTAGGTACGCCGCCGTTCAGGGGTGTCAGAGAACTGCTTCCTACGGCGAAACCGAACACGTAGCCCGTGTTGGCGGTGGAGTCATAAGCCGCTACGTAGATGTTGGAACCAGTCGCCGCGATACCCACCGGCGCAATGATATCGGAGGTGGTCGCGCCGGGAATGGTTAGAGGCCAGTAGTGACTGTTGTTGGCGCTGACGAACTGATTTTCGCTATCGAGAGCATCGTTCTTGAGCGGCCATCCGGCGACTGAACCGGTACAAGGCGCTGCTGGGGAGCAGGTAGGTAGCGGCTCGTAGGTATCGGCTACGAACAGGTTCCCCCCGGATACCGCTGTGGCGACCGGGAAGATGCCCGGTGTGTTCACGGTGTTCTGCGGATAGAGCTTACCGTCGCTGCCGATGGCGAACTGGACGATGGTGTTGTCGTCGCGATTCACAACGTAGAGCGTGCTGTTGTCCGGGTTCACGGCTTCTGCCACCGGATTGCGTCCCCCAGATGGAAACGGCGAGGTGGGAATCTGGCGCATGCGGCCCGACTGAGCGTTGACTTCGAACACGTCTATCTGGCCGTACTGATTCGAGCCCGCGGCAAGGGCGCTGGTCACATATACAAAATCCGCTGTGAGGGTGCCGCTGACCTGTTCGCAGGCGGTCAGAACGGAAGCCACTCCGAGGCTTGCGGCGGAGACCAGCAGCAGGCCGCGCCAGCGGCTGAAACCAGTCGCCGGGTTGTGCTGATCCGATTTAGTGAACTTCATGAGCATCTTTCGTCCGCAGTGAAACCGAGTTTGCATTTTGCCGGACGAGCACGCAAAGTGCGCATCCGGCATGCGGGTTCGAATTACAGGACCGCCATCTCAGGTCCCGGTGGGCGGCCCGGCAAGGTCATGCCGGGGCTGAACACGGCAGCGATTAGCTCGTCCGCCCATTGATAAGGCAGTAGGAGGCCGGACCAGGAAGCGCATACGCCTTGTTGGCTTTGCCGGGCAGTTGATTCAGCACGCCGGAGTTCTGATCGATCACGCGTCCAGTCACCGTCGAATCGTTGAAGTTGGCCGTGTAGACGAACTGGCTGGACGAATCCAGGACCAGGCACTGCGGCCCGGCGCCGGAACCGACGGGGCTCGAGAACGATCCACCCGCCATGGGCGTGAGCTGACCGCTGGATTTATCGATAACGTAGCCGGTGATGCCGCTCTGCGCGTTGTTCGGATCAGTGTTGTTGCCGCTGTTCGCAACCCACGTCCAACTACCCTTCGAGAGCACGAACAGGGGGTTGGACTGCGTGGCATCGACAGGAACCGGGCCACCCGTCTGCGCCTGAAGCGCGCCGCCGGTGCCGACGGTGAAGGGCAGGATCTGGCTGGGATAGGTTCCGGGAGTGAATACGCAGTTGGTGCACGAACCGATGGTGACAGGCTCGTTGTCAAGCACATAGACCGTGGTGCCGCCCTGAATCGCGGTGGCCTGCTTGATGTTCAGTGCCTGAGCGCCGTTCTGGCTGATGGTGAGCTGCCCGCTCGCGGACGAGAAGTTGTAGGGGAAAACCACGTCTCCATTGGTCGGATTGCCGGCGAGCGTCAGCACGTAGTTATTGTTCAGGAGGAAATCGATGGGGTCCGGTGGCACCGGGAAGTAGGGCAGCGGTTGTCCCGTGGCGGATGACACCTGCGAGTTCAGGATGAGACTCAGTCGACCGGTGGTGGCGTCAATCTTGAACATCGTGATATCGCCGCAGGTGGTGTAATGGGGGCCCAGAGCGAGCGAGCAGGAATTCGATGTGCCCACGCCGCTGTCAGGAGCGTCATGGTCCAGCACGAACATGAAGTTGCCGGAGGCGTCATCCATGATGCGCAACGGGTTGTTGCCCTGGCTGGAGAAGACCTGAGGCTGTGCGAAGAGGCTGCCGTTTCCACCCACGGTAAAGAGCGTGATGTTGGCGCCCGTGCAAGGACTCGTGCTGGAGGTGCAGTCGGCGCCGCCGCCGGCGTCCATACCCTTGTTCAGTACATAAAGAAAACGGGAACCCTGGAGCAGGACGGCACGCACCGGATTGGCGCCACCGGTGGACACGGGCAGGCCATTGATGGACCGAAGTTGTCCCGTGTTGTGATCAATCTTGAAACCGCTGATGATGCCCTGGCCGTTCTTACCGGCGGTTTGGGTGCCGGTCACATAGAGAAAGCCGACGGTATAACTCTGGACGCAAGACGAAAGGCTGACGACGGCGCCGGTAGCGAGGGCGCTCATCAGTAGGGCCTTGCCGAATTTCCTAAACTTCATGCGATTCCTTCATCCTGGCCGGGCGTACGCCGCCAAGTGGGTGCGTTCCGCAGCAGTGCTGGGTTGGGATGGGTCCCTGCTGAATTGTAAAAGCCAAGGGCAGTCTGTGCCTAGTTTACCGGGTTGGCGTGGCGAAATGCCGGGCAGGGCTGACATTTCCATGGAAACACAGAGCTTTGGGCGCGCGCCAGAACACGGCAAAAGACTAGACTGTAAGGCGCAATCGTGAGTTGGACGAAGAGGGTGGGCGAAGGTCACCGGAAAGATGGCTTGGAAACATGCCGCCCCGGCGAACCTTATCACAAATGGCGTGCCCGCGCACTGTTACACTGCGGTGCAAACGAGGGGGGGCGAGGAAATGGCGGGCGAGAGCATTAATCCGAAGGTGGACGCCTATATCGAAAAGGCGCAGCCGTTTGCGCAGCCGATTCTGGAGCGTTTACGCAGGCTGATGCACAAGGGCTGTCCGGATGTGGAAGAGGCGATTAAGTGGAGCATGCCGTTCTTCGTCTATAGGGGTGCCATCCTCGCCAACATGGCGGCATTCAAGGAACACTGCAGCTTCGGGTTCTGGGGGCAGGAGATTGCGGCTGTTCTGAAGGAGCAGGATGTAGTGCGCGAGGACGGCATGGGCACGCTGGGCCGCATCAACAGCGTGAAGGATCTGCCGGCCGACAAGCGGATGCTGGGCTGGATTAAACAGGCAGCCGGCTTTGTCGATGACGGGACCTACACGAGCCCCATCGCCGCGCGCAACAAGGTGGTGAAGGCGCCCAAAGCCCCGCCCGAGATGCACCCGGAGTTTGCCGCAGCCCTGAAGAAGGAAAAGGGAGCGTCGAAGGTATTCGAGGCGTTCAGTCCGAGCTGCAAGCGCGAGTACATCGAGTGGATCGCCGAGGCCAAGCGCGATGAGACGCGCGACAAGCGCATTGCCCAGGCGGTGGAGTGGATCGCGGAAGGGAAGCAGCGGAACTGGAAGTATCAGAACTGCTGAAAAACAACGAAGGAGTGAAGCGCGCTGGGTGGCGGCGATTCACTCCCTCGTTTCCGGATTCACAACTCACCTGATCAACTGACCACTTGATCAGGTGATCGGCTGTCACTTTCTCACCACACGCGGCAGGCGTTCTCGGGGACCATGGGCTGCCCCTTTTTGCAGCCCCAGGCTTTGCCGAACTCCTCGAAATTCTGCACGCTGCCGTTGGTGCGCCACTTGCCCGGCGAGTGGGGATCGGTCAAAGCAAGCTGGCGCGCGGACTGCTCGGTCTGGTTCGAGCACCAAACCTGCGCAAATCCGATAAAGAAGCGCTGCGCCTCAGTGTAGTCGTCAATCTTGTTGTCTATTGTTTTGCCTTCCTTGGCAAGTGTGTCGAGCAGCGCCAGGTAGGCGATGCGGAGGCCGCCGTTATCGGCAGTGTTCTCGCCCAGGGTGAGCTTGCCGTTCAGGTTTTGCGCGGCAATGCCGTCGTGCGCAGGCGCGGTCTCGAAGCCGTTGTACTCCTTCACCTCGCAGTCGGTGCGCTCGTTGAATTTCTGGCGATCGTCAGCTGTCTGCCACTCGCGGACGTTCCCCTTGCCGTCGTACTTTGAGCCCTGATCATCGAAGCCGTGGGTCATCTCGTGGCCAATCACCACGCCAATACCGCCGAAGTTGACTGCGGGGTCGATGTTGGGATCAAAGAAGGGTGGCTGCAGGATGCCGGCGGGGAAGTTGATGTCGTTGTTCGACGGGCTGTAGTACGCGTTGACGGTGGGTGGAGTCATGCCCCATTCCTTCTCATCGACAGGCTTGCCCAGCTTGTCCAAGTTGTAATTGCGATCGAAGATGTCCGTGCGGCGGGCGTTGCCCATGGCGTCGTCCCGCTTGACGGTGAGCGCCGAGTAATCGCGCCACTTCTCGGGATAACCGATCTTGTTGCGATACAGGGCAAGCTTTGCCTCAGCGGCTTTCTTGGTCTCGTCGCTCATCCAGGGCAGAGTCTTGATGTCGTCGGCCAGAGCCTTGTCGAGGGCGGCGACGAGCTGATCCATGCTGGCTTTTGACTTGGGCGGAAAGTTTTCCTTGACCCAGTCCTGGCCCACGGCTTCGCCGAGTGCGCGGTCCGTCTGCGCGGTGCACTGCTTCCACCGCGGGGTCTGTTCCTTCTGGCCGGCCAGCGTCTTTCCGAAGAACTCAAAATTTTCGTCCCGGAAGCTCTTGGGAAGGTCGGACGCGGTGCTGTGAATCGTGTGCCAGCGGAGGTAGGACTTCCACGCATCGACGGGCCGGGTCGAGACTTGCTCGTTCAAGCCCTTGAAAAAGTCAGGCGTGGCGACGTTGAGCGTCTCAAAGGGACGAACATCGATGTCCTTGAAGTAGACGGAAAAATCGAAGTCCGGAGCGAGCTTTTGGAAATCGGCTACGGTGTAGATGTGGTATCTCTTCTCAGGGTCGCGCAGATCAACCCTGGGCGTGGATACCTTGGCAAGCGCCGTTTCAATCGTTATCACGGCCTCCGCCTCTTTGGCGGCCTGCTCCGGAGAGTCGCCTGCCAGCGTGAACATCTTGGTGACATGGGCGCGGTACTGGTCGCGGATAGTGCTGAAGCGCTTGTTGTCGACCAGATAGTAGTCGCGGTCCGGTAGTGACAGGCCGCCCTGGAAGACGCCGGCGATCTGTTTGGTCGAGTCTTTCTGGTCCTGCTGCACCCCGAAGCGGAAGAGCGGAACGCCGTCGCCCTGCTTTTCTAGCTCGGCAACCACCGTGGCAACGTCTTTGTTGGACTGAACAGCTCCAATGCGATCCAGTGCGGACTTGAGCGGCTCAATGCCCTTCTGGTCAATGACTTCCGTGTTCATGCAGGCGGCGTAGTAGTCGCCGTACTTCTTTTGCAATGGAGTTTTGGGGCTGGTGGATGCGGAGTCGAGCTCCTTCCATAGGAGATAACGGTTGCGCTCCGCCAGCATGCTGAAACTGCCCCAGCGGACCTGGTCGGCGGGAATGGGATTGTTCTTCACCCAGTTGCCACACGCGTACTGATAGAAGTCCGTGCAGGGATCGGCGGTCTTGTCTATCGCTGAGACGTCGAAGCTTTTGGTTTCGGGGGGAGGAGTAGGCTTCTGGTCACTGGTCTGCGCGACGGCCAGCGCGGCTCCTGCGGCAAGCAGAAGTGCGGGCGCAAAAAGAGCAGTCTTCATCGGTAGGGTCCTTTTATGAGTGTGATGGATCAGGCTCTGTGCACGTGCCTTTGGTGAGCCAGTACAGCGCTCAGCATCCTTTGCTGGGCGACGTTGGAAGAAAGGCTACCACTTCAAGGGAGACGGCGGAACCATCACGCGAGACGCGTGAGGCCGGGCGGAGCGTAGTTCCGGCTAATGTCATCGATCACCAGCACCCAGTCTGGACCATAAGGAGGCGACCGGAATTCCGTGCGTTCCGCGGTGAGTGGTGGGCTCCCGGGTGTGGCAACCCCGGTGCGCGGATCGTACCACCATGCGCGGAAATGCGTAGCCCTGAGTCGGGAGAGGTCGATGGTGACCGGCAGATCCATCATGGGGAAATAGATGAAGGCGTAAGAGCCGTCACGGTCCCGCGTAGCCTGAAGGTGCAGGCCGCCGCGGCCCGGATCACCTGCAATCAGTGACTGGTCGGGAATGCGCGCGAAGAAGGGACGGGACTCGATGAGGAACCGCAGAAAAGCCATCTGCCGCGCTGCCGGGCGATAGAGAGCGTCGATCCAGTCACGGTCGGCGTGATTTTCCACGGGATGCCGCCGGTTGGCGAACTGCCACACGGCGTGATGGCCGTATGTGACGCCGCATCCGCCCGCGAATACGGACCGGTACACCTGCTTGCGGACGTCGTGATCGCGGAAGTAGCCGATGGCGGGGTCCCACTGCGGCCATGGATTATAGGGGTGGTCTTCATAGTTCGGCTCGAGGTCGACCGTGGGTTTGGGCGGGCTAAGGGCGTAGTCGTGGGAGATCATGTCCCAGACGGGCACGTCGTGTCCGCCGCCGTGGCCGCTCTGCATCCCGTTGACGGAGAGCCACGGCTCGTTGTGCAGCCAGCGCGATGAGGACGAGCCGCCGCTGGGATGGTAGACGATGGTGGGCCTGGAACCGAGCCCTTCATTGAGGCCGTCGGCCAGCGCTCGCCAAATCGGCGTCCAGTCCTGTGCCGGCTTTGTGTCTTCAGCTTCGGTGCGCGGGGGGCGATCCCCGCCGAGAATCCATAAGACGTTGAAGTGGGCCTTGAGCTTGTTCGCCAAATAGCGGGCGTAACCCTGCGCGACGTCGAGGTTGTCGGTGCGGAAGAGGCGCGGCCCGGCTCCCCACGGTGCAGTGAGCTTGTCGCCCCAGGTGGGGAGGAGTGCGACATACAGCCCTAGACGGCCGGCTTCCTCGACGATCTCGACCACACGATCAAAGAAAGGATCGTTGGGACGGCTGGGATCCTGATCGGCGAAGGGCAGAAGTCTCTCGGTGGTAGTTTGCTTGACTCCGTCGAACTCGGCGAGCACCACCGTTTGAATGACCGTGAAGCCCTGGCGCGCCCGTGTGTGCAGATAGTAGGAGCACTCGTCGCGGGTCGTTTCCTGAATGAGCTGCCAGGCTGTGTCGCCGAGCCAGAAGAACGGCGATCCGTCATCACCGCAGAGGAGATGGCCGTCGGCATGGACAGTGATGCGCGGCAGCGGCCGGTTGCAGGTGGCTGCCGCGGCAGTGACCTGCGACTGGGTGACACTGGGGGTGCCAGCCGCGAAGGCCGCACCAACACGGGTCTTGAGAAAACTGCGTCTGGACGAACCGGGCTCTGGTTGCACGCCGAAATTATAGGAGCTATCCCAGCGGCGGCGGGGGAAGGCGGTTTGTTACACTCGGCGTTACAACTTTCCCAACCCCAAGATGTCTGGAGATGACCGGATGAGCTTCCTGCGCAAATCTTCCGCAGTTCTGTTGCTGAGTGTGTTGGCCGCTGCGGTGTCCACGAGCATGCCGGGTCAGGGTGCGCCCACCGGCAAGCGAACGCTGGTACGCGCGGGGCATGTGCTGGATGTGAAGACCGGCAAGCTGAGCGACGGGCAGACGATTGTGGTGGTCGGCGAGACCATCCAGTCGATCGGGCCCAGCGCGGCGGTGACGCAGCAACCGGGAGACACTGTCATCGACCTGGGCGGAATGACAGTAATGCCGGGGATGATTGACGTGCATACGCACATGACGATGAATCCGGACTTCGACACATATCACGAGTTGACCCAGACGAACGCGAAAGAAGCCATCAATGGGGTGGTGAATGCACGCACGACCCTGCTGGCGGGGTTCACGACGGTGCGAAACGTGGGAGCGAGCGGCTTCACGGATGTTGACCTCCGCGATGCCATCAATGCGGGCCAGGTTCCGGGGCCGCACATGCTGGTGAGCGGGCCGCTGCTGGGCATTACCGGAGGCCACTGCGATGACAACCTGCTGCCGATCGAGTACCACCGGGTGGGCGATGGGGTGGCCGACGGCATTGCCGAAGTGCAGCACAAGGTGCGGCAGAACATCAAGTATGGCGCGGACCTGATCAAGATATGCGCGACCGGCGGCGTGCTGTCCAAGGGGGACGATCCGCAGGCCTCGCAATACACCTTGGAGGAGATGCAGGCGATTGTGGCCGATGCGCACAGGCTTGGCCGTAAAGTGGCGGCGCATGCGCATGGGGCGCAGGGGATCTTGTGGGCCGCGAAGGCCGGCGTGGACTCCATTGAGCACGGCAGCTATATCGATGACGCAGCGATCGCCGAGATGAAAAAAGACGGCACGTACCTGGTGCCGACGCTCTACCTGGAAGACTGGATGCTCGAGAAGGGCAAACTGCCGCCGTTCTATCACCAGAAGATGCTGGACGTGAGCGCAGTGGCCAAAGCGAACATCAAGCGCGCCATGCAGGCCGGGGTGAAGATCGCGCTCGGCACGGATGCGGCGGTGTATCCGCACGGGCTGAATGCGCACGAGCTGGACGTGTATGTGAACCAGCTTGGCATGGCTCCCTTGGCGGCGCTGCAGTCCACCACCATCAACGCGGCAGACCTGATGGGCTTGACGGCGAAGGCGGGCGGGTTGGAGCCGGGCAAGTGGGCGGACATCATTGCGGTCGAAAAGAACCCCGTGGATGATGTGCGGGTGCTGCAGGACGTAAAGTTCGTGATGAAGGCCGGGGTTGTGTACAAGGGGCCGGGCTCCGTACTGAATTAGCGCCGGATCATTCGAGCCACAGGCAATCGTTGTAACCGGGCATGTTTTCAGCCGTGCCGCCCCGCCTCGGCCGACTTCCCCTCACTGCCCGTTCTGCAACTGCTTGAACCCAGCGGGCACCGCGAAATGCGATTCATCCACCGGATCGCTGGAGAAGTTTGACGTGGAAACCTGGGTCTCCATCAGCACTGCGCTGGTCGGCTGCTGTGCCGCCTGCGCATCCTGCCTGGGACCTTCCTCTGCCGAGCTGTCCTTCTTCTTTTTGCCGAATCCGCCAAAGCCGCCCAGCTTGCTGGTGATCATCGAGGCGGCGCTCTGCTTCGCAATATCCGATCCGCCGGGCATGGCGGGTTCGTTGTCGGCGGGCAGCGGTGCCTCTGAGGCGGCCGGTAGCGGCTTGCCGTCGGTCGTGGTCCCCATGCGCATCACCTGCATGATGGGCACTCCCTTCATCTTCTGCATCTCCTTGCCCATATCTGCAAGGGCGCTCGTTGCGCCGGGGTTCTGAGCCAGCATGCGGCTCATCTCCAGCCCCACGCCTGCCATCATCGGTCCCATTTTCTCGGCAAAACGACGGTAGAAATCCGTCACCTGGCTGTACCCTGGCACCTCCGGCACGAGCCACATGTCGTTCGTGACGGCCATGCTTCCCGTCTGTTGGGTTTTCTGATCCGTAGCGATCGCCATCATTGTTAGAACCGCTTCCTTGGCATTCAGACCGCTGATCTGCTTCTCCGCACCGGTGTTGCGCACCTTCACGTCATATCTCATCTTCACGTCATTCTGCCCGGGCGGCGGCGCTTGCCGCTCCGTCGGCGCCTCGGCCTGCTGCTTCTTTGCCTGCTCCACAGCCTTGGCCATCTGGTCTCGCATCTGCTGGAAGGTCACTACGCTGTACGTGTGCTTCAGTGTGTCGATATTCGTGATTGTCTCTTTATCCAAATCGATCATTTCGATACCGTCCTGGGAGACCTTGGCCAAGCGGTTTCCTTTCAGGTAAACGGACGAGGTAATCGGCTCTCCGGCTTTCCGAGCCTGCGAGCTGAAGTGGCCGGCCATTTTCATCATGCGCAGCAGCGAGCCGCCTGTGATCTGGGTGGTCTCCTGATAGGTGTAGTCGGCAAACACCAGAGTGGGGGTAAGGACGGCAGATGCGAGGAAGGCGGACCTCGCCGCTCGAAGAATTGACATACAACCTCCGGTGGGGGACGCCAATGGCGGGACTCTATCTATCGACAAGGGGAACCTTGTCACGTGCGCCGGAGTATAGCCATCCAAAAATTTTCAGTCAAGGTGAATCAGGAAAGATGTATGGAGCCGGGGAATCGCTGGACTGGATGACAGCGCTTTATTCTATTGCGCCCCGACCTGTATCTTTACATCCCGCGGCACGCCCTGCCACACTGGAACGTGGACACCCAAACAATCGTTATCCTCGATTTCGGCTCGCAGTATACGCAGCTCATTGCGCGGCGTATTCGCGAGCTGAACGTTTTCTCGGCCGTGGTGCCGTGCACGGCGCCGATCGCGGAAATCCAGGCGTACAAGCCCCTCGGCGTAATCTTGTCGGGCGGACCATCGTCGGTGTACGACATTGACGCACCGGCCGCTGACCCCAGGCTGCTGGCACTGGATGTGCCGATTCTCGGCATCTGCTACGGACTGCAGTTCATCGTGCATCACCTGGGCGGCAAGGTGCGGTCGGCAGAGAAGCGCGAGTACGGCCATGCCGAGGTGAGGATCGAGGACGGAACGACGCCCTTGTTCGCCGAATTGCCTGCCTCTTTGCAGGTGTGGATGAGCCACGGCGATGAGGCGCTGGAGTTGCCATCTGGCTTCCGCCGCACGGCGGTGACCTCGAATGCGCTGGCGGGCATCGCCAATGAGGAACGGCGGATCTGGGCCGTGCAATTCCATCCCGAGGTGCATCACACGCCGCTGGGTCCGCAACTCATTAAGAATTTCGTCTTCGGCATCTGCGGCGCGAGAGGCGACTGGACTCCGGCGCATTTTGTGGAGACGACAGTGGCGGCCATCCGGGAGAAAGTGGGCACGGGTCACGTGATCTGTGCGCTTTCGGGCGGGGTGGATTCGTCGGTAGCAGCGGTTTTGGTGCATAGGGCCATCGGTAGTCAACTCACCTGCGTTTTTGTGAACAACGGAGTACTGCGCAAGAACGAATTCGAGAAGGTGCAGGAGAATCTGCGGGGCAAGCTGGGGTTGAATCTCGTCGCTGTGGATGCGACCGACCGATTCCTGTCGAAGCTCGCCGGCGTGACCGACCCCGAGAAGAAGCGCAAGATCATCGGCAACGAGTTCATTGCGGTGTTCGACGATGAGGCAAATCGCATCTCGCAAGACCGTGGAGGGGTCGACTGGCTGGTGCAGGGAACTCTTTACCCCGACGTGATTGAGTCAAGCAGCGTGAAGGGTCCGAGCCAGACCATCAAGAGCCATCACAACGTGGGCGGGCTTCCGGAGACGATGAAACTCAAGCTCATTGAGCCGCTCCGTGATCTGTTCAAGGACGAGGTCCGGCGCATCGGCCGCGACATGGGAATGCCCGAAGATATCCTCAATCGGCAGCCGTTCCCGGGACCGGGTCTCGCCGTACGCATCCTGGGCGAGATTACACCCGATCGCGTGGCCCTGTTGCAGGAAGCCGACGAGATCGTGGTGAACGAAATCAAGGCGGCTGGGCTCTACACCAAAATCTGGCAGAGCTTTGCCGTTCTGCTGCCGGTGATGAGCGTGGGCGTGATGGGCGATCAGCGCACCTACGCCTATACGGCGGCGATTCGCGCGGTGCACTCGGAAGACGGCATGACTGCCGACTGGACGCCGCTGCCCTATGAGGTACTGAAGCGAATATCCAGCCGCATCGTGAATGAAGTACGGGGCATTAATCGCGTGGTCTACGACATCACGTCGAAGCCGCCGGGAACGATTGAGTGGGAGTGATTCTCCCGATCACGCCACGGCGATTATCGGCTTGCTGCGCGGCTCATACGTATGACTTGATACATCAGCGATTGACGAAGGGAAGCATGAATTTCGCGTCATCCTGGCCGGCGGGGCTGCTGATAGGCGGAGTCTCCGTTGTGCGGAGGGACTGTTCAGGAGCCTTCTGACAGACGGGCGCGGAGGCCTGCGATTTCGTGCGTGAGCGCGTCGAGTCTTGCGACGAGATCGTCGTGCTGCTTGTCCACTCTTGACGGCTCAAGGGCTTCCACGTAGAAAGTGCCGTTCGGCTCCAGGACGACGCGGCTGGCCTGGTGCAGGTGCTCGAACCCCTGGCGGTGGATCACGTCCATGAGCTCTTCACGGGTCAGGCGTTCGCGCTCCATGGACTTTTTGTCGATCTGGCCGTTACGCACGAGCACGGTGGAGCGGCCCTCAAGCATTCGGTTGAGGCGCGGCGCGGAGTAGAGGATCCGGACCACGATCCAGTTCATCGTGAGCAGTCCCAGCGCGCCGATGATGCCGCCGGTGACTGAGTTATCGTCGCCGATAATGGCGTTCTGGACCGTGTTGGAGAGCGACAGAAGCACGATGAGGTCGAAGGGGTTCAACTGCGCCAGCTCGCGCTTGCCGAAGACGCGAAGCAGGACAATGAGGGTGATGTAGACGCAAACGGGGCGGAGCAGCTTCTCGAGAATGGGAAGCTGCAGGTGGAACATGTGATCGAGCATGGAGTGCACCATGGCACGAGCATACGCGAGGCTCCTGTGGCCGCCTAGATCGCCGGGCCGGAAGTCGCCGATGGCGGTGAGCGCTTCTCCAGGCGGAGGGTGGTGTCGACGGTTTTCGAGTCGTCATTGACGTGCAGAGAGTACTTGATGCTGACTGCCGCGAAGATGCGCTCGAGTTGAGGGTTCACGTCGTGCGTTGCGAAGAAGCCGAGAATTGCCCCTTCATTGAAGACTGCGCCTTCGGGCATCTTCCAGGACTTGAGGATCATGCCGCGAAGGTCGTCGCTGACGTTCTCGATGGTAAGTTTGCCCATGTTGTAAACAGGCCCGGGCTCTGCCGTTACGGCATAGCTGACGGTGGCAGCGGTGCGATCGAGCGCGGCGGTGGGAGTGATCTGGGCCTTCATATAGCCGCGGTTGTGATACTGACGCTTGATGTACTGCCAGTTTTCCGCGATGTGTTCGGCATTGGCGAGGTCTCCTGGGTGCGTATGCGCCTGCTTGTCGAAATCGGCCTGGGACACCAGCATGCTGGGTGCGAGCTGAATGGAAGTGATTTTGTAGAGCGGGCCGGGCGAGACGGCAACCCGAAACGGAATGCGCACCGTGTCCGGCGCAATGGACAGCGTAGCGAGTTGAGCGGCGGTTACCGTTGCATCCAGATAGCCTTTGTTGCGGTAGGCGTCGGTGAGGTCGTGCTGGATCGCGTCGGAGCTTGCCGCCCTATCGTAAGCGGCGCCGGTGAGATGTGCCGTTGCTTTCAATGCGTCAGGATCGAGCGCTCCCCTGTCGGGCTGAATGTCTCCGATGACCACCTGAGGATTGGTGATGGTGAAGTTCATCGCGGTGGCGGTTTTTCCGCCCAGGGCTCCGAAAGGCGTGGTGGTGATGGTCGCCGCGATCCCCTGGTCTTTAAGAATTCCTTCCAGGGCGGCGCGGACGTCGTTGAGCAAATCCCCTTCGGCAGGCACTTTGCCGCGATAGAGGGGCGCGCTCTGGCGCAGCCTGCCATCGAGATCGGGGCCGGATGCGAGAGGCAGATTCTCCAGGCGGACGGAGTAGAGTTGTGCGGCGGGCTTGATGTTGAAGATGAGATCCGAGCCGTCGAACTTGTAGCTCATGCCCTCGAACAGGCCGGAGTTCATGAGCTTTTGTGTGCGAGTGTTCACGTCAGGGCCGGTAAGCGTCATGCCCGGCTGGAGGCCGGTAGCGGCCATGAGTTCCTGGTCAGAGTAGCCGTCGGCTCCCTTGAACTGAATGGTCTTGGGTTTGAACGACTGTGCTGTGCATGGGAGGACTGCCGCAAGGCAGAGGCCTCCCGCCAGAAGGGACCGGGTAATACGGGGCATGGTGCGCCCAGATTACCAAAAACGAGATGGGCGCGGAAGGGCCTGCCCTGCCACGCGCCCGGGATGGGAGAGCATTACTTTCCGGCTAGCTGATAGTTCTTGTAGTCCGAGGCGAACAGGGTGCACCGCTCGGCGTACCCGCCGGCGCCGGATTCGCCGTTGACCACGATTTCAGTGACAGCAAAGGCGCGCACGGGCAGAATGAGCGGCTTGTCGCCCACTGATACCTGGCCGTAGTCGGTGCGTATGTCAGCCTGGTGCACCACGTCGGCGGGCTTGGTTTCCATCTGCGTGACCAGGCGAAGGACCATACCCGTTTCGGGGTCGATGAAGAATTCGCCGTGATAGGGAAGGTCCTTCTGCTTGTAGGTCTTCCAATCCGTGTTTGTCTGGAAATTGCCGGCGGCGTTACCGCCACGATTGCCGGAGATGCCATTAGCGTTGGAGAAGTTCGCGATGCCGGCCTGATCGAGTTCCGGGAAGCAGCAGACGGCGAGGGCCAGGTGTGCCTTTTTCCTTGGAACCTGGTAAGAGAAGACCGCGGCGGGTTTGCCGTTGACTTGTTCCCAGCGAGACCATTTGATGGCGCCTGCATCCGTAGCTTCCTGAAACACCTGTGCCAGGCCGGGGTAAGGCTCCATCATCTGAATCCGCTTGTTAGGTCCCCAGCGGGTCTTGTCCACAGGCAGTCGCTCGACGCCGTGCTCCATGCCGATACTGGTGTCAGTCGACTCGATGTAGCGGACGAAGTTGAACGGGTTCACGGCGCCAAGGGAGGCAGTCGACATGTCTTTCGCGCTGCCTGCCTGGCCGGAGCTTTGTGCGAGCGCCTCAACGTTGTCCTGGAAGCGCAGCGTCGTGCGGGTGGCAGTAAGCGTCGGCAACTGCTGGTACGTCGTCGAGGCGTACGTGGCGGCCTTGGCGAGGAGCGCCTTCTGGGCGGCGTCATCGAGGGCGGCGGTGGTGGGCTGCTCGCTTGCCGGGAGCGGCATCATGGCGCTGCGAGCTTCCAGCACGTACATCTGCTCGGTTGACTGCGCTCCGGGAACATACTCCGACAGCGTATTCATGGTCGGGCGGGTGAGCTGCTCGCTGAGCTGGATCTGCTTGAGGGCGAGGGCCACGTCGGCATCGCTCTTGTTTTCGCGATGAAGGGATTGGAGCATATTCTGCAGGCTGGCGATGGTGAGTTTCTTGGCAGCAGACCAGCCCGGCACAGAGGCACACAACAGGAGCGCAAGACAGATAAGACGTTTCATGGCGCGAATCTCCCGTAAAGATTGGACCGCGCCATTGTAAGGCAGTCAGGGCTTTCCGGGCTGGGGAGATACGATCGCCGTTTGCTTGCCGGCCTGCAGTGCGGAGGACGGAATCGTAACGGAACCGAGACGGCCGGTGTTCTCATCCAGCACCAGGACGCGCATGGAGGTCATGCCGCGCTCCATATCGAGGGTGCGCTGAAAGGGGATGCCATCGCTCAGCGCCTTCTGATAGGTTTCACGCTTGAGGCGCAGATTCAGGGTGAGGCTGTCCACGCGGCCGCGGAAGCCGCCGGCACCCCTCTGCACGAGGAAAATCTCGAGCTTGCCGACCCAGCGGCCGTCTTCCTCATGCATGCCCAGCTGGGAGGCGGCGATGTTCATCTTGATAGCGAGTCCCGCCTCAACGGGAGTCATAGCGGCGCTCACCGCTATTTCTCTCTGTTCTTCTTGGCGATCGACTGCATTCTTGAAGGGCTCAGGGGAGCCTGCTGGCTCGCTGGAGGCTGCGGTCTCGCTGAATTTTAGGGCTACGGGAGAGGCGTCTTCCGATTCGGCGTCGGCGGCCTGATCGGGCGCGGGCGAAGATGGCAGGCTGGTCGCTTTGGGCAAAGGAACGCCCTGCGGGGGTGTGTCTTCAGCGAGCATGCGGGCGGAGGAGCCGAGGCGGTGGTACTGGGTGAACGTGGTTTCGTTGACTGAGAGGATCGGAACCCGCTGCGCGTCTACCTCCGTGTGAGGTCCTTGCTGGCTGGAGATGGCAAGGCTGCGCACGGGGCAGATGAAGGTCTGGTCACCGATCACAACACGCCCGTACTCCACCACGGTGGAGGCGCGGGAGATGGCGTTATCAGGATCGAGTTCGGCCTCCAGCGTGAGGCGGACGACAGCGCCGCTGGAGGGCTCGACGGTCAGCGTGCCGTGATATGCGGGCGTAGCGTCATAAGCCTGGAGACCGTTGGTCTCAACGGGGTTGGTGTTGCCGGTGTGATAGCGCGGCATGTTGCGATTGCGGAAGCTCTCGCGGCCTCCCTGAAGTTCGCTCTCCACGATGCAACAGAAGTGGACCTGGTAGTGCGAGTCGCGCTTGGGTACAGAGTAGCGGAAGACGGCGGCGAGACCTACGCTGGACTGCTCCCAGTGGCTGAACTGGATTTTGCCGCCTGCGAGATCGGCGAGGGTGCGCGCGAGGAGGGTGCCAAATTCGCCGTGCGAGGACAGGCCGATGACTTCTTGGGGCTTATCGGAAACCTGTTGCGGCGAATCGGTGACTTCATTTCCGTCGCGCACTGTGACCGTGCGCGACGAGTTGCCGACCAGGTGGAATCCGGCGCGGATGGGCCACTCGCCCGCGTGCAGAACCTGGGGCGTGTCGTCGTACCGCTGGGTGGCGCGGGTGGCAAAGAAGTTGGGCAGCCGCGGCAGGCTCTCCATGACATAAACGTGGGCGGAGTCAAGGAGCTGTTTCTGGGCGGCGGTGTCGGGCGGCGCGGAGGTGAGGAGTTCGTCCTGGGGAGGATCGAGGACGGAGGACTCGTCGGCCAGGAGTTTGAGCGCGAGCGCGGCGTGGGGCTCAAGAGAGTAATTGGAAGCCAGACGTTCACGGGTCTGCGGCGTGAGGCGCTGGGAGAGTTGGAGATCGCTGAGCTGGCGGGCCAGGTCGGTGTCGCTGCGGTGTTTTGCGGCGGCCTCGGAGAGGGCCTGATCAAGCTGGCTGACGGTAGCGCGATGCGCAGCGAGGGCCGGCAATATTGATAAGATTACGACTCCCAGGATGAGCAGCCTGCGCATCTGACACGCTCCAGTTCTCCGGATTGTGAAGAAAGGCCGAGCCGAGCGGCGAGGAAGCAAACAATACCGAATAGCTACGTTCTGAAGGGTTGTCGATACATGGCGAACCTGCTCCGGGTCCGCACGGACACTTTACACAGGTTGCACGACGACCGGCAAGCGTCGATTGTTGGATGCAGGAGGGCGGCGCGGGTTACGTGCGGAGAGGGATAATAGCGAGCGGAGTTGACCGGAGAGGTGTTTATGAAAGAAGCAGTTATCGTTTCCGCGGTGCGTACGCCGATTGGCAAGTTCCAGGGATCGCTGGCAGGGTTTACGGCGCCGAAGCTGGGCGCGATCGCGGTACGCGAGGCGGTGCGGCGGGCGGGCCTGGAGGCTGCCGCGGTGGAGGAGTGCATCATGGGCTGCGTGCTGCAGGCAGGCGTAGGGCAGAACCCGGCGAGGCAGGCGGCGATTTATGGCGGTCTTCCGGCGGAGTCGGCGGCGCTGACGGTGAACCAGGTGTGCGGATCGGGGTTACGGGCGGTGGCGCTGTGCGCGCAGGCGGTGGCCGCTGGAGACGCCGAAGTGATGGTGGCCGGCGGGATGGAGTCGATGTCGAATGCTCCGTATCTACTGCCGCAGGCGCGGTCGGGATATCGCATGGGGAACGGGACGGTGGTGGACGCGATGGTCAATGACGGCTTGTGGGAGGCGTATCGCGGGTTCCACATGGGCGTGGGCGCGGAGATGATCGCGGAGAAGTACGGGATCGGCCGGGAGGAACAGGACGCGTTTGCGGCGGGATCGCATCAGAAGGCGGCCAGGGCTACAGCGGACGGTCTTTTCCGGGAGCAGATTGTGGCGGTGGAGGTTCCGGCGGCGAAGAAGGGTGAGGCGCCCCGGGTTTTCGACAAGGATGAGGGGATCCGGCCGGAGACGACCGTGGAGATCCTGGCCAAGCTGAAGCCAGCCTTCAAGGAAGGCGGCACGGTGACGGCAGGCAATGCGCCGGGAGTGAGTGACGGAGCGGCGGCGGCGGTGGTGATGAGCGCGGACGCAGCCCGGGCGCGCGGGTTGAAGCCGATGGCGGTGATTCGCGGGCAGGTGACGGCTGGGCGGGAGCCGGAGTGGTTTGGGCTGGCGCCGATTGATGCGGTGCTGAAGCTGATGCCCAAGGTGGGCTGGGAGCTGGACTCGGTGGATCTGTTCGAGCTGAATGAGGCGTTTGCCGTGCAGGCGCTGGCGGTGATTCGGGATCTGGGGCTCGATCCGGCGAAGGTGAACCCGGACGGTGGCGCGGTGGCGCTGGGGCACCCAATCGGGGCCAGCGGGGCGGCGGTGCTGGTGAAGCTGCTGTATGCGATGGAGCGGCTGGGCAAGAAACGCGGAGTGGCAGCACTGTGCCTGGGCGGAGGAAATGCGGTGGCGATGGCGGTGGAGCGGGTGTGAGTCGAGTCCTACTTCACCGCATTGCAGAGGGTCATTTCTGAACCAAGTTCGCATGCCGCACCGGATGGCCGCGAGCAGAGGGCGCCGGGGGGGGAGGGGGGGTGGGTTAATCGATTGGTTAACCCACACTCTCTGAGCATCGAAGCACGAAACCCACGATCGTGGCCGTCTTTCCGTGGCCTCCCCTCTTAAAACTGTGATATAGATCACCAGCGCGAAGAAGGTAAGCTGTTGATGCGTTGAGGGTTGGTCCGAATGCCGGGGCAAAAGGCCAAAAAAAGTGCACTAGGTAATGTTCTGGTAAACAATTGGATTTTGCCGGGTCAGAGGAGGTGGTGCGTGTTTCCGCGGGTGTGTGGGTCCTTTTTTGCACAACTCTCCGTGCCGCGATGGAAGCGGCAGGGGACCAGTATGTGCGGCTTCAGGCGGAGCGTCTGTGCCGGCGGTCACAGGAGGGAGGCAGGGGTACCTTGGGCTTTGCCTGAAAATAGCCAATCCGAGATGTCTTTGGCCAAGTGGATGGGTTGTCTGGGCAGCCAACAACGGCTGTCCGCTACATGGGATGGAGCGGGCGAAAGTTGAGCAAAGTTCCGCATAGGCGGTGATCGTCCCAGAATGTCTTGCCGGGCGATCCCGGCTGAAGCGGTGCCCTTATTACAAACCGTGTCGATGCGGGAGAGTTACGCTTGCGACCGTAGATCCGGTGTGGGACGGGGGCGCTGAAACGGCGGGTGAAGCGCGGGCCGGGAGTGTTCGTTTCCGGACAGTGGGGTTTGGGAGCGGTCAGGGCGGGAAGCGCTTTACGGGGCGGGTGCGGCGGCTAAGTCTCCTGTTTTCAGGAGCGATTCCAGTAAGAATTTTTGGCCCCCCAAATGCAACCTTTGCGGATATGGATATCGCACGCCCTGATCTTAAGCAGAAAAAGAAGCGCCAGATGGTGGTCTGGATTGGCGCTGCGGCCCTGGTTCTTGCGGGTGCAGGTTTTGCAGTTTCGCGGCTGAAGCCGGCGGCGCCGACGGTGGAAGCGTCGGCGATCTGGCCGGACACGGTGAAGCGTGGAGATTTTACGCGCCAGGTGCGCGGTTCGACGGGGACGCTGACTCCGCGGGAAGATTCGATTGAGCTGATTCCGGCGCTGACCGATGCCACGGTGGTGCGGATCCGCGTATTGCCGGGCACGATTGTGAAGCCGGGGACGGTGCTGATGGACCTGGCGGCTCCCGAGGTGCAGCAGAAGCTGCTGGACGCCCAGCTGCAGGTGAAGGCGGCGGAGGCGGATTACCACAGCCTGCAGTCCTCGCTCTCGAGCACGCTGATGGACAAGAAGATGGTGGCGGCGCAGGTGAACGCCGATTACACCTCTGACCAGTTGCAGGCGAAGACCGATGAGCAGCTTGTGAAGCTGGGCGTGATTTCGCCGAATGCGTACGAGAAATCAAAGAACACCGCGGACCAGCTACAGGCGCAGCACAAGCTGAGCCTGCAGCAGCTGGAGACGAACGAGAGAAATGTCGAGGTGCAGCTGGCCTCGGCGCAGACCAAGATCGATCAGGCCAAGGCGCTGCTTGGTCTTTATGAGAAGCAGAACGACGCGCTGGAGGTGAAGGCCACGATTGGCGGCGAGCTCGATCCGCTTCCTGTTCCGCTGGGTGTGGGGATGCACGTGACGGCCGGCCAGTCGGTGGCCGAGGTGGTGCAGCTGGGCAAGCTGAAGGCCGCGCTGCAGATTGCCGAGACCCAGGCGCGCGATATCGCGATCGGTCTGCCGGCTTCCATCGACACGCATAACGGCGTGGTTCCGGGGCACGTAATGCGCATCGATCCCGCGGTATTGAACGGAACGCGCACTGTGGACGTAGTACTGGATGGCGAACTGCCGCCGGGCGCTGTGAAGGGCCTGAGCGTGGACGGAACCATTGATCTGGAGCATTTGCGCGATGTGCTGTATGTGGGCCGGCCGGCGCTGGGCAACGAGAACTCGACGCTGAGCCTGTTCAAGGAAGATCCGGACCATAAGGGCGCGACGCGCGTGCAGGTAAAGGTGGGACGCGCTTCCGTGCAGGTGATTCAGGTGCTGGACGGATTGAAGGAAGGCGACACCGTGATTCTGTCTGACATGTCGCGGTATGACAACGTGGATCGGATCAGGCTGGAGTAAAGGCAGGGACAAGGGAACAGAGAGCAGGGAACAGAGAGCATCGCAGGAAAAAGTGATCAGTGGGCCGCTGGACAGCGAGTTCCGCACTCACTGACGACTGACCACTGACAACTGACCGCTGAACTGTGAGGATGGGAATGGCAAACGACAAGCTGATTGAGATTGAGGACCTGACCAAGGTCTTCTACACCGACGAAGTGGAGACGCATGCGCTCTCCGGGATTCATCTCACCATTTCGCGCGGCGAGTACGTGGCCATGTCGGGCCCGTCCGGTTGCGGGAAGTCAACCCTGCTGTCGATTCTGGGGCTGCTGGATACGCCCACGGGCGGGCGCTACCTGCTGAACAGCAAGCCGGTGGAGAACCTCAGCTTCAGCGAGCGGTCGCGGATTCGCAACCAGGAGATCGGCTTCATCTTTCAGAGCTTCAATCTGATTGGCGACCTCACGGTGGAAGAGAACGTGGAGCTTCCGCTGACGTATCGTGCGGGGATGCCTTCGCCGGAGCGCAAGAAGAGGGTGAAGGAAGCGCTGGAGCGGGTGAACATGGCGCACCGCATGCGGCACTATCCGGCCCAGCTCTCGGGCGGTCAGCAGCAACGTGTGGCGGTGGCGCGCGCGCTTGCCGGGTCGCCATCGATCCTGCTGGCGGACGAGCCGACCGGAAACCTGGACTCGAAGAACGGCGAAGCCGTGATGCATCTGCTGGCAGATCTGCATCGCGAGGGCTCGACCATCTGCATGGTGACGCACGATCCGCGTTTTGCGAAGCACGCCGAGCGCGAAGTGCACCTGTTCGACGGCAAGGTGGTTTCAGAGGACGAGCTGAGGAAGCTCACAGCCGAAGTGGAAGCGTAAAAAACAGGGACCAGGGATCAGGGACCGGAGACCAGGGATGTGCGTGACGCGGCGCGCGCGCACGTCCTGATCGATCTGGCAGGCGCTCCCCGTTGACGGCGATTGGGCCCGTGCTGCTCTACGTGTATGTGGCGTGGACGAACCTTTCCAAAAGGATGGGCGAACAGGATGAACCAGCTGCTCCAGGACCTGCGTTACACGGTGCGCCAGTTGCGCAAGTCGCCGGGGTTTACGGTGACTTCCATCGTCACGCTGGCACTGGGGATTGGGGCGACTACGGCCATTTTCACGCTGGTGCATGCGGTGCTGCTGAAGTCGCTGCCGGTGACCAAGCCGGCCGAGTTGTGGCGGATCGGGAAGAAGATTCATTGCTGCAACTGGGGTGGTTATACGCAGTGGGAAGAGTTCTCACTGTTTAACAACGAGCTGTATCAGCGGTTCAAGGACAATACGCCGGCCTTTGAGGAACTGGCGGCCTTCCAGGGCGGCTCTGTTGCCCTGGGGACGCGGCGGGCGGGTGCGGGGCAGCAGGCGCAGACGCGCAACGGGCAGTATGTTTCCGGCAATTTCTTTTCGACCTTGGGCGTGGGGCCATGGATGGGGCGCGTGCTGCAGCCCTCGGACGACCGTGAGGGCGCGCCGCCGGTGACAGTGATGAGCTATCACGCGTTTGAGGAGAAATACGGCTCGGACCGGTCTGTGGTGGGATCAGTGTTTCAGTTCAACAATGAGCCTTTCACGATTGTGGGCGTGGCGCCTCCGGGATTTTTTGGCGCGGATCTGAAGGGCTGGGGCCTGCCTGATGTGTGGATGCCGCTTTCCGCGGAACTCATTATCGACGGCAAGCGGGCGCGGCTTCCGCAGGCGGATGCGAACTGGCTCGACATTATTGGACGGGTAAAGCCGGGCACTGATCCGCGGGCACTGGAAGCGCAGTTGCGGACCGAACTGCGGCAGTGGCAGATGAGCCACTTTGCGGATTTGACGGTGCAGGACAAGGAATATCTGCCCAAGCAGCAGATGTTTCTTACACCGGGCGGTGCGGGCGTCAACGACGTGCGCGAGCAATATGAGGACGCGCTGCGAATTCTGCTGATTGCGGCGGGGTGCGTGCTGCTGATTGCGTGCGCGAATCTTGCCAATCTTCTGCTGGCGCGGGGGGTGAGGAACCGGCAGCAGACCTCTCTGCGAATTGCGCTGGGGGCCTCGCGGGGCCGGCTGATACGCAAGGCGCTGGTGGAGAGCCTGGCGCTGGGACTGGTGGGCGGCGCGGCCGGGTTGCTGGTTGCGTATCTGGGAACGGCGCTGGTGCTGCGTCTTGCGTTCACAGGGCCGAACAGCTGGGTTCCGATCGACGCGACTCCTTCTTTGCCTGTGCTGCTGTTTGCGCTGGCGGTGTCGCTGGGAACGGGGATGTTGTTTGGCATGGCTCCGGCGTGGACCACGTCGCATGCGGAGCCGGTGGAGGCGCTGCGGGGCGCGAATCGTTCGACGGCGCGGGGGACAAGGTGGTCGCAGAAGGCGCTGGTGGCGGGGCAGGCGGCGGTGTCGCTGGTGCTGATCAGTGCGGCGGTGATGCTGGCGCAGAGCCTGCGCAATCTGGAGCATCAGGATTTCGGGTTTGAGACCGATGGGCGTTACATGATGTCGATCGATGCGTTCCAGGCTGGATACAAGCCGGAGCAATTGGATCTGCTCTACCGGCGCATGTTTGAGCGGCTGCAGCAGATACCGGGGATGAAGGGCGCGGCGGGCGCTACCTATGCGCCGATGAGCGGCGACAGCTGGAACACGGGTATCTGGGTGCAGGGCAAGGGCGAGCATGCCGCGGGTGAGGACTTTGGCGCGACGTGGACGAATGTGACGCCGAACTTCTTTTCGACGCTGGGAAACCGGATGGTGATGGGCAGGGCGATTGATGAGCACGACACGGCGGGCATGCCGATGGTGGCGGTGGTCAACGAGGCGTTTGCGCAGAAATATCTCAAGGGCGAGAACCCCATTGGGAAGCGATTCGGACCGGAGTTGAAATTCGCCGGGGACTGGGAGATTGCAGGGGTGGCGAACGACATGCGCTACCTGAACTACGGATTCAAGGAGCCTGACCGGCCGATGTTCTTTCTCTCCAATGCGCAGCACACGCCCTTTACAAAGCCGGTGGAGATTGAAGGAGAGAAGGGGGCACATTATCTGTCGAACCTGGTGATCTGGGCTCCGGGAAATCCGGAGGGGCTGGAGATGCAGGTAAGGAAGGCGCTCTCAGAGGTGGATGCGAATGTGCCGCTGCTTGATTTTGCGAGTTATCACGAGACGCTGGCGCGGGATTTCGGGCAGCAGGACATGATCGCCGAGTTGACGCTGATTTTTGGAGCGCTGGCGCTGGGTCTTGCAGCCATCGGGCTGTACGGAGTGACGGCCTATTCGGTGGAACAGCGGACCAGCGAGATCGGCATTCGCATGGCGCTGGGCGCGCGGCGGGTCACGGTGCTGGGTATGGTGCTGAGGAGCGCATTCTCACAGGTGGCGATCGGGCTGGCGATCGGGATTCCGGCGGCGATTGCAGCGGGAAGAGGAATCGCGGATCAGCTCTATGCGGTGAAGCCGCACGATCCGGTGATCCTGATGATTGCGGTGGTGGTGCTTGGACTTGCGGCGCTGGTGGCGGCCGCGGTGCCGGCGCGCCGTGCCGTGAATGTGAACCCGACCGAGGCGCTGCGGGCCGATTGATTCCGCAGCTTCTTTTGAACGACGCAAAGGACGATTGCGATGAACCATCTGATCCACGATCTGCGTTATGCGATGCGGCAACTGCGCCGCGCCCCGGGCTTCACGCTGGCGGCGGTGCTGACGCTGGCTTTGGGCATTGCGGCGCTGACCACGGTGTTTACGTGGATCAAGGCGGTCATGTTCGATCCCTACCCGCACGTCAGCGATCCGCGCAGCCTGCGTTTTGTCGATGCCACGGTGCATGGTTCAGAGGGGTATTCGGTATCGTTCGATGCCTACGAATTTTTGCGTGACCGGGACCAGAGTCTCGAGAACCCCGCGGTGTTCACGCTGGCGAGGATGGACCTGGCGTCGCCGGGGGCGCCTCCAGAAGTTGTCACGGCGGGCGTGGTGTCAAGCAACTACTTCCAGTTGCTTGGTCTGACGCCGCAAGTGGGGCGGTTCTTTGCGCGGGAAGCGAATGAGCGCGTCTACGGGATGCACGACGAAGTTGTGCTCAGCGATCGCCAATGGCGCGCCCTCTTCAATGCGGACCCGCACATCATGGGAAAGACGATCACCGTGAACCGCCGTCCGTTCACCGTGATCGGAGTGGCTCCGCGCGATTTTGCGGGGATTTACGGCGGTATGGGTGAACAGCTTTGGGTTGCGCTTTCCGCGCTGCGATCGTTGCAGCCGGATGCCGGCGCCGACCCCATCGGGAGCGAGGGGCTGCAACTTGTTGCGCGTCTGCGACCGGGAGTTCCGCACGGATCCGCCGCGGCTGAGTTGCATGCGCTGGCGCACGCGTTCGCGGAGGAGCAGCAGGCGAAGGGCGCGAACATGGGCGGCTGGGACCTCAACCTGCGCGACTCCGCACACTTCGCACGCGGTTTGTTCGGCGTGGTCGGCGAACAATGGCCGGCGCTTCTGGGCGCGGCGGTGCTTCTACTGATACTGGTCTGCATCAATACGGCTTCCTTGCTCGGGCAGCGCGCGGCACGGCGGCGGCGCGAGATCGCCATCCACGCTTCGCTGGGCGCAACGTCGGGCCGCATTGCAAGACAGTTGTTCATTGAATCCCTGTTGCTGGCTCTCATGGGCGGCGTGGTGGGGTGGGTGGCGAGCATGGTGCTGGCGCGGTCGCTCTATGTGATGCTGCCCAACTTTGGGATGCCCCTTGCCTTCAATCTGAGCCCGGATTGGCGGGCGCTGGTGGTCCTGTCGGGACTGGTGATGCTGGTGGCGCTGGTGTGCGGGATGATGCCCGTTCGGCAGGCGCTGCGCACTTCGCAGAAGGCTGCTCTCCACGAAGGCAGCCAGGGCATTCTTGGTTCGAGCCGCAATCGCTGGGCCAAGATTGCATTGCTGGGAATGCAACTGGGGCTGTGCTTCATCGTGCTAGTTGGTTCGGGGCTGCTGATGCGGACGCTGGTGAACGTGTTGGATCGCGCGCGCGGCTTCGATCGCGAGAACCGCATGACGGCGCAGGTCTCTTTGTCGCGCTCCGGCTATACCAAGGAGAAGGGGCTGGCGTTTCAGGCGGCGCTGCTTGATGAACTGAACCACTCCGCGGTGGTGCGCAGCGCCACGTTGACGAGCCATCTTCCCATGGGCGATTGGGGCTCCGGCAATGCCCGGAGTATTTCCATTCCTGGATATACGCCGGCCAGGAACGAGAGCATGAGCCTGGTCACGGACCTGGAGGGCCCGGACTTCTTCCAGACGATGAGTATTCCCCTCATCGCGGGCCGTGAGTTCTCGACGCAGGATCGCGAGGGAGCGCCGCTGGTCGCGGTGATCAATGAAGACATGGCGCATCGCTACTGGCCGAAGGGGAACGCGCTCGGCAGCAGCGTCATTGTTGGAAAAGACAAACAGGCCTGCCAGATCGTAGGCATCGTGAAGAACTACGCGTATCACAATCCCCAGGACACGGACCCCAACCCGGTGCTTTATCTGCCCGTCCTGCAACACTACGAGAGCACTTTTTTTGTTGCGGTCCACTCCAGAACTACGGCTGCGGCGGCACTGCCCGCATTGAGGCAGGCGGTGGCGAACCTGGATGGAGCGCTGCCACTTGAGAGCGTGCAGACCCTCAGGCAGGTGGGTGAAGTCCTCTACCAGTTCTCGTGGATGCCGGTAGAGATGCTGGGCGTGTTTGCCTTGGCCAGCCTGCTGGTGGCGAGTCTCGGTCTCTACGCCGTGATGGCTTACGCGGTGACGGCGCGCAGCCGGGAGTTTGCGTTGCGGATGGCGGTGGGCGCCACGCGTGCGCAGATTGTGCGGCTGGTGGTGACGGGCGGACTGGAGACGGCGGCGGCCGGACTGGTGATTGGTGGCATGGGGAGCTTTTTTGCGGTGCGGCTGCTGCGGTCGATTCTGTTTGGCGTGGCTCCCTTTGATGCTGTGAGCTTTGCGGGGGCGGCGGCGGTGCTGGTGATTACGGTTCTTGCGGCGGGCATAGTGCCGGCGCGGCGGGCGGCGACGATTCAACCGATGCAGGTGCTGAAGACGGAGTAGCGGTTGCGGGGGCGGCTCAAGAGGTATCACTGGTTGGCGGCTTTACGTCTGCGCGAGAGCCAAATGCCGTGAAGGGCATCGCGGCGGATTGTAGATTGATTCCCCACTAACGATGGAGGCGGGCTTGGCAGCGGAGATGATGAACCAGCTTTTACAGGATGTGCGGTATGCGACGCGGCAACTGCGAAAGTCTCCGGGCTTTGCGATCACCGCGATTGTGACGCTGGCGCTGGGCATTGGCGCGAATACGGCGATCTTCACGCTGGTGCAAGGCATTCTGCTGCGCTCGCTGCCGGTGGCCGATGCGTCGGGGCTGTATCGCATTGGCGACACCGACGATTGCTGTGTGAATGGAGGATTCGTTGGAGAGAACGGCGACTTCGATATTTTCTCGTACGACCTTTACAAGCACTTCAAAGACGCGGCGCCGGAGTTTGAGCAGCTTGCCGCGGTGCAGGCGGGGCAGCCGATGTTCAGCGTGCGGCATGGACATGCGCCGGCACAGGAAGTACATGGGGAGTTTGTATCAGGCAATTTGTTCGCGACGCTGGGGGTGCAGCCGTTTGCGGGCCGCCTGATGAGCGAGGCGGACGATCAGCCCAATGGGGCGCCTGTTGCGGTGCTCAGTTTTCGCGCGTGGGAGACGGATTTCGGCGCTGACGCTTCGATTGTGGGCTCGACGATTTCAATTCAGGCGCATCCGTTCACAGTGATCGGCATTGCGCCGCCAGGCTTTTTCGGTGATCGCGTGACGGATGCTCCGGCGGAGTTCTGGATTCCGCTTTCGAGCGAGGTGCTGGTGCACGGGGAGCAGCAGTCGATTTTGCATCACCCGGATTCCCACTGGCTGTATCCGATAGGCAGGGTGAAGCCGGGCACGAACATTGTCGCACTCCAACTGAAGCTCTCGGGTGTGCTGCGAGCGTGGCTCTATTCGCGTGAGGCGTATACGAGGAACGGCGGGTCGACGCTGATTTCAAAGCAGCATGTGACGGTGGTGCCGGCGGGCGGCGGCATTCAGAACATGCAGCAGGAGACCGGGCGCGGGCTGAAGATGCTGATGATCCTGTCATCTGTGGTGCTGCTGATTGCGTGCGCCAACATTGCCAACCTGCTGCTGGCGCGGAGCACGGCGCGGCGTGCGGATGTGGCGGTGCGGATGGCCATGGGGGCGGGGCGGCGGCGGGTGATGCGGCAGGCCATTACGGAGAGCGTGCTGCTGAGCTGCGTGGGCGGCCTGGTGGGCATGGCGGTGGCCTATGCGGGCTCGCGGACGATTTTGGCGCTGGCGTTTCCTGAGGCGCGGCATTTACCTATCAGCGCCACCCCGTCCGCTGCGGTGCTGGGATTTGCGTTTCTGGTCTCGCTGGTGACGGGGGTTCTGTTCGGGATGGCACCGGCTTGGTTGGCGCTGCATGCGCAGCCAGCGGAGGTGCTGCGCGGCGTGAATCGCGCCACGCATGATCGATCGTCCCTGCCGCAGAAAGTGCTGGTGATCTTCCAGGCTGCGCTTTCGATTGTGCTTCTGGCGGGCGCGATTCTGATGACGAAGTCGCTGGGCAATCTGGAAAATCAGAATTTTGGCGTGGCAACGAACAACCGCTATGTGTTGCACGTTGATCCGCAGGGTGCGGGCTACACGATCGATCGCCTTCCCGCGCTGTATCGGCAGATTGAGGATCGCTTCTCGTCCTTGCCGGGGGTGGGGCATGTGGCGATGGCTCTCTACAGCCCGCTGGAGGGCGACAACTGGGGCGAGTGCGTGATTCAGCAGGGGCATCCGGCACCGGGGCCGAACGACCGCTGCGGATCGACGTGGGACCGCGTGAGCCCGGGGTTCCTTTCCTCCGTGGGCGTGCCCATTGTGCGCGGCCGCGACCTGGGCCAGCAGGACACGGCGGCGACGCAGCAGGTTGCAGTGGTGAACCAGACGTTTGTGAACCGCTTCTTTCCGAAGCAGGATCCCGTGGGGCAGCACTTTGGCATCGATCTGCCGCAGTACTCGGGCGCGTTCGAGATTGTGGGCGTGTTTCGCGATTTCAAGATGAACAATCCACGCGACCCGGTGCGGCCTGTGTTTCTGCGGCCGCTGGCGCAATCGTTCAGCGGGTACAAAGAGGCGCCACTCATCTCAGGCGAGCAGCAGTCCATGTACATTGATTCGATCATCGTGAACTTCAGCGCGCCGCAGCAGGATGCGGAAGGACTGCTGCGGCGGACACTGGCGGGCATCGATCCGAATATGACGGTGGTGGATCTGCGTTCGTTCCACGCGCAGGTGATGGGCAACTTCGATCAGGAGCGACTGGTGGCGCGGCTCACGAGCTTGTTTGGCGTGCTGGCTCTGGTGCTGGCTTCGATTGGGCTTTACGGCGTGATGGCGTATTTTGTGGTGCGGCGCACCAGCGAGATCGGCATACGGATGGCGCTGGGAGCTACGCGATCGAGCGTGATTGCGATTGTGATGCGCGGCATGGGCGTGCAGGTGGGACTGGGACTGGTGCTGGGGATTCCCGCGGCGCTGCTGGCCGGCCGCTTGATGAGGAATCAGTTGTACGGGGTTGGATCGTACGATCCCTGGGCGCTGGTGGGCGCGACGTTGGTGCTGGCGATCTGCGCTGCGCTGGCGGGCCTGGTGCCGGCAAGGCGCGCGGCATCAATTGAACCCATGCAGGCTTTACGAACCGAGTAGCGAAGAGGAGCAAACCGAGATGATGACACGCGATATCCGATACGCAATCCGCCAGTTGAGAAAATCTCCCGGCTTCGCGCTCACGGCGGTGTTGACTCTGGCGTTCGGGATCGGTGCGACCACTGCCATTTTTTCGGTGGTGGAAGGCGTGCTGCTTCGTCCGCTTCCGTTCCCACACTCACAGGCATTGATGGCAGCCGGGGACGAGCTGGAGGGCGCTCCGTTCGCGGGTGGTCCTTCTGTACCCGCGGCGGAGATGCTCCAGTATATGCGCGACACGCGCGCATTCTCGGCCATGGGCGGTTACCGCGAGACCAACTACGAGCTGTCCGGCGCCGGTGAACCGGCACAGGTGAATGCGTCGCGGATGACGGCAAGCATGTTTCCCACGCTGGGCGTATCGCCGGCGCTGGGGCGGGTGTTCACGCAGGAGGAAGACCAGGGCAGGGCACAGGTCGCGGTGATCAGCTATCAGACCTGGCGCAGCCGGTTCCACGGCGAGGCCGGCATTCTGGGGCGTCGGATCCAACTGGACCGCAAGCCGTACGAAATTGTTGGCGTGATGCCAAGAGATTTCGAATTTCCGCTTGTGCCGGGGCAGTTGAACCGCAGTGAACTCTGGGTGCCCACCAGCCTTACACAGGATGAACTCAGCAGCGGACAGGGTAGCTGGAACTATCGCATGGTGGGCCGTTTGAGGCCGGGCATCACGGCTGTGCGGGCGCAAGCGGATATGCAGCGCGTGGCCGAGGACATCATGCGCAATTTTCCGGCGCCGATGCAGACTCTCAAGCTGCACGCGGTGGTGGTTTCACTCAATGAGAAAACCGTAAGCGAAGCGCGGCCACTGGTGCGGACGCTGTTTCTGGCAGTAGTGGTTGTTCTGTTTATTGGTTGCGCAAACCTCGCGGGCCTGCTGCTGGTGCGGGTGATTCAGCGCAGGCGCGAAGTATCGGTTCGTCTGGCTCTGGGCGCCAGTGTCCGGGAGGTTGTTCTGCAGAATCTGATTGAGGTTCTGGTGCTCAGCATTTCCGGCGGACTCGCCGGGCTGGCGCTGGCCTGGGTTGCGGTGCGCGCAGGGGTGAGCATGCTGCCTGAAACGCTGCCGCGCATTGATTCGATTTCGCTGGACTGGAAGGTGGTGAGCTTCGCGTTGCTGCTGGCGGTGATTACGGGGCTGGCGTGCGGAATGATTCCAGCACTGGCGGCCTCCCGGACGAAGGTGAACGACGCGCTGAAAGAGGGCGGGCGCACCGGCACGGCAGGCGGTCACGCGCGGCTGCGTTCGGCGCTGGTGATCACGGAACTGGCGGTGGCGCTGGTGCTGCTGAGTGGGGCGGGGCTGCTGCTGAAGAGCTTCGAAAAGCTGCGCGCTGTGAATCTCGGCTTCCGCACCGACCACATGCTGACGGCGTACTACAGTCTGCCGCATCAGCAGTATTCCACGCAGGCGAGCGTGGACGCGTTCAATCGTGTGCTGCAGGCGAAGCTTGCGCAGTTGCCGGGAGTGGATGCAGTTGGCTTGACCTCGAACCTGCCGGCAAGCGGCAACACCGATAACAGCGGGATTGTGGCGGAGGGGTATGTGCCGATCAAAGGCAAGACGCTAAATCTCAGCTGGCCTTCGCAGATCACAGGCGATTATTTTGGCGCCGCCGGCATTCCGATTGTGCGTGGCCGCAGCTTTACGCAGGCCGATGGCGCCGGAACTCCGCTGGTTGTGATCGTGAACCGCACGCTGGCTGAGCGCTACTGGCCGGGGCAGGACCCGGTTGGCAAGCGCATTCATCTTGGCGTGCCGGAGATCCCGTTGCCATGGATGACCGTGGTGGGCGAGATTGGCGATATCAAGCAGACCACGGCGGACAGCGAGACGCAGGCGCAGATCTATCAGCCTGCGGGTCAGTTCAAGGAGACGCTGGGCATGTTCGCGCAGCAGAGCATGCTGAATGGTGATTCCGGATCGATCGTGTTGCGCACCGGGCTGGCACCCGAGCAGATGGCCGACTCTTTGCGCGCGGTGGTTCGCTCCATCGACCCGCAGTTGCCGCTTACGCAGGTTCAAAGCATGGATCGCGTGGTGAGCGAGGGACAGGCGCCTCGGCGTTTCAACGCGGCACTGATCTCAGCGTTTGCGGCAGCGGCGCTGCTGCTGGCACTGCTGGGAATCTATAGCGTCATTGCTTTCTCGACCGCAATGCGTACGCAGGAGATGGCGATTCGGCTGGCGCTGGGGTCGCAAAGGGCGGGGCTGATGCGATTGATTCTGGCTTCCGGAGCGAAGCTGGGGATTGTCGGAGCCGGAATTGGCGCCGTGGGTGCGGTGTTCGCGATGCGCCTGATGCGCGCGCTTCTATTCGAGGTTGACCCACTGGACCCGGTGGTGCTGGTTGTGGCGGCGCTTTCGATTCTGCTGCTGGCGCTTGCGGCTTCTTATATCCCAGCGCGGCGGGCTGCTGCGATCGAACCCATGCAGGCACTGCGGACGGAGTAACGAAATGCGAGACCTGCGATATGCCGTGCGGCAATTGAGGAAGGCACCGGGCTTCAGCGCCGCGGTTGTGCTTACGCTGGCGCTTGGCATCGGCGCGAGTGCGGCAATCTTCTGCCTCATGGATGGGTTATGGCTGCATCCCCTGGCGGTGCCGCGGTCCGGCGAACTGATGCGGGTGTTTGCGACAACGCAGCAGGAGTCCGAGGGCCTTTTCACGTACCACGATTACCAGGTGATTGCGCAACGCGCGTCGGCGTTTGGCGGAGTGGCTGCGATTGGGCGGCGGGGAAGCCTGATGCCGCGTGCGGATGGCACCTCGGCATTGCTGCTGACGAATGTTGTTTCGAGCAACTTCTTTGACGTGCTGGGTGTGAATCTGGCGCTGGGGCGGGCCTTTAGCGCGCAGGATGCGGAGAGGATGCGGACGCATCCCGGCGTTGTGCTTGGCTATGGATTCTGGCGGCGGGAGTTCAACTCCGATCCAGCGGTTGTGGGACGCAGTATCACTCTGCTGCGGGGGCGGGATCATCGCAACGCGGTGGAGGTGCTGGGGGTGCTTCCAGCGAGTTTCCGAGAGATGGATCCGAACAGCGATCGCGATCTGTGGATTCCTGCGGAATCGTGGGCGTTGCTGAACGGCGGGAGCGATCTGACGTCGAGTGAATTTCGCTGGTTCAACGTGGTGGGGAGGCTTGCCCGGGGAGCAACGGCGGCGGCGAACGAGCAGGTTGCGTCGATTGCGCAATCGCTGCAAGTGGTCGAGCCCGCGTCGCACCAGGGCCGCGGCGCGCGTGCCGTGAGCGATTTTGGCTATCGCATGGACCGGGCCGGAACCACGGGGCTGATTTTGTTTGCGGTGGTGGGCTGCGTGGTGGTGCTGGCCGCGGTAAATGTGGCGCACCTGCTGCTGGCGCGGGCCATTACGCGCAAGGGCGAGGTGGCGCTGCGGCTCTCGCTGGGCGCGCGCCGGGCAACCATTGCGCGGCAACTGCTGACAGAGAATGCGGTGCTGGGCGGGGCGGCTCTGGCGGCGGGGCTGTGCCTGGCCGCGGCGATTGCGGCGGTGCTGCCCCGGTTGCTGGTGCTCGAACCGGCGATGCTTAATGCGAATGCGGACAGAGCGGCGTTCCATCTGGACTGGCGGGTGCTCGGGTTTGCATCCGCGCTTGCATGCGCGACCATGCTTTTGCTGGCTGTGGTTCCGCTGCTGCAGGCAAGGCGCGCGGAGTTGATTCCTGCGCTGCAAGGGGCGGCGGCCACGCGCACCGAGGGACGCACGCCGGCAATTCGGCAAGCTTCAATCTGGTTGCAGATTGGATTGTCGTTCGCGCTACTGGTGTCGACCATGGCGCTGGTGCGCAGTTTTTTGAATACGCGCACGCAGTCGATTGGGCTTACGCGCGATCAAGTGCTGGTGGCGTTTACGCAGGATCCCGATGAGCCGATGCGCAGCGATGTGCTGGCGAAGTTACGCGTACTACCGGGGGTGAAGGGCGCCGCGTTTGGAATTCGCGCGCCGTTGATGCCGTCGGAGGGCGGCATTGCCGCCAAGGTCCTGCTTCCCAGTCATCCTGAACTGCGTGTGGCGGCGGAGATCAAGTACAACGCAGTCAGCCCGGATTTTCTCAACGTGACCGGGACGCGCGTGTTGCTGGGGCGGGGGTTTACTGCGGAGGACAACACGTCAGGGCCGCCGGTGCTGCTTGTGAGCCAGGCCATGGTGCGCAAGTACTGGCCGGGCGCGAATCCGATTGGGCAGATGGTGCGGCTGCCGGAATTCAACAACGGCTCCGATGTTGCGCTGCGCATTGTGGGCGTGGTGGAAGATGCGCCGATCAACCAGGTGGGCGCGATTCCGGAACCTTACATGTATATTCCGTTCCGTTTCTCGAGCATGGGCGAAGTCACGTTTGTGATCGGGAGCGAACAGAATGCTATGGCACTGGCGCCGACGGCGCGGCAGGTGTTCATCCATGCCAATCCGCTGCTCGATCCAATGTTCATCACGTCTCTGCCGGAACTGATCCGCTACTCGACGGGCAGTTATCAGATGATGGCGGAGTTGGTGAGCGCGCTGGGAGTGATTGCTTTGATGCTCACGGTTGTGGGGCTCTATGGGTTTCTGGCGTTCAGGGTGGCGCAGCGGCGACGGGAGATTGGCATCCGCATGGCGCTGGGCGCATCACGACGCGCGACCGGGTTGCTGATCCTGCGCGACACGGCACGCATGGCAGGCATGGGGCTGGTTATTGGTATTTGCGCGTGCGTGGCGTCGGTAAGGATTGAAGCTTCGGTGCTGTTCGGAGTCAAGCCATTGGACGCGCTCTCAATGGCTTCGGCGCTAGTGATCATGACGCTCGCGGTGGTTGCCGCGGCGTGGTTACCCGCGCGCAGGGCGGCGTCAGTAGAACCCATGCAGGCGTTGCGCACGGAATAGGAGAAGGGTATGCACTCATTCGCTCAGGATCTTCGGTACGCGCTGCGCCAGTTGCGCAAATCGCCGGGGTTCACCGTTACGGTGGTTCTCACGCTGGCGCTCGGCATCGGGGCGAATGCCGCGATCTTCACCCTGTTCGACCAGGTGCTGTTGCGCATGCTGCCGGTGCAGCATCCGGAACAACTGGTGCGTTTGCAGTGGAGCGGCGGATTCAGCGGATCGATGAGCTCTTTCGGCGGCGACACGGGAGAGGCTCACAGCTATTTCTCGTATCCGATGTACAAGGATCTGCGCGATCAGAGCAAGGTCTTCGACGGAATGGTCGTAGCGGATAAGGCGCAGGCGGGAATCTCCTGGCACAACGAAGCAGAGAGCAAGCAAATTGAGATCGTCAGCGGGAATTACTTCGAGATGCTTGATCTGAGGCCGGGAATGGGGCGGCTGTTTACCGCACAGGACGAAACGGGAAAGAATGCCAACGCCGTGGTGGTTCTCAGCTACAACTACTGGCGTACGCGCTTCAACGCGTCGCGCGACGTGGTGGGGCAAACCATCTCGATCAATGGGCACCCGTTCACCGTGGTGGGAGTCGCACCCAGCCACTTCGATTCGGCAATTGGCGGATTCAAGCCCGCAGCGTTTGTGCCCGTCACCATGGTGGAGTACGCAATTCCGTGGAGAGCGCAACTGAATGATCTCAAGAATCATCAGTCGGCGTGGCTCACGATCGTTGCCCGCCTGAAGCCTGGTGTGAGCATTGCGCAGGCGCAATCGAGCATTGCGCCTCTGTGGCACTCGCTGCGCACCGACGAGTTTGCACTCTACAAGTCGAAGTCCGAGCGGTTCCGCAAGAGCTTCATTGATAGCTCGCGCCTGAGCGTGGTGGACGACTCCAAGGGTTTCAATCCGGACCGGCTGGATTTGCAGAAGCCGCTGGTGATCCTGATGAGCATGACTGTGCTGCTGGTGGCGCTCTGCGCGATCAACGTTGCGACCTTGCTGTTGCTGCGGGCGTCGGCGAGGGTCAGGGAGATGTCGATGCGCTATGCGCTGGGGGCACGCCGCGGGCGCATCATTTCGCAATTGCTGGTGGAAGGCGGGATGCTGGGCGTGGCAGGAGCGGCCGCGGGACTGGCATTTGCGCCGGTGGTGGCTCGTTTGCTGGTCCGCATCATGACCAGCGCCGATGCAGGCTCGGAGCACTACTCGAGCGCCGTGGACGTGCGCGTGCTTTTGTTCACGCTGGGGGTGTCGCTCCTGTCGAGCCTTGTGTTCAGTGTTGCACCGGTGTTTCATTTCATCCGGCCCGACCTGGCGGGAGCGCTACGCCAGACGGCGGGCACCGCATCACGAGAGTCGCAGCGCTTTCGCAAAATCGCAGTGGGCGTTCAGATTGCGCTCAGCCTGATGTTGCTGGGGGGAGCGGGCCTGTTTGTGCGCACGCTTGAGAATCTGCGCCAGCAGCAGGTTGGCTTTGATATCGGCCACCTGGTGACGTTCACGCTCGATCCCACCAACTCGGGATACGGCGAAGACCGCACGCCGCAAGTGATCGCCAGCGCGCTTGAGGCTTTGAGTCGCATCCCCGGTGTCTCGCAGGCGGCGGCCACGAACGATCCCGAACTGACTGGAGACAGCGAGACCTCGAACGCGTCGATTCAGGGTTACAAGCCTGGGGAAGACGAGAACATGAATTTCGAAGAGCCCTTCATCACGCCGGGTTATTTCGCTACCTTGCACCAGCCCGTTCTTGCGGGAAGGGAATTCACAGTGGCCGACGCGAAGGGTCAGCCCAAGGTGGCGGTGGTGAATGCGGCGTTTGCAAACCGCTTCTTCGGTTCACCGCAAAAGGCGATCGGGCGGCAGCTTGCAAGGGGCTCGGGCGATGACGTGAAGTACGACATGACGATTGTGGGTGTGGCCGGCGATATCCGTCACACGGATCTGCGCACGCCGCTGGGCCCGGCCGTTTACAAGCCATATTTTCAAATGGATCACGCGACGGGCGTGGAGATGTACCTGCGCAGCGTGCAGCCACCGGAGTTGATTGAACCAGCGATTCGCAGGGCTGTTCACGAGCTGGATCCTGCGCTGGTGGTGGACGGGCTGCGCACCATGCAAGAGCAGGTAGACCGCAGCGCAGCGGACGAGCGCGCTCTGGCGTTGCTGGCGGTGGGCTTTTCTTTGCTGGCGGTGCTGCTTGCGGGGGTGGGGCTTTATGGCGTGCTTGCGTATTCGACGGAGCAGCGCACGCGGGAGATTGGCGTGCGCCTGGCGCTTGGTGCGCAACGCTCCAATGTAGTGGGGCTGGTGCTGCGCGAGATGCTGATTATTGCGGGCATCGCCGTGGCTGTGGCGCTGCCGGCCACCATTGTGACGGCGCGCCTTTTCCGCAGTCAGCTCTACGGCGTGACGTCGACCGATCCGCTCACGCTGGGATTTGCGGTGGGTGTAACGGCGTTAATGGTGATGCTGGCGGCGGCGCTGCCGGCGCGGCGGGCGGCGAGTGTTCAACCCATGCGTGCATTGCGCACCGAGTAAGCGAGGGGAGCAGGGATGGGATCAGTGATGCAGGACGTGCGCCATGCGCTGCGGCAACTTCGCAGGACGCCGGGGTTTGCGTTTACTGTGGTGGCGGTACTCGCGCTGGGCATGGGCGCGAACATTGCCGTGTTCACGCTGCTCAGCGGTATCCTGCTGCGGCCTCTTCCACTGCAGAAAGCAGACCGGTTGGTAGCAGTGGAGCTCTCCGGGGCGATGCCGTATTACACGCTGACCTACTCCAACATGGTGCAACTGCGCGACGCGGCGGGGTCGCGGATGAAGTTTGGCGCAATCGTATACGGCGGTCCGCAAAATGCGAGTGTGGTTACGCCGGCGGGCAGGTTTCAGATTGAAGTGCCCACGGTGACGGCGGGTCTGTTCGACGTGCTCGGCGTGCGCCCGGTGCTGGGCCGCAGCTTTCGCGCGGACGAAGATCAACCGGGCAAGAATCGCGTTGTGCTGATTGGATATGACACGTGGCAGAAGCTGTACCAGGGTGATCCGGCGGCGATTGGAAGCACGCTCACCATGCGCCACCAGCCTTACACCGTGATAGGCGTTCTGCCGCAGGGCTTCTTTTTTTCGTACTACAACAAGATGGCGGCATGGTCTCCTGCGGAGCTTGGGCCGAACGCAGCGTCCGCGATGGGCGAGAAGGCGCGATGGGGAGAGATGTTTGCCCGGCTGCCGGACGGGATGACGGCCCAGCAACTCGCCGCAGATCTGAGTCGGGCGCAGGCGGTGATTGCGCGAGAGGTGACAGGCGGCGACGAGCTTCCATCGAGCATCAAGGTGACGGACTGCCAGACGCTCCTGAATCGGAAGGTCCGCAAGCCGCTGTTCCTGTTGTATGGAGTGGTGGCGGGCATCTGGTGCCTGGCGTGCCTGAACGTGGCTGGTCTGATGCTGGCACGCGCCATTGCGCGCAGCCGCGAGCATGCTGTGCGCGCGGCTCTCGGAGCGAGCCGTTGGCGGCTGCTGCAGGAGAGCCTGGTTGAAAGCCTGCTACTGAGCGGAGCGGGCGCACTGGCCGGCTTGGGACTGGGTGCTGGCGCGCTGAAGGTATTGTGGCGCCAGATTGAGCATGAGCTTCCGTTGACGAACGCAGTCCACGTGGACTGGCGTGTGGTGATTTGCCTTGTATGCCTGGCGCTGCTTACTGCTTTGGTGTGCGGAGTCCTTCCGGCGGTCCGGGCCATGCGGCGCGACGTGCGCGATGCGCTTGCGGGAGGAGCGGCTACTCAATCGAGCGGGGCCAACCGCACGCGCGAGGTGCTGGTGGCGGGGCAGTTGGCGCTGACCCTGATGTTCCTTGTGGGCGCGGGACTGTTCCTCCGCACCATCTATGCCTTGCGCGATGTTCCACTTGGTTTCACGCAGCAGAACGTTCTGACCGGCGGAATCATTCTCAACGGCGGCAGCCAGCTTGAGGATGAGGAGAACGGAGTGGACCGGCCGAGCGTGGTGCAGAATTCCTACTTGCCGCTGCTGGAGAGGCTCAAGACGATTCCCGGCGTGCAGGTGGTTGCGTTGAGTTCCGTGCTGCCGTTGCGGCGGGAGATGAGTGTTTCCATCATCACGAACATCGATCACAAGGAGGTTGGGTACTCCAAGCAGCCACAGGCGGATGGACGTATCGCATCGCCCGGATTGGTGGAGGCGCTTGGGATCCCGATGGTGCGCGGGCGCTTCTTCACGGACGAGGATACGGCATCTTCTCCGGTGGTGGCGGTGGTGAACCAGGCTTTCGTCGGCAGGTATCTACCCGGTGCCGATGCTGTCGGACATACGCTCTCCATGGACAAAAAGGGCCGCTTCGCCGATATCCGCATCGTGGGCGTCATTGGCGATACCAAGCAGACCAGCCTGGCGGAAGCCACGAAGCCGGAGATCTATTTCTGCCTGGCGCAGACGCAGCCGGGCACGCCGCTCTATGGAATAGCGGCTGCGTTCATCCAGGTGGCGATGCGCGCCGGGGTCCCGGCGGACGCGCTGCGTTCCCAGTTCGACAAGGCTCTGCACGAAGTTGCACCCGAAGCGACCACCACCAAGGTGAAGACCATTCGGCAAGCGGTGGAGGACTCGTATGGCAATCAGGCTTTGATGGCGCGGCTTCTGGGAGGCTTTGCCGGCTTGGCGTTGCTGATCGCCTCTGTGGGCCTTTACGGATTGCTGTCGTTCGCGGTGGCGCAGCGTACGCGAGAGATTGGCGTGCGTATTGCGCTAGGCGCGCCGCAGGGCAATATCGTCGGACTTATGTTGAAGCGGGCGGTGGTGCTGGTGGCAGCCGGCGTGGGCTGCGGCGCAGTGCTGGCATGGTTTACCGCGAGGCTGGCCGCTTCTTACATTTTTGGAGTGCGCCCGCACGATGCGCTCACTTTCACAGCGGTGACGTTGGTGCTTTCCGCCGCTTCTCTCTTTGCAGCGTGGCTGCCGGCCAGGCGCGCGGCTGCTGTTGACCCCATTCAGGCTTTGCGATCGGAGTAGGAAAAATGATTGACCTCAAAAATGTAGAACGCAGTTACAAGACCGGCCACACGGAAACGTGGGTGTTGCGCCGCGTGGGTCTCACCATCAACGAAGGCGAATTCGTAACGGTAATGGGCCCGTCCGGAGCGGGGAAGTCGTCTCTGCTGAACGTGCTGGCGCTGCTCGATGATGGCTGGGCAGGCGAGTACTGGTTTGGCGGCACTGCAGTGCATGCGCTCAATCGCAAGCAACGCGCCGATCTTGCGCGTCAGCGGATCGGCATGGTGTTTCAAAGCTATCACCTGCTTGACGATCTCACCGTGGCGGAGAATATCGACCTGCCTTTGTCGTATAAGAATCTGGCTTCGAAGCAGCGGGCCGGCATGGTTGCAGACATCCTCGACCGTTTTCAGATTGTGGCGAAGAAGGACCTCTTCCCGAATCAGCTTTCGGGCGGGCAGCAGCAACTTGTAGGCATAGCGCGCGCGGTTGTGCACGCGCCTTCGCTGCTTCTTGCCGATGAGCCCACGGGCAATCTGCATTCCACGCAGGCGCGCGAAATCATGGAGCTATTCCGGGAACTGAATCGGAATGGCACGACTATCGTGCAGGTAACTCATTCAGAAGAGAACGCTCGCTACGGATCGCGCATTCTCGAACTCCACGACGGATGGCTCACGCGTGACGTCGCCGTCGATTCTCCAGTTGTCACGGGGGCCCAGTGAAAGATATTCAAAAGGTGAACGCAATTTCCACCCAGATGAACCGCGGAGCGCGCGGCGCTGCGGGCAGGCGGATGAAGGCAATTTTGGCGGTCGTACTGTTGCAGGCGAATCTGGTCCTGGGGGTTGAGCCGATGCAGGCTCAATCGTCAGAGCAGGCAAAGGCCGCGCCGGATTCTCCGGCGCCCCCGGCGAGCGCCGCATCTGCTGCGCCGCTTACGCTGGCGCAGCAGATGCAGCAGGCGCAACAACAACAGGCGGTGGGCTCGCAGCAACCATTCCACGTGGAACTGCCGCACTCGCGCAAACCATTTTCGCCTTACTTTCCAAGTGACGCGCCGCCACTGGATCTGAGCAACTCCCCGCGTTTGCAGAACCTGATCCGCGATGGGAAGCTTTACGTTTCGCTGCGGGACGTGATTGCGCTCGCGATCGAGAATAATCTGGATATCGCTTATTTCCGTTATAACTTCCCGATCGCGCAAACCGATGTAGCGCGGACCAAGGCCGGTGGCCTTGCCCAGGGAGTCAACACCGGGGTGGTGCAATCGTCGACCCAGGGAGGGTTTGGCGGCGGCAGCAGTGGTTCCGCGGGCGCCAGTTCCGGTTCCGCGGCTGCAGGCGCAGGCGGCATTGTCACGTCGACGCTGGGCGCGGGAACCGCGGTTGCGTCTTTCGATCCTTACCTGAACTTTAAAGCCTTTTTGGATCACGATGTGACGCAGGAGGGCAATGCCTTCCAGACGGGCGTTTTGATTTTCAAGCAGAACACCATCGAGGCCCTGGCCGGATACAGCCAGGCGTTTCCGTTCGGAACGGGCCTGGCGATCAACTATGAGGCCCAGCGCTTCGCGAATAACAGCCCCTACGATTCAGTTAATCCCACGCTCTATTCGAATTTTCAGCTTGTTCTGACGCAGCACCTGCTGGCTGGTTTCGGAATCGCCACGAACGAGCGTTACATGCACATCGCGAGGAAGAACCAGCAGATTAACGATCTCGCATTTCGTTCCCAAGTGATAGCCACGATTACCCAGGTGGAGAACATCTACTGGGATCTAGTCAATGCTTATCAAGACGAGCAGGTGAAGGAACGGTTGCTCTCGTTCGCGCAGAAGACTCTTTCCGACGATCAGAAACAGTTTGAGCTGAATGCTATTCCGGCCATGCAGGTGACGAAGGATGAGTCGAACGTGGCCACCAGCGAAGGTGACCTTACGGTGTCGCGCGCGACTCTCCGGCTCAACGAGCTTCTGATCAAGAACGCCATCACAAAAATGGATGATCCGGCGATTGCCGAAATGCCGGTCATTCCCCTCGACAACACCGGGACGCCTGATCCCAATGCGTCGAGCTCCATTGACGACCTGATCACACAAGCTGAAAAGAATCGTCCCGATGTCAAGGAGGACGAGATCGCGATGCAGGTGGCGCAGATGAGTCTCAAGTCCATCCGCAGCGAATTGTTACCTACGCTGGACGCTTATGGATTCTATGCGGGAGCCGGGATTGCCGGGAAGCCGAATCCAAACTGCAACCTGGGGCCTGACCAGTGCGCCTCCGAACTGCCTCCGGGGTTCGGCGGCATGTTCCAGAACACGTTCAATTACTCTTCGCCGGAATACCAGTTCGGGATGAATCTGCAAATTAACCTTCGCAACCGGGTGGCCAAGGCGGATCAGTTTCGCGCGGTGTTGGAATTTCGTCAGCGCCAGATCACGTTTGAAGAGCAGAAGAAGAGCATCCGCTTCGATGTGCGCAACTCGCAGTTCGCGTTGCAGCAAAAGGGGGCGCTCGTGAATTCTGCGCAAAAGGCCCGCGATCTGGCACAGCATACTTTCGAGGTTACCCAGCAGGAGCAGAAGCTGGGCGCCAAGTCCGGCAGCGATACGCTGCTTGCTCAGCATGATCTGGGGGTGGCCGAATCGGCGCTTGTGGCGGCCCAGACGGCCTATGAAAAAGCCAAGGTGGATATTGACCGCGCCACTGGAACGACTCTGGAGCGGATGGGCGTATCCATAGACGATGCCAAGATGGGAGTGGTGACGCACGCGCCGTAGAATGGCTGAAAGCATCCATCCGTTTGCGGGCCACGCGCCGCGCGCGGAACATCGCGCGCGGGTCATGGTCCGGACCGATTGTTGACATCAAAACCGGCGCAGTGGAGGCAGGCCATTCCGAGTAAGCAACCAAAAATCCGGGTTCTTGTAGCGGACGATCAGCCCCACATTCTGGAGGCTGTGGAACTCCTTCTGCAGCCGCAGGGAATCATCGTCGATTGTGCTCGCACGCCGCAGCTAGCGCTGGAAGCGCTGGGCCAGACCGACTATGACGTTTTGCTGATCGACCTGAATTACACGCGGGATACCACATCGGGCCAGGAAGGCCTCGATCTGCTGGCGCGTATCCAGGAGATGGATTCGCGGTTGCCTGTGATCGTGATGACGGCCTGGGGCAACATCGATCTTGCCGTCGAAAGCATGAAGCGCGGGGCGCGCGATTTTGTTCAGAAGCCCTGGGAGAACGAGCGGCTCATCAGCCTTATCCGGGTGCATGCGGAGCTGCACCAGGCGCTGCGGCGGGCGCGGCAACTGGAACTGGAAAACCGCCTGCTGCGAGCGGAGGGCATGCCGGAGTTTGTGGCCACCGCCGCGTCCATGCAGCCCGTGCTTGAGCTCATTGCGCAGGTTGGGCCGTCCGATGCCAACGTGCTGATTACGGGCGAACACGGCACAGGCAAGGAGATTGTGGCCAAGCTGCTGCACGCTGCCTCTCCACGCGCGCGCATGCCGCTGGTGGCTGTGAACGCCGGGGGATTGCCGGAGGGCACGTTCGAGAGCGAGATCTTTGGTCACGTGAAAGGGGCGTTCACGGATGCGCGCACGGACCGCATCGGGCGATTCGAACTGGCGAACAACGGGACGCTGTTTCTGGATGAAATTGCCAATGTCCCTATTCGACAGCAGGCGAAGCTGCTGCGCGTGCTTGAGACCGGCGAGCTTGAGCGGGTGGGTTCGTCCCAAACGCGGCGCGTGGATGTGCGCGTGCTTTCAGCCACCAATTCACAATTGCACGAAGAGGCAGCGGCGGGAAATTTCCGGGAGGATCTTCTGTTCCGCCTGAATACAGTGGAGATTCATCTGCCGGCGCTGCGCGATCGCCGCGAAGACATTCCGCTGCTGGCCGTGCACTTTCTCAATCGCAGCCGGGCACGGTATCGCAAGCAGGTCACCGGCTTTTCAGCGGTGGCCATGCAGCAGATGATGCAGTATGCGTGGCCGGGCAACGTGCGTGAACTGGAGCACACGGTGGAGCGCGCCGTGTTGCTTTGCCGCGGGAACGAGATCGATCCGGCCAACCTTGCGATCAGCGCGGCGCGCTCTGCCACGCCCTCGTTCGACAACATGAGTATTGATGAAGTCGAAGCGCTTCTTATCCGCAAAGTGCTTCGCCGTTGCGACGGCAACATATCCCAGGCCGCGGACGTGCTCGGACTCAGCCGCGCGGCTCTCTATCGCCGCATCGAAAAATATGGCCTCTGATCGAAAGGCGCGCAGGCGCCGGCCGCGCTCTGCGGTGCGGCGCGCGTGGCTCTTTTGTTTCTGGCTGTCGTTGCCAGGGCTGTTGTTCGCGGGCGTCCTGCTGTTTCAGCAGAATACCGGAACGGGTGTCACGATCCTGATTGTCTGCTGTCTCCTGCTCTACCTGCTTCTGATTGCCGCAGCCCTGATCGAGAGCCTGGTGCGGCCGCTGCAGACGCTGTCGAACGTTGTGGCTTCTATGCGCGAGGGCGACTACTCCTTCCGCGCGCGCGGCGCGGGGTCGCGCGACGCGATGGGCGAGCTTGCGACCGAAGTGAATGCTCTTGCCGATTTGCTGCAGAAGCAGCGCGTCCGCTCGCTTGAGGCCACGGCGCTGCTGGCGCGCATTCTTGAAGTGATGCACTCGCCGCTTTTCGCTTTCGATCGCGAGGATGTTCTGCAGTTGGTGAACACGTCGGGCACGCAGATTCTGGGTAAATCGTATGCGCGATCGTTTGGACACTCTGCGGCGGAACTGGGACTCGAAGATCTGCTCAATGCGGCGGATCAAACCGTTCACTCATTCGGCGACCGGCCCACACGCTGGCTGTTGCGCAAGGCTACATTCCGCCAGGAGGGAGTGCCGCACACGTTGCTGCTGCTGGCCGATGTGAGCGTGCCGCTGCAGGAAGAGGAGCAGGCGGCGTGGAAGCGCCTGATCCGCGTGCTGGGGCATGAGCTGTCGAACTCGCTGGCGCCCATCAAGTCGATTGCCGGCAGCCTGCTGGCACGCGTCGACGCGATGGAGGGGGACGCGGACACGATGCGCGATTTTCGCCGCGGACTGGGCGTGGTGGAAGGCCGCGCGGATGCGCTGCACCGCTTTGTGCAGTCGTACAGGCTGCTTGCGCAGTTGCCGCCTCCGCATCTCAAATCGGTTTCGTTGCAGCGGCTGCTGGAGCAGGTGGTGCTGCTGGAGCAGCGGTTGCACGTGGAACTGGAAGGGGGACCGGTGGTGCTTCTTCATGCTGATCCTGACCAGCTGGAACAGATGTTGATCAACCTGCTGGCAAACGCCGTGGATGCCACGCTGGCAAACAACGCATCCGATGTGCGGGTGAGCTGGCGGATTGCCGATGCGGCCGCGTGGGTGACGATTGAAGACACCGGCATGGGAATCGCCAATACCGAGAACCTGTTTGTGCCGTTTTACACGACCAAGCCCAAAGGCAGCGGCGTTGGCCTGGCGCTGGCGCAGCAAATTGCGCGCGCGCACGGCGGGGAGATCCGGCTGGTGAATCGCGAAGAGGGGGATGGCGCTCGTGCCACCGTGCGCCTGCCCATCGGCTGATCAGGATCTGGTGGAAGCTTTGTGCCACGCCTCGAGCAGCGGAACGACGTCACGCGAATTCGTCGCTGCTCCTTCAACGAAGCCAAATGTGCCGTGAAGCGCCATCTCGCGCGCGCTCAACAGGAACGCGCCAAGAGCGGCGCGGGCAAGCGCGCTGCCGGTGCTGATGCGTTTGACGCCCAACGCAGAAAGCTCCGCCGCGCTAAGCTGCATGGCAGGCATGCCAGCCAGCACATTCACCGGCCGATCCACGGACTGCACTACGGCGGCGATGTCGTCCCTGGCGGTGAGCCCCGGCGCATAGAGCACGTGCGCGCCCGCCTCCTGGTAGGCCTGCAGGCGGCGGATGGTGTCGTTCAGATCGGGACGGCCGTGCAGATAATTTTCGGCGCGTGCCGTGAGCGTGAATGGGAAGGGAAGAGATTCCGCTGCTTCGATTGCGGCCTGGATGCGTTCTTTTGCAAACTCGACCGCGTAGATTGGATCGGCTGCATTGCCGCTTGCGTCTTCAATGGAACCGCCGGCAAGCCCGTGCGCCGCGCCCATGCGGATGGTTTCGGCGACGAACTCCGGCGCATCGCCAAAGCCATTTTCGAGATCGGCGCTGACCGGCAGTTCCGTGGCTGCGACTAGTTCAGCGACATGCGCCATCATCGCATCGCGGCCCACGGCCCCATCCACAGTGCCGCGCGAGAATGCGTAGCCGGCGCTGGTGGTGGCCAGGGCTTCAAAGCCAAGCTGCGCCAGCATGCGCGCGGTTCCCGTATCCCAGGGATTCGGGAGGATGAATGCGCTCTCGCGGTCGTGCAGCGCGCGGAATTGCTTTGATTTTTCAGCCTGCGTGGCCATCTTGACCTCACTCCGGGGAGACGCTGAACCTCATGGACCGGTAGTCGAACGTATAGCTGCGCACTTGATCGAGGACGTCGATGCCCAGCACGCCATAGACGTCGTCAAGCGCGGCCGAGCCGAGCGGCTGCGTGAGCACCTGGAGATAATGCGCGCGCAGCATGGTGCCGCCCACTTCCAGCGGAACCGTCTCCGCCATGTATGCCTGCTGCGGAGGAATGGACGCATCGCCGGGAATAGAGAACTGGTTGGTGGGCTGCCGGTTGAAAACGTCTGCGTGCTCCGCATAGTAGCGCGACGTGAGGTAGCTCTGCTGGCCGCCTGCATCGAGCATGAACATGCGCTCATTGCCCGGCGACCCGAGCGCTACGATGATCTGATCTCCATCGAGGAAGAAGTGGGCGCCCACGGGATCGGCTGCACTCTTGCCGGCGGCAAGACCTGCGCCGTCCTTTGTTCCGGCTACCATTGCGGAGTCCGGCTCTTTGCCGGGCTGCACTTCAATGGTGGCATCGGCCGTGATCTTCACGCTTCCCAGCGCCTGGAGTGCTGCGTAGCCTAGTACGCCCTGCACCTGGTATTTGCTGTGCGGAAAGGCATAGTCCGCGTCGTCGAAAACGAAGGCCGTCACGTTGCGCAGCGTCAGTCTCCCGGCAATCGTGAAACGCGGAATCACCGTGACATGCACCTGCATCGGCCGGCCGGTGAGCGAGTGGATCGTGACTGCCTGGTCTGAGACTTTGAGGCCCACTTCGCGTGCCGTGGATCGCGCAATCAGGTTGAACGGCGCGGTGGGATCGAGCATCCAGCTATGGGGCTGCGCGTCAACGAAGACCGGAACATCGATCAGGCCCAGTGGGTCTTTGCTGACCTGCATGAGGAAGCGTTCGCAGGGATCGACGGTCATGGGCGGATTCGCGGCTGCCAGCGGAAGCATCTTCAGCGGCATTTCAATCTCCGCCTGCTCGTCGTCGCTCATCTTGCCTTTGAGACGGGCTTCGAGGGCCTCGTAAGCTTTGGCCGCTTTGGGAAAATCGCCTGTGCGCAGGTAGTCTTCCGCCAGCGCCTTTCGCACCAGCTTCTCGTCGGCTGCGTCTCCGGCGGCCACTATCTTTTCAAGCAGCGGCTCCAGCAAATCAATGGAGCGGTGCGGATGGTTGGACCGGTTGGCGAGGATGCCGCGATATAACTGCGCCTGCTCCGGGGGCAACTGGTCCAGCACATCGGCCACTTGAAAATACTCATGGTCAGCAAGCAAGTTACGGACGCGCACATCGAGCGTGATGCCGGCGCTGGTGCCGGTGTGCACTTCGGCGCCGGAACCTGGTTGCTGCTGGTCAGTGGTTGCGGGGGGCTGTGCGGGAGGCATGGTCTGTTGGGCAAGGGCACCCCAGCCAGCGACGGCCATCGTTGCCCACGCCGCTATCAGGCGCATTCCTATTGCGCGCGCCGCTCTGCCCGCCCTGCTCATGGTTACTACGAAGGTAACAGAATTCCGGCATTTGCGGAGGTGTGGTTTCCTGCGCATTGGAACGCATTGAATTCGGCGGCAGGTAGACTGGAATCAGCACGCATGGCGAAACGGACGATTGAACAATATGAGATAGTTCGCCGGCTTGGCGCCGGGGGCAGCGGAGTGGTCTACCTGGCCACGGACACGCTGCTGCAGCGCCCTGTCGTGCTCAAGATCCTGCGCACCGGCGCCATGTCCGCGGAGAAGGTACGGTCGACGGTGTTGCGCGAGGCGCGGCTGGCCTCTGCAATTGAGCACCCCAATGTTTGCGCCATCTATGAAGTAGGCGAAAGCGGCGGCGAAGCATACATCGTGATGCAATACGTCCCGGGGCAGTCTCTTGACGTTCTTATTGCGCGCGGCCCGGCCAGGCCGCAGCTTGTGCTCAGCGTAGGTATCCAGGTGGCGGACGGGCTGCAGGCGGCGCACGCGCTGGGCATTTTTCATCGCGACCTGAAACCGCAAAACGTGATGCTGACCGATGGCGGCCTGGCGAAGATTCTGGATTTCGGTCTCGCTCGGCGGCTGCGACCGGAGGATGCCACCTTCGATCCGACCAAGCCATCGCTGGCCAAGGACGCTTCCATAGCGGCCACTTACACGGCGCGGGGCGGCACCATCCGCTACATGGCGCCGGAGCAGTTTGTTACGGGGCACTCAAGCGTCCAGTCTGACATTTGGGCGCTGGGGGTGATTTTGTACGAGTTGGTTTCAGGGCGCCATCCGTTCGCGCGCCCGGATGCGGAGGATTTTCAGGCGATCCGCTCCATTCAGTTTTCCGATCCACCGGATCTGTCGGAGATCGTGCCGGAGATTGCGGCCGAACTCAAGAGCGTAATCGAGACTTGTCTCGAGAAAAATCCATCGTCGCGCTACGCGTCTGCTGCGGACGTGCGTGAAGCGCTCAAGACCATCATGAAGGCGCTGCAGATTGAAACCGGCAGCATTCCGGGTGACGCCGCGGCCAACCTGCCCACTACGGAAGCCGAGGCCGAAAAGCGGACGACAGGTTTTTTGTCGATGCTTGCGGAACGGTTCCGCGAGTCTTCAGGCGACCGCGCGCAGACGAACTCGCTGGTGGTGCTGCCATTCACGAATTTGGGTGCCAGCGAAGTCGCGCCGCTCTACGGCTATGCGCTGGCCGATGCCATTGCGGCGCGGCTGGCGCGCATCCCTGGCCTCGTGGTTCGTCCGTCGAGCACTCTGATGGCGTTGTCCGCGACGCCGCCCGTCGCGCATATGGACCCGTTGCAACTGGGCCAGCGGCTGCTTGTTTCGTTTGTGCTGGCGGGAAGCTTTGTGCGCTCCGAGCAAGGCTTCGATCTGAACTGGCAACTGCTCGAAGTAAGCTCGCAGAGCGTACGCTCGGGCGGAGTGATCCGGGTGCCCTCGCTCGATCTGATCGCGGTGCAGAATGAAATTTCCAATGAAGTGTTCGCGGCGCTGCATGGCCTGGGCGCGGTGGACCAGGTGGACGCGCCCCGCCCGGCCCGCGAGGAGCCTCTTCCCGGCTCGGTGAGCGAGGAATATCTGCAGGCGCGGGCCCTGCTCAGCTCGTTCATGGTGCGCACCGGTTCGCGGGCCGATCTGGATCGCGCGCATGCATTGTTCAGCAGCGTCACCAGCAAAGATCCCGCTTTCGCGCTGGGCTGGAGCGGTCTTGGCATTGCCGAGTTGCAATACGCCCGCCACGGATTTGGCGGACAGAGCCACATCATGCTGGCACGCCGCGCGTTTGAGCAGGCGCTGCATATCGATCCCGCTGCGATTGAAGCAAACCTTTATCGTGTTTACATGCTGCTCTCGCGCGGCGAAAAAGAATCGGCGCGCCACGGCATCCTCAATCTGCTTAGCAATGCAGGCAACGACTGGAACGTACACATGGTGGCGGGCCTGGCGCTGCGCGGGGACGGCATGTACGACGAGGCGCTGCATCAATTCAATCGCGCACTCAAGCTGAACCCGGCCAACGCTGCCATCCTTTATAACCATCGCGCCCGCGTATATCACTATCAGAATCAACTGGAGCTCGCGGGAGACGAGCTTGAAAAGGGCCTGGCGCTGGAACCGCGGCACCCGTTGCTGCGCACCTCATCGGGATATCAGCAGATGCGGCTGGGTAATCTGGGGGCTGCTATTGACATTCTTGAGAGTGTGATTCGCGACGATGACTCGCTGCGCATCGCTGTGCCCACTCTGGCGATCTGCTATGTGCTGGCCAATGAGCGTGCCCAAGCAGCCGCTCTGATGAAGGACGAAACCCTTGCAGCGGCCGAGGCCGACAGCGAAATGGCATATCGACTGGCCACCTACTTCGCGGTGGAGGGCGATGCCACGGAAGCGCTGCACTGGCTGCGCCGCGCCATCTATCTGGGCAACGAGAACTGTCCGTGGTTCCAGAAAAATCCGGCGTGGAACAACTTCCGCACCAATGCCGATTTCGAGCGCATCCTGGAAGACCTGAAGAAGTCGTTCCGCAGAAATCAGAAGACGTGGAAGCGGCTGCTGGAGCAGGTTCCCCGCGAAGCCGAGTGAACGTGCTGATTGAGTTGAACGATTCTGCATTCCTCGTTACATCTTGACGATCAGCGTGAACGCGGCAGACGCGGTCTGGCCCGCGGACATGACCGTGACCTGCGGCATGGAACTGCCAATCGTCCAGGCAATGACGACGCTCGCAACGCAGTAAAGAGCAGGCAGCCACGGTCGATGCGCGCGTGTGCCGGAGAATTCATTTGGCGACTCCACCACAGGCAAGTTCGCATTGAAGTATGGCAGAGAAACGGGCCGGTTGGAACGGAGATTGCGGGGCGGGGCGGCGGGGATTCTATGATGGGAGATCGAGAGACTTCTTCATGGATAAAAACCGCCTGTCGCGTCGTACCGTACTGCGCGGAATGGCATTGAGCGCCGGCGCGGCGTCCTTGCCTTCCGCGATTTCGATTGCCCAGCCAGCCTTTCAATCCCGGCGGCCCGCGCCGGCTGCACGTAAGTTTCGCAGCAAGGCTGTGGATGCGGCGATTGACGCGACGGCCGCGAAACTTCGCGACCCTGAACTCGCGTGGCTCTTCTCAAATTGTCTTCCGAATACGCTTGACACCACCGTCGAATTCGGCAGCTACGAAGGCAAGCCGGACACCGTGGTGGTCACCGGCGACATACCCGCCATGTGGCTGCGGGATTCGTCGGCGCAGGTTTGGCCCTATCTTCAGTTTGTAGCGCAGGATGCGCAACTGGCGCGGCTCATTGAAGGGGTGATTCGGCGCCAGACGCGCTGTATCATCGCCGATTCCTACGCCAACGCCTTTATGCCCGACCTTGCCAGCCGCCAGCCGCTGGAGTGGTCGACGCACGACAAGACGCAGATGCATCCCGGTGTGGGCGAGCGCAAATGGGAGGTCGACTCGCTCTGCTACCCCGTACGCCTCGCCTATCGCTACTGGAAAGAGACGGGCGACTCAAGCCCCTTCGATGCGCGCTGGGCGGTGGCCATGCATGTCATCCTCGAGACGTTCAGAACGCAGCAGCGCAAAGGCTCGAGGGGGCCGTACTCGTTCCAGCGCTCCTCGCCCGCGCCCACCGACACACTGAGCGAGGACGGCTTCGGGAATCCGGCGCGGCCGGTGGGGCTGATTTACTCAGGCTTCCGACCGTCTGACGATGCCTGCGCCTACCCGCTGAACATTCCCGGCAATTTTTTCGCGGTGCGCACGCTGCACCGCATTGAGGAGATGCTGACCCAGATTGCGCGCGATGGTAAGGCGGCGCGTGAGGCGCGCGCCCTTGCCGACGAGATCGAGGCAGCGCTGCAAGCCCATGCCCGTTTGCATCATCCTACCGCGGGCGATGTTTACGCCTACGAAATTGACGGCTTCGGCAATGCTATTTTCATGGATGACGCCAACGTGCCGAGCCTGCTTGGCATGCCGTATCTCGAGTCCTGCAGTATCGAAGACCCGGCGTATCAGGCAACGCGCAAGTTCGTGCTCAGCGACGCGAATCCATACTTCTTCCGCGGCAGTGCGGCCGAGGGCGTTGGCGGTCCGCACATTGGCCGCGACATGATCTGGCCCATGTCGATTATCATGCGCGCGCTCACCACGCATGATCACCAGGAGCAGATCCAATGCCTGCGCTGGCTCAAGGCGTCGCACGCCGGCACCGGCTTCATGCACGAGAGCTTCAACAAAGACGATGCGAAGAAGTTCACGCGTGCGTGGTTTGCCTGGGCGAACACGTTGTTTGGGGAGTTGATCCTCACGATGGGGAGGAACTCGCCCGGCGTGCTCGCGCAAGTTTAGCGCAGTTTTTGAGTTGATGTATCCAGGCGCGCGCCGCGTCAGAACAACAGCAGATTCTCTCGGGAATGACAGAAAGAAAAAGAGGCCGGAGCCTTCGCTCGGGCCTCTTCCCTTTGATACGCGCTGACTACTTCAGGCTCACGGTTGCCTTGAGCGGCAGCTTGTCGCTGGAGCCGCCCACCAGGATGGTGTAATCCCCCGGCAGCAGCGACCAGTCATTCTTGCTCTCGTCCCAGATCGACAGGTACTTCTTCTCGATCTCGACCGTGACCGGCTTCTTCTCGCCTGGCTTCAACATCACCTTGGCGAATCCCACCAGACGTTTCGGGGGCTCCTGCGCGGCGGCAGGCAATGCGGCGTAGACCTCAGCAATCTCCGCACCTTCCCGCGCGCCGGTGTTGGCCAACGTGAACGTGACCTTCACTGTGTCGCCGGCGTCAGCCTTCAGGGCCGAATAGCCGAAGGTGGTGTAGGAGAGGCCGTAGCCGAACGGGAAGAGAGGCTGCTTCTTTTCGGCGTCATACCACTTGTAGCCCACCTTCACGCCTTCGTCATAGGTCACGCCGTAGTCCGGCACCTTCGCTTCGCCTTCCTGTGATGGCGAGCTCCAGTGCATCGCAGGCGGCTTCTCAATGGCCGGCCGCGGCAGATCGGCTTCGGTTTTCGGGAAGGTATTGGGCAGCTTGGCGCTGGGGTTTACGGTGCCAAACAGCACATTGCCCACGGCGTCCGCGCCGGCTGAACCCGAGTACCAGGCCTCGAGGATGGCGGCCGGAGCATCCACCCACGGCATCGTCACGGGGCTGCCCGTCTCCAGCACTACGACGGTGTGCGGATTGGCCGCGGCCACGGCGGCGATCACCGCGTCCTGGTCCACTTCCTTGCCGTCCGCCTTGTACTTTTCAAGCGAGAGGTTGGGCAGGTCCATGCCTTCGCTCTCCCAGCGGTAGGCAAACACAATCGCCACATCGGCGCCCTTGGCCGCGGCTGCGGCGCTCTGCGGATCTGTGCCCACGTCAAACTTCACGGTGGCGTGCGGCGCGCGCGCCTGGATGGCCTTCAGCGGCGACGAGGGGAACCATATTTCTTCCAGCCAATGGGTGGGGCCCTGGCCGAAAGGCTTGAGCGCGTTTCCGCCGATGGGATCAACCTGCGCCGATCCGCCGCCCGAGATCATGCCCACATCGCTGTGCGCGCCGATCACGGCAATGGTCTTCACGGCGCCGGCCTTCAACGGGAGGACGCTGGCTTTGTTTTTGAGCAGAACGATGCTGTTCTCTTCAATCTTGCGCGCCGTTTCCAGACCTGCAATCGGGTCCACTACGTAGCGCTGCCGCGGACGATCGACCACGCCGGTTTCAAACATGGAGCGCAGGATGCGGTGCACGTGATCATCAAGCTCGGTCTGCGGGATCTTGCCTGCTTCCACCGCGGCCTTGTACTTGTCGCCGAACCAGTTGTGTCCCGGCTGCTCGTTGTCGAGGCCGGCCTTAGAAGCCTTCTCAGTGGAGTGCGTGCCGCCCCAGTCGGACAGGACAAATCCCGGGAACTTCCAGTCCTTCTTCAGCACTTCATTCAGCAGCCAGTCGTTTTCGCAGGCATAGTCGCCGTTCACGCGGTTGTAAGAGCACATGACCGCGGCGGGCTTGCCCTTGAGCACGCCGATTTCGAAGGCCAGCAAGTCGCTCTCGTGCGCTGCGCGCTTGTCCACGGTGACGTTGACGAAGTTGCGGCCGCTCTCCTGGTCATTGAACGCGTAGTGCTTGATGTCGCCAATGATGTTCTGCGACTGCGTTCCCTGGATCAGCCGGGCTACCAGTTCGCCGGCCAGAATCGGGTCTTCGCCGAGATACTCGAAGGTGCGCCCGTTACGCGGCTCCCTTGTGATGTCCACGCCGCCGCCCAGGGTCATGTTGAAGCCCTGCGCGCGCAGTTCAGTGCCGATGAGCTTGCCGTATTCGTAGGCTGCGTCGGTGTCCCAACTGGCGGCTGCCGCAACGTTGGCGGGCAGCGCGGTCGAGTAGCGGCCATTCACGCCGCTGGAGCGCACGCCGTACGCGGCGTCACTCATGTCGATGCCGGGAATGCCGAGCCTCGGAACGCCTACGGTGTAGCCCACGCCGCGATTCGATGCGGCGTTTTCCGGCGTGACCGGGTCGTCGGTCGGCATGCCCACGCCATGCAGCAGGGCGACCTTCTCGTCCAGCGTCATTTCCTTCATGACCAGGTCGGCGCGCTCGTCCGGAGAAAGGCTCGTGTTCATCCACGGACCTGTGGGTTTGTGTTGTCCCTGGGGCCGCTGCGCCACCCCGGGAATTGAGATTGTCGCGACAGCACATAGCGTCAGGGCCAATCGTACAAGCGAAGCAGGTCGGAGCGACCGATGCATAAATCCCCCAGTGGTAAAACGTTTGTGTGAACCGCTCCAATTCAACTACGCCGCGCCCGCGCCCGGCAAGTGGGAATCCGATTCTTTACCAAAATTAAGGTTGAACCTGGCTCACCTTTCCCTCAGCCTGGCCGAGCGGACCCGTTTACCATGGAGAGGACCGGATCATTCGAAATTCGACTGACCACGACTAATCACCGACTACTGAGGAACCAATGGCCGCACTCATTGATGCCATCGACGTCAAGCGCAAAATGTACTTTGAACTTGAAAACGTGCCGTATCTCTGCCTGGACGTGGAGGTCTCCACGCCCACGGCTCGCGGCGGCCAGACGCTGGTCCGGCTCAAGATGCGCAACCTGCTTACGCGCGCCGTTTTCGACAAGACCTTCAAGGCCAGTGAAAAGTTCAAGGAGCCCGATCTCGAAGATGCGGAAGCGTCCTACCTTTACAGCGACGGCGACGGCTCCTACTTCCTGGATCAGACCACGTTCGAGACCATCATGCTGGGCAAAGAAAAGCTCGGCGACGCCCTCGATTTTCTGACCGAAGGCATGATGATCAAGCTCGAGAAATTCAACGGCAACGCCATCGGGATCCAGTTGCCGCAGCAGGTCGAACTCAAGGTCGACTACACCGAGCCGGGCGTCCGGGGAGCTACCGCTTCCGGCGGCAACTCGAAGCTGGCCAAGCTTGAGACGGGCATCGAAGTCAAGGTTCCGCTCTTCATCGAAGTAGGCGATGCGGTGAAGGTGTACACCGAAACCCGCGAGTTCGCCGGGCGCGCCTGATTGCCGATGTGCAGACCGTCTACCGGGCGGCGCACGCGGCCCGCAACTGCTCGGCGCCAGACGCGAATACGGTAAGAGCGATCCGCCCAATGTGCAGGCAAGGGCTTTCTTTCTGGCTGCGGGCGCATTGCCACAACCGCGTCAGATCGATGTGGCCGCGCTTGTTGATGGACAACCCGCAGCTCACCAGCGCGACATACATCTCAAGAGAGGCGTCGCATTCGAACTCGAACAGGATGCTCAACTCCGTTGCGTCGGTCGAAGCGCTGAGCATCCAGCCTCCGCACTCCACAATTGCCGCCGCGAGCCGCTGCGCAAGCTCCGGCAAGTCCATCCACGAGGCTGCGCGCACGGCGATCGCCGCAGGCTCAGCCTGAACAATCTGGAACATACACAAGCCTCCGCAAAACCGGGCCGGTTGGATGGTTTCCGATCTCTCATGGGGGTGAATAGATCGCCGAGGAACGCCGACCTGCACTTCAGCAGCAGGCTGGCTCCCTCATTCTAGGCAGACCTCTTCCGACCTCAACCAGAATGTGCGCGGCGATTCTTCGGCGAGTTCCGATATGGAACACGCAGCCGGTCCGGTTTGCTTTTAAAAACTGCTTCCTCGAACAGAGCTGTCTGCAGGAACGCCGGCCCGGTGGGTCGTCGCGAAGGTTTGCAGGGCCAGCCAGCGCGTGCGGGCTGGAGTTCGGCTTACCCAGCTTTGATATCCTGATGCCTCTTGTTTTCGACCGATGGGGGTTCGCGTGAAAAACAAACTCTGTACTCTCTTTGCCGGCTTGATGGCTCTTCCCGTCACCCTGCTCGCACAACTGGCTTCACCGGCCGCGCCCGCCAACCCGATCACGGCCAGCGAAAAGGGCCTCTATTCGTTCATGAGCGGCGCAGCTCTCCGTGCCGCCGAGAAGATGCCTGAAGAGAATTATGGATTCAAACCGACGCCGGAGGTGCGCAGCTTCGGGCAACTGGTTGGTCACGTGGCAGACGCCAACTACATGTTCTGCTCCCTGGCCGTGGGCGAAGAAAATCCGATGAAGGGGATTGAGAAATCAAAGACGTCGAAGGCAGACCTGGTGGCGGCATTGAAAGATGCGCTCGCCTACTGCAACAAATCGTTCGAAGGCATGACCGATGCCAAGGGCAGTGAGATCGTGAAGTTTATGGGCCGCATGGACATTGCCAGGCTCACCGTGTATTCACTGAACACCGCGCATACCGATGAGCACTATGGAAACATGGTGACCTACATGCGCCTCAAAGGGATTGTCCCGCCAACCAGCGAGTCCGAGCCCGCACCCGCGCCCAAGAAAAACCCCTGAGGCTCATGCTCAGTGTTCCGCGTGACCAGCTTGCAGCACGGGCTGGCCGGTAGTGTGATCTGCCCCAAGTCTCCATTCGGACAGCTGGGGCAGACTGTTCCTGGGGCCCGCGCCTGACCTGCGGGTCAGCGCGGTACCACTATCTGGAAGATCACTCCGGCGCCATTGGCGAGAACGTATTGCCCATCGACATCGCGCCATTCATATCCAGAGGGGGGATGGCGCAGGTGATGGGCTTGCCAGTCGTCGACGCGACGTCCGCGATCCCAGTCCTCGTGGCGCATGTGCTCGCCCTTTCTCCATTCATCGTGATGAACATACTTGTCGCGATGGTCATTGTCGCGATGGTCATTGTTGCGGTGGTCGCTGTCGCGGTGCTCCTGATCGTCGTGGTGATCCTGTGCAATGACCGGTACGCCCGTAAAGGACAGGGCCAGAGCGCTCACTGCAAGAGTTTTCAGCAACGGTCTCATTCCTTAGTCTCCTCAGGATGTCTGAAGGGGGCGGGCGGCCGATGGATGCTCCCGCACTCTGGTTTGGATTAGAGTGCGGTCGAGCTTTGTGGTCCGGCGGAGCCTACGATCTCGTCATCCTTCAGGCGCAAGTCTGGACGAGCTCGTAAGGCCGATACACCGGTTGCCACACGTACGCGTCGAGTTCTGATTGGACATGGTCGATCGGCAGATCTGAGGCGCCTTCGGCGATCGCGGCGGCGGCGACGGCCTGCGCCACGGCAAGTCCCACCTTGCGTGAGTCGGCGACGGGCGGCAGGAGCGCGCCATCGGGATTTTGCACCGCCGGGGAGAGCGAGGCCAGCGTTCTGGCCGCGGCCATAATCATTGCCTCGGTTACGCGCCGCGCCCGGGAAACGAGAATTCCCAGCGCCAGTCCGGGGAAGATGTAGGAGTTGTTGGTCTGCGAAATCCGCACGGTGCGGCCGTCCACATCGACCGGCGCGAACGGACTGCCGGTGCCAATGAGGGCTTTGCCGCCGGTCCATCTCAGCAGATCGGCCGGCACCGCCTCCGACTTCGACGTGGGGTTCGACAAGGGCAGAATCACCGGGCGCTCCGCGTTCCGGGCAATTGCGCGGATAACTTCTTCAGTGAACGCCCCGGCCTGGGCAGAGGTCCCCACCAGGACGGTGATCCTGGCGTTGCGCACCGCATCCAGCAACGAGATCGGCCCGTCTCCGCTGAGGTGCCAATCCTTCACGTCCTGCTGACGGCGCGCCAGCGGCATCTGGCTCGCGCGGAGGGCGGGGTCGCCCTCCACCATCAGGCCGTGGCGATTGAACGCGTAGATGCGCTCGCGGGCTTCGGTCTCAGTCAGCCCGTCCGCCTTCATCGCGGCGACCAGCAGTTCAATGATGCCCACACCAGCTGACCCCGATCCGAACATGGCAATGCGCTGGTCCTTGAGCGGCACGCCGGTGGCGTGCACCGCGGCCAGCAAGGTTCCGGTGGTCACCGCCGCGGTCCCCTGGATATCGTCGTTGAAGGTGCACAGCCGGTCGCGATACCGCTTGAGGATCTTCAGCGCGTTCTCGCCGGCAAAGTCCTCCCACTGCAGCAGGATGTTGGGCCAGCGCCGCATCACGGCCGCAACGAATTCCTCAATGAAGTCGTCATACTCGGGCCCGCGCACGCGCTGATGTTGCCAGCCAACATAGATGGGGTTGTCGAGCAGAGCCTGGTTGTCCGTGCCCACGTCCAGCAGAATCGGCAGGCAGTGAAAGGGAGGGATCCCGCCCAGCGCCGTATAGAGCGCCATCTTGCCGATAGGGATACCCATGCCGCCCGCGCCCTGGTCGCCCAGGCCCAGGATGCGCTCCCCATCGCTGACCACGATGCAGCGGATCTCGTCGTAGCGCGGATGGGCCAGCATCTCGTCGATGCGGTGCCGGTTGGGATAGCTGATGAAGAGCCCCCGCGGCTTGCGCCAGATTTCAGAGAAGCGCTGACACCCCTCGCCCACCGCCGGCGTGTAGACGATGGGCAGCAGCTCTTCAACGTAGTGCTCCATCAACGAGTAGAACAGCGTCTCGTCGCTGTCCTGCACATCGCGCATGAGGGTGTATTTGGCGAAACCGTCGGGCTGGTTGTCGAGAGCCTTCTTGCGGCGGTCGCGCTGATCGTCGAGCGTGCCCAGGTGGGGCGGCAGCAGTCCGTGGAGGCCGAAGATATCGCGCTCCTGCACGGTGAAGGCGGTCCCTTTGTTCAGGAGCGGATGGAGCAGAAGATCGTAGCCGGTGCGGTGGGTGCGGACGATTTGCGGGGCTGCGGGGGAGGTGTTGCGAGGCTGATCAGACACGGCGGTTCCTATGTGATTCGGATTCAGAACACCCAAATCGTACTTCCGCTATCTTCTATGAGCAGCGACATACATCACACCCCTGTGCCCGTCGCCTCACGCGAATGTGATCAGCACCACCTCGGGCGCTGTGCCCACGCGCATGGGCGGACCCCAGGTTCCGGCGCCGCTCGAGGTGAGCACCTGCAGCCGCCCGAACTCTTGCAGCCCAAAGGTGAACCGGCCGAAGGCCCGGCGCGCAAACCATGTGAACGGATAGACTTGCCCGCCGTGCGTGTGACCCGAGAGCTGGAGGCTGACGCCCGCCTTCTCGACCAGCGGAAGCCGGTTTGGCACGTGGTTGATGAGGATGCTGGGCTGCTCGGGCTTAAGCTGCAGGCTTTCAAGGAAGTTGGCGAAATGGGCCGGGTACACGGACTCGGCATACGGCACGCCGATGATCTTTACCCCTTCCACATCAACAACTTCGTTGCGCAGCACGCGGATTCCGCCGTCTCGCACCGCGGCGCAGTAGCCAGCCGCGTCGCCGTAGTCTTCGTGATTGCCCTCGGAGAAGTAGACGCCGAGGGGCGGCTTCATCTCAAAGAGGGGCCGCGCCAGGCGCTCGGCATCCACCGTGGATCCGTCGTAAAGGTCACCTGCAATAAAGATGATGGAGGGGTCAAGCCGGCGGGCAATCTTGAGGATGCGGCGCGAGAATCCGGCGCCATTCACGTGGCCGAGGTGGAGGTCACTCACCAGCATGGCGTTACGGCCGCGCCAGGAGTGCGGCAGATTGGGCAGCTTCACCGTCACGCGCCGCTCTCGGATGAGGCGTGCGTTAACGAATCCGCACAGCGACACAGTGATAGCTATGCCGAACAGAATGATGGCTATCCACGGCCTCACTTCAAGTGAAGCATGAGGCATAGTGAGGCGCAGAAACAGGTCAGCTGGCCAGCACAGGCAGGCTGCCCAGAAGAGGAAATTCAGGCATCCGAGCCAGATGGCGGCAAGCTTGTAGTACACAGCGATAAAAGCGTTGGTGTACCGGAACCCGAGCATGGAGGCGGAGGTGAAGCTGACCGAAAGCACCAGCAGAACGGCAGCCAGCGGAGCGGAGACCGAGCGATCCAAGGACCAGAACGACTTCCATGTGACAAAGAGGAGTCCGTGCCCCAGAAAAAGAATGCTCTGCATGATAAGGATGGCGCCGATGGGCCAGGAGGTGCGTCTGCTTTGATTGGTGGCGCTCGTCGGCAGGGCGGCGGACGTCGCCACACTGGGCTGCACGTCTGAGCCCGTGAAAGAATGATCCATGATGGAATGGATGCCGGATTCTGCCGTTGGTCTCTACGTTTCCGTGCCTTTTTGCAAGTCGAAGTGCACTTATTGCAATTTTGCGTCGGGAGTGTTTCCGGCGGATCAACATGCGCAATATATTTCCAGGGTGATTGAAGAACTGAACGCGGCCGGCGAGTGGGCTGGAGGGCTGGGTCTGGAGCTGCCGAGCCGGGTTGACACCATCTATCTGGGCGGAGGAACTCCGTCGCTGCTGGAGCCGGAACTGTTCGATGGGCTGTTCGCGGCGATCCGGGCGAAGTTCGCTGTGGATCCGGACGCGGAGATCACCGTAGAGTGTGCGCCGGGGCAGTTGGGCGATCCGGTTCTGGATGCCATGCTCAGCGCTGGTGTGAACCGGGTCAGTTTGGGCGTGCAGTCGTTCATCGACAAGGAGGCGCACGAGAGCGGCCGCCTGCACAGCCGGGCGGTGGTGTTGGATGATTTGCGGCGGCTGCGCGACATGGGAATCAGCAACCTGAATGTGGACCTGATCGCAGGGCTGGCAGGGCAGACGTTCGCTTCCTGGAATGAATCGCTGGAGGTACTGCTCGAGTCCGGCGTGCCACATGGCAGCGTGTACATGCTGGAGGTGGATGAAGATTCGCGGCTCGGGCGCGAACTGATGTCAGGAGGCGCGCGCTACCGGGCCGGCCTTGTGCCGACCGACGATGCCATCGCGCAGATGTACGAAACGGCGGTTGCGCACCTGGAGTCCGCTGGAGTGCGGCAGTACGAGATCTCCAACTTCGCGCGCGCCGGGTTCGAGTCGCGGCACAACCTGAGGTATTGGCAGCGGAGGCCGTACCTGGGGCTGGGGCTAGATGCGTCGTCGATGCTGCGGGAGGACGGGGGCGAATTGGTGCTGCGGGCGACGACCACGGATGATCTGAAGGGCTACCTCTCTGGAGACCTGTTCCGCGAAACGACCTGGCTCAGCCCCGCCCGGCAGGTGGAAGAAGCGTGGTTTCTGGCGCTCAGGACGAATGCCGGCATCGACCCCGAAGAGCTCCAAGAGGAGTTTGGAAGAGAACTGGTGGCGGCATCCGTCGAGGTGGCCGGGAGGCTTGCCGGAGACGGATTGCTGTTGCGCGAGGAGGGTCGATTCCGGCTCACTCCCCGCGGGCGGATGGTTTCGAATGACGTGTTTCAGGAATTTCTGGCGGAAGCCGAAAGCGTGGGCTGATCCGCGGGGTGGACCGTCGTTCAGCGCAGTTCCTGGCGCGGTTGTGCGGGACGGGCGTCGAGGTTTAAGGAAGCGTCGCTCAGGCCGGGGCTCTTCGCGGTCAGCTTGATTTCCCCTGCCTGCCTGGATGTGCGAATCACAAGCAGCGCGCGGCCCTGATAGAGCTTGCGCCGATCGCTGCTGTAGCTGTCCGGGTCCTGGGCATCTCCATTGCCCACCGCTGCAATGACGCCGTGCCCGCTGATCGCAAATTGAACGTTCTTGTCGGCATGCAGATCGGGCCGGCCCTCGGCATCCACGGCTTCCACCGTGATGAACGAGAGGTCTTGTCCGTCGGCATGCAGGACGGTTCGATCCGCTGTGAAGCGGAGTTTGGCAGGCTGCTGCGCGGTGGCGAGCACGCTCTCCGCGACCTTGCGGCCCCCGCGCAGTCCCACGGCCTTCAGCGTGCCCGGCGCATAGGGAACGGAGAACACAGCCTTGAACTCCTGCTCGCGGCCGGTATCCTTCTCGCCCAACAGCTTGTCATTGAGGAAGAGCTGGACCTTTTCTGCGCCGGAGTAGACTTCCACGTCAAGCTGCTTGCCTTCCTGTCCCGGCCAGGTCCATGAGGGCAGCGTGGGATAGGTAGCCCACATGATGGCTATGATCTCTTTGCCATCCGGCGCGGGCTGCCTCACCGTGGCGTATACGCGGTCGCCGCCGTTCCAGATGATGTCTCGATAGTAGGATTGCGGCTTGCGGTAACCGGTCAGGTCGAGGTCGCCGCAGACCGCGGCGTGCCATGGATACGGATGATTGAATATCTCCATCATGGCCTTGGCGTTGGGATCGGAGTTGTTCTTCGACATCTCCGCCATCGCGTCTTTGCCTTCCGCCATGCCGGCGAATAATTGGTCGATCATGCCGGTGCCGGCCATCATGTTCTGCACCGCCGGCGCCAGCTTGGCCTGTTCCGGAGTGCCGTACATCCAGGCGCCGATGCCCGACTCTCCCAGGTAGTCCATGGCCGTCCAGGTGAGGTCGCCCAGGATGTAGGAATTGTCGTGCGAAACCTGCCAGAGAGGGAACGCTTTCGTCGGCCATGACTCTGTGGTCAGCATCATGCGCGCCGGCAACTGCTCGTGGTCCTTCTGGTAGCTATAAAGAATGTTGTAGTTGTACCCGGTGATGTCGAGCAGCGAGAACACGGCCTGCGCAGTGGGCTTGGTAGTTGTGCCGGGAAAAGCCAGAGTGAGCGGACGGGTGTTGTCGAGGGCGCGCACCTGGTCGGCAAGCTGCTTGCCCAGCGCCGCGCCGCTTTCCACTTCGAGTTCAGGGATCTCATTGCCGATTCCCCAGATCACGATAGAGGGGTGATTGCGATCCCGCAGCACCATGGACGAGACGTCCTCCTTCCACCATTGGTCGAAGTCGCTGCCGTAATCGAACTTGACCTTGTGCGCTTTCCATACGTCGAAAGGCTCATCGAGGACCAGCAAACCCAGGCGGTCGCAGGCGTCAAGGAACGCGGAGGAAGGCGGATTGTGCGCGGTGCGCACCGCATTCATGCCGGCGGCTTTCAGCAACTCCACGCGGCGCTCTTCAGCGCGATCGAAGGCGACGGCGCCGAGAGGGCCGTTGTCGTGATGAACGCTGCCCCCGGTGAGCTTGATGGGCGTGCCATTGAGCAGAAGGCCCTTCTCTGCCGACCACGCAAGCGACCGGATGCCGAAGGGGGTAGTGACCTGGTCAACGACCTTACCGTTTTGGAGAATTTTTGACACTGCCCGGTACAGCGCGGGTGACTCCGGAGACCAGAGCGACGGATTCGCAACAGCAATGTCCTGCGCCGCTTCGTCCTCCTTGCCCGACGGGATGCTGAGCTTGGATTGCGTGCTGCCGACTTTCTTTCCGGCTTTGTCGAGCAGTTCCGTCTCCACCGTCACGCCCGCCGCATCGGAGCCCTCATTCACGATCCGGGTGCGGACAGCGACCTTCGCGGAGGTGGTCGTTGCCTCTGGCGTGGAGACAAAGACGCCCCAGTGCGCCACATGAATGGGATTGGTGACCACGACGCGAACATGGCGGTAAATGCCTGAGCCGCTGTACCAGCGGCTGTTCGGCTGGGCCGAGTTGTCCACGCGCACGGCCAGCACATTGACGCCGGTCGGGTTCAGCTCCGGCGTGAGATTGAACGTGAATGCGGTGTAGCCGTAAGGGTGTGTCCCCAGCTTGTGCCCGTTGAGATACACGGTGGCGTCGCGATATACGCCATCGAATTCAACGCTCACGCGTTTGCCCTTCCATTCGGCAGGAACCTGGAACGACTTGCGATACCATCCGATGCCGCCGGGAAAGAACCCTGCACCTGCGCCGCTAGGGTTGTCTTTCTCGGGCTTGCTCTCAATGCTCCAGTCATGGGGCAGGTCGACCGCGCGCCAGGACAAATCGGCGAACGAAGGAGCTTCCGCTCGGCTCGGATCACCCAGGAAGAATTTCCATCCCGCATCGGCATCCAGTTCCTGCCGGGGTGAGCCGGCGCTGGCGGCCGTTGCTGATGGAAGCGGCGCGAAGCACGCGAGGGCGACGGCCAGGGCGATCAAGGTGCGGGACAGGGCTTTCATGCGGTCCTCTTGCTGGTTGGCTTCGTGGAGGTTCTGTTATTGGCGGACGCGCTCGCGTCCGACGTAGCAGGGAGTCGCAGCTGCACGACGGGTAGGGCTGATTTCAAAAGACAATCAATTTATATACACGCACCGAAACACTCTCGTCGAACGAAAAACGGGAGGACCGGCGCGGCGTGACTACTACTAGAGTTGGTCGATCATTCCGCAGAGGACGTTCGCGCCAGCGGTCGCAGTCCGGCGTGCATGCGCGGTGCACGGCGGCGGGTAGGCCCGACAGCGCTGCCTGCTAGAATTTCCATGCTTTTCAGTACCCAGATTTCGCGCCGGACTCGCCGGCGAAACCGCGCATAACCCAGATCTGCGAATCAGCCGGTTCAGAGCATCGACTGGGCCTCTCCGGGGTTCTGCCGTTTCCTCGGCATGGAACGTGCAAGTGGCACTCAAGCATAAAGGAGAATCTCTCATGCCCATCGTCAAGTACCTCTGCGATCTTTGCCACACTCACCATCACCCGGGCGGACCGCATCGGGACTGGGAGAATCACCCGTCGTGGATTGCGGGGATCGAATCCCTGCAAGCCTATGGCGCGTGGGTGAGCTCGGTTGTGCTGCCCATTGCATTCCAGTGGATTGAGGAGCACAGGGCAGAGGTCTACGCCGGGGTGCCGGAGGAGCTCAGGGACGATGTGGGTGTGGTGATTGCGGCGGCGTTCAAGCTGGTGAAGGGACTCCCCGCCTACCAGAACGGGATTGCCAGGACGGCGGAGTATGAGGCCGCCATGGCGGCCGCGGATGCCGATGCGTCCAGGATCAATCCGGTGTGGTCCGGCATTACCAGGAAGGTGAGAGCCAGCACGCAGGAGGCGTTCGCGGAGCAGGCGTCGGTTCTGGGAGATCAGCCTGAATGAGGGAATGAGCTAACCGCGGTGGGGCCCTGCAGAAGGCGGGGGCCCTGCCGCGGGGTTATCGTTCGCAGAGCGAGGGGTCCATCTGGGCCTGGAACACGCGGTTGCGCCCGCTGTTTTTGGCGTCATAGAGGGCCGCATCCACCGCGCGAATGACTGCTTCGGTTTCGCAGTGAGGCGGAAAATCCGAAGCGACGCCGAAGCTTGCAGTTACGCGCAACACCGTGTCGGCGGCGGTGATATGCGCCGATTCCACGGCCTGCCGCAGTTGTTCGGCCCGTGCCAGGGCGCCTTCAATCGCGCAACTGGGCAGGATGACGAGAAACTCCTCGCCGCCGTACCGGCCCACGCAGTCATAGGCTCGCAGAGAGCGCGTGAAGATGGCGCTGACATCCCGCAAAACATGGTCGCCTGCTACGTGGCCAAATGTGTCGTTGACCTTCTTGAAGTAGTCGATGTCAATGAGGATCACGCTGAGAGACACCCTTTCACGCGATGCGCGAAGGAGTTCTTCCTCGAGGCGCTCAACGATGGCGCGGTGATTCCAAAGGCCGGTCAGACCGTCGTGCTCGGCCTGGTGGCGCATGCGCTTGCTTTCATGGATCAGCTCCACCTTCTCCCGCTCCAGGGCATCGCGGCGGCGCTGGTCTACGCGAACGCTATTGAAGACGGCGTACATAATGGCGACGAAGAGAAGTGCTCCGGCAAGCGAGGACAGGGAGATGCCATTGCCAGCGATTGAAAACAGGGGTGCATCGATGTTCTCGGCGATGGACCAGCCGGTGAACTGGCGGCCTTGTTTGACCACGTTGCTGAACTCCATCATTAACTCGTCGAGCAGGGCGAGGATGGCGACCAGCCAGCGGGCGGAATCGAACTGGCGACGCCGGAAGAAGGCATAGCTCACCAGGACCAGGGGAAATGCTTCCAGCAATACGGAGGGCACGGTAGAGACGGCATCGGCGATCCGGGCGAAGCGGGTCCACTGCGGATTCCAGCTAAGGGCGATCAATGCGCCGTCCAGGGTGGCATTGACGACATGAATCAGAGCGAGGATGCGCGTGAGGCGGCAGAGTCTGCGGTTTTGGTGGAGAGGAAGCAGCCACAGGAGCAGAAACCACAGAGACACATCCTGCACGATGACGATGGGTTGTGCCGCTCCCATGGCCACAACGTAGGACAAGCCCAGATGGGCGTTCAGGAGGATGAGATAGGCCGGGGACGCTATGGCGAAGCCGGCCGTCCAGAACAGGACGCGGCGGCTGGGTACGCGCAGCCAGAGCAGAAGGCTGAGAAGACCAATTACAGCGCAGAGCAGGCTCTGGGCGAAGAGGAACTGCCGGCTGCGCAGCCATTGGAACTCGCTCGCTTGCTGCGCGGCTGCAATGGCGTCGGGGCTTCCGATCAGAGGCGCGGCGCCAAAGCCACCGGCCTCGCCGGAGTCGTCGGAGAGCAGAGGAGCTTTCCAGACGCGGATGGCCAGTACGCCTTGCTGCGCCTGACGGTTGATGGGGCCGAGATCGAAGACCTGCGCCGGCTGCGAGAGCTTTCGGACCGGCCCTGGGGGGACCTTGCCGTTGCGGCCGATGAGCGCGCCGTTCCAGTAGACCTCGTAGGCGTCTCTTATCTTTGGCACCAGCAGGGCGAAATGCGGCGGCAGGCCGGGAGCGGGGGTGAGCGCGATGTTACAGCGATACCAGGCAAAGCCGGTGAGATTGCTATGTCCCTGGCGGCCCCACGGCTCGTCCGCGGTGAGTTGTTCCCAGCCGGAGCTGTTGAACATGGGACTGTCCCAGGCGAGGTCGTCACCGGGGTGGAATTGCCATGGGCCGCTGAGCGTGACCGTTCCCTTGCCGAGCCCCTCGATGACCGTGGGCACGTCCGGCGCGATTCTTGCGGTCGCCTGCTCCGCGCGGAGGCAGAGCGCGGAGAAGACAAGCACAGCCATCGCAGCAATGCGGCGGAAAGGAAGATGGCGTGGGGACATCATGCTCAGCATACATATTCATCGGCAATTTGTATGGAAAATCTGAGCAGTTTCCATGCTGGCTCAATCGAAGGCAGAGCCTTCCATTCCTTATAAGTCGCGAGTCGGCAGAGTCAGGCGGGGCGAAAGCTACCAGGCGAACCGGTCGTCTGCCGAGAGGAAGGCGGCGGGGGCGGGTTTGGCATGCGGGAGGTCGGCGGCACACTGGATCGTCTCCGGGCCCGTCTCGCGAGCAAGACGCAGAGCTTCCTCTGCTTCCCGCAGTACGACAACCGGGGAGCGCCCGTTGCTGGGTGCGATGCCGAAGCAGGCTGTGAGTCGCACCGCTCTTGCCGCGACCGAAAACGGCGTCCCGAAGACTTCGCCGCGTATCCGCTCCGCCAACAGAACCGCGTTGATGGGGGTGCAGCCGGGCAGACCGGCCAGAAACTCGTCTTTGCCCATGCGGCCGAGCAGGTCATAGCTGCGCAGGAGCCGGGAGACGCGCTCGGTGACATACACGAGCAATTGATCGCAGGCGTCGGGTCCAAGCCGCGCGTTCCAGTGCCCGAAGTCGTCAATATCGAACAGGATGAAACACAGCGATGTGTTCATGCGCTGGACGCGGTCGGTCTCCCGGAAGAGCAGTGACAGGATGGCATCGCGGGTGTAAACGCCGGTGAGCCGGTCGGTGTGGTCGTTGCGCGCGAGCAGATCCTGCAAGGATTCGAGTTCCTGCTCGCGACGGTGCGCACGGAGAATCCTTCCCAGGCGAACGGAAAGCTGATCGGCCGGCAGCGCGGTAGGAAGCAGGTCATCGAGAACGCCCTCCTCGAGCCGATTCTTAGAGTCCTCCGAGACAGTGTCTGAAAACAGGACAATTAGCATGCGATGGTCGGCCTCGGCACGGGCTGCAGCCAGCAAGCGACCCAGGTCGAGGCCCGGCAGGCGAGCGTCGATCAGCGCCATTTGCGGCGCAGCTGCAACGTCGACCAGCCTCAGTGCCGCCAGCGCTGCCTCCGGTGATAGAACGATGCGAACCTCAGCTCCAATTGCAACGAGGACCGGCTCCACAGCCGCAAGGAACGCGGGCTCATGAGAGGCCAACAGGTATGTGTTTTTGAGCGTGTGCGGCATGGGAAGCAAGTCCTCGATGGGGAAAGTATCGGCGGGGATTAGAAAAACCTTAGGAGAGAGGGGATCGTAAAGGAATGGTGGCAAACAGGACAGCTCAGAGCTGCTTCTAAAATGGAGACAGTGGCATTGATTCCCCTCAATCCGCCGGCTCCGCAGTCGCTTCTCCATCCATTCGCCCGGTGCACTGTGTGGCGTGGCCCTGCCGTCCTCAAACTCTGGCATCTGACCAGCCTGGATGCTCCCACCGTAGCGGTGGTGTGGGCCTGCGCGTTTGCGTGGGCTGCCCGGGTGCGGGTAGCCCCGGCAATGTTGGCGGTGCTGGCACTGGTGGTGTGGGCAATTTACGTCTTTGACCGCCTGCTGGACGCAAGGGCGGGGCGGGATGACCCGGGCCGGCACATTCTGCAGGAGCGCCATTGGTTTCATTGGCGTCACCGGCGGGCGATGTCGGCGCTGGCGGGAGCGGCAGCAATCGTGGCAGGGTGCATGGTGGAACAGCGGCTTGCTATGCCGGCTCTGCGGCGCGACTCGCTGATGGGCCTGGCCACCCTGGCGTACTTCTCGGGAGTGCATGGCAGAGGGCTGCGGTCTGGCTGGATCGCACGGGTGATGCATTGGCTGGGGCGTGTTGTCTCGCGCGAAGTGGTGGTGGGCGTGATTTTCAGCGCCGGATGCATGTTGCCGGTGTTGCCGTCAGCGGGCTCGGGTGTTGTGCACATCGCTTTGCGCATGGCGGCGCCCGCTTTGACGTTTGCGGGGTTGGCCTGGCTGAATCTGGCCGCCATTGGGCGTTGGGAGGCATGGGCAGCCGGGTCGCTCAGGGACACAGGTGTGGCTCGCCTGGGGTTGCGCATGGCTAGGATATGCGCGCTTTGTGGGCTGGCGGCCGCCATTGTTGACTTGCGGGTTGCGATGCTTCTGGCTGCGGCTGCGTTGAGTGCGTTGATGCTGGCCGGCCTCGACGCGAGGCGCGAGCGGATGGATGCGGTGACATTGCGGGCAGCCGCAGACTTGATGCTGCTGACGCCGGTTTTGCTGACCCCCATCGTGCTGGCGATGGCATTGGATTCGCTTCGGTGATCGAGAGCGCAAAGGGCGAATTCGCTTGCGGCACGGCAGACCGGCCTGATCCCGAGCCGAATTTTGACGGGCTGGCAGCGGTCTATCGCTGGATGGAGTGGCTCAGCTTTGGGCCGTTTCTGGGGCGGGCGCGTTGCGTGTTTCTCCCCTCGATGATTGGAGCGCGGCGAGCGCTGGTGCTGGGCGATGGCGACGGGCGCTTCACCCAGGCGCTGCTGCGCACGAATCCAGCCGTTGCCGTGGATGCCGTGGACGTGAGCCGGGGTATGCTGCAGTCTCTGCTGCGCGCGGCTGGAGCCGATGCTGGGCGGGTTCGGGTCAAGGTGCAGAATGCTGCAACCTGGACGCCCGATCCGGCGGCTGACTACGACATCGTGGCGACCCACTTCTTCCTCGACTGTCTGAGGAACGAGGACGTGCTGGCGCTGGCGGAGCGGGTGCGGCCCTCTCTGGCGCCGCAGGCGCAATGGGTGGTGTCAGAGTTTGCCGTGCCGGCCAACTCGTTTGGCCGGTGGGTCGCACGCCCCGTGGTGCAGTCCCTCTACTGGGCGTTCCGAGTAATGACCGGGCTCAACATGCAACGGCTGCCCAACTGGCAGGCAGCTCTGCGTTCGGCCGGCTTTGCTCTGGTTGAAGAGCGGCAATGGCTGCATGGGCTGCTTACCAGCCAGTTGTGGAAGGTCACCGCGGCTGCTGAAGAATCGGCCTAAGCAGAACGTGTGGCGTAATTTAGCTCTTTAGCCATGGTAGGTTACAATCGTGTTAATATGTCTCCCTGATAAGTAAAGGGGGAGCATTCCGAATCCCCACGGAAAACTAACTATGAACGTCTATCTTATGCGGCATGCCAATGCGGGACTGCGTCGCGGCAATCCGTTGCTCGATGCCAAGCGGGGACTGATCAAAGAAGGAAAAGATCAGTGCATGCTGATGGCGCGCGTGCTCAGCGCCTTGAAGGTATCGATCGACGCCATAGTCTCTAGCCCGCTGAAGCGCGCGTTGCAGACCGCCCAGTTTGTAGGCACCGAGCTTGGCTTTGATGCAAAGGTCGAGATGAGCCCCGCCCTCCTCCCCGAGGCAGGGTACCCGGCATTCCAGGATCTGCTGGCGAAATATGAAGCGCAGGGCCGCGAAGGCCTGCTGGTGGTGGGGCACAACCCCACCATGTTCCAGTTTCTCGGCAAGATGATCACGGGCAACGGTCCCGCGGCGATCAGGATGCGGAAGGCGTCGATCGCGCGCGTCGACATGGATCATCATCCGCCGCGAATGCAGTGGTTAATTGACCCGCGGACCGCGCGGCAGATCTATGCCAGCGTGGGGAAGAGCTCGCGTCCGAAGACCTCGCGAAAATAATCGGCCTCTTTGCGCAGAGACCACAACTCCAGCTCCGCGCTCGTGCGTCCGGGCTTGACGTCGACATAAACACGTTTGGGATAGACGCGCGCCACCACGCGAACCACATCGCTGGCTCGATCCTGGTTGAGGGCCACGGCCAGGCGCAGCAGCACTACCGCCCTCGTGACGTTCTTATGTTCTTCTGGCGGGATGTTGCGCATGGCGCGATCAGAAGGCTGGGGCCGGCTCTTGCCCAGGTAGCGGGCGATTGCGGAGACGATGGTGCGCTGCACCGGCGTGTAGCCGTACATTTCAGAGCTGGAGATGATGTACTGCGTGTGGCGATGATGGCCCTGATGGTTGATGAATTTGCCGGTGTCGCGCAGCACGGCCGCGGCGGCCAGCCAGTTTTCATATTCGTCGGGGAGTTTGTGCAAGCCGCGCAACTCGCGAAAGAGCTGAACAGCGTGCTCGCGTACGGGGTCTGGCGATCGTACCTCGACACCGTAACGGCGGGCGGTGGCGAGAACGGATTCCCAGCGTTCCTTTTCAAACTCGCGATGACCGCTGGCGCGGGTATCGGTTTCCGCCAGCATCTGGGCCAGCGGTCCGTCGCGCAATCCGAAGGGCGAGTAGCGGAAGCCGGGCAGGGAAAAGCTTTCCAGTATCTCTGAGAACACGTGTGCGCCGGCGATGATGATTTCCGCGCGACGTGGGCCGATGCCGGGAATGGCCTCGCGATCCGGCAGCGGCAACTTCTCCATACGCGCGGCGAGCTTGCGTACCAGAGCCGTGGGCGCGATACCTGCGGCCACTCCCGCGCGCGCGATGGCCTGAGCCATGCCGCGGCCCTGCTTGCCCACCATTTTGCGTGCCGGCCTGGCTTGCGTGGCCAATGCGGCGCAGGCGTCGGCCAGCGCAGCGGCGGTGCCGGAGGTGGCAATCACGTGGTCGATATCGTCGGCGTGAATGCGGCGGTGCGCGCGGCGTAGCTCGCGGGCAATAAGCTGGCGCATCTGGCGGAGGCCTTCGGCGGCAGGGGGATCGGCGCAGAGGAACTCCTGGCTCAGGCGCACGGCGCCCAGAGGGAGGCTGATGGTCTCCCGGATGCGCTTGTGATCGCTCAGCGTGATCTCGCAACTGCCGCCGCCCAGGTCGATGAGCAGCACCCGGCCATGCGCGGCGGTTTCGCCGGCCATCACACCGTGATGAATGAGCCGGCCTTCTTCCAGACCGGAGATGATTTCGAGATTCCAGCCGGTTTCCGCCTTGATCCACCCCTGAAAGGCGGCTGCGTTGCGGGCATCGCGCATGGCGCTGGTGGCCACAATTCGAAGCCGGTCCACGGCATGGGTCTGCACCGCGCGCTGAAATCGCTTGAGTGCGCGCAGCGTGGCGGCCATGGCTTCCGGTGAGACCAGTCCTGACTCGAAGACGCTGGCGCCGAGGCGCGTGACCTCGCGGTCTTCATGAAGGGTTTTTAGACGGTGGGCGACGACGCGGGCAATTTTAAGACGGCAGGAGTTGGAACCTACATCGATAGCGGCAAAGACAGGCATGCGGCCGGATGCTCCTCACGAAGCTCTTATCAGGTCAACATACACGACAGGGCGCTCACCTGACGTCGTGTGCCGCGAACCATCCGAGTACGTGTGCCTCGTAACCAGCGGGGTCAGCGGAGGAGGCCCCGCAGTGATCGGCGTTGGCTGGCTCCCAGAGGGCAACGGCCGGATTGCTCCGATTGATCTCCTCGGAGTGGTTGCTACGACGCCGATGAGCACGCAGAGGAACAGCCACATCGAAACGATCGCGACCAGAAGCGCGGCGATGCTGCGGCGGATCCGCATGGCGCCTGATACGCGATAAGGAGCGGCTGCGTTCCAGGATCAACGTACCATTCCGTTTCACGCAGTTTTCATGCTGCCGCGGCGCTGAGCGTCTTTTACTGCGAAACGGCGTCCCACGCGGCTGATATCCTGATACATGCTGGAAACCGGAAGAATGAATAGAGTTTCTGATACGCAAATGCGTGCGAGTATCGGCAATTCCCCCGTTGCCGCATGGGTCCTGCTGGCTCTTATCTTCCTTTCTGTTCAGTTTGCCTCTCTGTTTACGCCGCCCCTGCTTGATGATGTGGATGCTTCACATGCGCAGGCCGCGCAGCACATGGCCGAGACCGGAAACCTGGTCACGCTCTATGTGAACGGTGTGCGCTACCTCGAGAAGCCTCCGCTGCCCTACTGGCTGGCCGCGGGCTTCTTCAAGGTCTTTGGGCAGAACGTGTTTGCAGCACATCTCTCGAACGCGATTGCGGTTCTGGGCTGCGCGTGGCTGGCATGGTTGTGGGCAGGCCGCGCGTGGGGCAAGCGCGCCGGCTACTATGCTGCTCTGGGCGTACTCACGTCCATCGGAATTTTTCTCTTCACGCGATTTTCAATTCCCGAGGCGCTGCTGTCATTCCTGTTGATGTTTGCGCTGTACAGCTTCATCAGAGGATTTGAGAGCCATCGGCCGATGCGCTTCTACGGCATGTGGGCTGCGCTGGCGCTGGCCACACTGACCAAGGGCCTGATTGCGCCGGTGTTCTTTGTGGCCGCGGCCGTGCCGCTCTTGCTGATGAGCGGACTGTGGCGGCGCTGGCGCGATCTGAAGCCGTTCACGGGCGCGCTGTTGTTCCTCCTCATCGCCGCCCCGTGGCATGTGCTCGCAGGCCTAGCCAACCCGGATCAGGGACACCCCGTGGGCAATCACCCCGCCCCCGGCAATGTGCACGGCTTCTGGTACTTCTACTTCCTCAATGAGCACGTGTTCCGCTTTCTGGGCACGCGGTTTCCGCATGACTACAACCGCATGCCGGTCATCTGGTACTGGCTCGCACACCTGGTATGGCTGTTTCCGTGGAGCCTGTTTCTCCCGGCACTCGTCGTCGTGGCTTGGCGCACGCGCCACAACTGGATGCAGCATCTGCGCCGCGATGCAGGCCAGACGGTTGACTTCTACCTCGATTATGCAGCCCGCGAAGACGTGGCCAGCTATGTCGCGAGGCTGAAGTTCCGGGTGCGCACGGCGTGGCTCCTCGGCATCTACTCGGCTTTTATACTGCTGTTTTTCTCGCTTTCAACCAACCAGGAGTACTACACCTTTCCCGCGTGGCCGGCGCTGCTGATCCTGATCGCAGGCATCGCATCTGAAACCGAAAAGCAGCGCGGAGCCGCCGATGGCAAGCCGCTGCTGAGCACCCGCTGGCTCACCGGCGCGCAGACGGTATTTGCCCTAGCGGGCGTGGCAGCTGCGGCGGGGCTGGCGTGGGGATTGTGGGAATCGCGCAGTCTGCCCTTTGTGCCCGACATCGGCACACTGCTGGCGCATCGCGACGTGGGCAACTACACGCTGTCCATGTCGCACTTTTTCGATCTCACAGGACCGTCGTTCGCGGCGCTACGCCTGCCGGCTGTGCTTGCCGCAGTGACGCTGCTGGTGGGCCCAGCCGTGAGCTTGATCCTGCGGCTCCGGCGCAATCATGTGGCCGCGACCACCGCCTTGGCCGTCACGAGCGCCGTCTTCCTTGTCGCTGCCCATCTCGCGTTTGCCCGCTTCGATCCCATGCTGAGCTCAAAGCAGGTTGCGGATGTGATTGAGGCAAAGGGCACGCCCGCGGACTCCTTCATTATTTACGGCGATCAATCCGACGCATCCTCTGTGGTGTTCTACACGCATGATTTCCTGCACAAGCCCGCCTACGTGGTGATGCCGCCGTGCTCGCCGCAGGGTGAGGGCTCTTCGCTGGTGTGGGGATCGTGCTGGCCCGACGCGCCAAAGATCTTCCTTGATGATACGCAAGTCCTGCAGATGTGGGGCACGGGCGAGCGGAAGTGGATCTTCGCGCAGGATGCAAACCAGCCCAAGGTTGAGCAGCTGCTTCAAGGCAAGCTCTATCCGGTGAAGACCATCGCGGACAAGGAATTGTGGACGGACCGGCCTTTCTAGCGATCCTCAATCCGGCATCCAGTCGGAAGCTATACAGCCACAATCGACTGAAAGTGTTGGGTAGGCATGAAGTGTCAGGGCACGGCTTAAAGTCGTGCCCTGACACAAAGCGGTGTCCAGAACTCCTTCAGATTCATGGGGAGACAGAATGCTCGGAAATTCTTGTACTGATTCTGTGCTATGGGTGCTCGCATGAATCGTGTTGAACAGGTTTGGTTCAGCCGAGATTTCCCAATAGGCGGTGATAGGACAGCAACGCAAGGATAGCCGCAAACGTGACTACAAGGCGCAAGTATTGTGGCCGAATGGGACCTCAACGCGCACCCAGCCTTCGGGGAGCTTTTGGGATTGCTGGTCCGATCCCACGTAAGCCGAGTACACCTCGGGCGTCAGTTCCTCGTAAATGACATTGAAGGAACTCGGCGGGGCGTGTCCCGGCCGCAGAATCTGCTTAGGACCGTGCAAAATGATCGTGTTGCCCTGATAAGAAACCAGCAATGGGGATTCAGTTCCCCCGTGAATGACGTCGGGCAGCTTGAAGTCATGTGATCGATCGTACGGTGCACAGAAGTCTCCAGACGCAGACAAGTAGACCTCGGCTGGCTTACGGAATAGCGACTGTCGCCGGACGTACGCGGTAGCTCCCGATGGAAGGTGAAGCGTGACCATTCCCGGCTCCAAATGAGCCGCTTCATTCAAGCCTCGCCAAACGAAATAAGCGAAACCTGCGGCTGCCGCCACTATGACGGTCAAGAGGATCACGATTATCCTGCTGCGCCTTCCCATAAGGATTACTCAGCCAGAGCTTACCAAAGCCTGTTGACTCACGAACGGTGGACCAAGAGGTCTTGGCCCTATCGTGGGCGATTGGGAAGTTTCGTACAGTTGTTCCCAAGAAGGCCGCTCGTTCCCTTACATTGAGACCTCTGTTCTGTGAGTGAATTGTGCTAATTTGTGCTAACGACCTGGGATTTGTGGACTTCTTGGCATTTGGGACATTGCAGAATCAGTAAGTTGCGTGTTTTCAATTGCTGTTTCAGTCGTGCCCTGACACGAAGCACCTGGCTAGAAATGTGTGGCGTGGCGGCGAATGAGTTCATCGGCCGCGGTGTAGCCGGTGGGCACTTCGATTCCTTCGGTCGAGGCGCCGGCGGCGAGGAGGGGCTCGATCCAATCGGGGCTGCGGCGGTTTTTCCAGTGGGAGCTGGTGCAGGCGCGGACGGCAAGCTGCAGGGCGGTGCAACTAGTGCCGTCGAGCGCATTCAAGGGAGTTCCGCGATCGATGAGGAGACGCATGGTGTCCGAATTGCCGTGCCAGGCAGCTACGTGGAGAGCAGTGGAGTTTCCGGGTGTGCCGAAGTACGCGTCTCCGGAATAGAGGGCATCGGGGGGCGCGCCGGCGTCCAGGAGGCAGCGAACGCCCTCTGTGTTGCCCACCGCGGCGAAGGCACCGAGCAGATCGCCGCGGTGCACGGCAAACCAGGAGCGCGCATCGGGGTCGGTCCGCAGCAACTCCTGGGCTCGCGAGAGGTCGCCGAGGGCGCATGCGGCGGCGAGAGCGTGAAAGCCGCGCAGTCCAGGATCAATGCCGCGCTCGGCCAGCAACCGGAGCACATCTCCACGGCCGCGGCGAGCCGCTAGCTGTGCGGCGTTGCTGCCGTCTTTCTTGTTGGGAAGGAGGGGGTCGGCGCCGCGATCGAGCAGAAGCTGGATGATCTGAATGCGGTTGTCACGCAAGACCGAATGCTGGAGCGCACTGGTTCCCCAGTGGGGGATGAAGTTGGGATTGCAGTCGTGGTCGAGCGCGAGCAGCATGCCGTCGTAGTCGTGCCAGTCGGCCTTGCGGGCGAGGATCCACGCCTTTCCTTTTTCATCGACTCTGCCGCTCTTGAGCAGGAGCTCGAGGACGGTGTTGTCGTAGCTCTCCGGCACGTGGTAAGGAGTTTCGCCGTCGTTGGGATCCGCGCCGCGATCGAGCAATAACTGCGTGACGCCCGCGTGATGCGCCGCGCCGGCGGCGCCGTAGAGGGCGGATTCCCAGACCTCAGGATCGCCGGTTCTCCACGGCTTTTCATACCAGCCGGTGTTGGGGTTGGCGCCGGCGTCGAGAAGTGCCTGGGCAGCGCGGCCGAAGGCATCGGAGCGTGATGCATCAAGGCGCAGATAGCGCGAGAAGCAAATGTGGCAGAGCGGGTCCCAGTTGTAGGGGCCGCCGGTTGTCGATGCGAGGGTGGGATCGCGGGCGAGAAAGGCGCGGACAGCGGCTTCGTCCGCAAGGGCGGCGGCGGTGTAGATGTTTGCGCCAGCAACCTGCGGATAGCGGGTGAGAATCGCGTTGGCTTCATCCAGCGCGCCCTCAGAGTGTGAGGAGCCGTCGCGCGGGACCAGCGCGGCGCGCAGGAAAGCATCAACGGGATCGGCGAGATCGGCGATGGCAGTTGCGATGCGCACGCGCCCGATCTCGGCGGCGAATTTCGGCCAGGTGTCGAAGCCATGCTCGCGGGCGAGGACCAGCTGCGCATCGGCAAGAGCCACGCGGCTCTCGGGAGGTTTGGGATGATGGAGGCGGAGGCGCGCCAGGGCGTCGCTGTCGTTGAGGCGGCAGGCGCGCGCGAGGTCTTTGGCCTGCTTTTTATACTGCTCGAGACTGGGGTGGGCGGGGAGTTGTTTTTCAGGCATACGAAGCTCCTTTCGATGTCGCCCCTGGGTCCGCATGCTTGGGCGGGAAAGAAGATTCGCTGTGTTGACTTGCTATAAGGTGGGCACGGCCCTTTCCGCGGACTGGATGCGCCCTTCGCGCTGAGCCCTCACGGTAGCGCAGGGGGCGCGTCCAAGTCAACGGATGGCCGGATGCTTGAGGCGGGAGATGCGATGACGGTTGTGGTACGGTTTCGGGTGCGGCTTCAGGCAATCTTATTGGGGTGCCTTGTGGCGGCAGGCCGGGTGGCGCTTGCGCCGCCGCAGTTTGCGCCGCCGCTGCGCGAACCGCTGCGGGCGCTGCTTGCGGATGGGGGGGAGGAAGCCAGGCGCGGCACGTATCTCTTCTATAGACAGAAATACAGGGACAAGCACAAGCGGGATGTGGAGCTGCACGGGTCAGTGTACGGAGTGTTGCGCGATGTGCGCGTGAACGGGTGCGAGGTGGAGGCTCGGGTGGAGATAGACGATCTCTATTCCGGCACCATCGAGGGTGCGCCCACGGGAAACATGCAGGACAAGACGGAGTATGCGATCCGCTTCCGGTTGACGCGGGAGATTGCGGCGGCCCTGGATGTAATGGATGGGCGGCCCAGGCAGCTTGGCCGCGCCATGCATACCGAGTGCGAACAGAACGCTGCGTGCAGCTTCACATGGCTGCGGGTGCGATCGGCCCAGTCGAGCTTGCATGAGCAGATTGTGCTGAACAATTCCATCACTTTCGATGGACTGGCGAAGGAGATTCTGGCGCCGGTCAGCTCGCGGGAGGCGGCGAACGGGCTGATTCGCGATCTGCAGAGGCTGGCCGCGGCGGGTTGCGAATAGGAGGCTTGCGGGCGCGTCCGCAGCGTCTGCATATAACCGAAAAATCTATTCCGAAATGCTCTTAAAGAGCGGTAGAGTTCATAACACCGGGATTGGATCGAGCCCGGAGGCACGTTCTGAGCGCGAAGGAGAGCACTTATGGACCTGAAGATGCGCACGCGGGAAGTGAAGGGCGTGATGCTGATTGACCTCACTGGCCGTTTGACGATGGGGGAGGCATGTGCGGGCATCCGGGATGAGATTCGCGATGCTCTGGGGCAGGGATCGCGCAAGATCCTGCTGAACCTGGGGGGAGTCAGCTATATCGACAGCGCCGGGCTGGGCGAGCTTACGGCGGCTTATACATCGGTGAAGAACCGTGAAGGGCAGTTGAAGCTACTCAATCTGACCAAGCGCGTTCATGACCTGATGCAAATTACGAAGCTGTACACGGTGTTTGACGTGTACGACGACGAGAACAAGGCTGTGGCTGCGTTCGAATCGCCGGCGATGGCTGCGAGCTAGGCGTTACTTTTGAGATCGATGACGGGGCTGTTCCGGATGGGTGTGACGCAGGGTCTTCATGAGTGCGTCGTAATCCACCGATTGGCCCTCTTCGCTCGCCATGGGCGAGGTGGATGTGAGTTCCACCAGCCACTCTCGAAATGCGTCGTTGAGGGTTCTCCCCTGGGCGCGTGCGATGGCTCGCGCGGTGTCGATCTGTTCTGCGTCGGCCGAGAGGGTGATGCGCTTCATTCCTAGAGTGTGACTCACTTTTGTGCCCGGTGTGTCCCCTGTAGAGTTAAAAAGTGACGCAGGCGACAGCACAGGCCGAGTGGAGAAGGGAACTGCGCGCCATGACGGCGCTGGCGGTTCCCGTGGTGCTGAGCGAACTGGGATGGATGCTGCAGGGCATTGTGGACACCATCATGGTGGGCCGGCTTGGGCCGGAGGCCATTGGTGCGGTGGCGGTGGGCAATGCCGTTTATTATGTGCCTTCGCTGTTCGGGATTGGGCTGCTGCTGGGGCTGGACACGCTGGTGTCACATGCCTACGGGCGCAATGATCACGACGCCTGCCATCACTGGCTGGCGCAGGGCGTATATCTGGTCTGCATTGTGAGCCCGCCGCTGATGCTGCTGCTGTCCGCGGCCAGCCTGGTGTTCAGGCATGTAGGGATTGATCCCGCGGTGGCCGGGCCGGCGGGCGATTATCTGCGGGTGCTGATCTGGGGCACACTGCCGCTGCTGCTGTACGGGGCGGCAAGGCGGTATCTGCAGGGGGTTGGGCAGGTGAGGGTGGTTACGGTCACCTTTGTGATGGCGAACCTGCTGAACTGGTTCGGCAACTGGGTGCTGATTTATGGACGGTTGGGTGCGCCGGCGATGGGGGTGCGCGGGTCGGCTCTGTCGACGGTGATCGCCCGTGTCGGCATGGCGGCGGCGCTGATCGGTTTTGCGTGGCGGTATGAGCGCAGCCGGGGGCATCCGCTGTTTGCGGGCTGGGCAAAGCCAAGCCTGCTGAAGATCAAGCAGATGGTGCGGCTGGGGGCCCCGGCGGCGGGTCAGATTGTGGCGGAGGTGGGGGCGTGGAATCTGGCAACATTTTCGGCAGGGTTCCTGACGCCTGTGGAACTGGCTACGCACACAATCGCGCTGAGCTATGCCAGCCTCACGTATATGGTTCCGCTGGGGGTGAGTGCGGCGGCGGCTGTGGGCGTGGGCCACGCGATCGGCGCAGGGAACGCGCCGAGGGCAAGGCGGGCCGGATGGATGGCGCTGGGGCTGGGAACGGGCTTCATGTTTCTGGCGGGGGTGGTGCTGTTCGCGGTGCCGCGGCCGCTGATTGCGGTGTATACCACCGATCCGCGGGTGATGGCGGTGGGCCCGACTCTGCTGCTGATTGCGGCGGCGTTCCAGATATTTGATGGGATCCAGACGGTGTCAACCGGCGCTCTGCGGGGGCTGGGCGAGACGCGTGTTCCGATGATTGCGAACTTGATCGGATACTGGGCGATCGGGCTGCCACTGGGATTTGTGCTGTGTTTCTGGATGAAGCGCGGGGTGTTCGGGCTGTGGATCGGGTTGACGGTCGCGCTGGTGGTGATCTCTACCAGCCTGCTGCACCGGTGGAGCAAGGCGAGCCGGATGGCGTCGGGTCACGGTTTGTAGTTCGCACTGTCGCGGTAATTTGCGGTACGTTATCTTACAATGTGAACTGCGAGGTCTTAAGCCTTTTGGTGCCGGTCACGACGATGCAGGTTTCAAGTGACTATAATCACAAAGGAGCTTACGGGATTCCTGAGCCAAAGTGTTCTCCTGGGTTTTAAGCCAGGTCGCCGCAGCCCGGTGGTGGCGTCGATTTGAGTGTTTCGGTTTCAGGAACCATCAGCTCAGGTAGGTGCGTAAGCGTACCTCCGCAACGAATTCTATCGGAAGGGAATCCCGGCCAAATGGCGACTGGAGACCTGGTCCTGGGTCAAGAACAGGGCCGCACAGACGCGCGCCAGCGCGTAGTCAACGATTTCAGCATCAACGTAGCAACGGTGAACGGGTCCGGCTCGCAATCCGCCAATAGCGTCCTGCTGAAGAGCATCTTCGGAATGGGAGTTCCTGTAAGCGGCAAGAACCTCTTCCCGTCGAACATTGCCGGACTTCCCACCTGGTATACGATCCGCGCCAGCAAAGACGGGTATGTGGCGCGCAAGCGCGACACCGAGATCCTGGTGGCATTGAACGCTGAGACGGCGAAGGACGACATCCTTGGTCTGCCGGCGGGAGCGGTGGCGATCTACGAGGAGAACCTCAACTTGAGGCAGTATCGCGACGACGTGATCTGCTATCCGGTTCCGTTCGACAAGATCACGGCCGCGGTGTGCACTGAGGCCAAGTTGCGCAAGCTGGTCAAGAACATGGTGTATGTGGGAGTTGTGGCGCAACTGCTGTCGATTGACATTGGGATCGTCGAGGGGGCCGTCAAGAAGCAGTTCGCCAAGAAGCAGAAGGTGTTCGATCTCAATTTTGGCGCGGTGAAGGCCGGGCGGGATTTCGCGGCTGAGAAGCTGGTGAAGCAGGATCCTTTCGTGATCGAGCACATGAACCAGACCGCGGGGAAGATCATCATTGACGGCAACGCGGCGTGCGGCATGGGCGCGGTGTTCGCGGGTGTCACGGTGATTGCGTGGTATCCCATCACGCCGTCTACTTCGCTGGTGGAAGCGGCGACGGACCTGCTGAAGAAGTATCGCGTGAACGAGGATGGCAAGGCGACGTTTGCGGTGGTGCAGGCTGAAGACGAACTGGCGGCAATCGGCATGGTGCTGGGCGCGGGCTGGGCGGGCGCACGGTCAATGACGTCGACTTCGGGCCCGGGCATTTCGCTGATGGCGGAGTTCACGGGCCTGGGCTACTACGCCGAGATTCCTGGCGTGATCTTCGACGTACAGCGCACAGGTCCCTCGACGGGCATGCCGACGCGCACGCAGCAGGGCGATGTGCTGTCGACGGCGTTTCTCTCGCACGGCGATACCAAGCACATTCTGCTGTTCCCGGGCTCGGTGATGGAGTGCTTTGAGATGGGCGGCGAGGCATTCGACCTGGCGGAGCGGCTGCAGACGCCGATTTTTGTGCTGACCGATCTGGACCTGGGCATGAACAACTGGATGAGCGATCAGTTCGCCTATCCGGAGAAGCCTCTGGATCGCGGCAAGGTTCTTAGCAAGGAAGACCTGGAGAAGGCGGGCGGATTCGCGCGCTACAAGGATGTGGACGGCGATGCCGTCGGCTGGCGTACGCTGCCCGGAACGATGCACCCCAAGGCGGCGTACTTTACGCGCGGATCCGGTCATAACGCGAACGCCGGCTACACGGAGAAGCCCGACGAGTATCAATACATAGTCGATCGCCTGGTGCGGAAGTTTGAGAGCGCGCGCAAGCTGGTTCCGGCTCCGCAGATTGTGAAGAACGGCACGTCGAAGGTGGGTTTGATCGCTTACGGCAGCTCAAACTACGCGGTGCTCGAGAGCATGGACCAGATCAAGAACGAGTACAAGACGGATGTGGATTATCTGCGTGTGCGGGCTTATCCGTTTGCGCATGAGATCCACGATTTCGTGGCCTCGCACGAGCGCGTGTACGTGGTCGAGCAGAACCGCGATGCGCAGATGCAGAGCCTTCTGAAGCTGGATCTTCCCGCCGAGCAGGTAGTCAAGCTGCGGTCGATTTTGTACTACGGCGGCCTGCCGCTGGATGCGCGCAGCATCACGGAAGAGTTTGCCACGAAGGAGGGCCTCTAAATCATGGCCACAGCAACTCCCACACCTAAAGTCAATCGCATCGGTCTTCCCGTCATCGAGTATCGCGGCGGCAAGTCGACGTTGTGCGCCGGCTGCGGCCACAACGCCATCTCCGAGCGCATCATCGACGCCATGTACGAGATGGGCGTGGAGCCCGAACGGGTGATGAAGATGAGCGGCATCGGCTGCTCGTCGAAGAGCCCGGCATACTTCATGAGCCGCGCGCACAGCTTCAACAGTGTGCACGGTCGCATGCCCTCGGTCTCGACGGGCGCCATTCTCGCCAACCACACCATGACGACGATTGGCGTCTCCGGCGACGGCGACACGGCTTCGATCGGCATGGGCCAGTTTGTGCACCTTCTGCGCCGCAATCTGCCGATGATTTACATCATTGAGAACAACGGCGTGTATGGGCTGACGAAGGGCCAGTTCTCGGCGACGGCCGACCTGGGTTCGAAGCTGAAGACGGGCGTGATCAACGATCTGCCTCCGATCGACACCTGCGCTCTGGCCATCCAGCTTGGCGCTACCTTTGTGGGGCGTTCTTTCAGCGGCGACAAGAAGCAGTTGCTGGCGATGCTGAAGGCGGCGATTGCGCACAAGGGCACGGTGATGCTGGACGTGATCAGCCCCTGCGTGACGTTCAACGATCACGAGGGTTCAACGAAGAGCTACAAGTTCATGCAGGATCACGATGAGCCGGTGGCCGAGATTGGCTTTGTGGCCAGCTTTGAAGACATCGAGGTTGATTACGACTCCGGCCAGGTGTACGACGTGGAGATGCACGACGGATCAAGTCTCCGGCTTCGCAAGTTGAAGGATGACTACGACCCGACGGACAAGGCCAACGCTGTGCGCACGCTGATGGAGGCGCAGGCGAGTCAGGAAGTGCTGACCGGCGTGTTCTACATCGACACGCAGAAGCCCTCGTTCATGGATCTGCTGAATGTGGTGGACGAGCCACTGGGGCAGCTTTCGGAATCGGTAACACGGCCGCCGAAGTCTGCTCTGGAGCAGTTGATGGCGAGCCTGCAGTAGTAGAGCAGGAAGCAGGGAATGGGGAGTAGAACAAAAAGCCCCGCAGCGATGCGGGTGCAGTGATGCGGGGCTTTGTTTCGCTGTGTGCTGGTCAGGGCTTAGTTGAATGCTGCCGCGGCGGTTTCTGCGACTGCGTGGTCGTTCTCCCCCGAACTGCCGCTGACGCCGACGGCACCTACGACTTCACCATTGCGCTTGAGCGGAATGCCGCCGGCGAAGATCATGATGCGGCCGTGATTGGAAACATGAATGCCGAAGAACTGATCGCCGCTCTGCGAATTTGCGGCGAGATCTTTGGTGGTGATGTCGAATGCGCGCGACGTGAACGCCTTGTTCATGGAGATGTCGATGCTGCCGATCCACGCACCTTCCATGCGCTCGAAGGCGACGAGGTTAGCGCCCGCGTCGACCACGGCAATGTTCATGGGCACGCCGATTTCCTCGGCCTTCGTTTGGCCGGCGCGAATGACCGCGCGCGCCTGTTCGAGCGAGACGCCGAGTACTTTGCTTGAGTTTTGCTGATTCATTCATCCTCCCGATTCAACCGGTTCAATCCGCGCCAGGCCGGGAAGGGGCGCAAGGGGTGGACTGAACTCCACTGGAGGATAAACTGCGCGGGCGAGGGGCGGCATGAAAACTTGGAGGGGCAGGCGGCGGGGATTCGGCCTGCGGATTTGATAAGGGTCTAGCGGGGCGCAGGCGCGGAGGCCGTGATGCGGACGCCCATGCCGTTCAGCTTGGTGCGGGCCTGTGCGGCCTCAGGAGTCTGGGGGTGCTTGCGGATGAGAGAGCGCAGCTCTTCAATGCCGGGATTGCGCTTGTTCATGGCGAGCAGCGACAGTCCCTTGTGGAGCTGCGCCGCGGGCGCCTTGCTGCTGGTGGGGAAGCTCTCGAGAACGGAGTTATAGGCCTTGACCGCGTTGTTGTAGTCCTGCTGGCGATAGGCGATTTCACCGAGGTAGAACTGCGCCTGTCCGGCGAGGTCATCGTTTGGATAGTACTGGATGATGTCCTGAAACTCGCCTTGGGCGACGTTGTATTTGGCGCTGTTAAAGTCGCGCACGCCAGCCTGGAACGTGTCCTGCAAAGGCGGCGCCATGTTTGCCGTCTGGCCGCCGCCTGGGCTCGGCGAACCTTGCGGTCCCGGAGCCTGGCCGGGACCTCCCTGAGGGGATTGACCGGCAGGAGGAGCCTGGGTGTTCTGCATCTGGGTCTGCAATGCATTCAGTGATTCCTGCAGCTTGTTGGCGCGGGATTTGAGCTCATCCATCGAATCATTGAGCGATTGCACCTGCCCGGAAGCGGAATCGACTTTTCCACCCAGCGCTTCATTCTGCGCGGCGATCTTCTGCTGCAGGTCGCTGACGGCTGCGGACATGCGGTTGGTGCTGTCGGCCGTCTGCTCCACCAGGTGCTGGATGACGCCGAAGCGCGTATCCATGGTGGATTGCAGCCGCTGCATCATGTCGAGCAACTGTTGCACCTGCGTCTGGAGCTCCACAATCTCTTTGGAAACGGCGTGAGCACGCGCCGGAGCGAGCAGCACGATGGTGGCGAGAAGGGCGGCGGCGAGGAGACGGGGACTGCGTAGGTTCTTCATGAGATCACCTGTTGAAGCTGACGGCCCGGGGTGGATACTGGCTGCCAGTTGCGGCGACAGAGGCGGGCATAACCCAAGAATACAGGGTCCACGCCCGCGGAAACGGGCGTGGACCATCAGGCATTCCGACAGCCGGGTGGATTGCCGGGGACCCCGCTTTAGCGGTCGAGCGTGAAGCCAGCGCGGCGGTTTTGCTGCCAGCACTCTTCGGTGGAGTCGCTGCAGAAGGGCTTCTCCTTGCCGTAGCTGATGACGCGCAGGCGGGTCGCGGCCACGCCGGCGTTGACCAGGGCGTTGCGGGCGGCTTCGGCACGGTTCTGGCCGAGGGCGAGGTTGTACTCATTGGAGCCTCGCTCGTCGCAGTAGCCGCCGACGACCACCTTCACGTTGGGATGGCTGTTCAGGTAGGCCGCATCCTGCGAAAGGATGCTCTGCGCATCGCCGCGAATGTCGGCGGTGTCGTAGTCGAAGAAGATGTCGTGCACGTTGGCGCGGAATTCTTCTTCTTCGCTCATGGTGTTGCTGGGGACCGCCACGGCGGGCTTCTGCTCCACGGTGACGCGGGCTGTGGCGTCTGCGGTGCCGCCCTCACCGCGGGCCACCAGGTGATAGCTGGTGGAGGTGGCGGGCGTAACGGTCTTCACGCCGGAGGTAGGCACGTCGCCGATGCCGTCGATGGTGACGGTGGTGGCGTCCGTGGTTTTCCAGGTGAGCTGTACCTGATCACCGGCCGAGATGCTGGAGGGCGTGGCGGTGAGCTGTGCGGTGGGTGCCGGGGCCGCTGGGGGAGCCTCAGCGGGGGGCGGCAGCGGCTTCTCCTTTTTCTTACAACCGGCGACCGCAACCAGGGCGACGAGAAGCAAAACCGGAACAAAAATACGAGAAAGCTTTTTCAAAGTGCACTCTCCTTCGGCGAGATTGAGGCAGCAACTTTTTGGAACCGACCATGGTAGACCTGCTATGGGCGATGGGAGACCAACTACGGCGCCCTGTGGGCGCTGTGCCCCGCGCCATGAATCTGAGGTGGCGCTTTTTCAAGAACACGGCTCCCGTCTGGACGGGATAGGTGAACTCTGAAAATGCTCTAACCTCGGCGAGCAGGGGGCTGCGGCTCGCGCACCTGGACGATTCAGGAGCTGCATGCATTAAGGCTTGCGCCTGACCCATGAGACTAAATCAGAACGACAGTTCCATCATACCGCCCGGCGCCGGGAGGCTGTTGCACGAAATGGTGCATTCCCGCTGGTTTTGGCGCTTTCTCATGCCGCTTTAGTGTGCGGCGTCGCGGCGTCGCTGGAGGAAGTGGCGGACGGCGGGGTCGCGTTCGAGGCCGATGGCGCGCTGGTAGGCGAGATCGGCCTGGGCGGGCTGGCGGGCGCGGTTGAGGAGGTCAGCGCGGGCGGCCCAGTAGGGCTGGTAATCAAGCAGGCGAGTGTCGGCGGCGAGTTCATCGAGGGTGAGGAGGGCGGGGTGCGGGCCGTCCACTTCAGCGAGGGCGAGGGCGCGATTGAGGGCAACTACGGGCGAGCTGGTGAGGGCGAAGAGCGCGTTGTAGAGGGTGAGGATGGCGGGCCAGTTGGTGATGCCAGTGCGATGGCGCTCGACATGGGCCGACTGGATGGCAGCCTCGAGCTGAAAGCGGCCGATGCGGCCGAAGCGGCTGGCATGGAGGAGGGAGGCTTCGGCTTTGGAATTGAGGCTGGCGTCCCATAAGGAGGTGTTTTGCTGCTGCAGCGGAACGAATTCGCCGGAGGCGTTGCGGCGTGCGGCGCGGCGGGCCTCGGCGTAGAGCATGAGGGCGAGGAGGCCGAAGGCTTCGGGTTCGGAGGGCAGCAGATCGGCGACGATGTGGCCGAGGTAGATGGCTTCGCCGGCGAGTTCGCGGCGCGCGGGATCGGAACCGGCGGGGTCTTGCCATCCCTCGGAGAACGCGGTGTAGATGGCGTCGAGGACGGCCTCAAGGCGCTCCGGCATCTGCTCACGCTGGGGAATGTGGAAGGGGATTCCTGCCTGACGGATTTTGGTCTTGGCGCGAACCAGGCGCTGGCTCATTGCGGAAGGCGACATGAGGAAGGCGGAGGCGATTTGAGCGGCTTCAAGGCCGAGCACTACCTGGAGCATGAGCGGGGCGCGGATGGCGGCATGGATGGCGGGGTGGGCGCAGGCAAAAAGAAGGCCGAGGCGGCGATCGGGGAGGGGGGAGGTGGCGGCTTCGTCGAGCGACGCGGGGACGGTATCGAGTTCGTCCGACCCGGCCTCAGGGCGCTGTCGGCGGGTGAGGTCGATGAGCTTGCGGCGGGCGACGGTGAGCAGCCAGGCGTCGGGATTTTGCGGGCAGCCCTGGAGAGGCCAGCTCTGGAGGGCCGCGGCGAAGGCTTCGGAGAGGGCGTCTTCGGCTGCCGATACGCTGCCGCAGCGGGCTGCCAGCCACGCGATGAGCTTGCTGTAGCTGGTGCGGGCGACAGCTTCAGCGGTCTGGTGGGCGCGGGCGGTGTCGAGAGTCATAAGTCAGGTGGTCAAGTGGGTGGCGTCTGGTTGCGCAAGACGCCACCCGGAGGCGTGTTCTGGAGGATCAGGATGGCGACTATCGGCTGGCGACAGCTTCCTGGGGGACGGGCGCAGCGTTAGCTGTTCCGGCGGAGGCCCAGATGGCGCGGACTTCGACCGAACCATGGTCGACAGCTGGGCACTTCGAAGCCCAGGAGAGGGCTGCGTCGAGATCCGGGACATCGATGAGGAAGTAGCCGCCGAGTTCCTCCTTGGAATCGACGAATGGGCCATCGAGGACCTGCACCTTGTTGTTCGCAGCGTGGAGGGTGGTGGCGGTGGTGGCGGGACGCAGGCGATTGGATCCGGCCAGAACGCCGGCGGCCGCGAGCGACTCGCGATATGCCATGTAGGCCGCGACGCCCTGCTGCTGCTGCTCGGCAGACATGGCGCTCCATCTGGATTCGTCAGAGTAGAGCATGAGGAGATATTGCATGGGGAGAACCTCCGTGTTGGGATTGTAGGCGTTTGATGGCCTCAATTTCATGACGAAGCGGGGATCGGTCAATCGACATGCCGCCCGAGATCTTTCTGGGCGAAGGAGGATTGATCGGGGCTCGATGGCGCCAGATTGCATTCGCGGGGGCGCAAGCCTCTCATTCCGCAAACGCTAGTCGATGCCCTAGAATCGATCTCGGCATGAAATGTCCCTACTGCGGGTTTGCGCAGGATCGAGTGGTCGATTCACGCGAGAGCAAAGAGGCGGACTCGATCCGTCGGCGGCGGGAGTGCGAGCGCTGCAACCGACGCTTCACGACCTATGAACGGATTGATGAGATTCCTTACATGGTGGTGAAAAAGGATGGGCGGCGCGAGCGCTTCGACCGGCAGAAGATTCTAAGCGGGTTGCTCCGGGCTTGCGAGAAGCGGCCGGTGTCGTCGAGCCAGTTGGAGAAGGTGGTGGATGGGACCGAGCAGTTTGTGATGGATGCGCAGGAGCGGGAGCGGTCGACGCGCGAGATTGGCGAGCTGATTATGGATCACCTCAAGGGGCTGGATACGGTGGCGTATATCCGGTTCGCCAGCGTGTACCGGGACTTCAAGGATGTGCGGGAGTTCAAGGAAGAGCTGGAAGGGTTGCTGGAGGGGAATCGGGCGGGGAAGGCCAAGAAGTAGTGCATCTGTTCCAGCCATCGACTGGGTTTCAGAAACAGGAAGACCAAATATGCAAACTCCTGATCTGTATAGCGGTCGCTGTTCTTGCCATCACCGCAGATGCCCAGCAGACGGCGAAGACAGCGGCACGAATATTGACGGCACGTACAAGCTCGTCACGCGCGTGAATGCGGACGGCACCGAACTGCGGTCCCCAACCGTCGAGGGGATCTATACGCTACGCCGCGGACACGGGAGCTTGAATATCTTTTGGAAAAAGAACAGCGCCACTCTCGCGTCGCAAGCGATGATCTTCAAGTATTCCGTGACCGCCGACGAGTACTGCGAGTGGATCGTGTACAGGGTGAGGAATAACGTTGACGCGCCGGGTAACAACACAGACGCGCCACAGGTAGCCAATCACTGTACGCGAGTCAGGGTTGATAAGGGCGAGCTTGTTTTCGCGGAGCCAGGAGAAGGCGTCGTCACGAGCTTCGATGAAACAGGCTTCAAGGCTACGATCGCGGGCGAATTGACCGACTACTGGGTGAAGATTGGCTGACGCTGGAAATCTATTCTTTCACGCCTCATCGAAAGAATCCGGGCAGAAGACCAAGAAGTAAAAGACGATGAGCATCAATCGAAAGAGAATCGCAGCTGAGTACTGAGGCGCATGGTTCAATTGTCTAAAGATGCCAGCATGCTCCCCGCGCGGAATGGAGTCGAATTGAGCCCGACCTCAAGGATGCATTTGCCGCATGCCTAATCCGCAGCGGAGTTGCTCAGCGCTTGATTGCGTTTGGCGGCACGAAGCCCGATCTGCAACCCATCCAGCGCCCCAGACCTGAGCCTGATTTTGATCCCGACGCCGACCCTTCCTCCAAGAAGCTTTAGGCTAGTAGCTAGGAGCTAGCAGCTAGAAGCCACTATGTCCGAGACCAAAACCCACAAAGTCACCCTCATCCCCGGCGACGGCATCGGCCCCGAGGTCACGCAGGCTGTCGTGCGCATTCTTGAAGCTACCGGCGTCAAATTCGATTGGGAGCAGTTCGCCGCCGGCGCTGAAGCCTTCGAAATCTTCGGCGAATACATTCCGCAGGCGCTCTGCGACTCGATTGAACGCAACAAGGTGGCGCTCAAGGGGCCTGTCACCACCCCCATAGGCGGCGGCTTCAAGAGCATCAACGTCACGCTGCGCAAGAAGTTCGACCTCTTCGCAAACTTCCGGCCCATCAAGCTGCTGCCGGGGCTCACATCCCATTGGCCCGGCGTCGATCTCATCATCGTCCGCGAAAACACCGAGGGCGAATACGTCGGCCTGGAGCACGAGGTGGTGCCGGGCGTGGTCGAGTCGATCAAGGTGATCACGGAGAAGGGATCGACGCGCATTGCGCGGTTTGCGTTCGACTATGCGCGCAAGCACCGGCGCAAGAAGATTCATTCAATTCACAAGGCGAACATAATGAAGCTCTCCGATGGACTGTTTTTGCGCTGTGCGCGCAAAGTGGCGGAGGAGTTCCATGATGTGCAGTACGGCGAGCACATCATCGATAACACTTGCATGCAACTGGTGATGAATCCGTATCAGTACGACACGCTGCTGCTGGAGAATCTCTACGGCGATATTGTGAGCGACCTTTGTGCGGCGTTTGTGGGCGGGCTGGGGCTGGTGCCGGGAGCGAATCTGGGACACGACTGCGCCATCTTCGAGGCAGTTCATGGATCGGCGCCGGATATTGCGGGGAAGGATATTGCCAATCCGACGGCGCTGCTGCAGTCGGCGATTCTGATGCTGCGTCATCTGGATGAAGAGGCCGCGGCGGACAGGATTCAGAAGGCTCTGGAGACGGTGTATGAAGAGCGCAAGTGCCTGACGCGGGATGTGGGCGGGACGTGTGGAACGACGACGTTTGCGAATGCGGTGTTGCAGGCAATGGGGTGATCTTCGTCCGGCAGGTGAGAAGCAGGTTCCCTGTGCGGGAATGACAGACAGAAAAGAAGAAGCAAGTGCAAAGCAAATGCAAGTGCAATCTCGGGTCCTTTGCTTCGCTCAGCGACTGTCTGGATTGTCAAGGGGCGGGTTGATGGAAAAGCGGAAAACGAGAGTGCCGTTTCCGCTTTCCCACAACCACGGCTACGGCTGCTGTGAGGTTGGTGTTCGTTAAACCATGGCTGCTGCCTGTTGGGTGGGCTCGCAGGCGGGAAGCTTTTGGCGGCGGACCTGGCGGGCTCTGGTCCGCGACGGTGATGCGCACTCCTTTTGGAGGTTTTCCGGCCGCGCGGAGGTGCTGCTGGAAGGCGATGAAGTCGGGCTCGTGGCGAGCCACGACGCTGCCGGCCAGGAACAGGATGCCGCGCACCGCGGCACGGCCTCGGCGCACCGAGCGCTTGCCCTGGTGCTTGCCCGAGTCGTTGGCCAGCGGGGCCAGTCCGGCCAGCTTGGAGATGGTTTTGTTCGACAGCGTGCCGATCTCCGGCATCTCAGCCATGATGCGCGCTACTGTGCGGTCCGCCACGCCTTTGATGGTGCGGAAGGCCTGATTGTTGAGCTCGCGCCACAGGGGGTCGGCTTCGATGAGTGTGGCGATGGCCTGTTCCAGTTCCTCGATTTGCTCAGCCAGGAAGGCGAGCTCTTGCTGAAGCCCTTGCGTACAGCGTGGTTGGTGACCAGACGCTGACGGTTCTTCTGGACGGTGCGCGCCTCGGTGAGCTGGCGCAGGCGCGTAACGCGGGCGCGCAGCTCGAGCTGGGTTTGTGGGGCCAGGCATGCTGGCCGGGAGTTCCTGGTTGCGGCGTACCAGGCGATCATGCCGGCGTCGATGGCATCGGTCTTCTCCAGCCAGCCCATACTCTGGGCGAACTGGCGCACCGCGCGAGGGTTGAGTACGGCTACCGGCAGGCCGTGCTCGGACAACTTTGCAAAGGCTTGCTGCTCATAGCCGCCGGTCGCTTCCATGGCAACCAGTTCCACAGGATGAGGTGCACAGAACGCGGCCAGAGCGGCAATGCCCTCTGCGGTGTTGGGGAAGGTTGCGGCGGCGCCATCCTCTCCGATGCGCGCGGCCAGAGACGATGATGCGATATCCACTCCACCAATGATCCGTGTCACGGTAACCTGCCTTGTATGTGCGACTGAAGTGTCTTGCGACTGTTCGGTCGTGCGTGACTTGGGCAGCGGCCCCTGGGCTGAGCGTCGGTCGCTAAGACCGCAGCATGAACGGGAGCCGTTCGCCCGCGCGGGAGCCGATGTCTCGGCTCCCCCACTACGACAGTCTCATCGAAACTGCCGCTTATTCAGAGATACAAGGATGACAAAGGGTGGCGGAGTGCGGGAGCGACAGAAGGAAACGCAATGCAAAGTGCTAACGAAAACGCCGGAGCTGATGGCTCCGGCGTTTTTGTGGAGTCTGCAGAGGTGCGTGGTTTAGTAGGAAAGTACGCAGCCGCCGGTCTGGCTGTTGAAGGCGTTGCTCCACAGCGACTGGACGGGGAAAGCGCTGCCGTTGGGGAAGGTGACCCTCGCGGAGGCGCCCTGGCCGGAGGAGATCCATGCGCATTTGTCGCCGTTTTCCTCGCCGCTGGAGTCGAGCCAGCCGCCATTCGGGAACTGGTCGGTTTCGCTTTCGGCCATCTCATGGCCGCCCACGATGGTGATTCCGGCATTGGGGCCGAGGCCGTTGAAATTGGCGCCGCAGCTTGCGCCCGCGTCAGTCATATAGGGAAGGTTGGTATAGGCAATGTTGCCGTAGGACGAACTGGTTGAGCTGTGCCAGGCGCAATACTGCGAGCCGAACCCGGAGGGCGTCACTCCGTGCGGTGAGGCGATCACGTATTGAATGCTCTGATTGCTGGAGGCGGAGGTGTTGCCGAAGTGCGAAGCCGCGCGTGTGGCCTCCGCGGCAATCTGCGACTGGCTGGGGCGCCGGGGCGCGGTGGTCGAGGTATCAGACCAAACGCCTGCGAGCATTCCGGATGGGTTTCCTGCGTGGGTGCCGCTGGTGCAGAAGTAGGTTCCGCTGCTGACTCCCTGGCAGTACTGGGTGACGCTGTTATTCCAGGAACTGCCACCCACCCCCGTGTAGAAGTTTTGGAGGATCTGGGATTCTCCGCTGGGATCCTTGCCAGTCCACTGCGAGCCCCACAGAACGAGGTAGACCTTGGGCGCGGTCTCCACGCCGACGCCGCCCACCCCACCGTGGTAGTAGAGCTGGTTTGTGGTGCTGGCGGCGCCAGAAGCACCGGCACGCGGATTCAAGCGGCGGTAAGTTTCCATCGCGTCCACGGTCGGGTGGAGGGTGACGGGGCGCTGACCAGGTTCGAGGATTACGGATCCGCCTGGGGGGACCATGGGTCGTAGCTGCGGGGCCTGAGCATCGAGGACGGCGACGGGAGTCGCGATGAAGCAGCCAAGAAGAGGCAGAACAACCCTCGACGCAAATAGAGACTTACTCATTCGGAAGACCTCCTGATGTGTCTTGCTTTCGTTTAGAGAGATTGCTCGCGCCGGGCTGTCCATGGGGGGGTGAACTGCCCAACTGCCGTGCCTCGTGCCCCGGCGCAGAGTGAATTGTGGAGACACTATTTGTTTTCTGATTTCTCCGTCAAGTGACGGAGGTCGGCCGACCTTTGGGGTCTAAGCGGCGCGGCGTTGCTCAAGCACGCAGCAGCGTTTTGAGATCGAGGACGAAGCAAACACACGGATCTTGGCGGTTCAACGCGATTTCCGCCAGGTTTCAGAGTTGTTTTAGTATGGAGGCGCAGGAAGTCAGAGAGGGAGGTCATGCATTATCTGCTCTTCTATGAGGTGAGCGAAGACTATGTCGCACGTCGCTCTGAATTACGAAAACTTCATTTACAAAAGGCCTGGGCGGCGAGCGAACGTGGCGAATTGATGCTGGGAGGGGCCTTGGCGAATCCGGTGGATGGAGCTGTTTTGCTGTTCAAAGGCGATTCGGTCGCGGTGGCTGAGGAGTTTGCCCGGGCCGATCCGTATGTGCTGAATGGGTTGGTGAGGCGATGGTATGTGCGAGAGTGGACTACCGTCGCCGGCGAACAGTGTGCTATGCCGGTGCGGCCGGATTAGGGTTGTCCCGGTGCCGAGTTGCGTGCTGGAAGATTTCACGGCAGCGCGTCCACGGAGTTAACCCTGAGGCGATGTGCGTATCTCCTCGGACGACTGCCTTTCCTGTACACTGAAATGTTTACTTCCATCATGCGAAACAAATATTCAATTGGCATTCTTGGGGCCACCGGAATGGTGGGCCAGCGCTTCATCCAGTTGCTTGAGAACCATCCGTGGTTCGAGATTGCGTGGCTTGCGGCCAGCGACCGCTCGAGCGGGAAGAAGTATGGCGAGGCGGCCAAGTGGCGGCTAGAGTTTCCGCTGCCGGATCGCATTGCGAACATGACGGTATCGTCGGCGGAACCGGTGGGGGCGCCGAAGATTATCTTCGCTGCGCTTGACTCTGATATTGCGAAGGAACTGGAGCCGAAGTTTGCCGCGGCGGGTTGCGCCGTGGTGTCGAACTCGAGCGCATTCCGCATGCATCCAGAGGTGCCGCTGGTGATTCCGGAGGTGAACGCGGAGCACCTGCACCTGATCGAGGAGCAGTCGTGGCGCAAGGAATCGGGCGGGTATATGGTGACGAACCCGAACTGCTCAGCGATTGGGCTGGTGGTGGCTCTGAAGCCTTTGGAAGAGCGCTTTGGGATCGAGCAGATTTTCGTTTCGACGATGCAGGCGATCAGTGGCGCGGGGTATCCGGGCGTGCCGTCAATGGACATTCTGGGCAATGTAGTGCCCTACATCAAGAGCGAAGAAGAGAAGATGGAAGCGGAAACGCTCAGGCTTCTGGGCCGTTTCGAGGGCCATCAAGTGAAGCCGCTGAGCGCGCGGATGTCGGCGCATTGCAATCGTGTGGCGGTGGAGGATGGGCACACCGAGTGCGTGTCGATCAAGCTGGGCAAGAAGCTGGGCCGGGCGGCGACGAAAGAAGAGATTCTGGCGGCGTGGGCGGAGTTCAAGCCTCTGGCAGGGCAGCAACTTCCGATGGCGCCGGAGCAGCCGGTGGAGTTTGCGCCACAGGACGATCGTCCGCAGCCGCGGCTGGATCGGAATCGCGGGCGGGGCATGGGCGTGACGGTGGGTAGGCTTCGTCCGTGCGGTCTGCTGGACTGGAAGTTCACGGTTCTGTCGCATAATACGATTCGCGGCGCCGCAGGTGCGGCCATCTTGAATGCGGAACTGCTGGTAAGCCTGGGCAAGTTGGAACCCGTGACGGCTGCGGCCACGCGTAGATAGACCGGGCTTTCGCCCTGACTTTCCGAAGAGTGGGATTTGCATGAGCCTTGTGGTTATGAAGTTCGGCGGGACATCGGTGGAAGATCCCGCGGCGATCAATCGGACCGCCTCGATTGTCGCCGGACGTGTGGCAGCAGGAAAAAAGCCTGTGGTGGTGGTGAGCGCCATGGCCCGGGTCACGGATCAGCTTCTGCGCTGCGCCGGGGCGGCTTCGCAGGGGGACCGTACCGGTGCGCTGGCGATCAGCTCGCGGCTGCGGTCGCGGCATCGCGACACGGCTGCTGCGCTGGTGAAGGATCACAAGCAAGCGGCCGAACTGGTGAACTGGATTGACCAGAAGTTCGATCAGCTGGATGAGGTTCTGCGGGGACTGGCTGCGATTCTGGAATTGACGCCGAGGATTTCCGATCTGATCGTCAGCTACGGCGAGCGGATTTCGAGCCGGATGATCGCTTCGGCATTTTGCGAACGTGGGGTGATCGCTGCGCATGTGGACTCGCGCGAGGTGGTGGTCACCGATTCGCAGTATCAGAAGGCGATTCCGATTGATTCCATCATTGAGAAGAGGGCGGCGGAGAAGGTGCGGCCCCTTGTGGATGAGGGAAAGGTTCCGGTGCTGGGCGGGTTTATCGGGTCGAATGAGGCGGGAATCACGACGACGCTGGGCCGCGGCGGTTCCGATTTCACGGGTGCGCTGATTGGCGGAGCGATGCAGGCTGAGGCTATCGAGATCTGGACGGATGTGGATGGCATCATGACCAGCGATCCGCGGGTGTGTCCGGACGCGCTGCGGGTGAAGGTAATCAGCTTTGAAGAGGCGGCGGAACTGGCGTACTTTGGCGCGAAGGTGCTTCACCCTGCGACAATTCTGCCGGCGGTGAAGAGGAACATCCCGGTGCTGGTGCTGAACAGCAAGAATCCGACAAATGAGGGCACGCGCATCATTTCATTGGCGCCGCACTGCAAGAGCCCGTTCAAGTCGATTGCGGTGAAGAAGAAGCTGTCGATCATTGACGTGGTGGCGAGCCGCATGCTGATGACCCATGGGTATCTGAAGGAGATCTTCACGATCTTCGACAAGCACCAGACGCCCGTGGATATGGTTTCGACCAGCGAGGTGTCGGTCTCGCTTACGGTGGATTCGAACGACAAGCTGCCCTTGATTGCAGCGGACCTGAGCAAGCTGGCGGACGTGAAGTACGAGGGCAAAAAGGCGCTGATCTGCATGGTGGGGGAAGATATCCGCGGGCAGAACGGGATGGCCGCGCAGGTGTTTGCGGCGGTGCGCCACATCAATGTGCGGATGATCTCGCAGGGAGCCAGCGAGATCAACATGAGCTTCATGATTGATGAGGAGGACGCAGACGAGGCGGTGCGCAGCCTGCATGGGGTGTTCTTCCAGGATCCTGATCCGGCGATCTTTGATGTGGAGGCGCGGAAGCAGGTTGCGCAGGCGGTAAGCTCCGGCAGCCCGCGGGAGTAAGACATGGCCTTGCGCGCAGAAGCTGCACTTTCGCTGCTGGAGACTGCGGTTCTGTTTGTGCCGAAGCTTGGCGCGCTGACGGCGGCACGGGCGCTTTTGGCGATTCCGAAGCTGGAGTTAGTCTATGAGGAGCCGGTTACGCTGGGCCCATCGCAGGCGTCGGCAGAAACACCTGAAGGCAAGCGCAACATCGTACCGATCACCGGCGGAACTTTCGAAGGGCCGCGGCTTAGAGGCAAGGTTATGCCCGGAGAATGGGACTGGCAACCCGCATCGCCTGGCGGCTGTTTCACTATTCATGCCGACCCCATGATCCAGACGAATGACGGCGCGATTATCGACGCCGGCAATGTGGGTAAGCAGTGCAAGAGTTCCGACGGAAGGCAGGGCGCGCTGTTGACCACGCCGACGTTCGAAGCGCCGAAGGGCAAGTATGACTGGCTGAATGGCGGGGCATACGTGGGAGCGCTCGACGAGGTGACGTCACTGAACGGCACGCCCGCGGTTCGGGCTCGCTTTTATAGGGCAGAAGGCGCGGCTTCCGCCGGCCAATAAGGGAGACTCGAGATGCTCTTTCTGGTACTCGGCAAGGGGAAAACCGGCTCGCTGGTGGCGGAGATTGCGCGCGAGCGGGGCCATGGTGTGCGCGTTCTGGATATGGCAGAGAACCGCAGCGCGTCGGCGCTCACCGGACCTACGTTGGCTGGGGTGGATGCGGTGATCGATTTCACCAATGCTGACGCGGCGGTGGAGAACATGCGCGCGGTGCTGGCGCTGGGGTGCCGGATCGTGGTAGGAACCACGGGGTGGTATGGCCAGTTGGCGGCCATGAAAGAGCTGGCGCACCGGCGCGGCGGGGCGCTGCTGTATGGCACGAACTTTTCTATCGGCGTGCAGAAGTTGTTCCGGCTGACGGCAGAGCTTGCACAGCTGGATGGATACTCATTCTCAATCGAGGAGACGCATCACACCTCGAAGCTGGATGCGCCGTCGGGGACGGCGCTGACGCTGAAGGAGATCATTCAGTCGATACGGCCTAAGGCGGATGTGTCGGTGGCTTCGCATCGCGTGGGGGATGCGAAGGGCGAGCATGTGGTGACCGCCAAGAGCGACATCGACGTGCTGGAGCTTCGGCACGATGCGGCGACGCGACGCGGGTTCGCGCTGGGAGCGGTGCGGGCCGCGGAGTGGGTTGCGAAGCAGGGTGCGGGGGCTTGGGATTTTCGGGAGATCTTCAATCAGTTGTGAGCGGAAGGCGCTGCGACGTTTTCTAGGGCGCGTCGGCCAAGACGTCCCGTGCAATTCCCCGTTTAACCGCGCCTAACGAGGCGCCGGAGTAGCTGATGATGCTGCACGAGTCGAGGAACGGGGACACGATATCGGGCTCGTCGGGTTGAAGATTGTAGAGACGGATTGATTGACTACCCAACCGGAGGTCCCCGACGCTCCCGCGCTTGGCAGCATGGTGTCCGGGCGTCCCAGCGGTTCTTCGTGTCGCCATAGCGGAGTAGCGCGATTTTTCAAACTCCGCAAATGTTCGAAGGTTACCCAGACCAGCGGAGGTTCATTTTCACGCGATATGCGCATCGAGTGAATCCTGGAGATTGAAACATATCTGAAGTCGCGACCGACCAAGTCGAGAGAACAACGGCATCGCGGCTCAGTCCGGTTGAGGATCTCATATTCCTCGTTGTCATTTCCGAGCAGCAGCGCCAAGCCCCGGCATGATCTCAGCCACCTGGTCGCAGTCGCGCCAACGGGTGAGGCAAGAGAGCTTGAACTCAAAGATTTGCTCCAAGACTCTGGGGTCCGCGAAAGGAGTGAAATTCGCTCTGATTCGCTGGCAACCGCTGCAGAACCCTGCGCAGCGGGCGCAAGTTCCCGCGGCGTAGATCGTATATTCCGGATGCTGCGCTTTCGAGTACGGCGGTCCATCCATGCGTAACCGTGAAGCTCCGTTCGCGTTGCCAGAGAGCAGATCGAAGTATTCTTGTGGTGCGTCATGGCGGTTAACGGCGGCGAAGACGGAGAATGACTTGGTCCAAATGATGCCGTTCTTAACTTGGAAATTTGCCCAAACAAGACTGAGGCGGCCGCCAAGCATCACATAATGCTTAATGAACCAGATGCTCCACCTGTGCGGTTCGACTCGTGGACTGCCACTTGGAAGGACCACGACGGGGAGGGCTCGAGCCATATCTTCTGTCGCGATCTGGTAGTCGCAGTGCTCCATGGAACAGGAGCCTTCCCAGGCGCCCCCAAGCTCCCCATTTGTGCATAATGCTCTGTGCGTCGCCCAAGTGCTTTTGCCCATCTTGACGGCGCGAATGTAGGCAAGAAGGCGCTCGGCGCGCCAGCGCAGGTGGCGTTGCTGGATTTGCACTAGTGCGGTCAGGCTCAGGATGAGCAAGACAGAGTACAGGGAAGCACACAGCAGGATTCGGCTCCAGCGCACATGGGATTTCATGGAAAGGTAGACTCCGCCGACTTCTGGTTTGTTCCTAAACCAGGCAGGAGCCAGCATAGACGATTCGGGGCTATCTGCGCAGGCGGTCGTGAATCGCAATCCAAGGTCGCTGAGCGGTATAAACTAGCCTGTCATGAATACAACTGGCTGTGGTACTGCGATTGTCACGCCGTTTCGCGCGGACGGGGTGATTGATGAGCAGGCGCTTTGGGCGCTGGTGAACTGGCAAATCGAATCGGGAATCGACTTCATCGTAGCGTGCGGGTCGACGGGTGAGGCGGCCACGCTCGAAGAAGACGAGTGGCTGCAAACTGTTCGCATTGTGATTGAGGCCGCCGCTGGGCGGGTGCCGGTGTGGGCGGGATGTACGCACAACTCCACGCGCACGCTGCTGAGGATGGCGGCGCAACTGCGCCAGGTGAAGGGCGTCAGCGCGGTTCTATCGGCGAATCCCTATTACAACAAGCCCACGCAGGAGGGTCAGTATCAGCATTTTCTGGCGCTGGCCAAGGCCGTGGCTCCGCTGCCGGTGTGCCTGTATAACGTGCCCGGGCGCACGGCCGTCAACCTGGAGCCGGAGACGGTGGTGCGGCTGATCGAGGCCGCGCCCAACATTCAGGCCATCAAGGAAGCCAGCGGCAAGCTGCCGCAGATTGCCGCTGTGTTGCACGGGGCGCCCCGGACGTTCAAGGTATTTTCCGGCGATGACAATATGGCGCTGGCGGCGATTGCGACAGGCGCGCAGGGGCTCATTAGCGTTGCGTCGAACGAGGCGCCGGAGGAGGTCAGCCGGATGATTCATGCGGCACTCGAAAACCAGTGGAGCGAGGCGCGCGAGATTGAGCGCCGCTATATGCGGCTGTTCGAGGCGAATTTCTGGGAGTCGAACCCGTCGCCCGTGAAGACGGTGCTGAGCCTGATGGGGAAGTGCAGCAACGCGGTACGCCTGCCGCTGGTGCCGCCCACGGCGACGACACGCGCCCGTCTGGAGCGCCTGGCGGGCGAGATGGGTCTGCTCAAGTTCGCGCCGGTGGAAGGTGATCTGAGGATGTTCTAAGAACTACCACAAAGGAAGACCGGGAGCGGGCCCATGGATCGGCGAACCTTTCTGCAATCGCTTTCTGCGGTGGCTGCGGTACCAGCGGCGACCTCAGCCGGGCAGGAAACCTCGGGCGCGACGTGCACGGAACGTCTGCGCTTTGCCGTGTCGGGTCCGATTACGGGCCCGGTTGCGCGGGTTTTGGCGCCGCCCTCCGGGGCGCCCCCGCTTGCTCAAAGCCCGCGCTACAAGGGGCTCCGCTTTACCGGGCGCGAACGAGAGTATGTGGAGACGATTGGCGCGGATACATGGTATCCGGGTTGGGCGGCAGACGGCACGCTCTATTGCAGCTACACCGACGGCGGGGTCAAGGACTCATCTGGGCGGGATGTTCGCGCCAATTCGCAGTGGGAGCAGCCGGGCGGATTGCATGAGGCGTGGCTTCGGGATCTTGGGTTGAGCTCGGACCAGGACCGAATTTTTGCGCCGGCGGACCGCGGCACCACGAGTGGAAACGCGATTCTGATGGGTGAGGATCCGTTTGCACTGACGGTGAAGCCGCTGGAGCCGTTTCGCCAGGTCAGCCCTCGTTACGAGGGGTATTATCCGTGCGCGAACCTAGTTCACAAGGGGATCTGGTACTACGGCGGCTATTACTGCCATCGGTGGCTGAACCAGCACAATGTCCCTATCACTTACGAGTTGGGGGGATTTGGCGGGTTTCGGATGTCGCGGGATGGGGGCGCATCCTGGCAGGAATCTCCCCATGACGATCAGCGGCCGCTGTTTCCGGAGACGGGGCGTTGTTCGGGCGGCGGGCCGATCCGGTTTGGGACGCCCCATTTTGTTGATTTCGGGCGAGATCTGGAGCACTCGCCGGATGGGTACGCTTATCTTGCGGGACACGGGACGTACTCGCCCGACGGGATTGCGAACTGGTCGAGCGGGGACGCGATTTCGCTGGGGCGGGTTCGCCCGTCGCCCGAGACGATGAACGATCCGGCGGCATGGGAGTTCTATGCCGGAGGCGAGCGATGGACGCGGGACTTCAGCCGCATTCGGCCGATCATCGAGTGGCCGGGCGGAGCGGGTTGCGTGAACATCACATGGCTACCGGTTGCGAAGCGCTACTTCGCATTCGCATGCGGCGGATGGGCCGACGGAGACGCCGGCCAGTACAACCTGTGGGTTCTGGAATCCGAGAATATTACGGGGCCTTGGTTCACCGTGACCGTTCTCTGGGGAGCCGGGGGCGGACAGCCTTACTTTGTGTGCATGCCGGGGAAATTCAACAGGACGCACCCGGACAGGATTGTCCTGTTTTACTCGGCAAACTGGCGTAAGGGCAGGTCCGGCGTGCACGAATCGTCAGATCCGGTGGGCCCGGGTGGGACCTACAGCCTTTGCGTTGCTGAATTCCAATTGATCTGAAAGAGGCCGGTTCCTATTCTTTTCCGCGTAGTTCCTGCTCGGCGCGATACCAGTCATCTTCGTGCTGGCCGTGCTTGTGTCCGCGCTGCTGCCAGTAGGTGTGGGCAAGGCGCGCCACTTCGTCGTGCGGAACATGCTGGTCATTGATGGCTGCCTGGCCGTTGAGGCTGACCGGATCTGCGGTCACGCCATTGCCGCCCTTCTTAGCGGCGACCTTACGTGGCTTGGCCGCGGTGGTGGCTTTGTCTGCGGTGGCCGCTTTGGCGGTCGTGGCGGCCTTGGTGGTGCTTGTCTTCTTCTTCGGTGTTTCTGCCATTCCTAGTCCTCCTGGAGATTTCAGCAGTTCGGAAGCATCCTTTTTATGGGGCCCAAGCTGCCATCCGCTGGGAATCGCACTGGCTTAGCTGGGTGGGAAAATTTCTCCCCTTCGAACTGCCTGAGGGCCAAACGAACGGGCCGTCTCTCCTAGGATACAAAATTCTTTGCTCGACTGTACCCCATAGCGAACTGGGGCATCCTGAGGGTAAACCGGGCGAGGGGCGTTCTGATTGATGATCAAGTTTGAGTGCGACTTGGGCAGGCTGGGTGTCGGCGACGGGCTTCTAGAGGATGGTACGAATGGTCGTCACATTTCGCGGGGGCAGGTTACTTACCGATATCTGTTCTCAAGCGCAGTTGAAAACGGCCCCTAATTGGCCTAAAGTTGTCACATTGCGGGAATTTGGCGGCTTTCGCAGTTCGAAGGCCGCTCCGTCGATTTGTCTGCACCGGAAGTTTGCGCACACCATCTAACCCCTAGAGGAAGTAGGAGATCGGCATCATGGAAAACAAGCCGGCACAGAATATTCAGGATACTTTCCTGAATACCGTTCGGAAGGACAAGACCCCCATCACCATTTACCTTGTGAGCGGAGTGAAACTTACGGGGAAGATTCGCTCATTTGATAAATACTCGGTTCTTCTGGAGAACAATAGCCAGGAGCAGTTGATCTTCAAGCACGCAATTTCAACCGTGGTGAGCAATCGAAGCGTCCTGCACGGCGAACATCGCGCGCCCGGAATGCACACCAGTCTGGGCCCTGCTCCGGTGGGTGTACCGTCTTCCGCATCAGGGACGGGAGATACTCCTCGTGGAGCCGTAACGATTGGCAGTTAAATCAAGCAGGATCGTGCAGCCGGGAAATCGGCCGGAGCGCGCCATCCTAGTGGGAGTGGACCTGCAGGTTCGCTCCCGCACCAAACGCGCAGGCGTGGAAGGCGCGCGGGCAGCCGTACGTCCTGAGGTTGGGCTGGAGCTTCCTCCTTCTGAGCCGTTGCGCACCACCGCCGCCGCCGGGGTCTCCGCGACTGCTTTAAATGCTGATGAATCACTTGCCGAATTCCGCGAACTGGTGCTGAGCGCCGGCGCAGAGGTCGCGGGAGAACTGCTGCAGCGGCGCCTTCGGCCTGATCCCGCGACGCTGGTGGGAGCCGGCAAGATTGAGGAGATTGCGGGTGTTGCCGAGTCTACTGAGGCGGACTTGATTCTGTTCGATCACGATCTTTCCCCCACGCAGTTGCGAAACCTTGACGCAGCCATGCCGTGCCGGGTGCTGGATCGCACGCAGTTGATCCTGGATATTTTCGCGCGCCATGCACGAACTCGCGAGGGCCAATTGCAAGTGGAACTGGCACAGCTCGAATACATGTTGCCGCGGTTGACAGGGCGCGGCAAATCCATGTCGCAGACGGGTGGCGGCATCGGCACGCGCGGACCAGGTGAAACTCAGCTGGAAACGGATCGGCGGCGTATTCAGCGGCGAATCGATCAATTGAAGAGGGATCTGGATGCCGTGCGGCGGGTTCGGCGGCAGCAGCGGCAGCGGCGCGAGACGGTTCCGGTTCCGACGGCAGCACTGGTGGGATACACAAACGCTGGGAAGAGCACGCTTTTCAACCGGATCACTGGGGGGCAGGTGCTGGAGTCGTCGAAGATGTTTGCGACCCTCGATCCGAAGCTGAGGGCGATTGAATTGCCTAGCCGGCGAAAGGTGCTGCTATCCGATACGGTGGGATTCATTCGTAACCTGCCGCACACTTTGGTAACCAGTTTTCGGGCGACTCTTGAAGAAGTGGAGCAAGCGGAGGTGCTGCTACACGTTCGCGATGCGGCATCGAGTTACGGGGAAGAGCAGAGGGTCCAGGTGGAGCGAGTGCTGGGGGAATTAGGGGCGCTCAACAAGCCGCGTATCGAGGTGCTGAACAAGGTCGATCTGCTAAACGGCGACGAACCGCAGGTCGTGCGGGAAGGAGCGGTCCCCGCAGGGACCGTCGGGGTGTCCGCCAAGACCGGTGAGGGCATCGACGACTTGCTGCGTGCGATCGACGAGGCGCTGCGGTCCGACCCGCTGATCGATGCCAGCCTGCGGGTTCCGCAGCACGAGGGTGCCGTGCTGGCTGCCATTGACGCCGGCATGGTCGTGCACAGCCGGGAGTACGAGGGCAATCTCGTCCATCTCTCGGTCACGGGGCCGGCCTCGCTGGTGGGGCGACTCCGCGAGTACCGCTTGCGGGATGACCGGAGCCCGGGCGCGCCAGCGGCGGGCGTGCCGAACCAGTCTTAACCCGGGGCATTCACCAGCCTCCGATCATCGGTCCTATTCTTAGATTTTATAATCAAAATGCGCATGGCGAACGCTTCCAGTGCGCCGCGCTTTGGGGCCGTGGCAAACTATTCCTGTGAATAATCAAGACAGTCTCAGCCCCGCCGTGCCGCTTCCGTCGATTACAACGCTTTCAAGCAGGGAGATTTACCGCAACGCATGGATGCGGCTGCGGGAAGACGAGATTCTGCGCTCCAATGGCAGGCAGGGAATCTACGGTGTCATTGAGAAGGACGACGCGGCTATCATCATTCCCATCGAAGGCGACCGCATCTGGCTGGTGGAGCAGTTTCGATACACGATTCAGGAGCAGGCGCTGGAACTGCCACAGGGCGGCTGGGAGATGGCGGTCGACAATCCTGAGGATCTGGCGCGTGGCGAGCTGCGAGAAGAGACTGGCCTGCACGCGCAGAAGATGACCTGTCTCGGCTCGCTGTGGATTGCGTATGGATTCACGCGGCAGAAGCAGCATGTGTACCTAGCCACGGGACTGACGCAGGCGGAGAAGGATCCTGATGATGAGGAACACGACATGGTAGTGCGGAACGTGGCGGTGTCCGAGTTCGAGCGGATGCTGGTGGATGGCGAGGTCCGGGATGGGTGTACCGTGGCAGCCTGGGGACTTTACCTGATGTGGAAGGCGCGACACTAGTGGCGGAGGCCGCCGGGCACAGGACGAAGTTGAGGTCTTCCAGCAACGCACATTAAAAGTCAAACGGCGGAGCCAGGTGCTCCGGCGTTGGGTTCCTGAACGCGAATTGAATATCAGGGGCGCTCTTCGAGGGGAACCCAGGGGCTCGGGTATTCGGGGCCGATGTATTCTGCGCGCGGGCGGATGAGGCGGTTGTCATCGAGCTGCTCGATGACGTGGGCAGCCCAGCCGGAGATGCGGCTCAGGGCAAAGATCGGTGTGTAGAGGTCGATGTCGATGCCGAGAGTCTGGTAAGTGGAAGCCGAGTAGAAATCGACGTTGGCGTTGAGCTTCTTATCTTCTTTGATGTAGAGCTCAATGGCGCGGGACATGTCGTACCACTTGGGCGTGCCGGAATCTTTGCCTAGCTGCTCGCTCATGCGCCGCAGGTGGGTGGCGCGGGGATCTTCCGTTTTGTAGACGCGGTGGCCGAAGCCCATGATCTTCTGCTTGGCCTGGAGCATGTTCTTGACGTAATCGACAGGGTCGGCGCCGGCTTTATCTATGTTGAGCAGCAGGCGCATTACGCCTTCGTTGGCGCCGCCGTGGAGCGGTCCCTTGAGCGCGCCGATGGCACCGGTGATGGCGGAGTGAATGTCACTGAGGGTGGCGGCGATGACTCGGGCGGCGAAGGTGGAGGCGTTCAGCTCGTGGTCGGCGTGCAGCACCAGCGCCATATCGAGGGTGCGGGTGGCGGTTTCGGAAGGCTTCACCCCGTTGAGCATCCACAGGAAATTGGCCGCGTGCGAGAGGGTGCGATCCGGGGGGATGATTTCCTTGCCCTTGCGGATGCGATCGTAGATGGCGACAATCATGGCGATCTGTGCGGTGAGGTTGTAGGCTTTGCGCACATTGGCGTCGTGAGAATTGTCCTTCTCGTCAGCGTCATAGAAGCTGAGTGCCGAGACCGTAGTGCGGAGGACCTCCATGGGGGTGGCCGAGGTGGGAAAGCTCTTCAGCAAATCGATGATGCGCTGATCGAGCACGCGGGCCAGTGCGAGCTGCTGCTGAAATTCGCGCAGCGCGAATTCGTTGGGGAGAATGCCGTTCCACAGCAGGTAGGTGGTCTCTTCAAATGTCGAGTTTTCAGCCAGCTCGTGAATATCGATTCCGCGATAAGCCAGCACGCCGGTGTCTCCGTCGATGTAGCAGATTCCGGAGTTCGCCGCGACAATACCTTCTAGACCCTTACCCGCAACAGCAGTTGACATAAATTCTTAGATTCTCCCTTTACTTAGATGGTTCCTGGCGGCCAAGGGCAACAGTTGAGACGTGGAGGAGGCTGCCAGCGCAAATTCCGGGCAAACTTCTTTATATCGTAGCGATTCCGTGGTTGTCACGGCGCGGCGAGCAGAATGTGGAGAGGTCGACCTGCGATGCGGGACTTCCGCCGTTGAGCGCTTTCTTCCGATATTCTTATATTTCCCCCTAATCTGCGGAAGAGGCTTGCGTGAAATCGGTGCAGGTGCCGCACAATATGGGAAACTCCGTTGAGGAGAGCGCAGCAGCGACGTCTAACAAAGAACGACGCCACACAGCTGAGCGGTACGCCAGGACGGTCCGCCAAGGAGTGCGAAACCAGACCATGAAAGACGACCTACTCGAGAATGCACCCAGAAGCTATTCCGGCGCGCTGCTTGCGGCCATAGGTATTGCGCTTTTGTGCGGGGTGGCATCGCTGATCTGGGCGTGGAGCCTGAGCGGCAGATTGAGCACGCAGCAGCAGGAACTCACCGACGCGCGGCAGAAGAATGTGCAACTGGCCGCGGACCTGCGAGAGACGGATGCCAAGCTGCGCGTTACGGCGGATGAACTGGGCAAGTCTCTAGGGCTGACGCAGAAACAGATGGATTTGCGGGCGCAGCAACTGCTGGCCCGCGAGAATGCTCAGGAAGCTGCAGCGCGGCGCCTGGAGACCGCGCAGAAGGAGACCGCGCAGCAGGTGAATGCGGTTGCCACCGATGTCTCGTCTGTGAAGACCGACGTGGGTGGGGTGAAGACCGATTTGGGCAAGACGAAGAACGATCTTGCCGGGGCAGTAGCGACGCTGACCTCAATGCGAGGGGACCTGAGCGATCACTCGAGCCTGATTGCGCGCAATCATGATGAACTCGAGATTCTGAAGCACAAGGGCGATCGGACATATTACGAGTTCACGCTGAGCAAGAACCAGCGCCAGCCGGTGGGGACGGTCAGCCTGGAGTTGAAGAAGACGGATGCCAAGAAGAGCAAGTTCACGCTGCTTGTGTATGCGGACGACAAGAAATACGAAAAGAAGGACCGGAACATCAATGAGCCGCTGCAGTTTTATAGCGGCGGACAGCCATCTCTTTTTGAAATTGTGGTGAATTCGATTGATTCGAAGAACCAGGTGAAGGGGTATTTGTCGACGCCGAAGGGCGCGCCTGTTCCGCCGCCGGTGGGTTAGCCGGCCGTGCAGAGCGGAGGAGTGCAGAGGGCCGGGCGAATGCCGGCCCTTTTCTCATTTGGCGAGATCATGCGGGAGCCCATCACGGGAGGAGCAAGGAACTCGCTACCCAGCGGAGCAAAGACGTGCCGCCCGTTATGGGAGAGCGGCAACCTGGAGGTCCGGTTTACAGAAGAACTTGCCCAGGGCTAGGAATTCGTTTGTCCCCTCGCAGGGGCCGAAGAGGCAGAGACGTTCCGTCAAAAGTGGAAAACAGTTTCCACTTGGCAGGGCGGGGGATGCGAAAAGAGTTTCTCTTTCGGCCATCTCCACTTGCCGCTCCGAACCACTTTCGAAGGGGTAAGCGATGAAGGGACGCTGAATTCGGCAGGGCTGGGGAAGATCTGGCGGCTCAGGCAGTTTGGCACGCGTATTGCTTCAACTCAGGCAGAGCTATTTATGCATCCGTGCCCAAATTCGAACCCATATCGAAGGTCGGAGTGCGCGCGTCCGCTCGTTTCGGCAGACGCGCCGGTTTCCGAGGTACGGGAGGCCGCGCGTCGTAATCGCGGGAGCGCAGCGACGGAACCCGGGATGAGCCACCACGCCCTGCGCCATGAACCTCAGCGCATTCAGAGCGAGGATCAACAGAGATCGGCAAAAGGCGGTACAGCGTGACCATTTCCAGGGGTTTGCCCCTTCTTCTAGTCGTGTATTCACTGTCATGTGGGTTGGCGCAATCCAGGCTTGCGGGTTTACCGCCGGTGTTTCAGGCCGCCACCAAATCGGCACTACCGCCGGACTCCGGTACTGCCTCCAACGGCGCCTACACGATCGGTCCGGCTGATGTGCTTACCGTGATGGTGTTGAGAGAGGCGAGCTTGTCGGGGAATCTTCTCGTTCGGCCAGACGGGATGATCTCAATGCCCTTGCTGGGGGATGTGAAGGCTGCCGGTGCCAATCCGCGCGAACTGGCGAATGACATCGCCGAGCGCCTTAAGAAGTACATTCAAGACCCCAACGTCACTGTCGTCGTGAGCCAGATCAACAGCAGGAAAGCCTACCTGATCGGGGAAGTCAACAAGGTAGGTCCGGTGGACATCACAAATGGTATGACCCTGCTGGAAGCAATCTCCAGCGCAGGCGGTCTCACGCAGTACGCCAATGTGCGGAAAATATACGTCCTTCGCAAGCAGAGTGCGAAAGACCTGCGCATCCCGATCCAATACAAACAAGCCCTGAAAGGCGACCGCGCTTCCAACGTGGTAGTCCAACCCGGCGACACGATCGTTGTTCCGTAGGCGAGCTATGAGACTGAATCTAACGCTAGTGGCCATATCGACATTCGTATGCATGCAGGCCGGCGCGCAGGCGCACCCCTCTGGCCAGGCAGGAAAGGCTACGCTGGCCTATGACATGCGCTATGCGGAGACAATGCAGTTTTACGGAAGTCAGCAAGCCACGAATCAGCAAAACACAAACCGGAGCTCAGCGTCTGGCGAGGTGGTTTATACAAATGGTCATGAGAAAAAGCCCTTAGCCCTCACATACTCCGGCGGGTACCTTTGGTCCATTCAAGGATCAGCCTCGGGAACGGGCTTTTTCCAGCACATGTTGATATCTCAAGGGTGGGTTGAGCGTAAGTGGAATCTGGTGCTCGACGATGACATAAGCTATCTTCCGCAATCGCCGATGTCGGGTTTTTCGGGGATCCCAGGGGTCGGAGGTCTTCCGCCCTCGCAGGGTCCGCCGACACAACCCATTCTGTTACTCAACACGCGAAGCATTGAGAACGCTACCGAAGCGAGTTTTAATCGAGCGGTTGACTTTAATAAGATGGCCGGTCTTCGCGGTAGCTTCAGGATTCTCCGATTCCCTGACGGGAATGGTCTTGAGACCAACGAAGTGCAGATAGCCCCGAGGTTTGCATGGAGTCTCAACCATCTAAGTACCGCCTCCATTGAGTACGTATTCGCGCGGTTCACCTATCCGGATTCGAATTTGATCATGGGTACGCAGACCCCGATGTTCGGCTATGCGCGCCGCTGGAGCAGGAAAGTGAAGACGGACCTGGCCATCGGACCGCAGTGGGTCGGCAGTTCTGACAGCCAGGTCCTTCCGGACTCGGTTGATGTTGCAGTTAGCGCCTCTGTCGAATACCAGGCGCGGGCAAGCACCGCTTCGCTCAGTTATTACCGCGCGACCACGGGAGGGTCGGGGGCCGGAGCGCTTACTGGGGAACACAATGATGATGTGACCTTTCAATTCGCTCACCCGGTCGGCAGGGACCTGACGCTAAGCGCGAATGCTTCGTACGGATTCACGAGCGGTCTGCTCCAAACGGGGGAAACCATGAGCAAGGTCGGTGGAGTCCAGGCAGAGCGCCGGTTAGGAAGCACAATAACAGCGTTCGCAAACTATACCTTCACCCAGCAGACCTCGACCGCAAACCTTCCGGCAAATGCTATAGCAGGCGTATCTCAAGTGATCGGGTTTGGTATAGGTTACGCTCCACGCGGCGGTCACACGGGCAGAAAATAAGCGAGGAGCAAGAGCATGTGTGCAAGACAGCGAGCGAAGCGAACATTGCCCATGGTCATCTCCAATAGTGATATCCCTGGCAGAGGAGACGAAGATTGACACGGGACAGGATGACCGGAAGGTTTGGAGCCAAGCGTGATGTTCTGGCCCGGTGCATGTACTGGAGCGGCGGCGTGTTGTTATCAAACTACCTGCCAGCGAAGAATTCGCTCCTCGTTCTTCTTTACCATCGATTGGGAAATCCCTCGGAAGACCCGTATGATCGCGGGGTGTTTTCGGCTACGGGTGAACAATTCGATGATCACATCAGATACTTGAAACGAAACTTCTCTCCGATCACGCTCGAGGAAGCTGAGGATTGGATCACGGGACCTGCGAGATGTGAATCCCGCGGATGCCGCGTTCTTGTGACCTTTGATGATGGGTACCTTGATAACTATGAAATCGGTTTTCCGATCCTCCGATCTCACGGAGTGCAAGGTGTATTTTTTCTGTCCTCAAGCCTGGTCGGGTCATCCGCTGTCCCGTGGTGGGATGAGATTGCGTATCTGCTTCGGACTGCCCGCAACAAACGATTCACGTTGCAGTACCCAGTTGAACTTGCGGTGAATATCGCAGAAGAGAGAATATCAGAAGGCATTCGTAAGGTGATCAATCTTTATAAGACGCCGGAGAACCAGGATCCAGAGCGCTTTATGGAAGGTGTCAGAGATGCTGTTCAAGGAGACGACCTCGGGCCGTCGGTCCGCCGATTCCTGGACTGGGATGAGGCGCGGGCCATGGTTCGAGGTGGTATGGCGATCGGTTCGCACTGCCATTCGCACCGCGTACTGAGTAAACTGGACGCCACGCAACAAGGCGTCGAATTATCTCATTCACGCTCCGTTTTGCAGGAGCGCGTTGGCATGCCGATCAATTCTGTAGCTTACCCGGTAGGGATCAAGGATTCGTTTTCGACCCAGACCGAGAGGCTGGCCCGGGAAGCGGGTTACAAGGTCGCGTTCTCGAATCATGGCGGGGTAAATCTGTCGGAGGACCTGTTAAATCCATATGATGTGAGGCGGGTCGGCGTATCGACGGCGCAAGACAAAATTCGATTCCGGGTTCAGGCAACGTCCGCCCGACTGACCGGAAAGTTCTGGCCATAATGCATGCCGCTTGTCGATCGGCAGGCAGGTACGCGGGCACCGCCGAGTGACTTGTACACTTATGCGGTTGAGGGGCTACTTGATGAAGAAAGAGATTCACAATGGGTGAGTTGGTCAGCATTATTGTTCCGACCTACAACCGGGCATACTGCATCCAGCGGACCATCGATAGTGTCCGAGCCCAGTCTCACGTGAACTGGGAGTTGATCGTGGTTGACGACGGTTCGAGTGACGACACGGCCGAACTGATTAGATCTAACATTGCAGAGGATAGCCGGATACGGTACGTATACCAGGATAATACTGGGGTTTCCGCTGCACGCAATACCGGAATACGCGCTGCGACTGGAGACCTCGTCGCTTTCCTCGATTCAGACGATGTTTGGAAGTCTTGGAAGCTGAACCTGCAAGTCCAGTGTTTCCGGGCTTTCCCTGAAATCGGTATGGTTTGGACGGACTTTGCCTCTGTGGACCGATTGGGTGCAATCGTAAATCAGCGCCATCTCAGAACGATGTACCATGCATACCGGTTCTTTCCCACCCCAGAAAGCTTATTCCCAGAAGGTCACGAACTCTCCTGCATTGGAATGACGGGTCTTGAGGGGGGGATGAAACCCCGGGTTTACATCGGCAACATATATTCGGCGATGCTGCGAGGCAACCTAGTACATACCTCTACTGTGATGGTCTCGCGGGATAGGTTGAATTGCGTGAAAGGGTTTGACGAAGCTCTGTTGCTTTCGGGTGAGGACTACGATTTCCATTTCCGTACTTGCAAATGGGGGAAGGTATGCTTCGTGGATGTCCCCTCAACAATGTACCAGGTGGATTCGAGCGATCGCTTGTCGCACTACCGAGCCCAGGTCGCAATGAACTTCGCAAAGACTGTAGAAGCCGCGATTGCAAGGGAGAAGGGGAGTGGGTCCTTCTCGGCTTCGGCTATTAATGAAGTCCTTGCTGAAGCTCATGGCTGGGCCGCGGAGGAACTTTTCAAGACCAAAGATAGATCTCGCGCGGGTGCGCATGCCTTTCGCTCTCTGAGGCACAATCCCAGGCAGCCCAGGCTGGCGCTTCTCTTAGGGCTTGCGATCGTTCCCGTGCAAGTGTCTGAAGCTCTGGTTCGCACGTACCGTTATCTCAAGCACGCCGTCTGATCACTGCCATGACTACGGAAGTAGATGTCTAACCGCTCAAGTGACCACACCGACTACTGATTTCAGGACAGCAGATATGGAACAGATCCAACTATCGAGTGACAGCGGCATGCAGGCTAGTGTGATTCTCGGGCGAGGTCAGGAGCGCGATAGGGCGGAGCGCGAACTGCTTGAGGCGGGAGTTCCTCTTCCACTTACGCATCGAACATTTTGGGCGGCAAATTCTTATCGCTGGAACCCACTCTTCGTTCTTGTGCGAGACGGTTATGGGCGTGCTCGCGGCGGGCTTGGTTTCGAACAGGTTCAGTCTCGAACCATGCCTGGCTATTCGATTGTCCGTGTTAGGAACTTTGGCGGCGGCTCTTCGGAGGAGGTGCGCAGGGTGGCCTTGGAAGCGCTGCTCATGTATGCGCGCCGAGGGGCGCGGGTGCTGCGCCTGCACGTGAATGTGTTCTCTCGAGAGGAACGAGAGGAAATTGCGAACCTCCTCGCCACGCTCGGATTCCGGGAACTGAATCCGCCGAGCTCTTATCGACATACGCTGGCTGTCGATCTCAAGCCGAGTGAAGAAGAGCTTTTTGCGGCACTCAGCAAATCAGCTCGAACGCGAGTGCGAGAGTGCGTGAAGAAAGGGTTGGCGACGGTTCCGATTACCGATCTTGCCTATGCAGCGCGCCTTGAGCAACTCCAGAAAGAGGCTCTGCGGAGAACGGGTGGCCACACCGCTTCCACCAACTGGGAAGGAGTGCTCACCATGTCCAGGGATCACCCTAGCCTTTCCCGCGTGCTTGGGGTGTTCACAGGAGAAAGCCTCGCGCCGGAGAACATGAAAGCTTTCGGATGGGTTTGCAATCATGGCGAAACCGGCGAGTATCGGGCAGCTGGCTCTTCGCGCGATGGCGAGTCAAGGCTACCTTTCGGTTACGCGGTGGTCTGGGAGATGATTCGCTGGGCCAAAGCAACCGGTGCGCATTGGTTTGATATGGGAGGCGTCACCGTGAGCGGGGGGAATGACCCACTGGAAGGTATCTCGGATTTCAAGCGCTTTTTCAGCCGGGAACTCGTCGAGGTTGGTGCTGAATGGGTATTTGAGCCCTCGCCGCTTCGGGCGAGAATCGCCAACGGAGTGTCCGGCCTGCGCGTGCAGTTGCAGAAATCTTTCGACAGGTGTGGTGGGGAAGGTGAGCGTGTTCGACCTGTTTCACATTAGTTCTGCTTGGTCCAGATGCAAACGCATCGCGCCACTTGATATATATCTTCAGGGTTTACAGGGTCGGTCTAAGGAAATATGTAAAGAATTAATAAAGATATATTCGATTGTGAACACAGGACCACAGCCTGTCGGGGGTGGTGAATAACATGCACTGCAACGGGAGGGTATTTAAGGCTTACTTTCAACTTAACCAGTTTGTGCTGGAGGTTGTAGAGTAGTGCTACATACCTCTGAAAGACGCCGGGCGCCGTTGCTGAAGATAGCAGTTCTCACCGCACATTTTCCGAGCCTTGAAAGGCCGACGCATGGACGCTCGGCGTACGATACCCTGCGTCTCCTGGCACTCGACGCTGAAGTAGAGGTATTCTACCCGCGTGCTACCTATCCCTGGTTCCTCAAGGCCCGCAATGATTTCAAGGAGGAGATACAGGAACCATTTGAGGCGCCGGGAATCAATGTCCGGTACATTGATTATCCGGCAGTTCCGGTATTGTCGCGGCCATTCAATGGCAGGGTAGCAGCGCGCGCTCTGTTGCCTCACGTGCGCAGGTTTGCGCCAGACGTAATCCTGGGCTATTTCCTTTATCCGGACTGCTACGCTGCACTTCTAATTGGCCGCGCCTTAGGCGTGCCCGTGTTTGCCAAGGCCGTTGGCAGTGATCTTCACAGCGTTACGGGCGCGCTGCATCGTAGGTTGACAAAAAGGGTGCTGCAACAGGCAAACGGAGTCCTGACGGTCTCAAGAGATCTTCGTGATGTGGCAATCAGGATGGGTGCGCCCACTAATCAGGTTGTTGCAAATGCGAATGGCTGCGACACCAACCGCTTTTGTGTACAGGACCGCAGTGCGGCAAGGAGGCGCCACAGTGTTACGCAGACAGAAGAGGCCGTGGTATACATCGGGCGCTTGGACCAAAAGAAGGGCCTGCGCGAACTGATCGGGGCCGCAGTCATGCTGCATGTTCGACGCCCTGAGATGCGCCTGTACTTGGTTGGGCACGGACCCGACAGGCCGATTCTCGAACAGGATATCCGGTCGAATCACGCTGAAAGCTACATTCATCTTCCTGGTGCGTGTACACCCAGTGATGTGCCGACTTGGATCTCGGCGTCCAACTTGATCGCTCTTCCAAGCTACGCAGAAGGCTGCCCTAACATTATTCTGGAGGCCTTGGCCTGCGGTCGGCCCGTGGTTGCCACTCACGTGGGTGGAATCCCTGAGATCATGGACGAGCAGTGCGGGCGGCTTGTGTTGCCGAGGCAAACCGTAGAGCTTGCCACTGCAATTAGCAGTGTCCTCGATCGCGAGTGGGAACCCCACGCGCTTTCAGCGCGGCAGACCCGCACGTGGAAGAATACTGCCGACGAGATGCTTCGGGTGATTTCGGGGAAACTCGAGAATGCCAAGCCAGGCGGCGATTCCGGCCATGGGAACATCCCCGCGGAGAAGGGTCAGAAACGTGACGTGGATAGCCGTCTATTGACTTACAGCCTGCGCGTTTGACCCGCGTCTTTCGCTCAGGAGGGTTGCGCAGGAGGAAAATACACGATCAGTTGCCCAGCTATTAAAGGGGCCGGCTTAAGCACCCCCGATTTTTCCAGAGCCCCGGTGGCTAAGCGCCAGGGGGCGCCACGGCAGAAAGGGTGGGACGGGTCATCCATGAGACCAGGCGCTCGGCGGGTCTAGTCATCCGCTTCGGGAGCATTTTGGATAGAACTCTGAATCGAGCTTGGTCTTCCGGTTCCAATACGCGCAGCATATAACAGAGCGCGATCAGGATAGCTAGAGCTGCGCTTCCACCGCAGAGTATGCCCCACAAGGGCCCGAGCGCCGAGGAGATAAAGTGCGCTGCCAGCGCGGCGAGACCGCTGATCACCGTGATCTTGGCGAGTTGTAGCCACGGGAGTTTCACGTTGAACAGGTAAATACCCAAGGCCCACATGATTCCCACGGCAACTATCTGCGCTGCGCCACTGCCGATGCACGCTCCGACCGCTCCGTACTTAGGAATGAGATATGCGGCCACTCCGATATCAATGACGCCTGCTGCCACAGTCGAGATGATTATCCAATTCTGCATTTCGGTACTTTGCAAAAGGCTTTCCACGGGGCCTAAAAAGGCCTTCGGCATGCAGAGCAGAGGGGCTAGTGACACCACCGCAGCCGCACCGACGTACTGGTTGCCATAGAGGAGAAGCAGAGCTGGCGCGGCCAGAGCCGCGGCAATAAAGTGCAGAGGCATCGAAATCAGAGCGATATAGCGGAAAGTGGCAGCGGTTATGGCGGGAAGTCTCGATCTGTCTCTTCCATACTGAGCGAAGATTGTAGCGCCAGTGGCTGACCCGAACACTTGTGAGCCCACCATCAGACGATCAGCAAGGCTAAACGCAACCGAATAGAATGCAATCTGACGCACGTCTGCACACAGATATTTAAGCAGGAAGAATTCTGATCGTTCCCAGACGATCAGAGACAAGATCATTGTTGCCACGCTTTGTAACGCGAAAGTGGTCATCCGCTTGTCCAACCCTTCAGGCGACTGTGTGTGCGATTCCCAGGAGCGAATGCGTTTGAGAGTGGGGAAGAATCGCACAAGAAAGTCCACAAGTCTCATGCTCAGCATCGACGCGCCAACTCCGAGGATTCCCCACTTAAAAACAACAGTTGCAGCAATGACAGCAAAGAAGGTGAACGTCGACATGACCGATGCCGGCAGGTTTGCCCAAAGCTCTTCAGCCGCGACGTTGGCCTGGGCTGAAATGGAATTCACCATCGAAGGCCAGATGCTGAGCACGATAAGAATCGAGGCCAGCTTATATCCAGGTTGCGCATCCGTCACGACCCAGATGAGCACCAGAACCGTAGCCAGGCTGGCCATCCCCGCCTGCAGCACCAAGGTGCGAATGTAAATAAGTCTAGCGGTGGCACGATCTCCCATACCAAGAAACTCAGCCATGTATTTTCGAGTTGTCGCGGGTACGCCGATGCCTCCCAGGCTGGCGGTCATGGATGCGATCCAGGAGACATAGACTACATATCCCATCTTGGAAGGGCCAAGAACCCTTGCGATGGCAATGGACGTGAATATGGTGACTACCGCCGCAATGCCGGTTTCCAACCCATACCATCCTGTATTTTTAGCTATTGTCTTCGTATTGGACATTCGTGGCGGACAACTCCTCAATAAAACCGGAATGGCGGGACGAGCGAGAGATGAATACCGATCGTGTAGCAATTCGTCTGCCGAACGCCTGCTGCTGAGAGGAAGGGATTTGCCCAAGTCGGAACGCCGTGTAGTGCAGCGATGTTCTCTTGAAGTGGAAATCTCTTTCCACTTGACCGTGGCTACGATGCGAAAAAGGTTTCCACTTCGCGCTCCAGTTTCGAGCTTCCGATCTCACTGAAAACAAGTAAATACTCGAGAATCTCTGATTTTGTAAAGCATCGTGATGTCCGTTTAGCCCTTCTGGTAGTTTGGCACAACTATTGCTTCAGACAAGGGCGCCGCACCAGAGAAATCCATGCCAAGCAGTGTGTCCATCCCGAACCACCTTGCAATCCGCACGCGCGGGTTTCTGTCTATAGGTGCGCAAATGCAGAGTGTGATCAGCCGCATCGCCCAGAGCGATTCTCCCGTGCTGATTCTGGGCGAACACGGCGTCGGCAAAAGGAGTGTTGCCGAACAGATTCATGCACATTCGAATCGATCCAGCCGATCCTTCCAAGAGATACAGGCGGCAGAGGTATCTGCCGCAAACCTATCGGCTGCCCTGTCGAACCACGGGACAGTGTATCTCGCAGAGGTGGGCGAGATTGGGCATTTGCTCCAAGACTTGATGATTAGCGCGTACCAGCAAGGAAGAATGCGATGCCGATTGCTTTGCGGATCGAGCCGCGACCTGCTGGACCGCGTCAGAGCCGGGCAGCTAAGAGAGGATCTTCTCTATCTGATCTCGACGGTAGCGTTGCGCGTTCCGCCGTTGCGTTACAGACATTCAGAGATTCTGGTGATCGCGGATGAGCTTCTCACGTTCTATTCACAAAAGTTTGAGCGGCCCAAACCGACTCTCTGCGACGAAATGATAGGCCATTTGACGGAGCATACGTGGCCTGAAAATCTGCCAGAGCTCCAAACAGCAATCAAGACGATTATCGCGATCGGCGATCAGGCAGTCTCTCTTGCCGCGATCCGTGCCGCTTCTCCGTCCAGAAGAAGGAGCTCAACTCCTCAAAACCTGCGTTTGAAAGAAGCAACAAAAGCATCTTCGATACAGATTGAGAGGCAACTCATCTCCGAGGTGCTTGGTCTAACGAGCGGCAATCGGCGGCGTGCCGCGATCGAATTGGGGATAAGCTACAAAGCCCTGCTGTACAAGCTCAAGCGGATCCAGGCAGAAGATCAACAAAAGCCCGTAAAAGAAGGTGTCGCATGATGTTCTCGCGCTTGCGACACTGTGGTTGCCTTCACCTTGCAACGCTGTTCGAAATCATATGTGCACAAAGGAGCGAACCCAAAGCGCGCTCGGAACCGAATCTAAACCGGTCAATTTTCGCGCAAGAGGCATGTCGCCAAAATCAGCGAGAGAGGATATCCGATGCTGGGACATAGACAGCTAAACGGTCATGACTACTTAGACATTCTGAGGCGGAGGGCTTGGTTCATTGCAGTTCCGGCTGTTTTGTTCTGCGCCATGGGCATCGCAGCGAGCTACATCCTTCCTCCGAAATATGTCTCGCAGACGCTCGTCCTGGTCCAGCAGCAGAAGGTGTCTGAGGATTACGTTAAGCCGATAGTGAACGAAGACCTGAACGGGCGGTTGGCTTCAATGAAGGAACAGATCCTTAGCCGGAGCCGGATCCAGCCAGTCATCGAGAAATTCGGGCTATATAGCGAGGGCAGATATACCATGGACGACCGCATTGAGTTAACGCGGAAGGCTATTGGAGTCACGCCGATCCATTCAGAGCAGGCGCATGGAGGAATGCCTGGTTTCTTTATCTCGTTCACCGCCCGCGATCCCAAAGTGGCTCAGATGGCCTGCGGAGAAATCACGTCCCTGTTTGTAAATGAAAACCTTGACGCTCGCGTGCAATCCGCTGAAGGCACCACTGCCTTTCTAAAGCAGCAACTTGCGGAAGCAAAGACAAATCTTGACGAGCAGGATGCCAAGCTCGCGGCTTTCGAACAAAAATATATTGGCAAGCTGCCAGATCAAAAGGGCACCAATTCGAATACACTCCAGGCGTTGACGACGCAACTGGACGCAGCGACACAATCCGTGAATCGGGCACAGCAGGAAGTTACGTTCCTAGAGGCTATGGTTTCGCAGCAGTCGGAAGCCAGGTCAGATCCTGCGGTCGTAACAAGACAGAGCGCTCTGGCGGACGAACTGAAGGAATTGAGGAAGCAGAAGGAAGCGCTCGACGCGACGTACACGCCAGATCACCCGGACGTAATCGCAATCAAGCGTCAGATCCAGAGCGTACAGAGCAAAATGGCTGCTGAGGCGGCCGATCAGAGCGTGAATCGCCCTGCTTCCCAAACTCATACGGATTCACTGCAGTTGCAGCAACTGAGAGCGCAACTTCGAGCGGCTCGCCAATCCCTCGACGCCGCAAAGCAGATGCAGGCTCGTATTCAGAACCAGGTGGGTGCCTACGAATCAAAGCTTGAGGCCGCGCCGGTGATCGAGGAGGAGTATCAGCAGGTCACGCGCGACCACGAGACTGCGCTGCAGTTCTATAACAGCTTGCTCCGGAAGATGAACGAATCATCGATGGCGAGCGAGTTGGAACATCGGCGGCAAGGCGAGCAGTTTCAAGTGATGGATGACCCGAATTTGCCGGATCGTCCAAAATTCCCAAATCGACGTCTATTCGCCGCAGGTGGTCTCGCCGGGGGCTTGTTTCTAGGACTGCTGCTGACCGGACTGCTTGAATACCGCGACACATCGTTGCGGACCGAACAGGACGTGCTAGCTCTTACCACCCTGCCGGTCCTAGCGGTGTTATCTCATATCTCGGAGATGCCACAAAGGGCGGAGAGAGGGCTACTCGCCAAACTTGTTTTGCCAAAGGAAGACCCCATTGAACTTGCGAGGCCAGCGGATGTATAAGAAATTTTTTGGGCTTCGTGATCTTCCCTTTGCGTGCAGTCCGGATCCGCGTTTCCTTTATGTAGTACCTGAGATTCAAGAGGCACTCGCATGCCTGCAGTACGGAATTGCAGCTCGTAAGGGGTTTGTAGTGCTGACGGGTGAGGTTGGCACGGGAAAGACCACCATTGTGAAGGCGGTTCTTGACTCACTGGCGAAGGACCGGGTGTGCACCGCTTTTGTGTTCAACCCGCGCCTAAATGTGCTGGACTTCCTGGAGTTTGTGCTCTCGGATTTCGGGATTCGGGTTGCTAGTCGCACAAAAGCCGGCATGCTGATGCAACTGAATAGCTGGCTCATTGAGCGGTATCGTGATCGCATGCTGTGCACGATTGTTGTTGATGAGGCGCAGAACCTCTCGTGGGAACTTCTCGAGGAAATTCGGTTGCTCACGAACCTGGAGACCAAAACAGACAAGTTGCTGCAGATTGTCCTTGCGGGGCAGCCTGAACTTGAGCAGAAACTTCTTCAGCCTCGCCTGCGCCAACTTCGCCAGAGAATTGCATTGTGGAGTAAAACTCGTTCGCTAACCTCTGAAGAGACGCATGCATACATAGATCAAAGGCTGAAGGTGGCTGGCGCGACGGAGCAGCTGTTTCCAGATGACTCGGCAGAAGCAGTGTTTCGGTGCTCTCAGGGGGTTCCTCGCCTTATCAATCTGATATGCGAACACGCATTGATCAGCGCATATGTAGATCACGTGAAGCCAATTCCCGCAGCGATCATTGAAGCAGTGGGCGCAGATCTCGACTTAGAAGGCAAGTCGGTGTGTGAAAGCGGCGGCAATCGGCAGTTGGTCTCGAAACCAAGCGGCCCTGTTGCCCTCAAGAAGATAAAGGAAATCTCAAACGGCGTTCACGGGCCGATCGAGGTGGAGATATGAGTCGAATCCATGAGGCGCTTCAAAGAGCGGACCAGGAAGGAACGGACCGAGCATATGCAAGGATGATGGCTTCATCTCACACTCTTCCCGTTCCTATGATTCAGGAAATGCCGCGTGCCGGGCGAGCCATCGATGTCGATACCATACCTGCCGACCGCTGTCAGCCGATGAAGGCTTGTCTGCCGTGCCTCGGGGAACAAGGGGATGCTGTCGAGCAGTTTCGCAACCTTCGTTCTCGGATGTATGAGTTCCGCGGTCAGTCCGCATTCAAATCGGTGGTAGTGAGCAGCGCGATGGCCGGAGAAGGTAAAAGCTTCGTCGCCGCCAACCTAGCTGTGAGCCTGGCGAGAAACACGAATCAAAAGGTGATGCTGATTGACGCGGACATGCGGAGGCCTACGCTACATGGACTTCTGGGCACCCGATGCGAGCCCGGACTGGCAGACTACCTGATGGGAATCGCAGAATTGGACCAAGTGATCCGTCGATATCAGCGAGCCCCCGAATCCAGAGGAGAAGATAACCTGGATCTAAATCTGTACTTAATGCCTGCAGGCAAGAAAACGGAGCACGCAACGGAGTGTTTGTCAGGTCATGGCCTTGCAGAAATGATGAGCATCCTGTCAGCGACGTTCGACTGGGTCGTAATCGATTCTCCTCCGGTTCTAATGTTTGCTGACGCCGTCGACCTAGCACGCGTGGCCGATTCGGTACTGCTTGTCGCTCGCGGGGGGCGCACCTCAGTCGAATCAGCGCGAAAGGCCCAATCGTCCTTTCGAAGTTCCCGCCTTCTCGGGCTGGTCCTGAACGCAGTGAAGAATCCCCCAAACAGCGACGAGTTGAACAGGTATTACCAGGGATATCAGCGGTAACCGACGTCGAGGTGCGTTGTTAAGAAGTCGAGGAGGCAGGTGTGGTCAAGCTATTCAACGTCTATCACTCAAAGCGAACGCTTTTCCTCGTAGGGTGTGAACTGGTGCTCGTGAGTGGAACCTTTCTATCCAGTGCAAAGGTGCTGATGGGCACTCAAAGTACGGCCGCTCTTATCGACGATAACGGCTGGCTCAAAATTCTCGGCATAACCGCGTTTACACTGCTTCTGAACTATTACTTCGACTTGTATGAGCCACGACGAATCTCAGAAAAGTGGGAGACGTACTTCCGAGTACTTCTGGCCCTAAGCCTACTTTCCTTTGTGCTCGGAGGGCTGTTGTATCTCGCTCCCGGTTTAGATATTGGGCGAAACGTAGTGCTACTTGGAGTGTCAGTCCTCACTTTCGTTCTGCTGGCGTGGCGACGTACCTTTGAATGGATTAGTGGACTATCGCTCTTCTCGGAACATGTGTATGTGCTTGGCTGCGGGAGCCAAGCCCGTACGGTTATCGACCTGATCAGGTCAGAGCGCGTTTCCGGAATGCAGGTGGTTGGATGCAGTGGGGAAGCCCAAGCGCAAGCAGAGCTGACCCAGTTAGTCGAGGACTTGGACGAGTCTCATCGCCACAGCACTAGGGTCGACCGGGTTATCGTTGCAGTGGAGGATCGCCGCGAACGCTTCCCGACCAGGGAACTGCTAGATCTCCGTCTTCATGGAGTTGTCATTGAGAACTGCAGCACACTGATGGAGCGGTTATCGGGTAGGTTGCCATTAGAAGGTCTATACCCCAGCACCCTAATTTTTGCCGATGGGTTTCGACTGAGGCCTTTCCAACGTTTAGTGCGACGGATACTATCGTTCGCTGTCGCATTGATTGCCCTTAGCATCTGTTTACCGTTCATCCCGGTCATCATCCTGGCGGTGCGGATGTCATCTCCGGGACCCGTGTTGTTCCGTCAGACGCGGGTGGGCCGTTTCGGCAAAACGTTCACTGTTTTTAAATTTCGTACCATGCGCCAGGATGCCGAGAAGAACGGAGCTGTATGGGCGAAGGCAAATGATCCTCGTGTTACACGCCTGGGAAAAATGATGAGGAAAACGCGATTGGACGAAATACCTCAGCTTTGGAACGTTCTTAGGGGAGACATGGCATTTGTGGGTCCCCGTCCAGAACGGCCAGAGTTCGTGGAATGGCTCAGAAAGGATATCTCTTTTTATGATCTTCGTAACATGGTCTTGCCCGGGCTCACCGGGTGGGCACAGGTGCGGTTCCAATACGGCGCGAGTCTTGAAGATACAAAACGGAAGCTCGAATACGATCTCTACTACATCAAACATCAATCCATCGGACTCGATCTGTTGGTGATGTTCGAGACGATCAAGACCATTGTTTTGCGCCGGGGTGCACAGTGAGGATCGTGTTCTGGGCGTCGCTCGCAGGCATTTTATACGCATACGCCGGATATCCGCTGCTCATATGGCTACTCGCACGTTTGCGCCCGGTGCCATGGGTGACGTCCCCCATTCAGCCGGAAGTGAGCGTGGTTCTTGCCGTACATAATGGCCTTTCGATGCTGCCACGCAAAATTCGGCATCTACTTTCGCTGGATTATCGAGGGATAAAGGAAGTCATCATCGTGTCGGACGGCTCTTCAGATGGAACGGAGGAGTATCTCGCGACTCAAGATGATCGTCGTTTGAAATGCATCATCTTAGGAAAGCATTCGGGAAAAGCAGTCGCGGTGAATACGGGCATTCAGGCGGCTTCCGCCGAGATCATTCTTTTTGTAGACATTCGTCCGGAAATCGCACCGGGTGCCATTCAACAATTGGTCAGCAATTTCGCTGACCCGTCGGTCGGGTGCGCGAACGGAGAATTGATTGTTCGCTGCGGGGATGGAAGTGGAGCGTCCGCGGCAATTGGCGGGGCATACTGGAGTTACGAAAAATGGATCCGAACGAGTGAGTCCAAATCGGGATCGGCCGTCGGTGTGTACGGAGGGTTCTACGCGATCCGGCGGTCGCTAGCCGTCAGCCAACCTGCAGGGCTGATTTTGGATGATATGTTCCAACCACTCTCAATCCGACGCCAAGGGTTCCGAGTCGTTCTCGATCCCAAGGCTTACGTGTATGATGCGTGGCCACAGACCGTCGGCCGAGAGCTGCACCGGAAAGTTCGTACCCTTGCGGGAAATTTTCAGCTTTTTCAGATAGCGCCATGGACCCTTACGTGGCGAAATCCACTTCTATTTCGATTAATATCTCATAAAGTCATGCGCCTCTTCGTGCCGTACCTTTTCGTTGCGGCGGTCGTATGCACATTTCTACTTTCGCCTACGTCCCACTTCTATGCTGCTCTGGCTGCGATTCAGATGCTTGGTATAGTCCTGGCTTCGGTAGGCCTGCGTTATGACGTCCCGGTGCTGCACCGGGTAGCTTCGCCGATGAGTGCGGTCTTTGTACTGAACGCGGCAGCCGTGCTTGGGCTTTATAAGTTTCTGTTCACGCGTGGACCACTCTGGACGATTTGGAAGTCTTCACACAGTTCAAACGTCACTCTGCACCCCGGAGCGGCGGGGTCGTCTTCTGGTCCGGCGGCGCAGAGTAATCAATCCGAATAGCAATCACATCGTCAAGCGGCTGAGGTCGGTCGAAATGTCTTCCAACATAACAAGACGCACCTGGATTGTTGCACTTGTCCTTGCGGCGGCAGTAGCCGGCGGCTTCCGCCTCCATTTCGCGAGAGTACGCGCGGCGCGGCTGGAGAGCGTAGTGCCACCCGTGCCCTACTTCCCGTCCGGGGCAATCTGGACGAAGGATGTTAGCAATGCTCCCCTTGATCCTAAGTCGTCCGCGATGATCAATTGGCTCCAAAGCGCAGGCGGGTGGGGCTCCGGAAGGATGCGGGTTGACTTTTCATTGCGCGTGTTGCAGGCGGGACCAGAGACGAAACTCGTTCCGACTCACCGCGGAGACAGCCTATATATCTGGGGTTCCGATGCGGTTCCTGCTGTTCCTCTTCCCGCAGGCGGGGGAATGGAGGGGCAAGCGGGATACCAGTGCCCGGTGGAACAGCGGGACTGCCATTTGATCGTTGTAGATCGCGGCCAAGGCAAACTATATGAGGCATGGCAAGCGAATTACGTGAATGATGCTCTAGATGCCACTTTTCTTGCGGTATGGGATCTCAGCCGCATCTACCCTCTCACAGGTCGTGGAGACCAGTGCACCAGTGCTGATGCTGCCGGTTTCCCAATCGCCCCATTGCTATTCAGTGCGGATGAACTTGCTACAGGGCATATCGATCATGCAATTCGGTTCATCCTCCCTAATGGGAGGATGAGGTCTCGAGTTTTCGTTCGTCCCGCAACCCATGCAGGCGCGCCTCGTGGGCCGGAGGGCGCCCCACCAATTGGAGCACACTTCCGCCTTAAAGCATCTTACGATCTTTCCGGGCTGTCCCCTTCGGCGCGCGTTGTTGCGCGGGCGATGCAGAAATTTGGGATGTTTCTCTCCGATGGAGGAAACATAGCTCTGACCGCACAAAGCGATGCAGATACTCAGGCCAAGTACGCAGACGTAGGCTTCGGACCACGCGACCTACAGGCTTTGAAGGTATCGGATTTCGAGGTGGTGGATGGAGGAGAACCCATTCCATTGACCGGAGATTGCTCGAGGAACAGGTGAAGCTCCTGTGAATTTCATGAATAGCGGCTCCAGACGTCTCGACAAGCCGGCAGGTGTGCTAGCTCGAATGTCCTCGCTCGACGGCCTACGCGCGGCTTCAGTCGCTTTGGTCCTTCTGAGGCACTTGAGTGGGACGCGCGGCTTTGGGAGGGTGGATTTGTTGGTTGGAGACTATGGCCACCTTGGTGTGACGGTGTTCTTCGTCATCTCGGGCTTTCTCATTACCACCCTACTTATGTCGGAACAAGAGTCGAATGGCCAGATATCCATAAAGTTGTTTTACGCACGGAGATCCCTCCGCATCTTCCCTGCGTCATACACGTACGTAATTGTTGCATCCGCGCTATCGGCCCTCGGAATGATACATCTGCGGCAATCAGACATTTGGCACTCTTTCGCTTATACCGCCAACTATCTCCCCAGCCGGTCCTGGTATATCGGGCATCTATGGTCCCTCTCCGTAGAGGAGCAATTCTATCTGCTCTGGCCAGTCGCCTTCGTTCTAGCGGGTTATAAGAAAGCTCGGTGGGTGGGACTATGGGTGATTCTCGTTGCCATTGTTGCACGAGGAGCAAACCGCGTTCTTCTTATTGACACCCCATATCACGATCTGGAGATGTTTCCCATGGTGGCAGACAGCCTCGCTATGGGATGCATGCTTGCGCTATTGAGGGATCGGCTTGAGTCCTGCAAGCCGTATCAATTGTTGTTGCGCCCCGCCGGATCGCTGACGGTTCTAGGTGTCATCCTTATTCTTAACCGCTTCATGGCGTATTCAGTAATTAATATCTTCGGAACGACTCTTATCAGTTTTGGGATCGCCGTTCTTATTCACCGTTCGGTTCACAGCCCGCAAGATTGGGCGGGACGTATCCTAAACTGGAAGCCAGTGGTCTTTATCGGCGGCCTTTCCTATTCTCTCTATTTGTGGCAGCAACTCTTTTTGAATCGGGAGTCAGGCGCTTGGTTCAATACGTATCCTCAGAACCTCATAGGGGCGGTAACTCTGGCGATGGCGTCCTATTATGCAATTGAAAGGCCAATGCTTCGCTTACGGAAGCGTCTGCATGTCAGGCCGGCGGAGCGGATCATCTCATTCATGCCTTCGCCGGAAGCCACAAAGTCGCTCTCAAGTTAGAAAGTTGTTGTGTGGAGTGGTGAGATGTGTTTCCGTCTGAGTGACCGGATCGTGCCAGGGAATGGAAGCTTGTGGTTCCGCGGAAAATCGGCATCTTAACATTACGCTGATGCCGGTTTACCAGGTGCTGTGTATCGCATCCGTGGGGCAGCGCGATAGAGGTCGAAATAAGCGTTGACCATCGATTCCAGGCTGAATCGGTCCTCGAAAGAAGCTTTGGCGCGCGCGCCACAATGCTGCCTTTCGCTTTCGCTCGTTGCGAAGCGCAGGATGGCGGCGGCCATCGCCTTGGGATCTGCCAACGAGACCGTCATGCCTGCCCGCGCAAGCCTGACAACCTCGGACATCCCACCCACGTCTGTGACGATCGCCGGCAGCCCAAGCGAAAACGCTTGAAGGAGCGACATCGGCAGACCCTCTGAGGTTGACGACATGATGAAAGCATCGGCAGCGGAAAAGAAGGGCGCCACTTCCATTTGTTGGCCCCAGAAAGTGACTTGAGTCGAAATGCCTAGGTGAGCTGCCAGTGTTTCCGTGCGTTGGCGTTCGTTGCCGTCCCCTACGATCCAGAGTCGCAGATCAGGAAGTGTGGAGAGCGCAAGGTGGAAGGCCTTCAGTAGCAGTGAGTGATTTTTTACAGGTACCAGGCGACCCACGTACAGCAAGGTGAAGCCCGTCTTCACCGGGATTGTTTCCGGCGCAGCGTGCTCCAAAGGGAGTGCGCCATTATAGATGCGCCGAACCTTGCGCCGCGGAGTAGTGCGAAGGTTCAGAAGATTCTGTACTGTTGCGTCACAGATGCCGACTACCCAATCGCAACTTGCAGCCGCCGCGGCATACTTGCCTTCAACCATCAATCTGTGTGGCGCGGCAACTAGGCTGTGTCGAGTGGAGACAATGCATTTTACACCTGCCAACCTTGCTGAAAGCGCTGCGTAGATTGTGGGTGTCGGGTTGTGAAGGTGGACTATGTGGGGCCGTGTATTCTTGAAAATCTTATAGAACTGCAGGGCAGAGTCGGCAAAGTGGTTTCCGACGTTCGATTCCACCAAGAAGCCTTCTTTTCGCATCGCTTCGCCGAGCAGGCCGAGCGCCGCAATCGCATAGACGCGCGGATCATGGCCTTGTTGGCGTTGGAAGCGACACATCTGGTAGACGAGCGTTTCGGCGCCGCCTACCTCCATGCTGTCTACAATATGGGCGATCTTCATCGATGTGCTTTGCATATTCTCGTTTTTGGGTGTAGTCGGCGTCGCGCCTCGAAGGGTGCTGCATTGTGAATTACCGCGTCAAGTTGGTAACGCGAAGTAGGACGTACATAGCGAGAATCAGGGAAACGGCCAGCATTCCCGAATAGCGAAGCGCCGGGCCGAGTTGCAGGCGTGGAGCAATCATTCCACGATCTGCGGCGATCTGGAAGATTACTTCAGCAATCCCGCCCAGAAGGAAAAGCGTCATGGCGTAGGCGCGGGAAAGGAACCACCCAGTGACGAGAAATCCAATCAGCGACAGTAGCACCAGACCCCCAAGGCGATTGATCTCCGTTCGCTCGATGGGTGCTGATTGTAACGGTGGTGACGGTACCAGAGGCTCGACGATTCGCATCGGCTCCGATTCATGGACCTTCAGGGGGGATGCGATTGCCATCGCATCCCGTATCGAGGGTAGAACGAATAGTGACCAGAAGAACAACCCTGTGATGCCTAGTTCAGCTGCGCATACCACGATGGAATTATGGGCAGTGAGACCGGTGTAATCTGGCATTCGACCGAACCCCACTCCGAACAGCGGGTGGCTTTTGAGCAACTGAAGTCCAGAACTCCAGAGAGCAGTGCGGTCAGAGCCGGATTCGGCGGAGATTTCTCGGCCGCCGGTAAACCCCAGAACGGATGCCCCCATAAAAATCGCGCCGGCAGTGATAAGAGATGCCACTCTGCCAATCCGCTTGCGGGCGGCAGCGGCGGCAAGGACGACCAGCGCCAACAAAGATCCCCGTGAATGAGTGAGGAATGCGCCATACAGGAGAATACAGACAGGTAAAATCACGAGGCCAATATTCCGCATGGTCTTTTTCGGGCGCCACAAGGCAAATGCCATGGGAACCATGCATACCAAGAACTGGGCAAAGTCGTTCGGATCATTCATGAAATGTTGGCCCCGAAGGCGGTAGAACCATTCGCCCTGATCGCTCCTCTGTGCCAATAGGTATGACGATTCGTCGAGTAGAGCCGGAGAAGGCGCGTCCCCGCCAACCGCTCGCAACTCCAGCGATCCCTTAAGGATGACAAAGAAGCAGACAACCTCAAGAGCTACGATCAGGATAATGAGCTTCTTTTTGCTGTTGCAGTGTAGGCAAACCAGGAAGTAAGCGAAGGCGCAGGGAATGAAGCCGTTGAAAGCTTGCAGCGCTCCGCCGATCCAGCCGCTTACGGCTACCGAGAACGGGACGGCAAATCCGAGTCCAATCAGTGCCAGGGACTGCGGCGACTTGATGATGTTGGAGGTTGGCAGCAAGGGAAGCGACACAAGGAATATCGAAAGCGCGAGAACGAACTCCAGCCGATAAGGTGCAAGAGGCCCGAACACCGTTTCGGTCCCGAGATACGCAACGAAGAGGTAGAAGGTTGAAAGAGCGAATCCCATAGTTGGTTAAATGATCGGACCAGAGTAACCGGGCACGTTGGGTTTTACGTTGGTCTTGCCCCGTGTTCTTGAGTAAGAATGCCTTCAGAAGCTCAGCGTTTTGGTGGAGTGCATAACTACCGTTCTGACGTTGAGAGCGATCTGAGCACAGGTGGTTCGGAGTGAAGCGACTTGTTCGGCTCTGCTGTTTCAACCTGTGAGTGACGGTAATGGGAACTGGTTGCAAGAAACCGCTTCTCAATCAGGTGCCATAAGGTGAATGCGGCGATAAAGATGAGCATAATGCTGGTAGCGAGAAACAAAGCAGGGCTGAGCGCCGCCACTCCGAGGGCGATCAGCACTTGGAGGATGGGCCAATGGACGATATAGACGCCATACGAGAAGTCCCCAAACTTGGAGAAGTTGCCAAAATATCTCCAAAACCCGAACACGAATACAACACCGCTGATCCAGAAGAGGTCGAGCGAATCGTGCGTGAAGAAGTGATCTACCAGAAATAAGGCGCCCGTGATGCACGAAATCAACAGGAAATGCTTTTTGAGCGTGTCGAAATAGATTAAGAGCAATATGCCGGCGCTGAAATATGCGAGCTGAGCGGGGAACTGCACCTCCATGCGAGCGAAGATCGTCCGTGTGTCATCAAGTGGCGCCAGGGATCGCGCGCGCTCTAAAGCATCCAGGAGAGCAAAACCGTATTTCCACACGCAGGACAAGCAGAATACGGCGGCCATGATGGCTTTGGTACCGAAGCGTCTGCAAAGGTAGTAGATAAGCGGGACAGAGAGATAGAAGATCACCTCGATCTTTAGTGTCCAGAGTGCACCATTGACTGCGGTATTTACGTGTGTTCCGAACACTCCAGGCAAAGAGGGGGCAGCGAAGTTGAGAAATAGAAGGTTGGCAACAAGGTATTTCCAGAATCCGACTACGAAGTATCTCGACAGCCGGAGCGTGCTCAGCGCACCAAGAGTAATAGCTGTCAGTGTGACTACCGTGACGTAAGCCGGATAGATGCGCCTTAAACGCTTCTCGAAGTAGGAAGAGACAGAGGACGAGCGTGTATAGCTTCTGTAAATCAGCATGCCGCTAATTACGAAGAAGCCCCTCACGGCAAAATGCGGGGACAGGTAAGTGCCGAAGGCGGAGAAGGAGCTGAGGCTGGTGAGCGCAAAGATATGAAATAGGGCGACGATTGAAGCCAGAATCAAACGAAGGCAATCCAGGTTATTCTCGCTGAATTTTGTGGTGCTCACAGTGCGACCTCCTGCAGATCTGGGAGAAGTGAAAAAGCTTTGATGTGCCATAAGCGGACCCGACGGACTAGCTAACCGCGGTCATGAAGGTGAGTGCTGCCGACAGCTTCAGCATGCATGCGCCGGCATAAACGGTCGGTGCATACCCTCTGACTGAGCAATGAGAAAAAGTGCTTCACTTCGGAGTATTATTGAGTCCATAATCTCATTAACAGGGAATCGAATGCCACACTTAAATTGCAAAGAAAGTAACGCTTGGTGAAACTTCCTCGACACGCAGAAATTTGGCTGGTGCCATACTTGCGGGACCGCCTGCAGAAGAGCGTGCGGCGCGTGAAAGCGAAGCGCGCATGGATTGCGATCACGGATCATTATGAACCGCTGGGGTTGGACGCCTCTATGACCGAGGCAGTTCGCAGGGTTTCGCGCTGGCGTGATCAGTGGCCTCGCATTGCGGAACAGGCTCCCCGGGATGCGAGTGGGAAACCGGCGCAGTACAGCTTCTTCTACCCGCAGGAGGAATATCGCCGAGAACTGCTGGATGGCATCGCGGAGATCGTGCGCCGAGGAGTGGGTGATGTTGAAGTGCATCTTCATCATGACCATGAAAAGAAGGACACCTTCGTTCGCAAGGTGACCGACTTTTGCTCGTGCTTGGTAAACGAGCACGGGCTTCTTCGCCAAGTAGAGGGGCGGACGGTGTTTGGATTTATTCATGGGAACTGGGCACTCGACAATTCGAGGCCGGATGGGAGATGGTGCGGACTGAACGGCGAGATTGCCCTCCTGCGCGACCTTGGGTGCTATGCGGATTTCACGATGCCATCTCTTCCGTCTGCAACTCAGGGACGGGTGGTGAATAAGATCTATTGGTGTACGGCCAATGCGGATGGAAGCCCTAAATCCTTCGATCAGGGCATCGAAGCCAGTGTCAAGGGTGGCCAACAGGGCGACCTCTTGATGATTACGGGGCCGCTTGGAATTCGCTTTCGGAGGGGAATGCCAAGATTGGAGACTGGCGAGGTGGCCGGTTACGATTTGCCTACACCGGCACGAATTCGTCAGTGGTTCGATGTTGCGCCCGTGGTTGGAGAGGACATGTTCATCAAGCTCTATACCCATGGCGCTGCGGACAGAAACCTGGGGCCGCTCCTGGATGAGGGTCTTGGGAATCTGTTCCGATGGATCGCTGAAGAGGCAGATCAACGGGGCATCGAGCTTCATTGGGCTACCGCATGGCAGATGTACCAAGCTGCCGATGCGCTTATCCGGCGCTAGGATTGCACTTTTTCATCTGCTGCCGTGTGTTATATGTTCGGAGGAGCGCTCATGCGTCGGATAGCAGTTGTTACGCCCCATTTTCCCAGTCCCATGGCGCCAACGGATGGTCGGCATTCCTATGAGACGTTAAGGGTTCTTTCGAAGACTTACAAGGTACACGTCTTTTACCCGAGACCGGCCTATTCGGAGTTTTGGAAACCGGGAAATCTCAAGAAGCTGTGTTCGGACAAGTTCCAAGTGCCGGGGGTGAGTGTTTCATATCACGATTATCGGGCGATCCCTTTGTTGTCTCGTCCGTTCAACGGGGCGGTAGCCGCGGCGAGCGTGCTGCGTGATGTGCGGGCCTTCGATCCGGATCTAATCCTCAGTTTTTCTTTGTATCCGGGGGGATATGCCGCGCTTCAGGTTGGTCGAGAACTCGCCGTTCCGGTTGTGGCAGTTGCGGTCGGATCCGATGTCCACAATATTCCTGACCCGTTTACGAGGATGCACACCCGTGACGTCCTGCGAAAGCTCGATTTTCTCGTGACGGTTAGTGAAGATCTACGTCGGCGCGCTCTGACGTTGGGAGCTCGGGCCGAGGCTAGCCGCACAGTGCGGGGCGGATGCGATCTCTCCGTTTTCCGTCCTCGCGATCGAACCGAAGCGCGGAACCGGTTGGGAATCGAGACAGGCACCGAGGCTGTTCTCTACGTTGGCAGGCTGGATGCGCGCAAGGGGCTTCGAGAACTGGTGCACGCGGCGTCTTTGTTGCAACCCACGCGGAGCCAACTCCATGTTTATGTGGTCGGCGATGGTCCAGACAGGCCTTTGATCGAAAAGTCCATACGCACTTACGGGGCTTGTGCGTTTGTGCACCTTGTGCATGGATGTTCGTTCCAGGAGGTGTCAAATTGGTTGGCTGCTGCCGACGTCTTCACCCTTCCGAGCTACATGGAGGGCTGCCCCAACACCGTCATGGAAGCTCTTGCCTGTGGACGGCCTGTGGTGGCCACGAGTGTGGGGGGTATTCCTGAGATTCTCAATGAGCAATGCGGATTGCTGATTCCACCGCGCGACTCTCACGCGCTCGCGGAGGCGCTCAGGTCGGCTTTGGAGCGCGACTGGAATTCTGCCGCTATCTCGTCCCACTGGAGCCGTAACTGGGCGGTATCTGCAAAAGATTTGGGAAGTACGCTGGAATCAGTTATGCGTGAGAACAATTTATAAGCTGGCTGGTGGTAAAGGGCAACAATTCCACTTGTTCGCCGCTAGTCAGCCAGGCGTCTAAGTTCTTGGCGCATATGATCAAATGTTTTTTGCATTGCGTCTGGTGTGGGGACGAGTTGCTTCCAACCCAACCCGTGCAGCTTTGTGTTATCGAAGCGGTTCCCACCCCAGCTGCATGCGACTTTATACGGGGTTAAAACGGCAGGAAGCTGACCCTGCGATCGCCGATGATAATTCTCTAGAATCCGGCTTAGCATGCGTGTGATGAAGTAGGGGAGCCGAATGGATCGAATTGGCTTGACGTGCTTGCGATACTCGCGCAGATACTGAGCGGCAGTTGGGAGATCGTCATCGTGAATGTTGTAGGTGTTACCGGCGGCATTTGGGTGAGTTCCAGCCATGACAATGGCTTCGGCGCAATTCTCGACGAACGATAGGGGCAAGAGGTTCCTACCCCCCAGGTGAAAAAACATAGAACCGATCTGCAAACCGACTCGGCTGGAGAAAGCACCTCCTCCAGGACCGTAAATAACGCCCGGACGAAGGACGACTAGCTGGAAACCGAGTTCGCGCTCCAGGTCCCGAGCGAGTTGTTCCTGGCGGATCTTTGAGTGGGAGTATGGGTCTCGCCACTCTGGGTGGGTCTCAGTGGGCGACAATTCGTCGATCCGTGCACCTCTGCGCAGGAGCGCGGCTCCATACACGCCAAACGAACTGATGAGGACCAGGCGGGTGTTGCCCCTGCGGCTTTCCTCTCTGGTCCTTAGTGCTTCAATCAAATTGCGCGAAGCTATCACGGTATCGGCGAAGAGTTCGGCAGGCGAGCCTCGCAGTCCTGCCGCCAGGTGGAATATGAGAGAAATTCCTTCAAGAGCTCGAGCGCATTCAGACCTGGAGCGTAGATTCCCGTAGCACAGCTCGACGTGTGCATCGGGGTACAGACGAGCGATGCATTCGAGTCGCGCGGCTTTCGACGGGTCACGCAGGAAGCAACGGATATGTTTATGACCATGAGCGAGCAATCTACTGATTACGTGAGTTCCCAGGAAACCCGCTGCGCCTGTAACTAGAATCTTCATGCGAGCACCGCCGGATATACCTCTGCAACAATCGTGTCAATTAATGAGGAGACCCTCAATATTTCCTCGTATGCAATAGGTGGAGGGGAGTTGTTCTCGATGCTGCTATAGAACTCAGTCAGCAGACGACGCATTCCGTCAAAAAAGTGGAAGCGCGAACGAGAGAAAAGACGAACGTTCTTGATGCTCTGCCGGAAGTAGTCGGAAGAAACCTGGAAGGCGGGAGCCAGGCGGCCCAGGGCGGATGGGAACTGCTGCTTGCGTTCCAGAACCAGAGTTCGCGCATTAAAGTCGGCGTACGCAGTGTTCCGCGTGCCATAGAACCGCATGGTGTGCCCGACCGGACGGGCGTGCGCGCTAAATGTAGCGTAAGCGCTCACCTTCCCTCCTCGAATCATTACCCGCAGCTCATCCAGGAGTTGGTCGGCACCGCTCATATCATCATCTGCGGCGCGGCAGTAAGCGTCGACGTGCATCTCCGGATCCGAGTCATCGAGATACGGCACGATCTTATTCAACACATGGTCGAGCACATTCTGAAACAGCATTCCAGGCATGCTGCGCACCCAGTGGTGCGGGTCGCGGCGAATGGCCATTCCGTACTCGCCGGACAGGTTATATCCGTAAAAGCTTTCGATGTGCACCGGAGCACCCAGGACTCCTGCCTGGTACATCGCGCGCAGATCGAGGGCCTGGCGCTCAAAATTGGGCCAATAGTTGACAGCCAACTTGCAATTCGAGTTGGCCGCTGCCTGAACAATCGCCTGAGTGTCTGAGTGGCGGAGCGCTACAGGCTTTTCGAGGAAGACATGACATCCAGCATTGAAGCATTGCCGCACCAGCGCAACGTGGGATTGAGGTGGAGTTGTGATGTGGATCACATCTATTTGTTCAGCAGCGAGCATCTCGGATAGATCGGAATACCAACGAGGAATCCCGAAGCGGGCGGCAAGTTGTTCAGCCATGAGCGGCTCAAGGTCAGATACTGCTACAAGTTGCGCCGAGCCCACCTTGCGGATTTCTTCAACGTGCGCGTCCGCGATCTTGCCGCATCCCACAATTGCAATTTTCACCGTGAAATTTCCTTTAACCGGATTTGTTTGCGCCACAGATGGTGGGGCAAGTAACATGGACGTACTAACAATGAAATAGTTCTTCGCAGAAGACCCCTTCAATCGGGCTCCGGCCTCTCCCTTGGTTCAAATTCATGTTTGGCAATCAGCTGGTTTGCTGCCTGCCTTACAAAGTCACGGGACCGCTCTGCGAGCGGTTCCAATTTGGAACCCGAAGGTAACGTAATTGTTAGGTACTAATCGCCACTAATGTGGTAAAAGAGTACCAGCCTTCAGAATTTCATCCGATGAAGAAAGTGGAGAGAACGATGCAGAATTGCGCCCTGAAAGTTTGTATGGGCATTTGGGTCGGCATCATATGCTTCTTTTTGCCCGCCGCCACAGCTCAGATAGTCATCACGCCTAACGTCCCTCTATATCCTTTTCAGGTATTACCGGGATCAAGCCGACAAATCAACGTTCAGATAACCAGCGGTGGTACGAAGTGCGCCGCGCCCAGTCACGCTTGCACAGTGAACTGGACAGTAGCTTCGACAACGGGCGGTGCGTCCGCTACATTTAGCGATCCGAAGAACACGCAAGCCACCTCCATTAGTGGGGCTCTCCCCACCATGCAGGTGAACGTTGGGCCGACGGCAGGTAATTGCTCGATTTCCGGTACTAATGGGGCCTACAAAGTTTCGTCGACGGCGACCGTCACTGTGAAGGCTCAGGCAACCGACGACACAAGTAAGGCGGCCACGTTCTTGTTTAGCGTTTGCGCGAGCACCACGCATGTAATCGTCGCGCCGGCTTATCAACAGGCGTACCGCGGACAACCGATGACGCTGCAATCGTGGGTGCTCGGCAACACCGATGAAACGGGCACCTGGAGGATAGACAGCCAACCGAGCAATGGGGACGGAGTACTGGCCGACACCATCAATCGCGACACCGTGTTCACAGCGACCGTGACCGGGCGTTACCAGGTTTCTTACACCTCGCGCGCCAGCGGAAATCAGATTGGCACCGCAATCGTTTACGTGTCCCCGAATGCCATGCCATCCTACAGCGCTACTCCAAACCAAACCCGACCCCACGAGTGTTACCGCGACCCTCAGTTGACGGGCGGCGATTATGAAGTTGGAGCGGGGAAGGCGTTTACGACTATATCCGCGGTGCCGGCGATTACAAGCTGGACGCCCGGTACAATCATGCGTATCTGGAATAGCGACACGACAAACGCCAACCCGTCGGTATATCACGAGTATTTCCAGGTGAAGAATTCCGGTACGGCTGCCCAGCCCATCCTTGTGTGCGGAGTGCCGGATGCAGCTGGCAACCTGCCCATTCTGGATGGAAAGAACTCAGTTGGCCAATCAGACGTTTCGACTGGCGCCGCCGCTGGTTACGGCATTCTCACCTTGTGGGCGGGGCCGCCTACTCCCTACGGCTACTGGCAAGACGGGGCTGCGGGCCCGAATTATGTGTCTCTCACCGGCCTGCATCTTCGTAACGCGAGTCCTGGAGTTACCTACACTCCGCCCGGTGGCGGATCTGCCACACCCTGGCTGGAGGGGGCGGCCTGCGTCAATCTTCGTTCGGGCGCTTACGTCGATGTCAGCGGAAACGACATGGATACATGCACCAACGGGCTGTTCACCGCAGAGAATTCGAACAGCGGCTGGGTAGACATCACGCAAAACGTCACCGTAATGGGAAATCACATCCACGGTTCGGGATGGTCTACCAGCTGGAGCGAACACCAGGTGTACTTCCAGAGTTTCTTCGCGCTCTTTGAAGGCAACCGGGTGGATAAATACACGCCGGCTGCGCAAGGTTCGGATATTAAGTGGCGCGGAGTCGAAGGGATTTTCCGTTATAACTACCTCGATACACAAGCACCGGGATCGAGTGGTCCGGCGAGAGATTTCGATCTGGTCGAGAATCAGGATGCTGCTCCCTACACGTCGTTTGAAGACTACCTCGTGAAAGACGGCTTGTACTCGCTGGGAGATACCGCGGGGGCGAACGTCATTGCGGCTTACCAGGAATCTGCGCAGAAGGACTTCATCTACGGCAACCTGATTGGGCGAGCCGGTTCTCAGCAGATTCATTATGCTGCGGACAACGTGCCAGGGATGACCAATCGCAATGGCACGCTGTATTTCTATTCCAACACCATGCCTGATGCCGAAATTGTGTTCGATACGGGCGAGAACCAAGATGGCTTCAACCCCATTTTTCCGCAGCGTGTGGATGCCAGGAATAACATTTTCTGGCCCGACACAAGCCGCGGCTACGGCAATGGAACAATGGCAATCAACGGGTTCGAGACGTTAATCCTGAGCGCCAGCACCAACCTGTACCAGACGGGCGCGATGTCGATTGCTACGCCAATTGACGGGATCAACTGGAACACGGGCGCGGTCACAGGCTTTGCCGCGGGTTGCGATTCCACTCCATGTTTCTGGCCATTGAGTTCGCCGATCGATACTCACGTCTACGGTTTGAGCAGCGCCAATTTCCTCACTACTTCAACCAAGCCGTTCGATCCCACTACTTTGGTTCCGCCTGCCGGCTCTGCAGCCATTGGGGCCGGAACGGCACTGACCGGCGCGATCGCAACGTTGCCCGTGCGCTGGCAATATTCACTGGCGACCTCTACACTCACGCCGCGCCGCTCGCCTCTCACCATTGGTGCTGAGGATGAAGGCAGCGCAAATGCAGTTGCGACGCCCGGGACACCGGCTTTCACTCCGGCCGGCGGAAGCTATAGCTCCACGCAGAGCGTTTCAATCAGCACCACTACGGCAAGCGCCAAGATCTACTACACGGTCAACGGCACTACGCCCACAACCAGCTCCACTCTTTACTCGGGCCCGATCAGCGTATCTGCTTCCGAGACGGTCAAAGCCATCGCGGTGGTGGGCTCCACGAGCAGCGCGGTAGGATCGGCAGCTTACACCATCTCTACGACGGTGGCAACACCGGCTTTCACTCCGGCCAGCGGAACCTATACCTCCACGCAGAGCGTTTCAATCAGCACCACTACGGCAAGCGCCAAGATCTACTACACGGTCAACGGCGCCACGCCCACAACGAGCTCCACTCTTTACTCCGGACCGATCAGCATATCTGTTTCCGAGACGGTCAAAGCCATCGCGGTCGCGAATTCAACGAGCAGTGCGGTGGGTTCGGCAACGTACACCATGTCTACGACTGTTGCAACGCCTACCTTCACCCCGGCGGGTGGAAGTTACTCCGCCGCGCAAAGCGTTTCAATCAGCACAACGACCGCGAACGCCAAAACCTACTACACGACCAATGGCACCACGCCTACAACCAGTTCCACCCTCTACTCCGGACCAATCATCGTGTCTGCTTCAGAGACGATGAAGGCTGTATCTGTGGTGAGCTCTACGGCTAGCGCGGTGAGCTCAGCAACCTACAACATCGGATTGATCGCGAGTGCCACGCCAAAGTTCGTTCAGGAGTGTCACCAGTTTGTGCAATACGGAACAGTGACTTCCTGCACGTTGTCCGGTGTGGGAGCGGGTCACACCCTAGTAATTGGAATTGCCGGCGGCGTGATCGGTGTCGCACCGACGGCCTCCTCAGGAACTCCCACGCTGGCCGTCACCGATAAGGACGCTCTATCTGCCTATCTCGTTCCGAATACCACGTCCGGGTCGGTCACGATTACCTTCAAGTACTCTTCTTATCGCCGGCTGTGGCTGAGCGTTGCTGAATATGCAAACGTCGCAGCATCACCCCTTGATGGCATCGCCGCAGCTTCATCTTCAGCCTGGGCGCAAACGGCAATAAACAGTCCCACCTTCAAAACGACCAAAGGTTCCGATTTGGTCTGGTCGTTTTGTGCGGTGCCAAGCGACTACTCCCTTTCAGTGGGAACGGCTCCCCTGAGTTGGACGAAGCGCCCGGTAGCGACTGGCTCCGGCTACACCATTCTCCTCGAAGACGGCCTCGCACCTTCCGCCGGAACGTACTTCGGAGAGGCAACTGGACCAACCGGTGGGTACAACATCCTCGCGGTGGCGCTTAAACCCTAAGATCTCGTCATGTTATATTGAGATCCTTTCAGCTTTTGCTTACACGCGAGCGTTGCAGCCTAGGCGTATTCCAAAGATGGGTACGCCTGGGCTGCATGGCTTTTTTCTTCGCTCTGCCGATACCACTCTACAGTTCGGCGAAGTCCCTCCGGGAAACCTACGATCGGCTCATAGCCAATCAGTTTCTGGGCAAGCGTTATGTCCGCGAGTGACTCTCGAATGTCTCCCGCGCGTCCCTGCGCGTACAACGGGCTCCCCTTGAATCCAGTCAACCTGCGCAGATGGTGGAACGTGTCGTTCAATGTGATGCGCGACCCCGTGGCCGCATTCATGACCTTTCCTCGCACCTTCTCGGCCGGTGCGGAGGCTGCCAATAGATTGGCATGGACCACATTGTCGATGTAAGTGAAGTCTCGGCTCTGGCCCCCGTCTCCGTAGATGGTCGGAACTTCTCCTGCCAGCATCTTCCTGCAAAAAATCGCGAGCACGCCCGAGTAGTGCGAGGTGGGGTCCTGGTGAGGTCCAAAGACGTTGAAGTATCGTAACACCACGGTTTCCATACCATGCACATGAGAGAATGCGCTCAAATAGTGCTCCCCGGCCAGCTTGGCGGCGGCGTAGGGCGAAATAGGCTCAGGCAGCATACCCTCATGCTTTGGCTGAGTCGGAGAGTCTCCGTAGGCAGATGAAGAGCCCGCGTAAACCAGCCGACGCACTCCCGCTGCCTGGGCAGCCATCAGCAGGTTGAGTGTGGCGCCAACGCAGCACTGGTTTGTAGCAATGGGATTTGTTATGGAGAGCGGCACTGATGGCAGCGCCGCTTCGTGGAACACGATATCTACCGCTTCGCATGCCTTTGCGCATACCCGCGGATCGTTCAAGTCACCTTCGATGAACTCCATCGCTTCGAGCCCATTGAGGTTCGCGCGCTTTCCGGTGATGAAATTATCGACGCCGCGAACCAATTCTCCGCGGGCAAGCAGTGCCGCCGCAATCGAGCGCCCGATGAATCCGGCTGCGCCGGTGACTAGATACAGTTGCATGGGAAGGACCTCCGAATATTCAGGTGAAATTGAGTCTGGAGATGAGGCGACCCCGGACGGGCGAATTCATGGCGCGCGGAACTCGAGGCTGCGCAGACTGACCTGGAAGTCGCGACGCATCCATCTGTCCTGGGTTCCGCGGGGATAAGCGATAGCGCCAACGATGTCGGGGGCACGTTCAATGTCTTCAACCGCCCAGTCGTCTTGCATGGAGCAGGGGAGGCGCGCTGTCACGATGGTGGAACGAATACCGGCCTGAACTGAGCACAAATCTGCGATCATTCCCGTCCCGGCAGCCTTCAATAGAGCCTCTTTGCGAGTCCAAAGCTGCAAGACCGCCTTCTGGCGCTCATTGGCAGGCAATTCTGAGATATGTCCAAACTCGTCCTTACCAGCAAATAGCTCCGCAACCTCTTCTGCAATCTCTGCTGCGTGGATGTTTTCAATGTCCACACCGACCTCGCTCCGGGCAAAAGCAAGCACAGCTGTCCCCTCGGTGTGAGAAACGTTGAAACACAGGTTGTAATGGTTTGAGGCGAGGCGAGGCTTCCCGGCGCTCGCATATGTGAACACGACAGCAGACGGGGGCCTGCCTGCATACGCGCCAACCAGCGCTCTGAGCAGCCCGCGGCATCGCATGTAGCGTTGCGTATCCAGCATGAACTTGAACCGCCGTGCTCGTTCCAGCTCATCCCAGGCCAGCGAACCGCACAGGTGCGCCGCAGTTGCATCGTCGATCGCCTCATCGAGTTTTGCCCAGTACAGATGCACCCTGCCATCGGATAAGGCGCGATCCGCTCCAGGCTCCAGTAAAGTATCTTCAATATTTTCCACGAGAGCGCTGAGCCTAGTTCCAGACTGAGTTGACAGTGGATGAGTAGTCGGGACGCTCCCCCGATTGCTTCGGAGACACCAGGTTGTACTGCTTGATCTTGTACAGAAGCGCCTTATAGCTGATTTGCAGGTCAACCGCCGCTGCTTTGCGATTCCACCCCTTTGTCTGCAGTGTTTGGGCGATCACTGTAGCTTCAGCATTACCCTTCAGGTCACGGACCAGGTGTTTGAGACTGGCCATTCTCGCTGCGGAGTCATCGGTGACCAGTGCGAATGAATGCTGGCTCGGAGGATTCAGTTCCTCGATGATGGCCTGCTCGTCGCCAATGACGAGATATCGCTTGATCACGTTCTCCAACTCGCGAAGATTCCCGGGCCAGGAGTGTTTTGAGAGAATGCGCATAAGAAGAGGTGAGATGGGAAGCAGGCTGCATTGATATCTCGCAGCAGCTTTGCGGATGAAGTACTTTGCTAACAAGGGAATCTCCTCGACGCGCTCCCGGAGCGGAGGCATCCTCACCGTGAATCCATTGAGGCGATAGTAGAGATCCTCGCGAAATTCCTTTTGCGCAATGGCGGTCTGCATGTCGATATTGGTTGCCGCAATCACGCGTACATTTACCTTTACGGTTGTCCTGCTTCCCAGCCTCGCAAAGCTTCCATCTTGAAGAACCTGCAGGAGCTTGGCTTGGAGCGGGTAGGGAACCTCGCCAATCTCATCCAGGAAGATAGTCCCCCGGTCACACATCTCAAATTTTCCGGGCTTTGATCTTACGGCTCCGGTAAAGGCACCCTGCTCGAACCCAAAAAGTTCGCTTTCAAGGAGATCGGCGGGCATAGCTGCGCAGTTCACCTTCAAAAACTCACGCTCGCTGCGGTCTGACATGCTGTGAATCAGCTTTGCCGCGACTTCTTTCCCGGTCCCGCTCTCGCCCAGGATTAGTACTGGCATGTCGGTGCGCGCTACCATGGCGCACTGCGACTCGATGGTCCGCATTTTTTTGCTGCAACGGACAAACGCCGTATCGCCGTCAAGATGGGTGATGGTATTTTCGCCAACCTCCGGCAGTGCTTCCTCCTCGACCGGTCTCCGATCTCTGGGCTCACACGTTGGTCTGCTGAGAAGAAGGCTTACCAGGGATGCCGCGCTCACCCCCTCCAGCAGTCCTCGTTCATGCGATTCCCTGGGAGATCCCAGCATAACAACGGGAATGGACGGGTACCTGGAGCAGATGCGTGACAGTGTAGTCATTCCACCCTGCCATTCTCCCGTACCCCTTACCTCCCCGTCCACCACGAGCAAATCAGGGAGCGGTTGCTCATCCAACTGCTGCTCGAGTTGATGTTCGTTCACAACGATGACGTTTGAATGACCGGCGATCTGCTCGAACACGTCGGCGAATGCTGGCTTCGCCGAAACGATGCAGATATGCGGCCGTTCCCTGTCCAAAGGCTTCACGGTCTCTTCGTATCCAAGGCAATTCATATTTACAGCTCCATCACAACGGTTCAATGGGATCCCCATCCTGTCTGTGTTTAACAAAGCGCGTCCGCGACGTACCGGCACCGGGGGGCGTATGCCGAAATCTACCAGGCTGCTCAACATATATTGCGATGCCACTCGCCGGTGGGTTGCAACCTATGCCGGCGGTCATCGTCAGTACCGTTACCGAGCAATTCTTTCTGGTATTGCAGTGGCGTTATCGTAGAAATAGTGGCCTGAGTCTTTTCGGCCGAGGCCCCGCAACAGCTCTGCATACTTACGAGCTATAACCTTGCGTTCAAACTGTGCAATCCTGCTGGAATCGGGATGAAACATTCGTGGAAGCAAGCTTCTGCGTGCGACTGCGTCGATAAACATCTGCTTCATCTGTTCGACATCATAACTGTCCGCCCACCAACCGCCCCGCGTGCTGTCAAGCAGGCGGCGCACATCGCCGCCCGGCCGAATGCACGCCAGAACAGGCTTGCGAGCGCCGAGGTAATCATAGAACTTAGCGGAAACATTAAGCGGATCGTGCGTAATCAACAGAGCGTAGTCAGCGCTATTCATTGCTTCCAGCGCTTCTCGCTGCGGCTTATACCCAAGCAATTCGACCATGTTGCCAAGTTCAAGGAGTTGGTTGCGGTACTTCGGATCTTCAATGCGCCCGATGAATTTCAAGGCGAGACGGGACTTAACGGCCGGCGGAAGCGATTTCAAAGCGAGAACCAACGCAGTAGGGTCCGTTGACCCATACACGCTGCCGACGTATGTGACATTTACCTTTCCGCCAGGGGTGTGCTCCAGGAAGTCCTCAGCGACGGGGATCCGTGTTGCGTCAAAGCCATTCGGGACGTAATGGAACTTTGTAGCTGGTTCTTGCGGATACCTCCGTTGCATCGTGTCGAGCGCGGCTTCAGTAACAGCAACCACCGCCGTTGCGCTGGCAACTGCCTCGTGCTCGGATTTGATCGCAAAGTCTCGCGCTCTCTCGCTTCTGCTGCCGAACTGAAAGCTGCTGGCGGCATCGAATGAGGTTGCCAACCATTCGTCACGAAAGTCCAGGACAATCTTCAGAGCAGGGAACTGCTTGCGAAGCTTCTTGGCTAGCAAAAAGTTCGAGTAGGGCGCTCCCGTGATGAGTACCACATCGATGTTCCGGTCGCGGATAAGTCGCGGGGCCACTCGCGTCAAAACCGGATGCCACAGCACCTGCGGGTCCGGTAAGAGGAGATCCTGAAAGGTCCTCTTTAAAAGGTGTGTGTGCTCGCTTCCGGCTGCTGCTGCAGGTTGGATGGTCGATGGGCGCGAATGGGTAAAGAATTTCTTCAACCCTTTTTTCACGCCGAACGGAAGATCAATAGTCAAGGTGCGGTGGATCCGCACCTCATGAGAAATGTCGCGCAATTGCGATGGATCATAGCCGACTGAAGAGGGGTTCTTGGTGGTCAGTACATCGAGCCGTATGCCCTCCGGGGGGAGATAGCGCGCGAGACTGGCTGCTCTCAGGACCCCGACGCCGCCCGCGGGCGGAAATGCGTATACGACTAAGAGAACGTTCAATGGCTTCATGCTCGGTGCCCTCTCGCGCGGATTCGTTCGCGACTGCGCACGTATGTGGATATCCCTGGGGGTTCCCATCGGGCTCGGAAGTAGAATGGCCCTATGCAAAACACCAGGTGTGGCGAGATCACGACGTCTGTTCTTGGTTTTGGGTGCGGTTCCGTGCTTGGACGAGTGGGACGCAATGAATCCCTGCGCGCTATGCACCTCGCCTGGCAGTCCGGAATGAGCCTGTTTGAAACTGCCCCGAGTTACGGGTTTGGGGAAGCTGAGAGCCTTCTAGGTGGATTTCTGAGTGGAAAA
>NZ_DASXYM010000042.1:0-35344 GCF_036502485.1 Occallatibacter sp. | reverse complement strand
GGACTCCTTCGGCTGCACTGGTAGACTCTAATCAACCTTGCGTCTATCTGCAGGCGTACGGTCCGTTCGAGAGATCGAGGGGCGGAGGCTATCGGTGTCAATCGACTCTGCGCTATGGCTGGCTGGCGTTGTGTTGGAGGGGGCAATCATTGGATTGCTGCTCTACACCCGCATCGTCCGTCTCCTCCCTGTCTTCTTTATCTTCTGCATCTGGAACCTGGTAAGCGACGTTGCCGGCATGCTTGTCAGGACGCGCTACCCGGCTCACTTCGTGCCGTTTTTCACGGCCGAGCTTGGGCTCGACTCCATTGTTCAGTTCGCCGTCCTGGTGGAGCTGGCGTGGTCGGTACTCCGGCCCTATCGATCCTCTCTTCCGCGTGCCACTCTCCCTGGTTTGGCGGTGCTGGTGCTGATCCTGGGGGCAGCGGTATGGCCGTTCACGGGCACCAATGGGTTGCATGGTCTGACGCCCGAGTGGACAATTCTCATCCGCGTACAGCAGACGTTTTCTTCGCTCCGCATTCTGTTCTTCCTGGCGCTCGCCGGGCTAAGCCAGTTACTTGCGATCGGGTGGCGCAACCGCGAACTGCAGGTGGCCACCGGCCTGGGCTTTTACTCGCTGGTCAGCCTTGCGGCGTCCATGCTTCATACGCACCACGCCTCCCAGACTACGTTCCACATGATCGATAACCTGGCAGCGGCAAGTTACGCATGCTGTCTGGTCTATTGGGGCATCAGCTTCCTGCAACAAGAAGCGCCCCGGCAGGAGTTCAGTCCCCGCATGCAGAATCTGCTATTTACGGTCGCGGCGGGTGCGCGCTCCAGCCGCATTGACCTGGATGACTTGCGCAAATCCAGACGTTGAGCGTTGAGCGCCGCTCTTTTCCTTCCTGATGGGCTACTGGAGTAACCTCCTTTATTCGAGGGAATCGGGCTTCGGATTGGAACATTTGGGTACCATGATTACCTAGGTGCATAATCCCTTTGAGTACCTTCGAAGCACAAAATAGCTTGAATCAGCACGGATTCTGTGGCGTAATGGGGACGTAACCTGCTAATAGTAAGTGAACACAGAACAACGGTCAGGTAAACGTGCGCTGTTCGCGGTTACCAAAGAACTCACTGGGGACCACCGATGATCTTGCCTGTACTTCAGATTCTTGCCTTTTCCGTGTTAGCTCTTTATTTCAGCCGCTGGCGCTCAAGCGTACGGCGACGGAACCACCAAACTTGGGACTCCTTACTGGCCAGGCTTCGCCCCGACTGGAGCGCTCGGGAGCTCAGCGATCAGTTCCTCTGGAAAGAGGGTCTGAAAGCCACGCCCGACGACGCGTGGCAACGCATGGAAGGTCCTCGCGGTCTGTGGGTGATGTATCAGAATTCGCGCGTCATGCTGGAGATGGCCGATTTCGCCGCTCGGAACGATGCGGGAGTTGATCGTGTGATGGTTGAAACGCTGCGCAGCGATGCCATGCAGATCCGAGTTTGTGTTCTGATGGCGCTTGCCCAGTATGGTTTCACCAAGGCCAGTGAAGGCGTTCGGGTGAACGCGTTCCGCGCTGCTGCCCTGTACTCGGGCATGGCTGCCCGCCTCACCAGCCTTCTGCAGGATCACGCTGCCGGCATTCTTCCCGACTTTGTGGCTGCGATGTAAGAGGTTTTCGGACCGCAAAAAAGCCCGGCTTCCGAGCCGGGCTTTTTTGTGTTCGCTGGTGCCGTGCCTAGGCCCCAAGGTCATTCAGATAAGCATTGATGCGGGTGTACTCCTCATCTGAAAGGCGGAAGTGCAAGGCAGGGGCCAAGCCCTCGACCTGCTGCGGGCTGCGGCCTCCGACGATGGCGGCAGTGATTGCCGGGTTTTGGAGGGTCCACGCGACGGCAACCACGCCGGGAGTTACGCCATGTCCGGAGCCAATCTCACGGACAAGTTCGACCAGCTTGAGGTTGCGGCTCAGGCGAGGCTCGCTGAATTCGGGGTTGCGGCGGCGCCAGTCGTCGGCTGGCAGGGCGGCGGCGCGTTCGGCAGTCATGGCGCCGGTCAGGAGGCCGGAGACCATGGGAGAGTAATTGATGACTCCGATGCGGTTGGCCTGGGCGAACGGCAGGATCTCCTGCTCGATAGCACGGCGCAACATGGAGTAAGGCGGCTGCAGGCTGGTGATGGGAGCGATCTTCTGCACCCGCTTCATCTGGTCGACGTTGAAGTTTGAGACGCCGATCCAGCGCACCTTCCCTTCCTCCTTGAACTTCGACAGGGTTTCCCATCCTTCTTCGATTTCGTTTTCAGGATTAGGCCAGTGAATCTGGTAGAGGTCGATGGTTTCGACCTGGAGACGGCGCAGGCTGGCTTCGAGTTCCGCGCGCAGAGACTGGGCGGTCAGCGAGCGGTAGATGCTACGGTCGCCGTGCCAGCGCATGGAGCACTTGGTGAAGACGGAGGGGCGGGAACCCGACCAGCCCTGCAACGCCTTGGCCACGACTTCTTCGGAGTGGCCGAGGCCGTAAATGGCAGCGGTGTCGATCCAGTTGACGCCCATGTCGAGGGCGCGCTGGATGGCGCGGACGGATTCGTTGTCCTCCTGATGTCCCCAGGCGAACTCCCAATTTCCGCCGCCGATTGCCCACGCGCCGAAGCCGATGGGGGTGAGGTGAAGGTCGGAGTTGCCGAGGGTGCGGAGTGCGGTCGAAGTGGTTGTGGCCATATCAACTGGATAGATGCGCGAAGGGGCCGGCGGCTGCGGTTTTCTGGTTCTTCGCTGGCGTTTCTCATGAACCGGCGGCTCATGCGGTGAGGGTCAGGGGCTGCGGCGTGAGGGGGCTATTTACCGGTCAGTAACCCTGCCCATTCGGTCCGGCTGAAAACGAGCTTTTGAAACCCCGGGAATTTCAAGCCAGAAAGTGAGCTGAATCACACGGGGTAGACCATCTAAGTCTATATGTTTCAATGAGTGGCCCCGAGCGTGCGCGGTAAGCGAAAACAAAGAACCTATTAATTTTCTGGTTAACCGAAGCGGATGCTTATTGCGATTTGGCATTCAGGGTGGAACAACTTTCCGAGCCACCCGTCGGCTTTGCTATTGTGACAGCTTCTGATTTCCGGTCGGTGATGGCGGTCACGGGTGCGTGGTTATGGGGAATTCGGCATTTCAGGTGCAAGGCGCGGCGGGGCGCGAGGCTGCCGGGATGACAAAGGCGAGGGTCCCCAGGGAGTTCATGGAGAGGCCTGTGCCACCCAGGCAGACGGTTACGAGCCGAGGATTTTGAAGGGCGAGAACGGGAGAACGGCCGGCTTGCCTACCAGGCGGTTGCGTGCTCCGCGGTATGCCTTCCCCAGGCGATCGGAGGCCTTGAACAGGTGGCCGGCGGTTAGACCGCCCAGAACCGGGTGATGTCCCACCGCGGCCAGGGCCATGGAGGCGATGCATCCGCATTGGCCGCAATCGGGATCTCCGCCGAACTGACAGGGGGTGATGCGCGTGCTCAGGTCAGCCGAGACGATTGCGGTGGTTCGGGCGAAGATGCAGTCGCTGGGGTTGGCGGGCGGACGTTCCAGTTCGCGGATCAGCGATTCCGGCATTTCCAGCTTTGCATACTTGCGGCGCAGGCCGCGCAACTCGGCGAGCACCGTGGCGCGCTGCGCGGGGTTGAGGATTTCGGCCTCCGACGCCCCGCGTTGCGGCGTGAAGAGGCTGAACCAGACCTTTTCCACCTGCTCGCGGCTGGTCCAGAATGCCAGGAACTGATCGAGATAGCCGGACCGGCCCACGATCTGGGAGGTGATGGTGCAGTGAATCGTCACCCGGGCATCTTCGATGTTCTTGAGTATCCGTTCGTAGGTCGCGGGCTTGCGGCGCACGTCGTGCTCGGCCGGCAGCCCATCCACGGAGACGACGACATTAAGCCTTTTGCGGCGCTTCCATTCGGGGGGAATCACGCGAAACGCGCTGGTCACAATCTGGGTGTGGATACCGCGTTTGTCCAGGTCGGGAATCAGCGCTTCGACCTCGCGGTGGCGCACCATGGGGTCGCCGCCCACCAGGGAAACGTGCAGGGGCCGGTGGTCGTCAACAACGGCCAAAACATTGCGGACGAGTTCGTCTCCCTTGTAGTCAGAGAGCTCGCGCAACTGGGTTGAACCGCCCAGATGTGCGGCGTCGAAGGCGTAACAGCCGGGGCAGCGCAGGGGGCATTCCTTCGTGATTTCGATGGAAAGCGACGGGGCGCGGCCCGCGAGAATTCTTCCCCAGGCGCGTACGACTTCAGATTTGTTCATGACATCTCCCGAACAGATGCAAGATGGGACTTTCGTTCACGTGTAGACCGGCGCGTCAGCGCCAGCCAGGGAAGCCCGGAAGAAAGCGGATCAGATCCGAAGAGGAAGGAGGAAGGCGGCGCCGCATGGCGCCGCCGCAGTGCAAAAGAGGGGCTTAAGCGCGATGATGCGGCTTGCGGGGCGTGGCCCACGGATCCGCGACAGCACCCATGCCCGCAACGCGGCGAAGAGCTGTTCCAGGCAAGCCTTGCATACCCGGGCCAACACGATGGCCAGGCAGAAGAAGACGAAGATCAGATAGGTGGCAGTCTCGAAGTCCTGGCCCCCGTGCAAAAAGCCGTCCCAAGTCCACAAGTGTTGCGTGAGGGGAGCAACCACCACGGAGGCGGTGACCAGCAGCAGCAGCAGCCAGCTCACACGAGTGCGCACACATCCTGCCCTGAACCAGCGATGCAGCTGGAGTGCGACCGTGTTGGAACTCAGCAGCCCGATCCTTTGTGCTCCTTGACCAGTGTAATCAACTTAAAGTCAGACCACCACTGCATGGGAATAGAGACTTGGATGCCGGGAATTGGTCACAGGTGCCTTGCGGCAGCATTTGATGAGGCGCGGTCAGGCGGGCGGGAACGCCGTTCAGGCGAAGCATGAGCAGGAACGGAGCGCCGCGCCTGAAGGCTGCTGGGTCTTCGCGTCCGGTTCAAACGGCGGCGGAGAAGCGAAGGCACAAACAGGGCCGGAACGCGACTGTGACGCAGCCGGAACGGAACGATCCCCCACGAGCTACCTCAGATCACGACGAGCGACTCAGATCAGGGCGAGCGACTGCGATCAGAAGGTTCATCGCGTCCGGGGGTGGGCAATAAACAGCACTACTGCCATCCGCCCCTATGCCGATATGACCTGTACATCCTGTTATAGCTCAGAAAATCGCACACGCTGGAATCCGACTGGAGGGGCCTTGAGTTCCTGCGCATGACGTGAGGCAGCGGTGAAGCTTGTCGAGGAAAGCCTAGTGGGAACTTTTGCGGATCAGAATCGACTTGAGGAAAACGGCGTAGCGGCGCATTTCTCTTCGCGTGACGCCCGCCGGGGTTCGCTGACACCCACCGGCAGAACAGAGTTATTGCCGGCGAACGAAGCGTTGTATCGAGCTTCGTTTGAGCAGGCCGCAGTGGGAATTTTGCATACGGGGCTGGATGGCCGGATTCTGGAGTGCAACGTATGCTTCGCGCGTATGGTGGGATACCCCCTGCACGAGCTGGTCGGCTCCAGCTTTCAGGCAATTACCCCTCCGGAGGATCGGGGCAGCGGGAACGCGGCGGCAGCCCGGCTGCTCACGGGCGAGACCAGCACGGTCAGTTTCGAGAAACGATACCTGCGCAAGGATGGTTCCCTCACGTGGGTCGTGCTCACTATCTCCATTCAGTATGACGGGCAGGGCGAGCCTTTCTGTTTTCTGACGCTGGTGCAGGACATCAATGACCGGAAACAAGCGGAACGGCAGCTGGCTGCTGCGCAGGAAGCGCTGCGCGTCAGCGAAGAGCGGTATCGCTCGGCGTTTCAGATGTCTCTGGATTGCGTCAACCTGAACCGCCTCAGCGACGGCATGTTCGTCGACTGCAATCGTGCATTCCTCGCACTCACCGGATGGACACGCGAGGAGGTGATCGGGCGGACTTCAAACGAGTTGAACATCTGGGCCGATCCGAACGATCGTGTGCGCCTGGTGAGGGCACTGGAACAGCAGGGCGCGTGCCGGAATCTGGAAGCACAGTTCCGCAAGAATTCCGGAGAGGCGATCTGGGGACTGATGTCGGCGTCGGTGATCGAGCTCGAAGGGATGCGATGCATTCTTTCGGTGACGCATGATATGTCGGATGCGAAGGCCGCCCAGGATGAGATCCGGCATCTGGCGTTCTATGATCCGCTGACTGACCTGGCGAACCGGCGCCTGCTGCTGCAGCGATTACGGCAGATTGTGAGCGCCAGCCGGAGGAGTGACCGTTGGCAGGCGCTTCTGTTCATCGACTTCGACGATTTCAAGACACTGAACGACACGCTTGGGCACGATGTGGGCGACTTGCTTTTAAAAGAGGCGGCGCGACGCCTGATCCGTTCCGTCCGCGATGGGGACACCGCTGCCCGGGTGGGTGGGGATGAATTTGTGGTGATCCTGGAAGACTTGAGCGAGGATGCGGAAGGGTCTGCAGCGCAGGCGAAGACGGTGGCGGACAAAATCCTGGCTACGATGAACGAGCCGTTTACCCTTGCCAACCGCCACTGCAACTGCACGGTCAGTATAGGAATCAGCTTGTTCTGCCGCGGCAACGGAAGCACGACCGAGATTCTGCAGCAGGCGGATCTGGCGATGTATAGCGCCAAGCAGGAAGGACGCTCCGCCATTCGATTTTTCGCTCCGGAACTGCAGGAGGCGGTAAATGCGCGGGTGGAACTGGAAGCTGAGCTGCGGCGGGGAATCGAGCGGGACGAGTTCCTCTTGTGGTATCAGCCTCAAGTACGGGCCGACAGGATTTTCGGCGCGGAGGCGCTGATGCGGTGGAATCATCCCACGAGAGGGATTTTGCCTCCCGCGTCTTTCATCGCGTCCGCCGAAGACAGCGGCCTGATCGTTCCGCTGGGACAGCAAGCGTTGAGGACCGCGAGCGGGCAGATAGCGGCCTGGGCAAAACACCCGGAGACATCTGAGTTGACGCTGGCGGTGAATGTGAGCCCGCGGCAATTTCGCGAGGCGGATTTCGTCGACCAGGTGCTGAGCGCGCTTGAAGAAGCGGGCGCCGATCCCAGCAGGCTTCAGCTGGAAATCACCGAGAGCATGCTCGTGGATGACCTTGATAAGACCATCGAGATCATGAAGCGTTTGAGAGCGAAGGGAGTGCAGTTCGCGCTCGACGACTTCGGAACAGGGTATTCCTCGCTGGCCTACCTGAAGCGGCTGCCGCTCGATCAATTGAAGATCGATCGAGCGTTCGTGCGAGACATACTGGTGGACGCGTCGAGCAGCGCGATCGCCGGCGCCATCGTTTCCTTGAGCCGCGCGATGAACATGTCGCTGCTGGCCGAGGGGGTGGAAACCGAGGAGCAGCGAGCGACACTCGACGATCTTGGCTGCGATGCATACCAGGGCTTTCTGTTCAGCCCTCCCGTGCCGCCCAGTGATTTTCTCTCTCTCGTGTTTGCCGGCCGCCATACAGCCGGGGCGTGCTCAGAGCTGTCTTGACGTGCTTTGCGGCCGTTGCTTCAGGCGGAAATGAGGAACCGGCCTTCGCGCATGATCTGGTCGGTTTCGCCGGTTGCGTATTGCAGCCAGATGTTGAAGCCGAGGCCTACGACATCGATGTGGGTGCCGGAGCGCCAGGGGGCGCCGGTGTGCTCGCCGTAGGGGTTGCCGAAAGCGATGTGGATGCCGGGGAACTTCTCGTCCTGCAGGATGTTGCCGATCACCTTGTGGACGCCGATGTTGGTGCCGATGGCGAACTCGCCGACGCGATCGGAGTTTTCGTCGGTGTGGGTGTAGGCCCAGAAGTCGCGCTCCAGCTCCTGGTTGGAGCTGGAGCAGCGGACGATGCGGTTCTGCTCGATGTGGATGGCGAGGGGTGTGGCGGCCAGCAGGCCGTAGCGGGCGCAGAGCCAATCGCCGACCACGCCGTCGACCACAAAAGTGCCGTTGACCTCGCCGGGGGAGGTGAAGCACTCGCCGCCGGGGAGATTGCCCCACTTTTCGCTAGAGATGATGCCGGAGGTTTTGAACCACTTGTAATCGGGGTTCATGTCGGAGGTGATGTCGGTGCCGGCGGCGGTGGTGGCGCGAATGCGGCGGGCGCGGCGGACGCGCTCGAGGACCTGCTGGGAGAGGCGGTCGACCTTGTCGTAGTCGGCGCGCATGCCGTCGCACATGATTTCCGCGGTGATGTTGACCATGTGGGCGTGGCGCATGTGGCGGCGGTTGACGATGTCGGTCATCTGCATGCGGGAGCGGAGCTCGTTCTGCTGAACCTGGACGGCGAAGATGCTGACGTCGGAGGTTTCCATGTCCTCGAGGACGGCGGCCGGCATGTCGGTGAGGGGACGGGGAGCGAGGTCTTCGAGGACGAAGCCATTCCAGCGGCAGCCCAGGTCCTGGAGTTGGCGGGCGATGGAGGCGGCGATGCGCTCGGTGACGCGGTCGGTGATGAGCGTGATCTTTTCGTCGGGCTGGATACGCAGGCAGGTGCGGACGGCGGAGCGGGCCCCGGGGGTGAAGTCGTCGGGGAAGTCGAGGGAGAGCAGATGGGCGGCGGTTTCTGGCATGGGAAAAAACAGGCTCCTGGGTGGGGGGTGGGGCCCTATGGGTGAGATGCGTATTCATCTGAGGGTAACGGAGGGGGTGGGGGTGGAGGAAGGAGGGTGGGCCGGTTCCTGGCGATTTGCACCATTTTTGGTGCGCAGGGTGGGGGGGTACCCTCTTCTGTTCACCGCTTGCCTGTTCACCGCTTGCCGGCCTCGCTCGCCTCTTCACGCTTGCCGGCCTCGCAGGGGGAGGGGTGGGGGCGGGGTCCCGCGTCGCCGCCGTCCTGGCCAGGGTGGGCACCCGGAGGGGAATTCGAAAACGGGTTCTTCGCTGCGCTCAGACTGACAAGGTTTTGGGGTGGTTGAGTAGACTCGGGGGGGTGAGAGGTCTTCCCGCAGATGACGATGGAAAACGTTGACGCTCCAGAGGGGCTATCGAGCCTGGCAGGATTGGGCAGCCCGGTGATCGGCCGCAGTTCCACCTTTGCGCGCAAGGTGGGCATTATTGGCGCGGGGAGCGTGGGGGCGACCATTGCCTATGCGGCCATGATTCGGGGGGTGGCGCGGCATATCAGCCTGTTCGACATTGCGAAGAGCAAGGTGGATGCGGAGGTGCTGGACCTGAACCACGGGCTTCTGTTTGCACCGCAGGCCACGGTGGATGGGTCGGATGACGTGGAAATTCTGCGCGACTGCGACGTGGTGGTGATGACGGCGGGCGCGAAGCAGAAGCCAGGCGAGACGCGGATGGATCTGGCGGCGGCGAATGCGGGCATCTGCAAAAAGATTCTCCCTGATGTGGTGCGGGTGGCGCCCAACTGCATTCTGCTGCTGGTGACGAACCCGGTGGATGTGGTGACAGAACTGGCCAGGAAGATCACGGGGTTCGAGTGGAACCGGGTGATCGGGTCAGGGACGGTTCTGGACAGCTCGCGGTTTCGTTATCTTGTGGCGCGGCACTGCGGGGTGGCGGTGCAGAACGTGCATGCGTATATTGCGGGCGAGCATGGCGACTCGGAGATACCGCTGTGGTCGAGCGCGACGATCGGGTCGATACCGCTGAACCAGTGGGCGGTGCCGGGGCATGGGCGTCTGGCGGCGGCGGACAAGGCGGAGATTGTGCGCAACGTGAAGGAGGCGGCCTACCAGGTGATCCAGGGCAAGGGCGCGACCAACTACGCGGTGGGACTGGCGGTGACGAACATTCTGGAGTCGATTCTGTACGACGAGCAGCGGGTGCTGGCGGTGAGCGGGCTGCTCAAGGGCTTTAGAGGAATGGAAGACGTGTGCCTGAGCGTACCGCGCATTGTGGGCTGCAAGGGGATGGAGCCGCCGCTGCCTATTCCGATGACGGTGGACGAGGAGTCGGGACTGCAGGCGAGCGCGGAAAGTATCCGGAAGGTAGTCAAGGATCTGGGATATTAGCCACCTGCGGTGGGGCCAACTGCGGCTTCGCCGCCGATCCGAGGTGGGGGTTGGTGTCAAGGGCCTGGCGCGATTGCACGGAGAACGCGCGGTGGGAGCCGGATTGCAACATGATGACAACAACTGTGCAGACGCGGGCATAGAATGGCGGTGCCATGAGAGCGCTGCCTGGGGCGACGGTACTGCTGTCTTCCCTTCCCTGGGCGCGCGGGCGAGGAATGCGTGCGGGAGTTCATTCCCTGGGGGCGGCGCGATGCGCAGATCCATTTTGATTGCGGTGATGAGCCTGACGGTGGGCGGCCAGGTGGCGGCGTTTGCCGGGCAGAAGGTTTCAGCGGATGAGCTGGAGCGTGCGGTGGCGCAGGCGCGCGCGCTGCCGGATGCGGACGCAGCCGCGAAGATCACAGATCTGGAGCTGACCGAGCGCTTGTCGCCGGCGCGGCTGACGAAGGCGCTGGCGACGTTGCCGGGAGCGAAGGCGCAGCGGGCGTTGACGGGGGTGGCGGACCGGGGAGCGTTTCTGGCAGTGCCGGCGGTGGAGCTTCCGGCCAAGGCGGCACCGGACCTGGGGGAGCAGCGGCGGATCATGGGCCTGACGGTGCAGTACGTGACCAACACGGTGAACCAGCTTCCACATTTTTCCGCGACACGGACAGTCACGCATTTTGAGAGCGCGCCGGCGCTGGCGGGCGGGGATAGGCAAGCAGATTTTGGAGCGCTGCACGCGGTGCGGCGGTCGCGGGCGGTGCTGCAGTACAGCAATGGCGAGGAGCGGGTGGAGGCGGCTGCGGTGAAGGCCAGCGCGAAGGCGGAGCCGGAGCAGGGGCTGCGGACGTGGGGGGTGTTCGGGCCGATTCTGAGCCAGGTGCTGCTGGACGCAGCCAAGAATGAGTTGGCGTGGAGCCATTGGGAGGCGGGGGCGGACTCGACTGGCGGTGCGCCGGTGGCAGTGTTCCGGTACCGCGTGGCGCAGGAGAAATCGCACTACCAGGTGCGTTACTGCTGCACGATCGCCAAGTTCGGGTATGAGTCGAACGAGTTCCAGGCGATGGCGGGGTATCACGGCCAGATTGCGGTGAATCCGCGGACCGGCGCGGTGGTGCGGCTGCAACTGGAGGCGGACCTTAAGCCCGGGGATCCGACCACGCGCGCGGACCTGGCGGTGGAGTATGGGCCGGTGGAGCTGGGCGGCCAGACGTATGTGTGCCCGGCGCGGAGCGTGTCGATTTCTGTGGCGCGCACGCTGCGCACGGTGCAGGACTGGAGCGGGCGGAGGATGCCGGCGATGGGGCCGCCGCAGATGCTGCTGAATCATGCGGAGTTTGGGGGCTATCACCTGTTCCGCGGAGATACGCGGATACTGAGCGGCGCGGAGGAGAAGACGGCGGGGATGGCGCCGGATGCGACGCTGCCGGTGGCGAAGGACGCGGGGGATGGGCAGCCTGCCGAGGAGATACTGGCTGATGCGCCGGCGAGTGCGGGCGGCACGAGTGCTGTCGGGGCGGGGGCAGACGGGGGTGAGGCGGGAAGCAGTGAGGCTGCGGAGATTTCGGCGAGCACGGCCACAGCGCTTCCGGATGCAGCTGCGCATCGGCCGGAACAGCAAAATTCCCGGGAGGGCGATCAGCAGCCGTCAGGGTACATGCTGAGGCTGAATGCACGGCTGGTGGATGTGAACGTGGTGGCGCTGGATAAGAAAGGGCATCCGATCGCGGGGTTGAAGCCGGAAGACTTTGAAGTGTACGACGGCGGAGTGAAGCAGAAGGTGCAGTCATTCAGCCTGGCGAGTGCGGAGGCCGGGTCCGCGCAGGCTGAGACCGCGGCGGCGGGTGCGCAGACGTTTTCAAATCGCGATGACAAGAAAGATGCGGAGGGAAGCGGGGAGAAGGCGGATGGGGGCGGCAACACGCTGGTGTTTGTGGTGGACCCGGCGAACCTGGCTTGGAATGACCTGGTGGATGCGCGGCGACAGATGCTGGCGTTCTTCAAGAACCTGGCGCCGCACGAGCGGGTGGCGCTCTACGTGATGCGGTTTCACGGCTTCGAGGTACTGGAAGAGGCAACGACGGATCATGAGGGGGTGGCCGCGCGGCTGATGAAGTGGATGCCGTCAGCGCAGGATCTTTTGAATGCGCGGGACGAGGAACAGCGCAACCGGCAGCAGATTGAGTACGTGCACAGCCCTGAGGACATGCTGAGCGTGAACGGGAATTACACGCTGACTCCGCAGACCAACCAGATGGCGCTTGACCCGCAGTTGCGGGAGATGGGGAGCAATCCGGGGCCGAATGCTCTGGACACCCTGGTGTACATCGCGCGCCATCTTGCGCCCATGCCTGGACACAAAAGCGTGGTATGGGTGACGAGCGACAACGCGCTGGCGGATTGGAATCGCATGTCGATCACCGTGGACAAGAACTCGCGATCGATTGAGCCGGTTGCCCTCCGTACCCAGGAGGCCATGAACAATGCGCATGCCAGTGTGTATCCGCTGGATGCTTCGAGGCTGGAGGGACATGGGGCGACGGCCGATATCGGGAATTTTAACGTGGAGCTAACGCCGACGTTCCAGATGCCTGGGAATATGGAGCAGCAGATGGAAGGGACGGAGATGCGCGCGGGGCAGGATACGAACGCCTTCCAGAAGAACCGCGACTGGCGCCCGGGCCGCATGACGGCGCAGATGCAGCAGGATATGCGGCCGATTGTGGGGGTGTTTCGCGAGGTTGCGGAGGCGACTGGCGGCAAGGCGTTCCGGCGCTCGAGCGATATCCAGAACGAGCTGAATGCGGTGGTAGCGGAGAGCCAGGCCACGTATCTGCTGGGCTTTTCGCCAGCGGAAGCGGCGGACGGCCGGTATCACCGTCTGACGGTGAAGCTGGTGGGGCATCGCGACGCGACGCTTCGCTATCGCAGCGGCTACCAGTATGACAAGGAACCCACCACGCTGAAGGAGCGGTTTGCGCAGGCGGTGTGGCAGCCCAGCGATGCCAAGGAGATCCAGATTACGGCGCAGCCGGTAACGGACGCCGCAGGGCAGGCGCTACGTTTGACGGTGGCCGGAACCGATCTGGACCTGACGCAACAGAACCTGGCGCGGGGCGGCGAGGCGGCCACAAAGCTGGAGCTGTGGTCAGGCAAGGTGGACATTTTCCTGGTGCAGCGAGACGACGCCAACCGGCAGGCGCACGTGACCGGGCAGACCGTGGGACTGCACCTGAAGCCCGCGACCTATCAGCATGCCGTGAGCGACGGGCTGACGTTTGACCAGCGGATCGCGCTGGAGCCGAAGATGACGGTGGCGTCATTGCGGGTGGTGGTTGTGGATGTGAACTCGGGGAGGATCGGGAGTGTGACGGTGCCGGCGGCGGCGCTGGGACCGCATGCCAACTAACTCAGGCGCAAGGGCTGTGAATCCAGCATGAGAACAAAGATCGTCGGGCGCGCGGTGTCAGAGATCGCGCGGCGAATCCCTCTTGAGGAGCGAGTCGGAGCTGCGGATCATCTCCCTCGAGGTGACGATTCGGGCGAGGGTCTCAAGGACCCGCTCACGGGTGTTGTCGATCTCCGAAAGGGAGCTATAGACACGCGAATAGGTGCTCTTGATGGTAGTGAACGCCGATTCAAGTTCTGACGTACCGTGTGTCATCCACAGATTATGACGCCTAGAAGATCGTTCCGGGTTTTCTCGGTTAAAAAAATATTTTGCAAGATTACAATCCCTGGGCAGTTTCTTCCGCCATGTAGTCGACGACTGCCTTCAGGTCGCCGTTGGTCTCCTCGAATACTTTGAGCTGGCGGTCAGCGCCGGTGCCGGTGTGGAGGATGTTGCGGATCCCTTCAATGGCCTCACGGCTGCCGAGCTCGTCGACTTCGCGGTCGACGAGGATGAGGTACTCCTCGATGAGATCGCGCAGGGGCACTTCTTCCTGGCGGCCGAAGTCAATGAGCTTGCCGTCGAGGCCGTAGCGCACGGCGCGGAACTTGTTTTCCATAAGCAGGGGGCGCGCGAACTGGCGGAAGTCGAGATTGCACTCATGCAGGCGGCAGAGGTAAGCGGCAGTGGCCTGAATGAGTGCGGCGATAGCGACGGTTTCTTCGGCGCGCAGCGGGATGTCGCAAGCGCGGACTTCAACGGTGTTGAAGAAGGGATGGGGGCGGATGTCCCACCAGATCTTCTTGGCGTTATCGATGCAGTTGGTTTTGACAAGCAGTTTCACGTACTCGTCGAACTCCGAGTAGGTGGCGAAGGCGTCAGGAATGCCGGTGCGCGGGAAGTTCTCAAAGACCTTGGCGCGGTATCCCTTGTAGCCGGTGTTCAGGCCGAGCCAGAAGGGCGAGTTGGTGGCGAGCGCCATGATGTGCGGGAGGAAGTAGCGCATCGAGTTCATGATGCGGATGGCCATCTCCTTGTCTTCAATGCCCACGTGAACGTGCAGGCCGAAGATGAGATTGGAGCGGGCGACGAGCTGGAGGTCTTTGACTACCTGGTGGTAGCGCGGGTCGGGATAGATCTGCTGCGTGCGCCAGTCGGCAAAGGGATGGGTGGCTCCGGCGACCAGCTTGAGGCCGTGCTCTTCGGCGAGTTTGATCATCTGGCGGCGCAGGTCGTAGATGTCTTCACGGGCCTCATCGATGTTGCGGCAGATGCGCGTGCCCACCTCGACGACGGAGGTGTGCATCTCGGCCTTGACGCGCTCTTCAAGGCGCAGCTTGCCGGTAGCCAGCATTTCGGTTTCGATGTGGGAGCGGAGATCGCGCGTGAGGGGGTCAACGGTCTGGTACTCTTCTTCGATTCCGAGGGAGAAGGACGGGCGCATCTGGGGAGGCTCCTGAGTGCGGCATGCGGGAACAGCTTGCGGAACATTGTACAGAAGGGGCGATGAGGATCGGGTGGGGTGAGTGGTCAGGTGGTTGATGCGTGCGGAAGAGGAACGGCTGCGCGGCGGAAGACTTTGCGAAACAGGCCGCGCGGGCTGGAGGGCCGGGGTTTCACAGGAGGATGGTAGCAGAAAGCTCAGGCTGGCCCCTGATAGGCCTTGACTGCGGAACTTAGTTCCGCAAAGATGGCATACACACAAACGCGAAGGTCGAGAGGTTTCAAGATAGTGCCCGAAGCGCCGGTGAAGTTATCGGCAGGTCCCTGCTTTCGCTACGTGTTCGTGGCTCGGAGCGAGGCCTGATGCGAGGGCCACAAGGAGGGGAAGATGCGCTGGCTGATTACGAATCGAACCATCCAGGAGAACGGCGAATTTGGAGGCGACCTGGGCAAGCTCAGTTTCTGGACGCTGCGCGATGGTGGCAGCGCAACCGTAGCCGCCGATTGGCTGCCCGTGTCGATGGAGGATTTCCGGGATCGCCTGGTGAAGGTGGTGCAGGATACGTTTCCTTCCGTGGTGGTGAACGGAATCAGCACGCCTTCTGAATTTCAGAAGCATGTTTGCCTCTTTATCCACGGCTATAACAACGACTGGCACGCCGTGATGGATCGCTATGAGAAGGTGGCGACGACGTTGTTTGACGGGCCGGACGGGCTGGGAGAGTGCGTCACCTTCGACTGGCCGTCGAAGGGGAACCTGCTGGGCTATCTCTCTGACCGCGCCGAGGCGCGCAACACGGCGGACGACCTGACGAACGTGCTTTCCGAGTTGTACGACTGGCTGATGACGATGCAGAAGCTGGCCGTGAGAGATCCTGAAAATGCGTGCAAGGCCAGAACGTCGATCCTGGCGCACAGCATGGGCAATTACGTGCTTGAGTATGCGATGAACCAGTTGTGGACGCGCAAGAACCGGCCGCTGCTGGTAAGCCTGCTGCAGGAGGTAATCATGGTGGCGGCGGACGTGGACAACGACCTCTTCCGCAACGGCGAGCAGGTGAGCCACGGCGATGGCGAGGGCCTGTCGAATATGGCGTATCGCATCACAGCGTTGTACACCGGGCGCGACGACGTGCTGGGCGGCTCAGCGGGTTTGAAGCATTTTGGCAAGCGGCGGCTGGGGCGTTCAGGCCTCGATCGCACCTACCCGTTACCCGACAATGTGTGGGACGTGGACTGCACGACGATTCTGCCCAAGGTGAATGGGATTGCGACGCATGGGGAGTACTTCGAGCCGGAGGCTACCCAGGTGTATGCGCTGATGCGCGAGATCCTGCAGGGCAAGGATCGCTCCATACTGATTCACGACGGGGTGGTGCCGGACGGCCCCAGCCGTACGCAACCGCTGTCAGCGCCGGGTGCGATTGCGGTTACGGCCAAACCTGCACCGCCGCCGAATACCAGCGTGATCTGACCGGTGGTGCCTGGGATTTGAAGGCGCCTGATGGGGCATTCACGAGTTGCCCGCGTGGATTGGGATTTCCCAGGGCTTGAGCTGGTGCTCAAAACGGGCCATGTCCACGCGGGGGTTCACACGTCCGGAGACGAAGCGGACGCCCTCAAGGTTGAGGCGGGCGCGCTGCTCGTGCGCGGCGGCTGCGCGCAGCTTGATTTCTCCGCCGGCGCCGAGGACGCGGTGCCAGGGGAGGGAGTCGGGCGGATCGGTGCGGAGGAGACGGGCTACGGCGCGATGGTAGCGCGGGTATCCGGCTGCGGCTGCTACTGCGCCATAGGTGCTGACCTTGCCCGCGGGGATGGAGAGCACCATGCGGCGGAAAGCGTGGTCGCGCTGCTCGTTGGGGCGGAGGGCCGAGCGGAGGAGCTGGCGCTTGCTGCGTTCGAAGAAGAGCTGATCCATGGAAAAGCGGGTCTTTCGCCTGCGGCTCAGGATGACAAGTTTGTAGCGGCGTCTACCTTCTTTGCGCTGGTCTTCCTGGCCGCGGATTTTTTGGCGGGGGCTTTCTTTGCGGGTGTCTTCTTCCTTGCGGCCGGCGCCATCTTCAGGAACGATGACCAGTTGAGGTCGAGGTGCTGCGGCGCCTGCTTCGCCTTGGCAATGGCGAGGTCGGCGACTTCGCGGATGATCCACTCGAAGTTGGCCTGGCCGACGGAGTGGAGATCGGCGTCGGGCGCGGGGTTCATGAAGTCGATGGCGTAGGGGATGCCGTTTTCGACGGCGAACTCGACGGTATTGAGGTCGTAGCCGAGGGCCTGGCAGAGCTTGAGGGCGTCCTGCTCCACGCGCTTGAGGAGCTTCTTGTCGTAGTCGGGCGGGTTCTTGATGTAGCGCTCGTGGTGCGGGTTGCGCGGGTCATAGGGCATGATGCGGACCTTCTTCTGCCCCACGACATAGCAGCGGAAGTACTCGTCGAAATTGACGGCTTTCTGATACATCATGCAGAGGTCGCGCGACTGGTCGTAGGCGTGGAAGAACTCGTCGCGATTGTGGATGTGGTACACGTCGCGCCAGCCGCCGCCGTCGACAGGCTTCATGAATCCGTGCTCGCCCACGTAGTCGAAGACCGCGTCCCAGTCGAGCGGGTACTCGAGGTTGCGCATGGAGCGGTCGGTGGTTCCGTCAGGGTGCTTTTTGTGCGGCAGGATAACGGTGGGCGGGACGGCAACGCCGAGCTTCTCCGCAAGCGAGTAGTTGAAGAACTTGTCGTCTGCCGACCACCAGAACGGGTTGTTGATGATGAGGGTGCCGTTGAGGGCGGCGTGCTTCAGACAGGCGCGGTAGAAGGGGATGTCGTGGGAGATGCGGTCGACGATGACGGCGTAAGGAGCGGGCTTATCCATGTGCACGGCGCCGGTGGCGACGAACTCGGCCTCGATGCCTTCGAGGTTGCGCGCGTTGATGTGCTCTACGAGCGCGCCGGGGAAGCTGTTTTCCATGCCGAACAGAACGCCGATCTTCTTCATTGCGTGCCTCCGTTGAACGACTTCTGGAACAGTGTACGGCAGCAGCGGTGCGGTGCGGCTCACTGCGCCTGCGGCGCGGAGCTGGGCGGGATTTGTGGTTTCCCACCCTGTCGCCAGTCGGAGCCGATGGTGTTATCGACGACGGCCCAGCCCTGGACGATCGGGTTGCTGCTTTCGCCGCCGGCGGCGGCGCGCGGGAAGACGATGCGGTCAGTGGATTTGCAGACCGGGACTTCGCTGATGGAGCTGACACGGAGCTGTCGCCGGCCCGTGCCGGTTGCGTTGAGGGTGAGATGGCGCAGGCACTCAGGATCAGGATGACAGAGTTTGAGCCAGTGGCCCCATTGTCGAAGCCTACTTGCCGGCGATGCGCTGCAATTGGCCAAGATGGTTGAGGTCGTGGCCGGCCATAGTTTCGACGATGGTCTGGAAGGTCATGGCGCCGCGCTCGGGATGGGTGACGGTGCGGTCGGCCGCGGACGGCAGGGCGGACTCGAGCAGGATCAGGTTCCACTTGCGGAAGGCGGAGAAGGCGGCGCAGGCTTCAGCGGGTTCGACACCCTTGTAAGCGCGCGCCCAGTGGTCCTGGTCGAAGGGCTGAATGGTGGGGCTGTCTTCGGCAAGAGTCTGGCGCAGGCGGAAGCCGAAGACCAGTTCGCAGTCGGCGAGGTGGGCCACCACTTCGCCGGGGCTCCATTTGCCGGGCGCGGGCGCTTCGTAGGCTTTGGCCGCGCCCATCGCGTCAAGCAGCGAGCGGACGGCGCGCGGGGTTTCGGCAAGGATGTCGAGGACGGGGCGGCCGTCAAGGAAGCTGGCGTAAGGATTGAGTGTGGTCATGGGGCTCCGGCAGGTGTTGGGGGCGTCAGTTATTAGTGGGCAGGTGGTCAGGTAAACAAGTGTTCACGTGGTCAAGCAGTCAAGTGGTCAAGTTTTCATGGGATCGGGCCACCTGAGTGATAGCCGGTGCTGTCGCGCTCATTCGATCACCTGTTCACCTGATCATTTGTTTACCTGATCACTTGTTCACCTGCTTCACAGATACTGCTGAATCATTTGCGCCCAGGTTGGCCAGTCGTGGGAGTTCCAGGTATCCCAGACGAACAGCTTGTGGGGGATGCCTTTTTCGTTCATGATGCGGTCCATGTTCTGATTTTGGCCCAGGCACTGGTCGTCCCAGCCGGTGCCGAGCACCCAATGGTTACGGCGGTAGCGGTCGAGGAACCAGGAGTCGGTGGTGTTGGGGAGGTATTGCGTGGGCTGGTTGAAGTAGACGTCCTGATCGTGATAACCGCCCAGGAAGCTGGCGATATCGAACGCGCCGGACATGGACAGCATGCCGGTGAAGACGTCGGGGTGGCGGAGCGCGATGTTGAGGGCGTGGAAGCCGCCGAACGAGCAGCCGAGAGCCACGAGGTGCTGATTCCAGTTTTTCTGTCGGATGAGGGGGACGACTTCGTGGATGAGGTAGTCGTCGTATTGCACGTAGCGGGCGATGCGCCAGCGCGGGCCCACGTTGCGGTTGTACCAGCTTTCCATGTCGACGGTGTCGACGCAGAAGAACTGCAGGTCGCCTGCTTCCACGCGGCCCGAGACGGCGGAGATCATGCCGCGGTCTTCGAACTCATGGAAGCGGCCGCCGCTGGTCGGAAAGACGAGGACGGGCAGGCCGGCGTGGCCGAAGACGAGCAGTTCCATATCGCGCCCGAGGCGCGGGGAATGCCATTTGTGGTATTCACGGTTCATTGCTCGCTCCGGTTGTCAGATGACCCAGATGGATGTTTTTCGCTGTCCACAATGACTCAGGCTCGTCCGTAGTGCTGCTGGCGCCGGTATCGTATTGCGAACTGCAGGCCGGACCCGAGGGCGCCGGACGGAATCCAAACAATGAGCGGACAGTTGGGCCCGCGGCACGGTTTGGAATCGCCGATTTCCTGATAGGGTAACAGTCGGCACCGGCAGTTTTCCGAGTTGGTGCGGGGGCGCGATACAAGATACTGGCATAAAGGAAAGCATCGAATTTGAATCTGGAAGTCGAGACAGAGCCACAGGGCCCGTGGACAGCCGCGAAGAAGCCCGCGTGTGCGCCCGGCACAGAGGGCTCGCCGCATCCGCGGCTGCGCCTGCATCGCGCGTTTCACAGCCAGTTTCTGGCGGCGGATCGCGATGTGATCGTCTATTTGCCGCCGGGGTATGACGAACATGCCGAGCGCGCCTATCCGGTTTTCTATATGCATGACGGGCAGAACCTGTTCGATCCGTCCACGTCGTTTGCGGGACGCACATGGCAGGTGCGCGAGCATGCCGATGCGGCCATCGAGGCGGGCGAAGTGGAGCCGCTGGTGATCGTCGGCATCTACAACACCGGCGACAACCGGCTGGGGGAATATACGCATGAACGCGATTGGCAGCGCGGCGGCGGCGATGCGGCGAAGTACGGGCGGCTGATCACCGAAGAGCTGATGCCGTGGGTGGCGCAGCGGTATCGCGTACGCTCGGATCGCGCGTCGACGGGTCTGGGCGGGTCGTCGCTGGGCGGACTCGTGACTCTCTTTCTGGGGCTACGGCTGCCGCAGCATTTTGGGCGGCTGGCGGTGATGTCGCCCAGCGTGTGGTGGAACCACAAGAGCATTCTTGGCTACCTGAACGAGAAGGCGCCGGAGATATGGGAGCGTCCGCGCGTTTGGCTCGATGTGGGCGAGCAGGAAGGCAAGCGCACCGAGCAGGATGTGGAGCTGCTGGCGCGGCGCCTGAAGGCCAATGGGTGGAAGCCCGGCGAGAATCTGCACGTGGAGAAGGCGCCTGAAGGCCGCCACGACGAAGATAGCTGGGCGGCGCGGATGCGGCCGATGCTGCGGTTTTTGTTTCCGGCCCCTTAATACGGCGATCCCGCCATTTTGCGCTTGCCGCGATCGCAGCCGCGGAGGCATTATCGCCGCATGGCTGAATCAGGCGGGTTGCATCCCTACGACATCATCGCGTTCGTGAATATTCGTGAGCCGGAGCAGGCGGAAGCCTTCTACCGGGATGTGCTGGGTCTGCGGCTGGTTTCGAAGGAGCTTCCGTTTGCGCTGGTGTTCAATGCGCATGGCACCATGCTGCGGCTGGCCATCAATCCCGGCGCGACGCCGATTGGCGGGACGGTGCTGGGTTGGCGGGTGCCGGACATGGAGGCTGCCGTGAGGGATCTGGGGGCGCGCGGGGTGCAGTTCGAGCGCTGGGAGGGGATGCCGCAGGATGAACTGGGTATCTGGAGTAGTCCCGGGGGCGCGCGGGTGGCGTGGTTCAAGGATCCGGACGGGAATGTGCTGAGCTTGTCTGAGCACCCGGGTTGAGGTGAAAAGGAGATTCCCTGCGGGAATGACAGAGAAGAAAAGCAAAGGGAGAAGCGGGTCCTTCGCTGCGCTCAGGATGACAAGGAGTTTATGGAGTGAGACGCCTTGTCGCGCGCGCTTTGGGTGTCTAGTATCATGCATGCAATTCCGTCTTTATTGCTACTGAGGAGATATAGCCTTGCGAAATCGCTTTCCCATATCTGTTTGCGCGATGAGTGTGCTGGTCCTTGCAGGACTGAGCCTCACCGCCGGCGCCCAGGCCGGGCACAAGCTGCCGGAGATTAAATACGACAAGTACACGCTGCCCAACGGGCTGACGGTGTTGACGCACGAGGATCACCGCCTTCCGCTGGTGGCCGTGGATTTGTGGTATCACGTGGGCCCGCTGAATGAGCGGCCGGGACGCACCGGATTCGCGCACCTGTTCGAGCACATGATGTTTGAGGGCTCGGAGCACGTGGGCGAAAAGGCGCATATCAAATATGTGGAGTCGGCCGGCGCTACGGACGTGAACGGCACCACCGATTTCGACCGCACGAATTATTTCGAGACCATGCCGTCGAACCAGCTGGAGCTTGCGCTGTGGCTGGAGAGCGACCGCATGGGCTTCCTGATGGAAGGCCTCGATCGCGTGAAGCTTGCCAACCAGCGGGACGTGGTGCGCAATGAGCGGCGCCAGGGCGAGGGGCAGCCCTACAGCGTGGCGCACGAGGCCATGATGCATGCGCTGCTGCCAAAGGAGCATCCCTACTACGGCGACGTGATCGGAAGCCATGCGGACATTGAGTCGGCGCGGGTTGCCGATGTGCGCGATTTTCATCAGCAGTACTACACGCCCAATAATGCGTCGATTGCGATTGCGGGGGACTTCGATCCGGCCAAGCTCAAGGAGCTTCTGACCAAGTATTTCGGAGCGATTCCAAAGGGGCCCAAGGTGGCCGCGGTGACGGCGACCACGCCTTCCATCACGTCGCAAAAGCGCGTGACCGTGACCGACACCGTGCAACTGCCGCAGCTGACGGTGGCGTGGCTGACGCCCGCGGCTTATACGCCGGAGTCCTACAGCCTGGGTACGGCGATGTTCGCGTTTGGCGAAGCCAAGGCGAGCCGCCTGCGGCAGGCGCTGGTGTACAAGCTGCAGACCGCACAGACGGTATCGTGCGAGAGCAACCCGCTGAAGCTGACGGGCATTTCAGTCTGCGAAATCACGGCCAGGCCCGGAGTGAAGCTGGAGGATCTGGAGTCGACCTTCTGGACGGAGCTGGGCAAGCTGCAGAGCGAAGGCCCCACGGCCGAGGAAGTGGAAGCGGCCAAGGCCCTGAGCCTGAGCCGGAAGATCAGCGGCCTGGAGCGGCTGGGCGGCTTTGGCGGCATCGCCGACACGCTGAACCAATACAACCAGTACCTGGGCGATCCGGGGTTCCTGCCCAAGGATGTGGCCATGGAAGAGGCGGTGACGGCGGCCAGCGCCAAGGCGGCGGCGCAGAAGTTCCTGTCCAAGGACGCGGCCGTAGTGGTGTATTGCACGCCGGGCGAGAAGAAGCTCGAGGATGTTCCGCGCAGCCCGGAGGACACCGATGCGAACGTGAAGATCGAGAATCCGTACACGCCGGAGTTTGAGAAGGCAGAGGACTGGCGCAAGACCAAGCCTGCTCCGGGACCGGCTGCGGCCATCCACCTGCCCACCGCCGCGGAATTTACTCTGGACAACGGCCTGAAGGTGTTTCTGGTTGAAAACCATACCCTGCCGGTGGTGACGGCGGAGATTGTTTCGCGCGCAGGCAGTGAGAACAACACGCCCGCAAAGGCCGGCCTGGCGACGCTCACGACGGAAGTGATGGGCGACGGTACAGAGTCGCGCAGCCTCGAAAAACTGGCGCAGGATCAGGAGCGGATCGGCACGCAGATTGCATCGCGGGCGAACATGGATTCAGGCATGCTCTCGATGAACCTGCTGACCTACCACATAGACGAGGGCATGGCGCTGCTGGCGGACGTGGCGCAGAAGCCGGCCTTCCGCAATGAAGACGTGGACCGCCGGCGCAAGCAGCGGCTGGTGCGCATTGCGCAGGAAACCGATGCTGTGCAGCGTATGGCGGCGCGCGTGGGACCCCGGGTGCTCTATGGGGATCAGCCCTACGGCATGTCAGGCAGCGGAACCACGGAGAGCATGAACTCCATCAACCAGGGGGACGTGTCCGGGTTCTACAAGCAGCATTACGGTCCCAACGACTCGGCGCTGGTGCTCTCCGGCGACCTGACGCGCAGCCAGGCCGAGGCGCTGGCGCGCAAATACTTCGGCTCGTGGACGAATCATGCGGAGGGATCGGCAGAGATGCCGGCGCCTCCGGCCGCGGAGCCCACGCGCGTGGTGATTGTGGACAAGCCGGGTGCGCCGCAGACCGCGCTGTTCGCTTATGGACTGGGCGTGCCGGCCAGCTCGCCGGACGTGTCCACGCTGGACGTGCTGAACTACACGCTGGGGAGCGCCTTTGGCAGCCGCATCAACATGAACCTGCGCGAGCAGCACGGATACACCTACGGCGCGTTCTCCGACTTCACCGAATACCGCGGCGGCGGCGTGTTTTTTGCGGGATCGCTGGTGCGGACCAACGTGACCGGACCGGCGGCCAAGGAGATGATGACGGAGATTCGCAACTTCCCCGGCAAGCCATCCACGGCCGAGGAGTTGGCCGCAGCCAAGGAGGCGTCCATCCGCTCGCTGCCGGGGCAGTTCGACACCAACCTCTCGGTGGCCTACGCCCTCAGCAGCCTGTTCGTCTATAACCGGCCACTGGACTACTACGCCAACCTGCCGGCGAAGTACGAGGCGATCACGGAAGCGGACGTGGCGCGGGCCGCGAAGCAGTACCTGCATCCGGATCAGTTGGTGATTGTGTGCGCGGGCGATCGGAGCAAGATCGAGCCAGGATTGAAGGATGCCGCGCTGGGTCCCATCGAAGTGCGGGACGTGAACGGCAACGTGGTGACGGGCGGCGCAGCGGCGCCTGGACAGAAGTAAGCTCGGCGCGGGAAGAAGAGGGGCGCGGCCCGCGGGCTGCGCCTTTCTGCTTTTTGGAGCCGAATAGCCGCTGCTGGAACCGGGAGCATGGTGGCTGCGTATCTTCATGCGATAACTGCTCCCGTTCGCAAAGGAGATTCGCCGTGTCAAAGGGATTGATCGCCGCCGGATCGTTAGCTGCCCTGATGTGTGTTGCTGGCTTTGCTCATGCCGCGCCGCCGGCCAAAGCTGCGGCCTCCAACTCGCTGGTGATCGTGCTCAAAGACGGCCATCGGCAGACCTTCAACATGGCTGACGTCGACCGCATCGAGTATCCGGGCGGCTCCGTGGCCGCCTCCGACCTGGGCGCGACAAAGTCTCAGCTCACTGCCCGTGGCCGTTACGTGGGCAAGTGGCAGGTGGGCGACGGCAACGGAAACGACTTTTACATCACACTGAATGACAACGGCACCGCCTACCGCTCGCTGGGCGACGTACATGGGCACTGGGTCTACTCGAACGGCGATGCGCTGATCAAGTGGGATGATGGGGGCGGCGATGCCATCCGCAGGGTCGGGGCGCGCTTTCAGAAGTTCGCGTACATGAACGGCAAGTCGTTCAGCGACAGTCCGGATAACGTGGCAGAGGCGCATAATACGAGCCCGCGGCCGATCTAAAGGCAGGGAGTAGGAGCAGGGAACAGGGAGCAGGGATTAGGTAGCAGGTTCGCAGGCGTCAAATGCCAGGGTTCAGCCGTATCCGTGGCGTTCAGGCGTCAGGCTCAGCGGTCGGCGCGACGAGGCACCGGCGGTTCTACTCTCTATTCGCTAATCCCAATTCCCTGCTTCATCGCCCCTTGCTTCTGACCCCCTCTATCGGCGATACTTAGGTGTTGTGTCTTGCACCGGCCGGACGCTCCGTCTGGCACCTCGGTAGCCGGGCGTGTGAAAGCGCCCTCCCGTGACAAGAACAGAGTCAGGAATTTGAAAGGAACCGTAACGTCGTGGTCATGATTCGTCTGGCGCGTTTTGGCGCCACCAAGCAGCCCTACTACCGTGTGGTCGTCATCGAAAAGGACCGCGCCCGCAACGGCCGTTCCATCGAAGTGGTCGGCACTTACAATCCGCGCACCAATCCCGCCTCGGTTGACCTGAAGCACGAGCGCATCGCCTACTGGCGCAGCAAGGGCGCGCAGTTCTCTGACCGTGTAGCCAAGCTGGTGGAGAAGTTCCCCGCCAAGCCGGCCGCGGAAACCACCGCCGCTTAAATCCGCCTCCCTGCACCCTGATTTTCGGGCAAGTACGGCCGGGTCACCGGCCGTTTACAAATTGCTGACGACAGTTGGCTTTTACTGGTACCATTCAGCGCACGACCCAAGTAGCCAACATTCAGTATCGGTCAAGTCAGGGGCACGAACATGACTCAGCAAGGGATGGTCGAAGTTGAGGAACTGGTTCGCGAAATCGCGCGGGCCCTGGTGGATGAACCGGCAGCGGTGGATGTTCAGTCGGTGAACCGCGAGGAAAACACCGTCCTGAAGCTGAAGGTTGCGCCCAACGATGTAGGCAAGGTGATCGGCAAGCAGGGGCGGACGGCGCGATCGGTCCGCACCATCCTGGGCGCTGTGAGCATGAAGCTGCATCACCGCTACACTCTCGACATTCTTGAAGAAGACGAACAGGCCTAAGCGCGTCGCAGGTCTCCACAAGCGGGAGTCTCGCGCATGAGCAGCAGTGTCTCCGAGTGGGTGTGGCTGGCGCGGGTGCGCAAGCCCCAGGGCCGCAAGGGCGAAGTCTTCGCCGAGATCCTCACTGATTTCCCTGAAAAATTTGCGGAGCGGAAGAAACTGTGGCTTCTGCCCGAACAGGCGTCTTCCGCTGCGGCTCCGCGCGAGACGGAGTTGGTGAACCACTGGCTGCACAAGGGCGGCATCGTACTGCATTTTGCCGGTGTGGAATCAATCTCTGCCGCCGAGACGCTACAGGGGCTTGTTGTGGCGATCCCGCGCAGCGAGCGCGCCGCGCTGGCTGAAGACGAGGTCTACATCGGCGACCTGATCGGCTGCACGCTGCTGGATGTGACTGCTGACCCGGCTGCGGCCATTGGCACAATCGAAGACGTGGACCGCGCCGCCGGCCCCACCCCGCTGCTCATCGTGAAAGGCGCGCGGGGCGAAGTGCTGGTGCCGTTCGCCAGGAGCTATCTGCGCAGGGTGGATCTTGAGAACCGGCGGGTGGAGATGGCGCTGCCCGAAGGGCTTGTGGAGTTGAACGGGTAAGGCTGGGGCACGCTCGCTTGTATCGTGGGTGATGAAGTAGAACGAACAGCAGATTCCCTGCGGGAATGACAAAAGAAGAACAACAAAAGACTACCTGAACGCCAGCGCCTTACTGAAACGCAAGCGGCTTCCACGCGCCTTGCTGCTTCAGGGCGAGCTGAATCGGGCGAGGTGGTCCCTTCGGCGGCACCGTCACTTCGATCCACAACTCATCGCCCTGCTTCACCGGCAACGGGCTCTGCGCGTGCTCGGAGATGTAGAAGTTCACCGGCTGGCGGAGCCGCATCTGGTCGCATGTAGTGTTTTGCCAGGCGCTCACCCACTGCTCCTCGGGCGGGCCTGCATCGCGCTGGTGGATGGCAATGAGGCGGTTGTCTTTCACCATAAGCTTCGCCGGGAACTCGATCACATCGACGGAGCCGCGGACGGTGTATGCGGTCGAACGAATGGTTCCGTCCACGTTGCGCGGAAACTCGGCATTTTTGCCGGAAGGCAATGTGCTCTCGCAGCCGTCCACCGTGAGCTGCAGGCTCAGATAGCGGCCGCGCATCACCAGTTCCGGATCGTACGCAACGGACTTGGTCCAAACACGCGGACAGTTTGACCGCTCGTACAGATACCTGGCTGCGACGGAGGAGACGAGGGCCACCTGAATCACGAGCACAGCCGCCGATGTCTTCGAAAAGCCGAGGGTCTTCATTGCGCCTCCAACGGTTGCGCGGTAATGCCCGCGATGAGTTTGCGACGCATCTTTTCAAGTGCCCACCCGCCCAGCAGGAAGAGAATGCCGAGGCTTATCAGCCCTAGCGAGCGGCCCAGCTTGTCGAAGAGGTTGCTGAAGTAAAACCAGCCGACTACGATCGCAAAGCCAACCATCCCCGCATTGATGATTGCGCGGCTCGACAGGCGCACGCCGTGCCAGATCAGAAACACGGCAAAGGCTGCAACCAGCATGTGGGCGGCGAGGTTGGGCTCATTGCGGGTGTAGTCGTGGAACGTGCCATCCCAGGCAGCGGAGTGGTCTATCCACACGCGCTGGCACCAGGGCAGAGCCGCTGCAAGTGCGATGGCAGCGGCGATGGGGAGCAGACCTTTGTGGCCGTGAAAGGCGGCGATAACAAGGGGAATGGCCGCGATCGCGATCCACGCCCACACGCGCGTGCTGAAAGGAACGAAGCCGATGTTGTAACTCGAAGACTCCCAGCCAGTGAGCATCCAGGCGGTCCCCGCTACAGCCGCAATTGCGCCGGCAGCAAAGAGAATCCACCGCGTCTCGCGGCGCCTGGCATCGACGAAGAACGTCATGTAGAGAATGGCCCACACGAACAGGAAACGGCCGATGTATGGATCGCGGCCAATGTATCGCGCTGTGTAGAAGGCAAGTTCCGACAGCATCCAGGCTGGGATCAACACGAGCGTCAGCAGTTGTTGAGCCTGCTCGCCCAGCAGCAGCCAGCCTGCGGCTGCGGCGATAGCCCACATCAAGATCGCGGCCGGCCAGTGCTCCTGGATATTGAAGATCTGGCCCACCAGCGCGATGGCCGCGCCGGTGGCGAGCGTGCCCACTGCGTGCAGACTCATCGACAGCGCACGGAAGTGCCGCCGCGCCAGCCCGCCGCCAATATGAAAGGCGGCAACCATGGCGATGACGAGCGCGAAGCGCGCCGCGGGGCCCAGATCCTCCCAGTGCGCGGACACGAACAGGGCCACACCGCAGGCCAGCAGAATCGCGCCGAGAATGAGGGCAACCAGAACCTCCCACCGCATGCCTGCGGGCTTCTTCTGTTCAAGCTCATAGGCGCGGATGCGCTGCGCTGCTCCCGCGTCCAGGACGCCCGCCGACTGCCAGCGGGTCAACAAGCTTTCCATATCGGTCATGATCGTGTGCCCATCATTAAACCACGGCCACGCGGCTATCACAGTGACAGGAGGCGGACCGCTATCATCAAGAGAACGGACATGCGCTTCGATCTTGTCACCATTTTTCCGGAATTCTTCGCGGGCATCTTCGCGCACGGGATTGTGCGCCGCGCGCAGGCCCAGAGCCTGATCGAGATCGGTGTGCACGACCTGCGCAGCTTTACGCACGACCGGCACCGGACCGTAGACGACCGGCCCTTCGGCGGCGGAGAAGGCATGGTGCTGAAGCCCGAGCCGCTGGCGCGAGCCATGGAGGCGATGGGAATCGCGGCCAGGGGCGGCGAAACGAGTCGGGGAGGAACCCGCGTCATTCTCACCTCAGCGCAGGGCCGCCGCTTCGATCAGTCCGTTGCGCGGGAGCTGGCGAAACTGGATCGCGTGGTGCTGATCTGCGGGCGCTATGAGGGCGTGGATGAACGCATTAACGAGCTCTACTGCGACATGGAGCTCTCCATTGGCGACTACATCCTGAGCGGCGGCGAGCTGGCCGCGGCCGTGGTCCTGGATGCGGCCATGCGGCTGATTCCCGGCGTGCTGGGCAATGAGGCTTCAGGCGAGTTTGAGAGCTTTGGCGCGGAGGATGCCTCGATCACCGCCGGCGCGGAGGGCGTGCCGCGGTCGCAACATGGGGCGGGCGGGCTGCTCGACTATCCCCACTACACGCGGCCTGCGGAGTTTGCCGGCATGCGCGCGCCTGACGTGTTGCTCAACGGAGACCATCAGCAAATTCGCCGCTGGAGGCGCGAGCAGCAGTTGCGTAAAACGCTCAGGAACCGGCCGGATCTGCTGGAGCGCTCACCGCTGACCGAGGAAGATCGCCGCATTCTGCGAGCGATTCAGGATGAGCAGGCGTAACTAGCAACCCCTGGGACTAAAACGGCAGATCCCATTCACTTGGCCAGAGCGCGAAAGGCGCATCCACCTCCAGCTATCCTTCTGCCCCGAATATCTTGCGGAAGAACTTGCCGATGCTGTGAAAGAAGCCGGTCTTCTTTTGCTGCGCCGGCTTCGTCACCGGCGCAACCGGCTGCGGCGCAGCGGGCTGGGGAGCATTATCGGGCGCAGGCTGCGCGGCGAGTTGATCCGGGGCAGACGGCTGCGCCTGGTAGACGAGCGGCTGGTCAATGGGAGCGTGGCTGGCCGGCTTGGAGGCAGCCGCGGGCGGCGACGCAACAGGCGGCGCGGTGATGGGCGGCGTCGTGATGGGCGGAGACCGGGGACCAATGCCCGCGCTTTGCGCCAGCGGAAAATCGTTACTGCCGGGACGCGGCTCGGGTGGGCATCCGCAGGGCTCTTTCTCGTTGTCCACCACCTCCTGCAGGCTGCCGTGCTGGAACATCACCCGCTGACCGGGTTGCACGCGGTAAGCGCCGCCGTCGAAGACGCTGGTGACCACAACGTAGGGTGCATGCGTTCCCGGGTTGTCGATACAGGTATCGCCGTGATCGCCCAGACGGACCTTCACATCCGATGCGCCAGGCGCGCCAATCAGGATGCGGAAGTCGGGGGTGAGCAGCATGTCGGCATTCTGGCCGGTCGCAAAGCTGGTCTCAATGGCTCCGTGATCCAGAGACATCATCAGCCCCGGAGTCTCGCCCGCAGGCACGCTGTTGTCCGTGGCCAGGCTCACCGTGGTGGAAGCGCATACACGCAGCACCCCGCGACGGGGCAGGATGACCTCCGTCGCGCTGGCGCCGGAGGTGATGCTGCCGGTGGCGGCGATGATGGCCTTGCCGGCGGTGACGGAGAGGGCACCGGTAACGCTGGTTGAGCCGTCCACTGGAACGATGGCAATGGGGCTGCCGGGGTTCGATGGCACCACGCTTGACGTGGGGCTGCCGGGTTGCTGAGCAGAGGCGCAGAGACAGGCGAGGCCCAGACAGACACGGGCTATGGCACGCTTATTTTTCGGCCGGGCAGTGGCACGCCTGAAGCCGTGCCCGGTTAGAAAACCATCTGAAGCGCGATGTTCCGAAATCCGATCAGCCTGAACGAACCGCGCCATTACATTTCCAGGAAGTTGCGGATCATCTGGCGACCGCCTTCCGTGAGCACGCTCTCAGGATGGAACTGCACGCCCTCGATCGGCAGGGTCCGGTGGCGAAGGCCCATGATGACGGAGCTGCCATCCTGCTCGGCCGTGCGCGCCGTGACTTCCAACTCAGCCGGCAGCGTGTCCTCAGCCACGATGAGCGAGTGATAACGCGTGCACGTGAGCGGCGTGGGCAGGCCCGTGAAGACTCCCTTGCCGTTGTGCTCGACCGGGCTGACTTTGCCGTGCATGAGATTGCGGGCGCGGATCACGTCGCCGCCGAACGCCTCGCCAATGGCCTGGTGACCGAGACATACGCCGAGAATCGGAGCCTTGCCGGCCATGTGGCGAATCAGTGGGACCAGGATACCGGCTTCAGTCGGTGTGCAGGGCCCCGGTGAGAGCAGGATGCGCTCCGGCTTCAGAGCTTCGACCTCCTCGACCGTCAGCTCGTCATTGCGGCGCACCTCAATCTTTGCGCCGAGCTCGCCCAGGTATTGAACGAGGTTGTAGGTGAACGAGTCGTAGTTGTCGAGAACGAAGACCATGATTCAAGTGTAGCGCTCAAGCGCAGGGAACGAGGAAACGAGGGAACGAGCGCCAGAATGCCTCAGGGACGCGGCTGCTCCTTGATTTCGAGCCGATCCGACGGCAGCAGATACCCCTTGCGGCGGAACCAGTCTTCCATGGCGGGCTGAAGCCGCGCCAGCGGAACGCGGTGACCGGCTTCGAGCACGCCATCGGCGACGGGAAGCGTGTCGTCAAAGACCGCGTCATTGGTGAAGTTGCGCATGGCGAAGTTGTCTATCCAGCGGATGGGACAAGGGCTGCGCTCACCGGCCTCGTCTACGCGCTCGATGCTGAGCCTGCGCACGAACATGATTCGAGTGTAGCGGTCAGAGGCCGGGCGGCGGGTCGACGAGCGCCGAATCACATTGCGCGAAGAGGGCAGCCATGGCCGCGGGACTTCGGTCATTGGTTGCGTGGATGCTCTGAATGAGCCGCAGGATCGTGGGCGTCATGAACAGCAGGTAACGCACCGGCGCCGGGCCGGGATTCCAATAGGTGTGCGGCGTGCCGCGCGGAACCAGATACGCAGAGCCGGCGGGGAGTTCGATCACGTTATCGCCGGCGCGTATCACGAGCGCGCCTTCAAGAACATACCAGGCCTCGTCGTCGTTGTGGTGCACGTGCCAGGGAGCGATGGTGCGGGGCGAATTCGATGTGCCGCCGGGATCGCTCCACTCTGCGACCGCAAATGAGCTGGCTGTGGATCCCAGTACGTTGCCGGCCAATGGCGCTGCCATCATGCGAGACCTCCGGTAACCACCGATGCAATGCGTGATCGCGTGCGCAGATCAGTTCTTTTCTTTGACGACCTTGGCGTCCTTGTTCTGCTGGGCATCCACCTGAAAACGCTTGTAATCGTAATTGCGCTCCATGAAGTGCTGCCGCATGTTCTTGACCAGCACGATGCGGGCCTGGACGTTGCCTTCCCCCCCGGTGGGCAGCCACATGGCGCCCTCCACCGGTGCCTGGTCGAAGCGGAAGCTGGAACCCTTCTGGATGTTTGCAAGAAGGCCTCCGGCCACGTGGAAGTTATCAAAGAACGTGACTTCAAGATGCGCCACTTCGCGATCCGCTTCGTCGATCCAGATGGTGCCCTTCAGTTTCTTTGAAGCCTCTTCCGCCATGCCGTGGGTTTTGGCGTTCTTGCGGCCCACGAAGTCGAACACCACAGTGGGACGGTTGCGGAATGTCTCGCGGCGCGGCGGCCCCACGTCCATGATCTCCAGGACGCGGCTGATGCCGATGGTCTGCTGCCCGTCGAGCGGCTGATCGGACGGCGTCTTCTCCGCCTTCTGCACCTGCCTGGTGACGCTCTCCGTCTCCTTCTGCTGGTCGTGGTCGCTGAGGGGCTTGCCATTCTTTTTCACTTGACGCCTGATGGCGTGGCCGTTCACGAAAAAGTCTTCGTTCTCGAAGCTCTCGGTCTTCGTCACTTTGCCGTTCGAGTCCAGATCCTGCACCGTGATCTGCGAGCTGTAAGTGAAATTCTCGCGTACCTTCTCCACCTGCTTCTGATGGGCGACCACATCGCGGATGAGCTGGCGCGGATCGGGCAGCGGCGCATTGGACTGGGCCGCGCAGGCGAGCACGGATGCGGCGAAAAAGAACAGTGATCCGGCTTGGCTTCGCAATCTCACGTGAGGTCCTGACGGTTTGGACACGCATGCAAAGGAAAGGTCGTATCCAGATAATCGTGTAAAGTGCAGTGTATCGGCCGCCCCCGATGGATGCATCCAAACGCGAAGAGTCATACTGATATCGCAAGGAGAACGACCCCATGCTCAGGCTTTTGTTGCAGTGGCTGTTGAGCGCACTTGCGCTGCTGATTACCTCGAGCCTTGTACCCGGATTTCATGTAAACGGACTGACTGCGGCACTGATCGCCGCGGCTGTGATCGGCCTGCTGAATGCAACGGTGGGACTGGTGCTGAAGGTCCTCACCTTCCCCATCAGCATCCTCACGCTGGGCATTTTTCTGCTGGTCATCAACGCCATCATGATCCTGGTGGCGTCAGCCATCGTGCCGGGGTTCCAGGTGTACGGGTTAGGCCCGGCTTTCTGGGGAGCTATCGTACTCGCCCTGCTGGGCATGCTGTTCCGCGCGTTGACGCGGGATTCGCCCAGGGAGGCGCGAACCAGGTGATGCAGACTCTTTGAGATGACCAGACAGAAAGGCGCAGCTAGCGAACAGGGTTGGCTGCGGCCTGCTTCTTGTGGGTGGCCGGCTTGGAGCGGGTCGTGAGCGCCCCGGGCTTCGGAGACGCCATCGGCGCGACCACATTCTCCTGCGCAGGGATTGCAGGATGCGCCAGAACCGGCCCGTTGAGAGTGCTGGGCGTACGCATGGCGCCGGCGTTCGAGAACCCGCCATTGGGGCCGATGCGCGCGGGCACGGGCATGTTGTTGGCGCTGGATGGTGGCTGCACACGCGCGTAGATGCTCCATCCGCCGCCCGCCACGACCATCACAATGGCGGCCGCCGCGCAACCGCGCAGCACCGGATTGAACATCCAGCCGTTAAGACCGGGGCCGTTCCAGCTCATCCAAAAAGGGCGCCGCGGGGCAGCATCCAACCTGGCCTGCACACGCTCCGCCAAGCCCTGCGGCGCGGGCGCCGTAACCATCAGGCGCAGCGTCTCTTCGGCGTTGCGGACGCGATCGGGCAAGTCGTTCCAGCGGGGAGTAGTCATCGTGCACTCCTTGGGCGCTCCAGCAATTCGGCCATCAGGTTGCGCGCCCGGAACAGCCGCGACCTCACGCTGGACTCGGTGATCCCCAGAATCGACGCGATCTCCACGCTGCTGAGTTCTTCGAAGGCGGAGAGCACCAGCACCTCGCGCTCCTTGGCAGGCAGGGTGTCAATCAAGCTCAGCACATGCGCATGGTGTTGCACGGCGGCGGCGCGGTCTTCTGCGGTGAGGCCGGTGGCGGGCAGCACGCGCGCCAGTTCCGAGACGTCGTCGGTCTCGGGACGTGTTTTGGCGCGGCGCTTGCGATCGAGCACGATGTTCCACACGATGCGCACCAGCCACACACGCTGGTCGCGGACCTCATCGAGCGAGTCGCGATGGCGCAACACGCGCAGGAATGCCTCCTGCACGGCGTCTTCAGCGTCGGCTGCATTGCGAAGTACGGAAAACGCAACCCGGTAGAGGGTGGAAGCGTACTGCTCCACGAGGGCCGCAAGCGCATCATCTTTCGCGTGCTGGCGGGTGTCGTGATGCACAGCGCTGGGTGCGATCTCCATCCAGGGTAGGGTGAGGCTGGCGCTCATACATCCACCAGACGCAGGCACAGGCCGAAGTGCTCAAAACCAGCGAGTAGGGAGCAGATCCCTTTCGGGGTTTTCTCTTCCCTGCTCCCTATTCCCTAACCCCTGTTTTACTGCTGTTTGCCGGTCAGCTTCTGAGAGGCCAGCGAGCCGGCCATCCCGTCCTTATCAGAATCTTTGATCTTGGCCCACAGAGCGCGCGCCTGATCCTGCTTGCCCTGCGCAACGTAGAGATCTGCCAGGTTGAGCTGCGCCACGGCGGAGGATACGGTGGTCGAAGGACTCTTGATCAGCTCGTTATAGAGATCGATCGCCTGCGCGTCGCGGCCGGTCTGATGGTAGAGCCCGGCGAGCGCCAGCTTGGCCAGGTTCGATACATTGCGGTCCCACGCACCGGCGGCCTGCTTCAGCTCTGACTCCGCGGAGCCGGTCTGGCCGAGCTCCTGGTCCGTCACACCCGCGAAGTAATGAGCCTTCGAGCCTTCAGGCATCATGCCGTACTGGCTGGCAACAGCAAGAAACTGCTGATTGGCGGCCTTGGCGCGTTCGGCACTGGTGTTGTAAGCACCGGGCTGCGCCGGTGTGCCGGGCTGATTCAACGGGGCGGAATAGGTGTCGAGCGCGGCGCCCAGCGCATTCTCAGCGGCCGAAGACCGTAGATTCCACATCACCAGCGCGCCTACGATCACCACCAGCGCAACCACGCCGGCAATCACCCAGCGCAGCACGCCGGACCTGTGTTCCGTGACCCAGCTGACGCCCCCCTGGGCTGCCTGTGCGAATCTGTCCTGTTTGAGCGCGTGACGGGTTTCAGTCTTCACTTGGTTTCCTGTGTCCTTTGGAGTGACTTGCAGGCAGGTCCGTTCAGGAGGTAGGCACTACGACTGCAACCCTATCAGTCTAACAGCGCATCAAGTTGAGCGTCCACCGCATCTAGAGCCGGTTTCGAGAGACTGTGCCCGCCATCACGCCTTTCTTTGACTCACTTGCTCCTGAGCCCCCGCGCCGAATAGCCTAGAACCATGTACGAAGAGTTTCGCGTGACCGACCGCTGGACCGGCGAAGAGCTCAATTGCCGCTGGGAAGCCACCATTGTAGCCATCGCCACCCGCCACGCCGATGCGGTGGACGTCCGCTTCGACGTGAACGGACGG
>NZ_DASXYM010000041.1:0-14465 GCF_036502485.1 Occallatibacter sp. | reverse complement strand
AGTCCTCATAAGTCGGCAAGGGTTCAGCGATTCAGGCCAGGGACTTCAGTTGTTGCGAACAGCCCAAATCGCTCAACCAGAGCCTTTTGGGCTGCAAAGCTGCGTATGCTCCATAGGGAGTCGATGATGTTGCTGGTGATTGGGGTGGGCCTGGGACTGCCGCTTACCCTGGCAGCCACGAAAGCCATCAAGCATCAACTCTTCGGCTTGAGCGCGATTGATCCCGTCGCCTTGCTAACTGCCATCGCGGTGGTCAGCGCAATGACCATCCTTGCAACTTGGATTCCCGCCCGCCGCGCGGCCAGAGTTGATCCCTTGACCGCTCTGAGATACGAGTAGGCGAGCTTTCCCGATCGCGAAAATTGTTGATCACCATTGGTTTTGTGCGCTGTTCGCCGGCCCGCTCAGAAAACTTCAGCTGAGGTCATGGTCCTGAATCAGTGGGGCGGGGAGGGGTTGGGGATGAATTTTGGTGTGGTGGGGTCGGTGGCGAAGCGCCAGGCGGTGAGGTAGGCGAGGTCGAGGATCTTCTTCATTTTGGGGAAGTCGATCTTGTCCACGGTGTCGGTGATGTGGTGGTAGTCGGGGTGGAAGCCGGTGAACCACCAGAACGCCGGGATGTCATGGAGGACGAAGGGGAACTGGTCAGAGCGGAAGAAGACGTTGAGCGCGCTCTCGTGGTCGAAACGGTCGTCGAGGGTGAGGCCGACGCGGGCGTTCTCCTGCTTGACTACGGCGTCGTACTGGGGTGAATAGAGCGCTCCGATGAGGTTGAGGCGGTTGGAGGTGTCGGCGGGGATTTCGATGAGGCCTTCGGTCTGACGGCTGGGCTTCTCGTCGCGGCCGATCATGTCGAAGTTGATTTGCGCGCGGGTCGTGGCGAGGGGGCGGAGCGGGTGCTGGGCCATGTAGTAGGCGCCGAGAAGGCCGCGCTCCTCAGCCGCGAAAACGACGAAGAGGATGGAGCGCTTTGGCTTGGCTGGATTGGCGGCGAAGGCGCGGGCGAGGGTGACGACGCCCACGGTGCCGGAGCCGTTGTCGTCCGCTCCATGCCAGATCTGCATGCATTTGGCGCCGGGAGGGGTGGGGTTGCTGTGGTCGTCCACTCCGCCGGATTCCTGACCCGGCTTGGCGGGATCGGCGGCCGGGCAGGGTGTTTCGCCATCGTGATCGTGATGGGCGGTGATGAGGATGGTTTCGGCGCCGAGGGAGGAGTCGGATCCCTGCACCAGGCCGGCGACATTCCAGGATGTACCGGTGCGCTCGAAGAGGTTTACAAGATGAAGGGCGAGTGTGGTGTCGGGCAGGGTGCGGGGTTGGGGCGTGAGGTTTTTGTCGATGGCGGATTGCAGGGCGGAGGCTTCGGCCTTGCCGGTGGTCTTGTGCGCAGCGGCTTCTGTGGCGAGGAGATCGTTGGCCACTTCGTCGTTCACGACAAGGGCGGGGATGTGGAGTTCGTCGTCGGCGAGGGCCTGTGAGGGGAGGGGGGTGGTGCGGCTGATGCCGCCGCCAATGCGGGCGGCGCGCTCGGCATTGGTGAGGTGTTTGCGGTTGGGCTCGGGCACGACGAGGAGCGCCACGGCTCCATGCTTTTGCGCGTTGAGCAGCTTGACGCGGGTGGTGGCATAGCGGGTGTTGCCGGTGCCGTTGAAGATGGATTGCGGATTATCTTCCTGCGGCTCGTGATCGAAGACGAGGACGATTTTGCCTCTGGCGTCGAGGCCTTTGTAGTCGTCATAGCCGAGCTCGGGAGCGGTGATGCCGAAGCCGGCAAAGACTACAGGAGCGGTGAGGTCGGTGGCGTGCTTGTAGGCGCCGAGCACGGCAGGGGCTTTCCAGACAGTGGGCTTACCGGCGCGGGTGAGGGTGACGGTGGTCTTCTCGCGGTCGGGGCGGTATTCGATGAGGGGGACGGGCTGGAGAAAACTGGGTTGGCCGTCTTCCGCCGTCGCGGGGGGCGTGAGGCCGGCGGTTTTGAACTGCTCGGCGATCCAGTGGACCGCGGATTGATCTCCGGGCTGGAGGCTCATGCGGCCTTCGAGGGCGTCAGAGGCGATGTAGGAGAGGTCCTTGCGGAGGGCGTCTTCCTGAATGGTGGCGTAGCCTTTGGCGAGTTGCGGGGGGGCGGGGGCTTGCGCAGCGAGGAAGGCTGAAGTGAGCAGGAGGGGGAAGAGCGATACGGGGAGTCGTCGCATGGGGAGTATGGTAATGCACCTGCCACCTGCGGTGCGGCCAACTGCGCCACCTGCGGTGGGGCCAACTGCGGCTGCGCCGCCAGAGTGGCTCGACGGGAGCTGAGGTTAGCCTCCTCGCGACAGAAAGGAGTCGCTAGGATGGTCGGCAGCGATGCGCCAGGTCATCGGGGAGTGCGACATGGCGGGGGCTGAAGCCCTCAGAAAGCAGAGCTTTGCCGGGCTGGCTGAAGCCAGCCCTTGTGACAAAGCCCGCTCCAACGAGGGGACAAGGTCCACGAACTTCTGCGCGGCCCGCACGTTCTCCATCGCGAAGGCCGGCAGGATGGGCTACCTGGTTTCGCTTTGTTTGCGGGGTTTTTCGAATTCGTCTCCGGGTTTCCATTCGATGGAGTGCGGCTGCCCGGAGGCGAGCCATCCGAGGACGAGGCCGAAGCGGGCCAGCTTGGCGTTGCCGCGGAAGTCCCAGTCAGCGTGGTACTCGTCGGAGGGCTGGTGGTAGTGGTGGGCGACGTAGTCTTCGGACTGCGCGTGTCCCCAGGCCTCGTCGTGGCCTTCAAACAGCTCGCCCTGATCGACGGAGAACGCGGGGATGCCGACCCGTGCCAGGGAGAAGTGGTCGCTGCGGTAGTAATGGCCTGCCATGGGGTTGGGATCGGGAAGAAGCTGGAGATCGAACTCCTTCGCGATCTTTTCGACCGTCGGGTAGAAGTCGATGCGCTCTGCGCCGCCCAGATCGACGGAGCGCGGGATGCCGATGGGGCCTATGGCGTCGTAATTGAGGTCGAGGGTGATGTCTTTGGCGGGCACAGGGGGGTGCATTCCGAGGTATTGGGAGCCGAGGAGGCCCTGCTCTTCCGCTGTGACCGCGGCGAAGTAGACATCGTGCGGCGGTTTCTGCCCGGCGGCTGCAAAGGCGCGCGCCATTTCCAGCAGGATGCCGCAGCCGGTGCCGTTGTCGACGGCGCCGTTGTAGATGTTGTCGCCTTTGGCGTTGGGGTCGATGCCGAGGTGATCGTAGTGCGCGGTGTAGAGAACGGCGTTAGACCCTGACGCGGCGCCCGGCACTTTCGCAACAACATTGGTGGAGTCATAGCGGCGGACGCGGCTTTCGACGTGGGCTTTGAGGCGGACGGGCAGCTCGACAGCTTTAAAGCCGGGTTTGCCGGCTTTGGCGATCAGGTCGTCGACAGTGCCGAGGCCGGCGGCGGTGAAGAGCTTTTGAGCGACATCGTGCTGGATCCAGGCGGCGGCGCGGAGGGTGGCGTCGGGGTCGCCCTGGAGGTAGCTCTTCTCGATGGCTTGCGAGTTCTTTACGACGTCCCAGCCGTAGCTCGCCAGGTCAGTGCGGTGGATGATGAGGACTCCTGCGGCGCCGAGGCGGGCAGCCTGCTCGTATTTGTAGGTCCAGCGGCCGTAGTAGGTGAGGGCTTTGCCCTTGAAGAACTTTTCGTCCTCGGAGGGCGGCTCATTGACGATGACGAGGGCGATTTTGCCGTGCAGGTCGATTGGCTTGCCGTCGGGTCCGGCGTAGTCGTTCCAGTGGTATTCGGGCGCGACGATGCCGTAGCCGGCAAAGACGATGGGGGCGTCGATTTCGGCGGCTGCCTTGCCGGTCTGGTCTTTGGAGACGATATCAGTGCCGTAAGCGAGGTCGATGGGCTGTCCGGTGGCGGGGACAAAGGAGAAATTCGTCTTGTCCTCTACGGTGTGGACCGCGAACAGAGGGACTTTCTGGAAGTAAGTGCCGTTGTCGCCGGCGGGCTGGAGGCCGTCGAGGGCGAACTGGGTGGCGATGTACTCGGCGGCGAGCTGGTCGCCACGGGTACCGGGGCCGCGGCCTTCGAGGAGATCGAGCGAAAGGAAGCGGACGTGGGCGCGGATCTTCTCGGGGTCAATGGATTGGGAAGCCGCGCGGGCGGCGGGGGGAAGGTTGGAAATCGCGGATTGGGCGCGGGATGCAGTGGCGGCGGAAATGCTCAGGGCAAGGACGGCAGACAACTTTGCGGCGGTCATAATCTGAAAATCCTCATTCTTGCGGCAGGCAGGCGGTGGGGTGCGAATCATCCAGTTTTCCCACCCTCGCGCCAGAACAAGGGCGCGAGGATGGGGCACGGAGCTTGGTGGTCCCGTTCAAAGGTTTACGTGCTCCCGTTGAAACATTTACGTCGCGATGGTAATCAATCGTGCCGGTGCGGTTCAAAGCCGGGCTGTGGGGTGTTGCTGTGCCGATTCAACAGGCTTGCGGCCTGGCTGTGAGGGCAGCGCGAAGAGATGGGCGCGGGTGAGCACCTTGCGTGCAAGGCCGGTGAGGGGGAGTGCGGACACGGTGTCGAGGGGAACCCAGCGGCGGTCGCCTGCGGCAGCTACGGTGAGGGTCGGCACTTCATCTTCGTCGACTGTGCGGATGCGGACGCTGTAGTTGACCTGCATGATGGCGTGGCGGACCTGCATGCGCAGGTGTTGATCGGGGATGGAGGCATCGCGCAGAGCGGGCAATTCCCACATGGAGGGCATGACGCTGACGGTCGCCGGGCGCTGCTCGAGGAGAATGTCGCGGAAGCTGTTGCGATCGCGGAGGGAGAGGGCATAGGCGATTTCGCGGGTGAGCATGGGGGCGCGCGGAGCGGTCTTGTGCTCGCCGCGGGTGGCGCAGTGCGCAGCGATGGGACAGACGAGGCACTGCGGATTGCGCGGCAGGCAGACGGTGGCGCCGAGTTCCATCATGGCCTGGTTGAAGTCACCGGGGTGGCGGGGGTCGAGAAGCTGACTGGCGAGCACATCGATATTGCGGCGCAGGGCGGCGGGGCTGCTTCTGGAAGTGGCATCCCAGCCGGCGAGGCGGCAGAGGACTCGCTCCACATTGCCATCGACCACGGCGAAGGGCTCGTTGTGCGCGATGCTGGCGATAGCGGCGGCGGTGTAGGCACCGATGCCGGGGAGGTTGCGAAGTTCTTCAGGCCGGGTGGGCAGGCTGCCGCCGAGGTTTTGGTCTACGACCTGGGCTGCCTTGTGAAGCATGCGGGCGCGGCGGTAGTAGCCCAGGCCGCTCCAGAGGGCGAGGACCTCCTGCTCGGGAGCGGCGGCCAGTGCCGTGATGGTGGGGAAGCGCTGAAGAAACTGCCGGTGACGGTCAAGGACGACAGCCACGCGGGTCTGCTGCAGCATGATCTCGGAGACCCAGACGGAGTATGGATCCTTGTTGCGCCGCCAGGGCAGGTCGCGCTGGTTGGCCTGATACCAATCGAGCAATTGCGCTCGCAGCAAGGGGGCGTTCCAGTGCGGGGATGTTGACAGGCCCATGGGGACAGATTACGTGATCGGGTGACGGCGGGGCAGTGGTGGGCCGCCACCGTTGATCGCACGCAATCACGTTTTTGAGAGGTGGAGGAACCAGTTCAGCGAAGTGCATGCGAAACGAACCGGGAGCGTGAAATGTGCATCCACATGGCCTTGGAGGGTTAGGACCAGTGAAGCGCAATTTCATTTTCATGGTCATGGCCGGAATGCTCTTCATTCCGTGCGCTGCATTCGCACAGGGCCCGGAGGCGTCCGGCATGGAAGGCGCGCCGCCGCCTCCGGTGTCAACCCAGCGGCCCGCGCCGGCGCAGAACGGGCCCTATGGTGTGCGGCCATTCTCGCGCCTCTCTTTTGGCGGCGGGATCTCCGATATGGGAGTCAATGTGCAGGTGTCGACCAACCTCAATCAGCATCTGAACCTGCGTGGCGTTGGGAATGTGTTCAAGTATTCTGACAGCTTCACGATTGATAACGTGCCCGCAAGCGGAAACTTCAATCTCGCTTCAGCCGGGGGGATGGTGGACTACTATCCGTTCCACGTTGGCTTCAGACTGAGCGGCGGCCTTCTGTTCGTGAATCACAACGCGGTGAACGCGACGGCGAGTATTCCGGGCGGGGACTCAATCACGCTGAACGGAACGGACTACTACTCAGCGAGTGCGAACCCTGCGACGGGAGCGACACCACTGTACGGGCATGGGAGTCTTGCGTTGAACAAGCAGAGCCCCGGCTTTATGGTGACGACGGGATGGGGCAACCACGTGAAGCGTAGCGGCCACTGGACCGTGCCTGTGGAGATTGGCGTAGCGTTTGTGGGAACTCCGAAGGTGACCACCGCGATCAGCGGGTGGGCATGCACGGACGCTGCCCAGACGCTCTGCACCAATATCGCCGACCCAGCCAACCCGATCGCGCAGGAGTTCCAGAGCAACATGAACGCGCAGGTGACGAAGTGGAACAACGATGTTGAATGGCTGAAGAGCTATCCGATCGTGTCGGTCGGGCTGGCTTACAGTTTCAATATCCGGCCGCAGGCGCGTTAGGGGTTCAGGGTTTTTCAGAAACGGACGGCACGCGCAGGAAAGACAAAGGCGCCGGTAAGGGTTCGTGCTTTCCCACCCTGTCGCCTGAAAAAAGGCGGCAGGGTGGGGCACGGGAAATTTGTGGTTCAGCCGAGGAGATCGGCCAGTATCCGGGGCGCGGCGTCGAGAGCGGCGCCGATCTGGGCCTGGTCCTTGCCGCCGGCTTCGGCGATGTCGGGCTTGCCGCCGCCGGAGCCGCCCACCACTTTAGCGACAGCGCCGACCAGCTTGCCGGCCTGGATGCGCTTGACGAGGCCGGGCGTGACGCCGGCGATGATGGCCACTTTGCCCTCGGGCTGCGCGGAGGCGAGCAGAACGACGGCTTCGCCGGCCTTCTGCTTCAGGTTATCGACAAGGGTGCGGAGCTGGCCGCGGTCGAGCTGGTCGGCGCGATGGCGCAGGAGCTTGATGCCTTTGACGTCGACTGCCAGGGAGACGACGGAGTCGAGGCCGCCGGCAGCGGACTTCATGCGCATCTCGTCGAGCTCGCGGCGGAGGCGCTTGAGCTCGTCCTCCTGAGAGCTGAGGCGGGCACGCAGGCCATCGGCGAGGCTGGCGTCGCCTGCGGAACCTGCCACCTGCGCGGCGACCTGAGCCACTTCGGCATCGCGGCGGAAGCCGTCGAGGGAGCCGAGGCCGCTGATGGCTTCAACGCGGCGCACGCCGGAGGAGACGGAGGTTTCGCCGGTGAGCTTGAGCAAGCCGATCTCGCCTGTGGCCGCGGTGTGAGTGCCGCCGCAGAGCTCAGTGGAGAAGCCATCAGAGAGTTTTACGACGCGGACCTTGTCGCCGTACTTTTCGCCGAAGAGGGCCATGGCGTGGTACTCGTTGACGGCTACATCGATGGGCACGTCGACCAGCGTTTCGACCTTGGCGTTGGAGAGGACTTCGCGGTTGACGATGTTCTCGATTTCGGCGAGTTCCTCGTCGGCGACTTGGGCAAAATGAGAAAAGTCGAAGCGAAGGCGGGTGGGGTCGACCAACGAGCCGGCCTGCTTGACGTGCGGTCCGAGGACCTGGCGGAGCGCGGCGTGGATGAGGTGGGTGCCGGTGTGATTGCGGCGGATGGCGTCGCGGCGTTCGCCATTGACGATGGTGTTGACGTGGTCGCCGACGGCGAGGTCCTGCTTGAGGAGGGCCTTGTGGGCGCGGACACCCTGCACGGGGAGAACGCAGCCGGTGATCTCGGCGACGGTGGTGTTGCCGTCGAGCGACTGAAAGACGCCGGTGTCGCCGATCTGACCGCCGGAGTCGCCGTAGAAGCTGGTGTGGTTGAGGACGACTTCGACCTGGTCGCCGGCCTTGGCTGCCGGGACGCCGAGACCGTCCTTAACGATGGCGAGAACTTCGCAGTCCGTGGAGGTGAGGGAGCGGTAGCCCTCGAAGGCGGTCTTGGGCAGGTCGCGGAAGGCGGGGCTGGCGGACTTCTGGCTGCCGCCTTTCCAGCTTGCACGGGCACGGGCTTGCTCTTCGGCGCGAGCGCGTTCGAAGCCCTCTTCGTCAAAGCGGACTCCAGCATCGCGGGCGGCGTCGACCATGAAGTCGAGAGGGAGGCCGAAGGTCTCGTAAAAGTGGAAGGCGCGTTCGCCGCTGAATGTGGGGACGGATGCCGAAGGTTTCGGCAACCTGCTTTCAGTGAAAGCATTTTCGGCCGCGGTGCGCTGATCCGGATCGGTGATGGTTCCGAGGAAGCGCTGGTTGGCATCGTTCACGAAGTCGTACTGCTGCGACTGCTTCAGGGGCCGGGCGGCTAGTAGCTGAATCGACTCGAATTCCTTCTGCAGGGCGGAGTAGCCGACCTCCAGCACGCGCGCGAATTGCTTTTCCTCGGCTTCGACGACTTTGGCGACGCGGTCGGCCGAGTCGTTCAGCTCGGGGTAGGCGCCGGACATCAGGTCGCGAACGGCGTAGACCATCTGGTGGAGGAAGGGCTTTTCCTGGCCGAGGAGGCGGCCGTGACGGATGGCGCGGCGCATGATTTTGCGCAGGACGTAGCCGCGGCCTTCGTTGGAGGGCAGGACGCCGTCATTGATGAGGAAGGTGGCGGCGCGGGCGTGGTCGGCGATGATGCGGAGGCTGGCGTTTGAGACGAGATCTTTGCCTTGAATCTCCTCGTGGGTTCGCGGTGCGACTCCAGGCGCAAGAAAAACAGTTTGTCGGAAGTTTGTCAGGTCCGCTGCTCTGTCAATCAGCGGCGTAAACAAATCCGTTTCAAAGTTGGAGAGCTTGTTCTGGAGGACGGCGGCGACGCGCTCGAGGCCCATGCCGGTGTCGATGGAGGGCTTGGGGAGCGGGGTCAGCTTGTAGCCGGTGGTCTTCTTCGTCTGCGGGTCGACCACTGCGGAGCGGTCGAACTGCATGAAGACGAGGTTCCAGATTTCTACATAGCGGGCGTCGTCGTGGCCGAAGGGGAGGTCTTTGCCGTGCTCGCTGGCTTCGAGGCCCATGTCGTAGAAGATCTCGGAGCAGGGGCCGCAGGGGCCGGTCTCGCCCATCTGCCAGAAGTTGTCTTTGAGGCCGTACTCAAAGATGCGCTCTTTGGGCACGCCGACGCCGATCCAGTACTGCTCGGCTTCGTCGTCACGGGGGACGCCGTTGGCGGGATCGCCTTCAAAGATGGTGACGTACAGCCGATCCTTGGCGATGCCCATCCACTCTTCGCTGGTGACGAGTTCCCAGGCGTAGGCGACGGCATCCTTCTTGAAGTAGTCGCCGAAGGAGAAGTTGCCGAGCATTTCAAAGAACGTGTGGTGCCGGCGGGTGAAGCCGACGTTCTCGAGGTCGTTGTGCTTGCCGCCGGCGCGGACGCACTTTTGCGAAGTGGTGGCGCGGTTGTAGTCGCGGCGGTCGGCGCCGAGGAAGACGTCTTTGAACTGGTTCATGCCGGCGTTGGTAAAAAGCAGCGTCGGATCGTTGGCCGGGACCAGCGAGGAGGAGTGCACGCGGCGGTGCCCCTTCGACTCAAAAAAGCGCAGAAACAGCTCGCGGATGTCGTTCCCTGTGCGGTATTGCATGGCTCTTTTAGTGTAACCACCTGCGGTGGAGCCAACTTCCAGTTCGCGGCCAATGGCGGTGTTGGCGGGGTATTGGTCAATTGCCGAAACCTTGGGCCGGTCGCAGACATCTGAGGTGACAAGTAACGGAGGATTTATGGAGAAGTTCGCATTACTGGCGTTGTTGACGGCCAAGCCCGGCAAGGAACAGGAGTTGGAGGAGTTTCTGAAATCGGCACAACCGCTGGCGGCCGCGGAACCCGGCACCGCTGCCTGGTATGCGGTGAAGCTGGGGTCGAACCGGTTCGGGATCTTCGATACCTTCCTGGATCAGAGCGGGCGGGAGGCACACCTGAGCGGGGAGATCGCCAAGGCCCTGTTTGCCAAGGCAGATGAGCTTCTGGCGGAAAGCCCGCAAATCGAGCAGTTGGACATTCTGGCAGTGAAGCCACTTGCGAAGTAGGTCCGCGTAACCGAGCTTAACCGAACCGGGCAAGAAGGCGGCGTGATCGCCGCCGGTCAGGAGAACTCCCAGCGGCGCGCGATCCGTCGCGAGATCGCAAAGAGCCCAAAGCCGATGGCCAGCAGGACCGCGACCTGCGGCCAGAGGGCGATGAGGGGCGCGTCTCGCCAGAAGACCTTGGTGAAGCCGTCGATGGCCCAGCCATTGATGGTGAACAGACCCGCCTTCTGCAGGGATTCCGGCATGAGGTAGCGGGGGAACATGCTGCCTCCGACGCTGGACATCAGCAGGATGAGCAGGGTGGAGACGGCGCCGAGTTGTCCTCGCGAGTGGCACATGCTGGCCAGCAGCATGCCGAAGGAGGCGACAGCGAAGGCCGTGCAGAGGCCCATGACGATGAAGCCGGGGATGTGGGTGAAGAAATCCAGATGAAAGAGGGCCCAGCCCCACAGGAACATAGCGACGAGTTGCGCGAACGCGAGCAGGGTATTGAACAGCACCTTGCCGGCCAGCAGGGTGGTCATGGTGACGCGGGTACTGAGCACGCGGTCGAGGGTGCCGGAGTCCTGCTCGTCAAGGAGCGCGCCCGCTGAGCCGCTTGCGGTGAACAGCAGGAACATGACGCCGATGCCGGCGGCGTAGAACGAAATCAGGTTTTTGTTCTGATGCTGGCCGGCCACGCCGCGCGTATGAACAGAGATTATGCCACCGCCGAGTCCGGAGGATTGATCGCTGGCCGCAGCCGGCGAGGAAGAGGCGGTTTCGGGCTGTTCGTCGCGGCGCTTCTCGGCTTCGTTCAGCCCGGCGATGTTGTCGTCCCAGCGTTTCTGCTGCTCGGGGGTGAGGTCGCCGATGTACTGCTTCATGTACTTCTGGCCCTCGCCGGCCATGGACGCGGGCATGGAAGTCATGGCGGCTTTCTGGAGGAGGCCGGCGACGATCTGCGGGGCGATGGAATCGCTCTGGTCGTTGAGGAGCTGAATTTCAGGAGCCGTGCCGTCGCCGCCGTTGAAGGCGATGGGGTGTTGTCCCCAGCCGGCGGGAATGATGAGCGCGACGGGCACGTTGCCGGCTTTGACTTCAGCTTCAGCGGAGGCGGCGGAGTAGCCGGCCGGCGCGGGAGCGTTCTTGTTGTTGGCATCGGGATGGGTGGTGACGACCAGCGACCCCTCGCTCTCTAAACCGCGCACCAGGCTGCGCGAGGCGGAGCTATGGTCTTCATCAACCACTATGAGGTGGACCTGCGGAATGGTGTCGTGTTGGCTGCCGAAGATGAAGGCGAAGATGCTGAAGAAGCCGATGGGCAGCACGAAACTCAGGGCCAGAGCGGCGCGGTCGCGGCGCAGGCCGGTGATGGCGGTGCGGACAATAGGGACGATCAATCGCGCAGCTCCCTTCCGGTGAGGTGCAGGAAGACGGATTCCAGGTTGGGACGGTGGAGGGAGACGTCTTCGATTCCGATGCCCTGGACGGAGGCTTCTTCAAGCAGAGGCGCAACATCCGCGGGGCGGTGGATGGTGAACTGGGCCGCGCCTTCACTGATGCGGCCGCCTCGGCGCTCGACCCAGGCGGCGATGGATTCGACGTTGCCGGTGAAGCGGGCGGCGACCTCGGTGCGGGTGCCGAAGGCGCTGCGAATCAGCTCTTCATTGGTTCCTTCAGCAATGATGCGGCCGTGGTCGATGATGGCGATGCGATCGCAGAGGCGCTCAGCTTCTTCCATGTAATGCGTGGTGTAGAGGACGGACATGCCCTGGGCGCGGAGGTGCTCGATCATCTCGAAGATGCGGTTGCGGGACTGCGGATCGACGCCGACGGTGGGCTCGTCCATGAGCACGAGGCGCGGGCGGTGGATGATGCCGGCAGCCATGTTGAGGCGGCGCTTCATGCCGCCGGAGAGAGTGCCGGCCGCGTGGCTGGCTCGATCTTCAAGCGCGGCCCAGTTGAGGCACCAGGCGGCCTGTTCGGCAAGCTGCGCGCCGGAGAGGCCCTGGTACTTGCCGAAGGCGACGAGGTTTTCGCGGCAGGTGAGGCGGGGGTAAATGGCGAGTTCCTGGGGGATCCAGCCGAGAGACTGGTGGGCGGCGCGGGAGCCGGCCTGAGCGCCGAAGATGCGGATCTGGCCGGAGTCCGGCAGGACGCGGCCTGCGATGCCGCGGATCAGCGTGCTTTTCCCGGCGCCGTTGGGGCCAAGCAGGCCGAGGCAGGTGCCGGGCTCGAGGCGCAGGGAGAGACCGTCAAGCGCAGTGAGCGTGCCGAAGCGCTTGACGAGGCTCTCGACCTCGATAGGTTTTGAAGAGATCGACACAGCTTCGCTTACGGCAGGGGACATCCAGCCTCCGGTATGCGGGAACAAACCTATGCTACCCCGGAGTTACGTTTTCGCGTGTGAATTGGTTCAACCACCTGCGGTGGGGCCAACCGCCGCTTCGCGGCAAAAGCCTGGCAGCGGTTCGAAGCTAGTTTTCGTCGATGAGAGCAGAGTCGTCGAGATTGTCGAGTTGGGAGAGGGATTCGCCGGGGATGTCCCACTGGCGGAGGATCTTGTAGATCACGCCGGTGGAGAAGCCGGCGGCGACCAGGCGGCGCATGACGCGGGCGGTCTGCTTCTCGTCTTCAGGCTTGCGGATGCGCTTGCGGTCGAGGTACTGGCGGGCGAGGGTTTGCTCGTCGGTGCCGGCGTAGCGGGCTTCAATGGTTTCATCCACGATGGCGGCGGCTACGCCCTTTTGCTGAAGCTTCTGGCGAACGGTGCGTGCCCCGAGTTTTTCGTTCTCCTGGCGGAGGCGCGTGAAGGTCTCGGCATAAGACTTGTCGTCGAGGTAGCCGTGTTCTTTGAGGCGCGCGAGGACGGCGGCGATTACGGATTGGCCGGCGGGTCCTTGCTCCGCGCGCTGGTGCAGGAGGCGGCGGAGTTCGGCCTCTGTGCGCATGTGGCGGCCGAGGGCTTTGAGGGCGTAGTCATAGAGGCCGGCCTCATTGAGCGGGGCGCGCGGCGACTTCGACCTGGTGGAAAACGCCATGACGGCCCGATTCAGATGGTGGCGCGGGTGTGCTGCAGGGATTGCGGTTCCGCGAGCGGCTGGAGAGCGAAGGATTTGGCGCGGGCACGGATGGTGACGAAGTCGCCGGAGCCTTCATGCAGGCCGGCAAGAGTCAGCTCAACGCCGCTTGCGGAGCGCAGGGATACGGGGATGGTGTTTTCGTCGGTGCAGTCGGCGCAGTCGGCGTCCAGCGAGTCGGCGCTGAAAGTGCCTTCCATCAGCCAGCTCGGCAGGTTGGGAGAATCGACGGCGAGCTCGGCTCCGTCAAGGACGAGGCGGATCTCCTGGCGGAAGAGGTTGGGTGGCATCTCTGCGGCAGATCGCTCGACCTCAGAGCGGACGGCGCGCAGGTTGATGGTGACGCGGTCCGCGTCCTGATCAAGGGACTCGAGAAGGCTGTCTTTAAATTCGTAGCACTTTTGCATTGGGGGGGCGCTCCTGTGCTGCGTGAGGTTAGCTCAAGCATACAGCGGTCCGCGCGTCATGGAGGTTAATGCGAGGGGGCGGTCCATTTGTCGACCCAGGCGTTGACGGTTTTGTACCAGAGCTGCGAGTTCTGGGGTTTGAGGATCCAGTGGCCTTCATCGGGGAAGTAGAGCATTTCGCTGGGGACGTGGAGAAGCTGCAGGGTGTCGAAGAGCTGGAAGCCTTCGGAGACGTCGAGGCGGTAGTCGAGCTGGCTGTGGATGACGAGTGTGGGTGTCTTGAAGTTCTTGGCGTAGAGGGAGGGGGACCACTTGCGGAAGGGGTTCTCGCTGTCGGGCTTGCCATAGTAGTCCCAGGGCGCGCCTTTGAACTCCCAGGTGTTGAACCAGTCTTCTTCAGTGGAGCCGAAGGCGGACTCGGCGTTGAACATGCCGTCGTGGGAGACGATGCACTTGAAGCGGGTGGTGTGGCCAAGGATCCAGTTGGCCATGTAGCCGCCGTAGCTGGCGCCGAGCGCGCATTCGCGGGATTTGTCAATGAAGGGGTAGTGCTGTTCGGCGTAGTCGAGGCCGGTCATGAGGTCGGTGTAGGGCTTGCCGCCCCAGTCGCCGTTGACGCGGTCGACGAAGGCCTGGCCGTAGCCGGTGCTGCCGCCGGGGTTGATCATGACGACGACGTAGCCATTGGCGGCGAAGAGTTCGGCATTCCAGCGATAGGACCAGGCGTCGCCCCAGGCGCCCTGCGGGCCGCCGTGGATCAGGAACTTAACTGGATATTTCTTGGCGGGGTCGAAGGCAGGCGGACGGATCAGGAAGCCTTGTTCTTTGGTGCCGTCCTTGGCGGTGAACCAGAAGGATTCCATTGGTTCTGGTTCGTGCGCTCCGCCGCCCCAGGTCTGGATACGTTCGAGGACGGCCTCATTCAGGCGAGTCAACTGCGATATCTTGTCCAGTTCGTATCCGGCC
>NZ_DASXYM010000040.1:0-7036 GCF_036502485.1 Occallatibacter sp. | reverse complement strand
AATTCTCACGAACTTCCAGATCGACGGTGCCTTCAGCGGAAGCGGCAGTTCGACAGTCTACCTGGATAGCCTGGCGCTCTACCGCTGGTGAGTGCCTTCATGGGCGGCCAGCAGCACCTTCGCGCCAGCTTGCAATGAACCCGCGTACAGCGGCAAAGGCCGGATGGAGCGCCGGTTACTTGTCCGGCGATTTATCTGGTTGTTGTGAACGAGGGGAGTCAACGGCGCTACAAAACCGCGACTCCCCTTTCTCCTACTGCTCCGTGTAGGTGTAGTCGTTGAACTGCCATGCTCCGGCAATCAGCGAGTAAAGCCGCACATACAGTGTGCCTCCGGTGGTTGGAATCCCCGAGACGCTCTTGCTCTGGCCGGCTACCGCTCCGCCGAAGATATCCGTGGAACCCGCTCCCGTCGTGCCCACGTGCAGACTGTACTGAGTAACTTGCGATCCCGTCGTCCACGAGAACAGTACCGTCGATCCCGTGAGCGTGCTACCCGGCGCAGGAGAAGTTATCACTGCCTTTGCGGCGGGGCTTGCCTCGGTGTAGGTATAGTCGTTGAACTGCCATGCTCCGGCAATCTGCGAGTAAAGGCGAACGTACAGCGTTCCCCCGGTGGTCGGAATCCCCGAGATGCTCTTGCTCTGGCCGGCTACCGCTCCGCCGAAGATATCCGTGGAACCCGCTCCCGTCGTGCCCACGTGCAGACTGTACTGAGTGACTTGCGATCCCGTCGTCCACGAGAACAGTACCGTCGACCCCGTGAGCGTGCTACCCGGCGCAGGAGACGTCATCACTGCCTTCGCCGCGGGGCTTGCCTCCGTGTAGGTATAGTCGTTGAACTGCCATGCTCCGGCAATCTGCGAGTAAAGGCGAACGTACACCGTTCCCCCGGTGGTCGGAATTCCCGGGATGCTCTTGCTCTGGCCGGCTACCGCTCCCCCGAAGATGCTCGTGGAACCCGCTCCCGTTGTGCCTACGTGCAGACTGTACTGAGTGACCTGCGATCCCGTCGTCCACGAGAAGAATACCGTCGATCCCGTGAAAGTGCTGCCTGGCGCAGGAGACGTCATCACTGCCGTTGAGGCGGGGCTTGCTTCGGTGTAGGTGTAGTCATTGAATTGCCATGCTCCGGCGATCTGCGAGTAAAGGCGCACATACAGCGTGCCTCCTGTGGTCGGAATCCCCGGAATGCTCTTGCTCTGGCCGGCTACTACGCCTCCAAAGATATTCGTGGAACCCGCTCCCGTCGTGCCCACGTGCAGACTGTATTGGGTGACACCCGTTCCCGTCGTCCATGAAAAGGCTGCCGTACTGCTGGTAAGAGTGCTCCCGGGAGCCGGCGACGTGATAACTGCCGGCTGGGCGCTCAAAATGTGAATGGCGACGTTGGAACTCAAAGATCCGGCGGTCCCGGGCGGGAACAATCCCAAAAGCGCGGAAGTGCTGTACGCGTCCGCAATCGTGCCGCCATTCAGGCTCAGGCTCGTTGCATCGAGATTGCCGGCTGTGCTCTGGCCCGAGCCAACGGTGTAATTGAAGGTGAGAGAGTTTGTGCCCGAGCCCGAAGAGTAGCTTACCTGGCTCGTTGGCGACGTATTCAACGTCAGCAGCGGAGTCCCGCTCACATTCACTGGGGTCGTAAATGTGACAACGATCGGGATGACGGCGCCCGCCCCGTAAGTTCCAGCCGCCGCGGTGGTGCTTACATTTGTTATGTGGGCAGGCGTGTATATCTCCCAGGCGCCGCGGCCGTGGGTGCCGACACCTAATGCGTGCAGACTGCGGTTCAGTTCGAGGTCCGCACCCTGCGCATTAGGCAGCCCCGTGCCATAGAGGGCCCAGGTGGAGTAAGGATTCGTGGAGAAATAAACGCCCGCTTCCATTGAGACATACATGGTGTGGTTCGGGTCGGTATCCACCTGTGCTGACCAGCCGGGCTGATTGGGAAGATTGGCCGTGATATCGGTCCACGTCGTGCCGGCATTCGTCGTTCTGAATACATGGCTGCTGCCGGTTGAGCTGTAGTTGGCGGTGACGGCGATCGCCGTATTGCCTGTGGGATCGTTCAGATCTACCACCACCTGGTTCACCCGGCAGCCTATGCCGAGAGACGAGTTCTTCGCGCAGCTGGGCAGATCCACCTCCGTCCACAAGCCGCCCTGATTGATGGTTACAAAAATCTGGCTCGAAGAGGAAAAACTTCCGCCGGTGGCAGCGTAGATGACCTCGACATGACCGCTGCTGGCGGGAGAGAGCGCCACCGTATCCACGGCGTTGCCGAGCGGATTGAAGCCGTGCACCCCTGTACTCCCCACCGGAGTCCAACTGGTGCCGGCATTGGTCGATTCAAACACACGGACGCCTGCAAAGAGCACGTGATCGCCGTTCGTTGGGTCGACGACGAATGGCGAATAGAAGTTGCCGGCGTCGCCCGGACCCGCATTCACCCAGGTCCCGGAGGTGCAGCCAGACAGTGATCGGAAGAAACCTCCGTCTGGGAACTCGCCGTAACAATGACTCGGGTTCGTTTGGCTGAACTGCGCAAATCCGCCATCGCCCCCATTCACCTCCCCCCACTGGAGCGCATTGCCGTACAATTCAGTGCCATTATCCTGGCTTCCGCCTATTACGGTCCCAATCTGGGTGGGGTGAAGGCCGATCCCAACGAATTGGATGGTGCTGAGGTTCGAGTTGAGATCGGTCCAGCCAGGCGTCACCGGATCATAGCGGAACACACCTCCATCACTGCCTAGAATCATGCGGTTGTTCTTGTCGAACGCGATGGCATGACTATCGGTGTGAGGTGTGAATCCACCGATGGAGGTGATATCGCTCCAAGTCACGCCTAGATTCGACGACCGGATCACCAGATGAGTGCCGGTAGCATAATTTATGACTCCGGCGCAGTAAACAACACCAGAGGGATCTACGTTGACGGCAATGTCGTACCAGCCCTGCCCGCCGCCTGAGTTTCCGCCGCCCAGGAAATCGGGTGTGCCGGAGGTCAAGTTGGCAAAGGCGGGCGTGGTCGCGTCGGCATTGTCGGAACGGCCAAAATAAGCCAGACCGAAATTCGTCGGGGAGGAAGCAGCCACGTAGAGAACGTGGCTCCCCGTAATCGCCGCAGACGGCGAGACGGCAAGAGCTATTCTCCCTCCCGGCGGGTTGCCCAGGTTCGTCCATGTGCTCCCGCCGTTTGAAGACCTATAGACGCTCGCGGAAACGCTGAACGGGTCTCCCACAGCCGCGTAAACGATAGAAGGAGTATTCGGATCGACGACAACTGACGACCACGTCGTCGTGTTGGTCAACGACGCCGCGAATGTAACGTTCGTCCAGGTGGAGCCGGCGTTGGTCGTCTTCCAGATGCCCGTGTTGGCGCTTTCCTGCCCGTTCTGGGGATATCCGCCCACTGCCGCGTAGGCCACGTCTGGATTGGTGGGATCTATCGCGATCTGCCCGATGACATTTCGCGTAAATGCGCCGGCCGCCGTTGTCAGAACCCAGGTTGCGCCTCCATCGCTGGAGACCAGAATCCCCTGGCCGTGATTGCTGTCCTCCGAGTTATTTGCCTCCCCTGTGCCCGCATAGACGCGCAGATGGTTCGACGGCGCCACGGCAATGGCACCCATGGCAAGCGTCGCCTGGCCGTCAGTCAAAGGCGTCCACGTGGAGCCCCCGTCCACGGTCTTCCATACGCCGCCGCCGGCAGGCGCCGCGTAGATCGTGTTGACATCAGTGGGATCGGCCGCGATGGCGGCGATGCGACCGCTTACCAGTCCCTCCGAGCCCGGCCCGAAGCTCGTTCCCGAGTCCAGCGGAGCAGGCCCAAGCGCCGTCCATGCAGAGGAACTGAGTGACGTGCTGGGTCCAGGGGAGCTGTCAGGGCTGGGACTGGGGAGTCCCTGCGCTGACGGACTGCTCGATGTGTGGCCATGAGGCAGCACCGGCGGATTCATACCAAGCCGCTTCGCCTGCTGGGCATTTGCCGGAACAGGGCAAAGTGCCAGCAGAGCCGCCAACGTGAGAGCGGCCGACATTGCGCCCGAGCAGAGGAAAGGACGGCGCACTGCCGACTTCATTCCCCGGCGGAATGCACCGCGGCCAACGACGCGTGGTGCCTCGTTGAAGACTGTAGAGGAGAAAAACAGGTCCAGACCAAGGGGAAGGCGAATCAGCATGAAAGGTCTCCGAACAGCCTTATCCGCCGCTTGCGCGCGCGGAGGTGGGGCAGCATGCAGGCTGTGGTCCAGCAGGAATCGACGGTGTTCCCGATATTGACCTTGCACAACCGGAGGCTGACTAAGGGAGGAATCTTTACCCGCGAGATGCAGGGATTGTGTCAGCCACGGCCGGGGCTGTCAATGGGAAACCTCTCAAGTCCAGACTTTCCTCATCCCGCTCAGTGGGAGTAACCCACATCTCTCGGAAAGCTTGAAACCTTGCGGAAGACGGCCGGTGAAATCGGCGGTGGACAGGTGGCAAGGTCAATTCGGCTTTGAAGCCAGGGAGTCATCGGCTGAAAACTAGCGGGCACTTCCCGTCTGTCTCCAGGCTTCGGTGATTTCCTGTACTGAGGGGGCGATAAGGGCGGCGTAGCTTGTTCGCGATATTCCAGATGAACCCAACGAGGTTTTGGTGTTGTCCGTTTTACATCTGTGTCCTTAATATCTGATCCAATTGTTTCGGTGCGAGAGGCACTTCTAATCTGTCCATGACGCTAAGTCACAAAGTCAGGAAGCCCTCTATTTCCCACCGGCGATGTAGTAAACGGGCCTCAGAGGCAAAAGACGCTTTTCGGCTCCGTCGATCTCGTTGGGATGCTGAATCCAGGATCAAAAAGCCTCTCAATTCCTACCAACGTAATTTTTCGCTTTTCTAGCATTCGTGCCTCCAAATCAGCCGCCGAAGTGAATCCGCCGGTGCATACGAATATGCCAACGTCCCCGTCTCCCAACACTGCGAGAGAGGATCGAAGCCCGGCAACGTCGACTGCGTCTGCTCGGCGCTTAACTTGCACCTTGATACGAGGATTTTGAGTTCCGAGCGGGTCTGTGTGCGCCAGAATGTCTATTCCCTGATCTAGCCCAGGCGGGGAGATCCAAGAAACGAGGTACCCCATGCCCTTTAGCAGCGCTGCCACGAGTGTCTGAAGATCGAAAGGCTGAATGTTTTGCATGTACTTTTCGATTTCGGTCCAAGCAAGTTCCTCCGCCTCCTCGAGAGTGGTATGAACTGACTCTGACACTTCGTCCTCCAGCAATTCATCGCCATCTGGTTGGGCGGATTTCCAGACGTAGTAAAGCTCTCGGGCCCGCTTCATGAACTGCTCTGGGTCGGAATACTGTTTGAATGCCAACTTGCCGTCGTGGTGAGGGATCCACTTGCCTTTATTCTTGGCAAGCCAGCCAGCTTTGATCGGACCGATTGTCGCAAAACGGACGACCTTCTCAAAGCGCCGAACTCCTGGCTTGCCGGGATAGGCCATCCGATCTCGGCGCGACTACCGGCTGATGGTTCGAGGAGCCTGAGCAGAGTGGATGGGAGACGCTGCTGCCGGGCGCCCGCGCGAGGGAGTTTTGGTGGGTCAGGATGGAAAGACCAGGTCATTCTGCTCGCCGAGCAGGCGCGCTGCCATATCGGCCGCGCTCAGGCCGACAGTCGAGAACTTGAAGGTGCGTCCCGGGTACTCCTTGAGCGACACTCCCCAGGCGCCGGCGGACTCGACGGTGCCCGATATCTCCTCAACCGGAGCGGTAAACCGCCGGTCATCCATCTTGATGCCGGAATCCTTGGTCTGCTGCACGCGATCGACGATCTGGTCGTACTCGATGCGAAGGGATGTGTCTTCCCTGGAGGCGCCAAGTACGTTCTGGCGAATCGAGTTGTACTCCCGGGAGTAGGGCGCAATATCACACCGGATCTCCGGAACCAAAGCCAAGCGGCCCGGTCTCGACCAGCTGATGACCGGCGCCCGCCGCGGCCAGTTCGATGTTGTGCTGGTGTGGGCCTCGGACCGGATCGCCCGGTCCGTGAGGCACTTCCTCGATGTGCTCGATGAACTCAACCGGCTCAATGTCGAGTTCGTCAGCTTCCGCGAGCAGATCGACACCGCCGGCCCGTTGGGCCGCGCCCTGGTGGTGATCATCGGAGCCATCGCCGAGCTCGAACGCAACCTTATTATCGAGCGGGTCCGCGCCGGCATGAGGCGCGCCCGCCTCGAAGACCGACACATCGGACGAACGCCGCTCCAACTCGATAACGAAGCCATCCGCCGCGATCGCGCTCACGGCTGCAGCCTGCGCACGATCGCCAAGACCTACCGCGTCTCCACGGCCACCGTGCAGCGGGTCCTCAAACAGTCCATCTCAACCGCTCAGGAGCATGTCGCATGAACCAGGACTGGGTTGTCCTGCTCGTCTGTCTCGCCATCATCGCCACCCCGGCCGCGCTGCTTTACGCAGCCGGCCGGGGATATCTCTCTGCCGTCGCCACCATGGCCGAACTGCGCTCTTCCCTCAACCACGTGCTTCTCGATACCGAGAAGATCCACCACGCCACCCAGTTGCAGAAGCCCGTTCTCTGTGACGCTCACAAGCGCATCAGCGCCGTGACAAAAGCCCTCGAAAAACCTGCCCCCTAAACCCCGCAAACTCAATGGCCGGATCTACTCGATCCGGCCGTGACAAAACCTGTACCTTACCTCACGCCCGTCCAGACCGGCCTATCTGAAACTTGACGCCATACGTAGGCATTTATGGGTCGTACCCAGAACAAGGGAGCAAATCAATTGGAAAGTGGCACCGGCGGGTCGGAAACATGCAAAAGTGGAGCGGACTTCAATGCCCCCAGATCGGTCAAAAGGCGGGCCCAGTGCGCCGGATCTTCCCGGCTCTGGATGGGCAGCGAGCGATCGGTGTAAAAGGCCAAAATGTTATCGCGCAATTGAGGCGTGGTGCCATCGAAGTTCTGCGCCGCCAACCTGGCCAGCAGGGTTGCGTAGGCCTGATCTGCCAGCGAGTACTCTGCGCCTG
>NZ_DASXYM010000039.1:0-11228 GCF_036502485.1 Occallatibacter sp. | reverse complement strand
GTACAGGATCATGGAAGTCCTGGGAGCCAAGAGCAATGCGGATCTGATCAAGTACGCGGTGCGAAACCATATCGCCGGCGCGTGACGGTTCTGCGGGCCGTAATTATCAGTTTGCAGCGGCCGTTTCAATAACTTTCAGGGATCATGGCAAGAGAGGGAGCCTGAAGGTACTTGATCAGCAGCACTTCGTTCCCCTGCTCGTTGTAGATGAGTTCGTCAACGAAATGCTGGGCCACGAGGATGCCGAAGTTTCTGTTTGAGGCGGTGGGGACGGCCGGTTCCATTTCCTTCTCGGGAGCACCATCGTGCTGGTTGGGCGATCCCAAAGCGTTCGGAGATTGATTGAATCCCGGGCCTGGATCTGTCACGCGACATGCGATGGCGTGTTTTGCGCGCAGGTACGAGACCTCGACGTACTCTTGCGGATCGAAACCCGCGCCGTGTCCGGCGGCATTGAGAAGCATCTCGCGGAAGGCGGTTGCCACCTGGGTGCGCTCCAGGGCGGGTAAATCCGCCAGTTCCTGAAAGAACTGCACCATGCGCTCAATGCTGGGAAGGTCACAGCGGATCATGAGGCGAATCCATGCGGGGGTGGCCGACACGACCTCGATCCCATCGTCCCAGCAGGGCGCGTCCATGGCGATGGCGATCATGGCCTTGAGGGTTTCCAGCGAGTAAGGCTTTGAGAAGATGCTGAACGCTTGTTCCCGCAGTGCAGCGAGCGTGTCTTTCGGCGTCGGGTAGCTGGTGAGCACAATCATGCGGGTGTGCGGCCGAACTGCGCGGATGCGCCGCAGGAGGTCCAGATCTTCGCGGGCGGAGCTCACCTCCGCGGTCACCACCAGGTCGTACGGTCTTCTTTTCACCGCAGCCAGTGCAAGATCGTTATGAGCTACGTAATCGACGCTCCAGTTTTTGGCGACCAGGTAGTCGAACAGCATCCAGTTCATCTCGAGATCGGCAACCACGAGCACGGAACGATGCACTGTTTGAAGAGCCGACTTGGAGACTGTGTTCATGCCTGACGACCCTCGCGATGAGTGGAGCGCGCCGCCCGAAGCGTCTGCGGTTTCTCTGAAGGATTCGCTCTCATCGGTAGCAAAGTTGACCCGCTCTTCTCAACTGTCATTAGACGCAGCGCGCCGTTTGAGACGTGCGGATTACCTCCGTTGGGACGAGCAAGACTTTCTCGAAACGCGCTGTGGCTGGGCAACTTAGTTCTCTCTGTTACTGGCAGATTTGGCAGTTACTCAAGCCGCCTGCCCCGGCCAGAATCCCGGCAGGATTTGCGGCACGCTCTGTCTGCCGTCGCACTGTGCCCAAGCGAATCTGCGGCGAAGCCAGTCATCTGCAAGATCCGCCGCAGGCAGGTGGCGTGCGGCTCAGGCGCGTGTGTGCGTGCCGGGTCTACCACCTGCCCCGCTGAACAAACGGCCCGTGACGGCACGCGTGGAGAGGCCTTGGATGAGCTATCAAACTGAACATCTTTTTCCGTGATGACTACAAGCGACAGGGTTGGCCGTCTCGTTTCGAAGCGAGTGGCAAGGGCGCAGAAACGGTTCGACAGCCTGGTGAAGGAGGCGTACGGGGAGCAATAGCTAATCTGGCCAACACGGGGTTTACGGCGGCCGACATAGGCGCGCAATGATCTCGAAAACTACAACACTGTGCTCGATGCGGTAGTCGGAGACTACTCCGCCAGCTCGGCACGATCGAAGAACAGAGCGCAACACTGCTTCGCATCCGCGAAGCACTCTCGTCTAACGCGTTCAGCGCGGATCTCTGACGGCAGAAGGACAGGTGGCTGATATGGCGGAGCTCACGAACCACACCTTTGGCGAAATTCAACCTGGAGCTACGGCGGAGTATACGCATCGGCTGAGCAGGATGGATGTTGACGCACTAGCGATCGTCTCGGGCGAGATTGATCCGTTCCATCTGGATAGAGAGGGAAAAGGCCGAGAGGATGTCTCGGCTGCGGGTGTGGCTGCGGAGGCCGTGATCACGGCGATGATCAAGCGGCGGTATCCAGGGCCCGGCACAACCGTTGTTGCGCAAAACCTTATGTTCGCCGGATCGCTTTCCGCAGGCGATGAAGTTACCGGTTCGATCACGGTTCGCGAAAAGCGCGAGGCTGGCAACGTGGTGGTTCTGGACTGCATGGTCACGCGCGGGGACCGGCGGATCGTGTCCGGTTCAGTGACGGTGGTGGCACCGACGGAGCGCATCTCGTATTCGCAGATAGCCACTCCAGAGATTATTCTCCGTCGCAACGATGCGTTCGCGCCCATCTTGCGGGCGTGCGAGAGCACTCCTCCGGTGACGTGCGCGGTGGTTCATCCGTGCGATCGCAATTCCCTGCTTGGAGCTATCCAGGCGGCTGAGCGGGGTCTCATCGAGCCTACACTGATCGGGCCCGAGAGGAAGATCCGGGCAGTGGCCGAGGAGGAAGGAATTGATTTGTCTCCCTATCGGATTGTGTCGACGGAACACAGCGTGGCGGCCGCGGAGCGGGCGGTTGCGCTGGTACGCGCCGGAGAGATCGATTCGCTGATGAAGGGAAGCCTGCATACCGACGAGTTGATGGGGGCGGTGGTCTCGTCGGCGACGGGCCTGCGGACCGCGCGCCGCATCAGCCACGTGTTCATCATGGATGTTCCGGCTTATCCGCGCATCCTGCTGGTGACGGATGCGGCTATCAATGTTGCGCCCACGGCGAAGGAGAAAGTAGATATCGCTCAGAACGCGATCGATCTGGCACATGTGCTGGGAATCGAAGAGCCGCGCGTGGCCATTCTGGCCGCTGTCGAAACGGTGAACACGACCATGCAGGCTACGATTGACGCGGCCATTCTGTGCAAGATGGCCGATCGCGGGCAGATCACGGGCGGCATTCTTGACGGACCGCTCGCCTTCGACAACGCCATCAGCGAAGAAGCCGCGCGCATCAAGAAGATCACATCGCCAGTGGCGGGAAGGGCGGACATTCTGCTGGTGCCCGACCTGGAAGCGGGCAATATCCTGGCCAAGCAGTTGGAGTACCTTGCCGGCGCGAATGGGGCGGGAATCGTGCTGGGTGCGCGCGTTCCGATTGTTCTTACAAGCCGCGCGGACTCTGCGCGTAACCGGCTCACCTCGTCGGCAATTATGAAGCTGGTGGCCAACGCGCGCCGTGCGCCGACGGCGATGGGGTCGCCCGAGGTGGCTCATGTCTGACCAGATTGGCGTTCTGAACTCGGGTTCGTCGAGTATCAAATATTCTCTGTTTGCGATCGGCGGGGACGGTCTTCGGCCGGGTATCCGGGGCCAAATTGAAGGCCTTTTCACTAATCCGCATTTTGTCGCCAAGCTCGATGGGAAGACGATTGCGGAGAAGTCCTGGTCCGGCGGTATCACTCTTACCCATCGCGAGGCGATGGAGTATCTGCTGGTCTATCTGCGCAATGCTCTGAGAGACAGCAAGCTGGTCGGAATTGGACATCGCATTGTGCATGGCGGGCTCAAGTACACGGCGCCTGTGCTTCTGGACAGCGCCGTGGTTGACGAACTCGAAAAGCTTATTCCGATGGCACCGCTTCACCAACCTTACAATCTGGAGCCCATTCGGCTGGGGCTGGAGCGGCGGCCCGATCTACCCCAGGTGGGCTGCTTCGATACGGAATTCCATTCCACGTGCCCTGAAGTGGCGCAAATCATCCCGCTTCCGCTTCGGCTGAGAGAAGCCGGTGTACGTCGCTACGGATTTCATGGGCTGTCCTATGCGTACATTGCATCTGCGCTTCCCGCGGTGGATGGCGAGGCGGCGGCGGGCAAGACGGTTGTGATGCACCTGGGGAACGGATCCAGCATGTGCGCTTTGAAGGCTAGCCGCAGTGTTGCGACAACCATGGGGTTTTCCGCGCTGGACGGACTTCCGATGGGCACGCGCTGTGGAAGCCTGGATCCCGGTGCGATTCTGTTCCTGCTGCAGCACGAAAAGATGCAGGTGAAGGATCTGGAACGACTGCTCTACAAGGAATCAGGACTGGTTGCGCTCTCCGGGATGTCCAGCGATATGCGCACATTGCTTGAAAGCTCACATGCGGAGGCGATGCTGGCCATCGATGTATTCGTTTACCGGATCGGGCGGGAGCTAGGCTCTTTGGCTGCGGCCATGGGCGGTCTCGATGCGATCGTGTTCACGGGGGGTATTGGGGAGAATGCTGCCGCGATCCGTGCGCGTGTCTGCCGCGATGCGGCGTGGCTGGGCGTGGAACTGGATGAAGATGCAAACAGGACGGGGGCCGCTCGGATCAGCACATCGAGTAGCCGCGTCGCAGCCTGGGTGATCGCGACCAACGAAGAACTTATGATCGCGCGTCACACGCAACAGGTTCTTAACTTAAATGAAGAGGCGCGTGACGGCAGTCCCAGTTCCGCAGCCGGTTTTAAAGGATAGACATGCGCTGGTGGTGGAGTTGCGAAATGACGTATCGCGGCGCGCAGAAGGTGGTGAACGACTACAGCGCGATGGGGCCGGTGAAGGCGGCGCTGGAGGCCTGTTGCCGGTATCCTGCTTACTAACCTGGCCCTCAAGGGATTCGTGTACACGCCATTTCGACCGGGCCGCTGAGGACGCGGGCCTCGTCGGGTCTCAAGGACTTCGACCTTCTTCTGGCTGAAGCTCTGCCCCGGTGCACGAGCTCGTGGATATCATGGATGTCGGTTTTACTTGCGCCTATCTTGCGACGCCCTACGGGTGCCGCATCACCGGAGAGACCATGTACGTGGATGGCGGAGCCCATATTCTGGCCTGAAGTTTTTTCAGCGAGAACAAGCCCCGGGCCATGACGCCGTGACCCGGGCTTGCAGTTTAAATGGCGGTCAAACCACCTTCTCCGGTGCAGCGCTGCTGCCCGACCCCTTTGACGGTGCGCTGGCCGCCTTTGCCTCCGACAGAACGCTGGTTCCCGCGACTTGATCGGCGGTCAGGCGTTGCCCCAATTCGGCCTTGGGGAGTTGAAGCGCATTCTGCGCATCGACGCGCGCAAAAAGATCGAGGGTCCGAGCAATCAGTCCTGTCCAGCCCGTTTGATGGCTCGCTCCCAAGCCCGCTCCGTTGTCGCCGTGGAAGTATTCGTAGAAGAGGATGTAGTCCTTCCAATACGGATCGTCCTGGAACTTGCTGGCTCCGCCATAAACCGGCCGTTTGCCATCCTTGTCCCGCAAAAAGATATTGGAAAGTCTGCGTCCAATCTCCTTCGCTACTTCAAACAAGTTCATTCGATTGCCGGAGCCGGTGGGACATTCCACGGTGAACTCGTCTCCATAGAACTGGTAGAGATTCAGCAGGGTGCGAATGATCAGACCGTTGACCGGCATCCAGATAGGCCCGCGCCAATTCGAGTTGCCGCCAAACATTCCGTTATTCGATTCGGCCGGGAGATACTGCACCTTGTACTCGTGCCCGCTCAGCCAGAACGAAAAAGGATGGTCAAGATGGTAGCGCGACAGAGAGCGGATCCCGTACTCGCTGAGGAATTCGTTCTCATCCAGAAGGTAAGAGAGAATCTTCTCCATCTTGTCTTTGTTGCACACCGAGAGCAAACGCCGGTTGGCATATCCCTTGAAGCTCCCGTCCAGCGGCGCAATATGCCGGAGTGCCTCCGGGTGGCGATTTCTGAATACCTGCAGAAGTTCCGCCAGCTTGGGGAGCCGCTGCAGAATTCCCTCTGCGTCGAAGACCGATGCGGCGCACAGCGGCAGCAACCCCACCATAGACCGCACCTTCAGCCGCGTCGCATCTCCGTTGGGGAGGCGGAGAAGGTCATAGAAGAACCCATCTCCGCTGTCCCACATCTCATCGTGATGCGTGCCAATCCTGTCCATCGCATAGGTGATCCACAGAAAATGCTCCAGGAACCGGAATGCGACGTCTTCATACATTGAGTCGTATTCCGCAAGGGTGAGGGCGATCTCCAGCATGTTCTGGCAGTAGAACGCCATCCATGCTGTACCGTCGGCCTGATCGAGTGATCCGCCGGTCGGCAGGGGCGCGCTGCGATCGAAAACCCCGATATTGTCGAGTCCCAGGAACCCGCCGGCAAATACGTTCTTGCCTTCGGGGTCTTTCCGATTCACCCACCAGTTGAAGTTCAAGAGCAAACCCTGGAAGGACTTCTCCAGGAAGCGCATATCGGACCGCCCGAGCTGCTTTTCGATATTGAACAGGAAGATTGTCGCCCACGCGTGCACCGGCGGGTTCACATCACTGAAGTTCCATTCGTAAGCGGGAATCTGCCCGTTGGGATGCGCATAGAGTGTCCGCAGCATCAGCAGCAGTTGCTCCTTGGCGAAGTCGAAGTCGACCAGCGACAGCGCTATGGCATGGAAGGCCAAGTCCCAGGCGGCATACCACGGATACTCCCATTTGTCCGGCATGGAGATGATGTCGCTGTTGAGCATGTGGAACCATTCGGCGTTGCGCGTCTTGCGAACATTCCCGCCCATCAGTGGATGCGCGTGATGCTCGGTAAGCCAGCGATCGAGGTCGAAATAGTAGTACTGCTTGCTCCAGAGCATTCCGGCGAGAGCCTGGCGGTGAACGCGCTTCTCGTCCGCGCTGAGGTTCTGCGGGGTGACGCGGTCGTAAAACTCATCCGCATCCACCACGCGCGCCGCGAACACATCCTCAAAATCCTTGAACGGGTCCGAAGGAGGCTTATCACCGAGGCGAAGTCGAATGGTTACGTTGCCGCCGGCGGGCACTTCCAAGCTGTAGTGCGCCGCGGCCTTGGTGCCCTCCCTGGCCGGGTTAACTGCATTGGAATTGCCGTTGACCACGTACTCATGGAAGGCGTCTTTGACATAAGGGCTCTCATTGGGCTGGCCCCACAGGCGAAGCGTGTTGGAATCGTTCGCAGTGAACAGCAACTCCGGACTGCCGTCGCAGTCCAGCACGCTCTCGCCGAGCTCTTCGTGCTTCGCGACGATGCTCCCCGATCCTACCTGCCGGAGTTGCGGCATGGCCGAATTCGACTGCCACATCCACGTATTTCGGAACCACACGGTGGGAAGGAGGTGAATGGGCGCTGCCTCCGGGCCGCGATTGTGCACCGTGATCCGGATGAGGAGGTCCTCAGGGTCGGCCTTTGCGTATTCAACGAAAACATCGAAGTATCGATCGTCGTCGAATACTCCGGTATCGATCAGCTCATATTCCATTTCCTCGCGCGAGCGTTGCCCGTTGGTCTCTACCAATTGCTTATAAGGGAACGCACGCTGCGGATACTTATATAGATACTTCATGTAGGAGTGCGTGGGCGTGCTGTCTACATAGAAGTAGTATTCCTTCACATCCTCGCCGTGATTGCCCTCGCTGTTGGTCAGGCCGAACAGGCGTTCTTTGAGGATGGGATCGCGTCCGTTCCATAAGCCGAGCGCGAAGCACAGGAACTGTTTGTCGTCGGAGATTCCGGCCAGCCCATCTTCACCCCACAGATAGGCGCGTGACCGCGATTGGTCGTGAGTGAAATAGCTCCACGCATTGCCATCGTCGCTGTAGTCCTCGCGCACGGTTCCCCATTGCCGCTCGCTAAGGTACGGACCCCATTTCTTCCAGGGAATCCCGTTTTCGCGGGTATCGTTCAACCGGCGTTGCTCAGCCGTCTCGGTATAGCTAAATGGAGTGGAACCGCTTCCTGTTGCCATGAATCTCTCCTCCTCGGCGCCGGCAGAGGTTACCGCCGCTATGATTCACGAAGCTTGCACGTTTCCGCTTCCTCTTACCTCGAAGAAGTGAAACCCCCACGGCGCAAGCTCCACATACAAACCGGGTGAGTCCATTTCGGTCCCGGCACGCACGTATTCGACCCCGTTCACTCGATCCCTCAACTTAACGGTCTCTTTGCTCAATCCGGTCCATGGGACCCGCACGTGGGCCTGCGAGAGCGAATCGCTTAGATTCACGACCACCAGCACTCTCTCGTACTCAAGAGTCCAATGCCACGCAGCGATGTTTTGATAAGTGCTGTTGTCGGGCCATCCACCACGCTCGCAAAGTGCCCAATCCCCAATGCGGAAGATCGGTCGATTTACTGCTGTCAGCAACTTCCTGTAGAAGCGGCGTAAGCCCTCATCGGCAGGCTCCTCCGGACGCCGGCCCAGGAAAACGGGCGGGCGGACGGTTCGGCCCTCGAACTCTCCCTCGTGGAACATTCGGATGCCGGGAAGGGTTGCCACCGTCAGCGCAGCCGCGCGCTGCTTTGCTCCAGCGAATGCCGAGGCCGCGCGCGGCTCATCATGGTTTTCAATGAATCGCAGGAGTTTCTTCTGGTACGCGAGATCGGCGCAAAGATGCAGCCTCACAGCTTCTGCATTGCTGTGCTCAAGCAGGTCATAGAGCTTCTTGTCGTAACAGTAATCGAAGCCTTGTTGCTGCAGATCCCATTCAAGATTCCAGTAGGCTTCGCCAACGAACAGAAAATCAGGGGACGCGGCTTTCACGGCCCCGATGACATCGCGCCAGTACTCATGGGCCGGCACCTCACCGGCGCGGCTGCCCCAGGTCCGCTCGAAGATTGCCGTCATCGGCAACATAGCCATGTCGCAGCGGACTCCATCGGCCCGGCCGGCAATGGAGCGGAGCGTGTCAACAATGGCGATGCGCAGTCCAGAGTGAAACGCATTCAGCTGCAGCACGTCGGGCCATGCGGGGAAGTTGGGATCCCGGCCGCGCGCGAAGACATTGCCGTTGCGGACGAGAAACAAATCGGGGTTGTTCAGTGCATCCTGTGTGGTTCCCTGGACGAAATACTCTGGATGCGTGATCGTCCAAGTGTGATCGGGAGCCACGTGGTTGGGAACGAAATCAACAATCAGCTTGATGCCTCTTTGGGCCAATTCTTTGCGAGCGGAGGCAAGGCCCGCAGTTCCTCCCAGGTGCGAATCGACTTCGTAGTTGCGGATGCAGTAAGGCGACCCTACATTGTCGACGATTTCAAAATCGGGCAGCGCACGGCGAAAGTCTGCGATGAGGCCGCCGTTCTCATTGGCAATGGCGATCCCAGCCGGGCTGCGCTCCCAGACACCCATCAGCCACACCGCGTCAAATCCGAATTCCGCGATGGCGTCCCACTCGGGCCGCGGCACTGAACCGAGGTCCACCGGTCGGCCATGCTTGCGAGCTAGATCCGAGAGCCAAACCCAGGTGTCGATCTCATACAGCGTGGGGGATGGAGGCCACGGGGTTGGAGGGGCCGGCGCTTTGGTGTCTTCAAGGGTCGCGAGAGACATATTCAAAACACTCCCCGCCTCTTGCGTTGAACGCGTCTCCGAGCTTGCTCTCATCAGGAATTTCGGACGCTTGGAGGTATTCCCCGGACTCCCAGCAATTGGGGCGCTTTCGGAGTTTAGGAAGCATCTGGTGGCGGCGGAACTGGAAACACTGACAGTGCCAGCCGTAACCCGCCTCAGATGAATGCCGATTCGGATTCTGTACTGCGTATTCTGTCAGATGCCCATGCGGGGGCAGCATGCTCTACTGATGGCCAGATTGTACCGCCATCCTCCCTGGAGAGCGAATCCGGGCCATGTCTATTTCTGCCCTACTTCATGCCCGGAGTGGACGGGCCGAATGACGCACAAGCCTACCTCATGGTTCTTCCCGCTCATCGCATGCGCCCTCCTCTTTAGCGTCCGCCAAGTCTATTCCCAGGATCTTGCACCTCGCGCCTACCTGATTACGCCCGTCCATTCGAACGCCGCTACGCTCACGTACGCCCTCGTGGATGGCAATGTAAATTTCGATGGCTCGCTCCCCGTCACCGACTCCAAGGCGCGGGTAAGTTTGCCGGTTGTCAGCTATGTCCGGTCATTGAGGCTGGCGGGGAGGTCGGCCAACGTGCTAGTGGCCCTCCCCTATGCCGTGGGAAATTTTGAAGGCAAGATAGGTAAGGCGCAGGCCAATGTGTATCGATCGGGCCTCGCTCCGCTGACATTTCGGCTCTCGATGAATCTATGGGGCGGTCCGGCCATGGACGTGCCCCATTTTGTCCGCTGGAAGCAGAAGTCGCTTATTGGTGCGAGCATCAAAGTCAATCCGCCTACAGGCCAGTATGACTCCGCAAAACTTATTAATACAGGCATCAATCGATGGGCATTCAAGCCGGAGATTGGTCTGTCTCGACGATGGTCGCATCTGGTGGTGGACGGCTACGGGGGCGTATGGTTCTACACGCCCAACCCGAAGTTCTATTCCGAGAATGGCGTCTTCGCCGGTATCAATCGGCAGACCCAGGACCCGATGGGGTCCTTTGAAGGCCACCTCAGTTACGACGTGAAAAATCGCCTGTGGGCCTCTTTTGACGGCAACTTCTGGTTCGGGGGCGCCACCAGCATCAACGGAGTGCTCAATCCTCTGACATCCAACCGCAACTCCCGCGTGGGAGGCACAGTCTCAGTGCCCGTCTCAAAGCGCCAGTCAGTGAAGTTCAGTTATAGCAATGGCGCGTACATCCGGTACGGGGGCAACTTTCAGAACATATCCGCAGCATGGCAATACTCCTGGATCACGCGTAGATGAGATCCCTACCTTATCTATTTCCTGATCTGAATTCGATGCGTTGGGCCCGCGCAGTCCAAGTCAGTCCCGCGTGCCGAATGAGATGTCGACGCATTGCGTTTTGATGTGCGGATTCGGCACATAGGGATAGCGCGACTCGATTTACCTGGGGGCTATGGCAGAGCCGGCGGCCGGAACAAGGATGAAGGCAGGGATGCACGCCCGCGTGAAGACGCCTGGCGAATGGCGCCAGTGTAGACTTGAACTCTGTGCCGATCAGGGCCGATCAGGTGCACGCACCTTCAGCTCATTCTGCGGTTTTGCCATTCTCAGGGGCCTGTAGCTCAACGGTTAGAGCAGGGGACTCATAATCCCTTGGTTGGGGGTTCAAATCCCTCCGGGCCCACCATTGAAGCAACAACTTACGTTCTCTCTCAGTAGCGACGAGCGGGTCGAGCTTCGTGAATGAGTCGGCCGAAGCGCGTTCTTCATGTCCAGAGTGTCTCGTTTAGGGAGAAAACTCCATCCGGCCTTTGTCGCTGTACGCGGTTCATTGCAAGCTGGCGCGAAGGTGCTGCTGGCCGCCCATGAAGGCACTCACCAGCGGTAGAGCGCCAGGCTATCCAGGTAGACTGTCGAACTGCCGCTTCCGCTGAAGGCACCGTCGATCTGGAAGTTCGTGAGAATT
>NZ_DASXYM010000038.1:0-74083 GCF_036502485.1 Occallatibacter sp. | reverse complement strand
CCCCGCGCGACGGGCGTCAGAAGACCTGGTTGACCAGTTCCGAGGCGGCGGGCAGGATATTGCTTTCACTCTGGCAAGGCGAGAACCGGGTGAGACAGGACAGGCGGAAGTCCATGTATTGCTGCTTTTGTGCAGCGGGTTCCTGGGGCATGAAGTTGATTCGCAATCCGTACGGGCTCTTGATGCGGCGCACGGTGCGGTAAGGGTGGGTGGGAACGATGTGGGCCAGTTCCGTCTCAGTGAACTCTTCAGTTTCATCCGAGAAGACAGCCAGTTCGGGGGTGAACGCGTTGCGTGTCCACCAATCGCGCAAGGGCAGCATCACTTCGACGGAATAGCCTTTGCCGGTGACCACGCCGCCCTTGTATCGCAGGCCGGCACGCACTGCGGCATTGCGCAGGCCGAGATGGTCGGCCATGCGCGCCAGCAGGTTGTTTGCGGTCGGGTTGGAGAAGCCGGTGAGGAAAGCAGGCAGCGCATGTTGGAGACGAATGAACGAGGTGCATTCGCCTGCGCCGCATTCTGTCTCGACCGGACCCCACTGATACCACCGGGCGATGACGGACTGGGCCTGGGTGGTGCTGCTCTCGCCCACTTGAAGGCGCTGAATATCAAGAAGCAGGGCCTCAGCCCGGGAGCGCAGGATACGCTGCCGAAGCTGGATCGCCGCCCAACCGGAGCACAGCAGCAGCACCGCGACCACTGTGGCGATGGCGCCCTTGTTGAGAGGACGGCGCGCCCGTGTTCGCGGCTTCTGCCGGATGATGGGCAGGAGAGAGTGTCGCGGCATCCGGAGCTAGGCCAACACCACTTCGCGGATGGTTTCCTTACGTACGGTGAGGCTCTCGATAAGGTCAGTGCGCACTTCATAGCCGCGGCCGGGGATGTCGGGGATTTCGATCTCGCCTTTGCTGGTCACAGCGACTTCCGGTTCGATGATGTCCTCAGCCCAATAGCGCGCAGAGGCGGAAACATCGCCCGGAAGAGAGAAGTTCTCAAGCGAGGCCAGAGCAATGTTGTGAGAGCGCCCGATGCCGGCCTCAAGCATGCCGCCGCACCAAACCGGTATCCCGCGCTCAAACGCCGCATTGTGTACGGCGATGGCCTCAGAGAATCCGCCTACGCGGCCCAGCTTGATGTTGATGATGCGGCAGGACTCCATCTCGATGGCGGCGAGCGCGTCGCGGCGATTGCGAATGGACTCGTCCAGGCAAATGGCCGTGTTGAGCCGCTTCTGCAGCATGGAGTGGAAGTAGAAGTCATCGTGCCAGAGGGGCTGCTCGACCATCAACAGGTCGAACTGATCAAAGCTGCAGAGGTGGTCGAAATCGTGCATGCGATAGGCCGAGTTGGCATCGCAGCTCAGCAGGATGGAAGGCCAGCGGTTCCGCACGGCGGCAAATACGTCGACATCCCAGCCCTGTTTGCACTTCAGCTTGATGCGCTGATAGCCGGCGGCGAGTTCCTTCTCGATGATGGCCATCAATTCAGGGAGGGTCTTCTGGATGCCCAAAGAAACGCCACAGGGGATGGAGTCGCGCACGCCGCCCAGAAGGCGCGACAAGGAGATGCCTTCACGCTGCGCTTCGAGGTCCCAGATCGCGTTTTCGAGCGTGGCCTTGGCCATGCGATGGCCGCGCACCGGCTTGAAGAGCTTGGGGCAATCGCCGCCGTGCTCGATCTGCCCGGCGGAGGCAAGCATGGGGCCCAGTTCGCTCAGGATGACCTGCCAGCTGGTGTCAGTGGATTCGGAGGAGAAAAACGGTCGCTCGCCGGCGGTGCACTCGCCCCAGCCAATCAGGCCCTCGGAGCGGACTTCGGCAAGCAGGATGCGTCGGTGGCGCGTTACGCCAAAGCTGGTCTCAAAGGGACGCACGAGGGGTAGCTGGATCTCTCGCAGAATGATTCCATCGATTCGCATATTTCGCTTTCCTTGGGGGCTTAGATGCCCAGGCCGGGCTGATCCACTGGTCCGAGTTCGTAAATTCCGTTTCCCTGTGTGTCGCGTTGGAAGCCGATGACTGCCAGCCCACGGGCAAATGCTCGCTGAAATTTTTGGCGATTTTCCAGCTGTACGGCGAGGGCTCGCGGCCGTTCCTCCTCAGAGGCCTTCCACTGATAAATGGAAGCAGGAACGCAGACACGTTCTTCGATGACCAGATCCACAGGCGGTTTCCCTTCCAGGATGCCCTTGACGCGGAGTGAATCCAGCTCCCACTCGGCAATCAGGCGATCCGTAGGCAGGCCACCTTGCAGTCGAGATGAGGATACACCATAGAAATTTTCGGAATAGCGCCGGATAACCGCGCCGAGTTTGCGGATGTTGAGGAAAGCGTTCTTGATTTCCACAGGGTCGAAAGTCCACTCAATATGGGTGATGCCGCGGGTCAATGCATCCGTGCGCTGAGCCAGCTTGAGTTGCGCTCCGAGGCCCCGGTTGCGGTAATCCGATTTGACCGCAAGCATGTGTGAGTGGATATAAGGGTAGGGCTTTCCGTCAGGCGCATGGGAGCCGGTCTTGATGCCCGGCAAAGACAAAGAAAAGCCGACCATGGTGGCGGCGTTGCCGGTTTCAGGCGCGCCGGGCAACTCGGTGTCAAAGGCGCCCAGCACCTGGCCGCCGACCTTCTGCATGACCAGAAAGGCCTTGCGGGGGATGATGTCAGTGGCGTCGTAACCCCATGTCTCCACCTGCAACTGTACGCAGGCTTCCAATTCGTCATGTCCTTCACAGGTGCGGATTACGATCAAGTCGGTACCCTTGGGTTGGTGGTCAGGTCAGGTGGTTAGGTCAAGTGATCAGGTAGTTAACGGTCAGGGTTAGTTGGGCCGTCGGCTGTCAGGCTTCGATCCGCGGCTGATCTCTCTATCTTCTTCGCCTCGGTCCAGAGGTCTTCGAGTTCCGCGGGGGACAGCTTTTCGAGGGGCTGGGTTGCGGCGTGTTCCATTGCTGCGAAGCGCTGGCGGAAGCGCAGATTGCAGCCGCGGAGCGCCATCTCCGCGTCAATATGCAGATGGCGAGCCAGGTTAACCACAGTGAAGAGCAGGTCGCCCAGTTCTGCTTCCGCCCTGACCTTGTCGCCGCGCTCGGCTTCAGCCTCAAGCTCAGCTAGCTCTTCCGCAACTTTGGGCAGCAGGTGGCGCCAATGGGGCCAGTCGAACCCGGCCTTGGAGGCTTTTCCGCCGATCTTGGCGGCTTCAGCCAGCGCGGGCATGGCGCGGGAGACGCCGTCGAGGCGGCCTTCAGACTCGGGGTCGCGGGCCTTTGACGAGTTTTCGAGAGCTTTGATCTCTTCCCAGTTGCGGAGCACGGCGGTGGCGGACCCCTTCACATCGGCATTCACGTCCGCACGATTGCCGGCGGCTCGCGAGGCCTCTTCACCGAAAACGTGCGGATGGCGGCGGATGAGTTTGCGATTCAGGTGGTCGAGGACGTCGCTGATGGTGAACCGCCCCTCGTTGGCGGCCATCTCGGCATAGAACAGGACCTGGAGGAGCAGGTCGCCCAATTCCTCGGCCAGGTGGGGGAAGTCGCGCCGCTCGATGGCGTCGAAAACCTCGTAGGCTTCTTCGAGCGTGTATTTGCGGATGGTGTCGAAGGTCTGCTCGCGGTCCCAGGGGCAGCCGTCGGGAGCGCGCAGGCGTGCCATGATTTCGGCCGATTGCTCAAAGAGCCGTGCCGCTCCGGGCGCGTCGGTCTTCACCGCCGAATCGTGCCTTGGAACGGAGGGAACAGAGTCTGGACTGTTGGCGTTTCCTGCAACGTCCATCGTTATCAGGATAAACGCTGAGGCCGGAGAAATGTGGCCGGGGGCTGACGGTGACTTCCGATACTCAGGAGGCCGAAAGGTACTCTAACTTTGGTCATAACACCCTTGTGTGTTTCTTTACTTTGCCGATCATGTCAGACTGCTAACCGATTCACAGTTGACACCAAAATCTGCAGGAGGCTCACTTCCATGTTCCTGGATCGCGAACAGCTTGACACTCTAAAACGCCTGATTGAAGAAGAATACCGGCTCGACATGGCCGCTATCGAACGGCTGCAACGCCGATTCGTGTCTCTAGAAGGCTCGAACAGCGGCGGGAGAGAAGCCTCGAACGGCGGTGGGCGTGCACTCTCCACCGTAGCCAGTACCAGTTCCACTTCGTCGTACCCAGCGCCGGTTGTCGAAACGCAGCCTGCAGCTTCTGCCGTGATTGATCTGCCCCAGGAGCGCCAGCCCGACGAGTTGACAGGCACCCTGCGCGCCATGTTCAGCACGCAGCGCCGATAGCTCGACGAGCGAAGCAGCCCGCGGCGCCCGGATGGGTTGCCGCAGCTCCCCTGCGCTTCCCCGTCCAGTTTGAGACGCCGATGCGTCCTTGCGTGGCAGATAGCATTCTTGTTGCGCGATTATCCCATGCGCGCTTCGCTGCTCCGCTCGCACCGACCCGGAGGTGCCTCCGCGGCGTGGTTCTCGCTCTCGCCTTCGGCATAATGGAAGTGTGCCCTTCACTCCAGCGCATGCTGCCGCAGCCCTGCCATTTCGCCGCACGCGCCTGATTCCGTCGGCGCTGCTGATGGGCACATTTGCGCCCGACCTCGAATATTTTGTGCGCCTGGCTGCCGGCGGCGGGTGGGGACACACGCTTCCCGGCGTGTTTGGCATGAGCCTTCCGGCTGGGATGGCGGCGTTGTGGATCTTCCATAGGCTGGTCAAGGTGCCATTCGTTTACCTGCTGCCGGAGAGCGTACGCGCGCGCCTGACGCCTCAGATGGAGCCATTTCACTTCGGGCCTCCATCCCGATTCCTGAACATCGTCGCATCGGTTCTGGTGGGAATCGTCACGCACCTGCTGTGGGATGGGTTCACGCACGAAAAGGCTTGGATTGGCAGCCATCTGACAGTCCTTCATCACCTGTATCACGTACAGGCTGTGGGGTGGTTTCAGTTGTTTGATCTTCTGCAGCTTGGCAGTTCGCTGGCCGGCCCGGCGATTTTGGCCGTATGGTGCGTGCGGTGGTATCGGCACGCAGAGCCGGACAGCCGTACGCCAGCCAATCCATTCACACCGCACCATCGGCACGTTATCGTGGCCATGGGAGTGTTGGTGGCTGCAGTGGCGGCGTTTCTGCGTGCCTGGATTGGGGTGGGCCGGCCGGTGAACCTGATCACAACCGATGAGTTCGTCGCGCAGACGATCGTGACCTTTGGCGCGCTGGTGGGGTGGCAACTTGCCATGTGGGGGGTTCTGGGCCCGTTTCGCCACGCGGGGCGGCGCGCATCGGAAGAAGAGACGTATATGGAAGCGCGCGGATCAATGCGGCAATGATTCGTTCGCTCATTGACGCCGATGCACGTTGCGGATGAGGCCTTCGCTATACTGGGCCGCATGATCCCGGTTGGCTCCCATCCTGTATGGCATCCCGTGTTTGAGTCCCTTGGGTACGCGAGCGGATACGCGGTGTTCCGCCGCATGCGGGCCCGTGGTGGCGACGTGGTTGAAGAGCCGCAGCGCTGGACCGTGATTGCCGCCGCGGCGCTGGGCGCGTTGGTGGGCAGCCGCCTGCTGGGACTGGCCGAGCAGTGGCCGAGTGTATTGGCGGCGCAGCGTGCAGGACATCTGCTGGCGCTGCTTTTCTCTCCGGGCGGCAAGACGATTGTGGGCGGACTGCTGGGCGGCTGGCTGGGGGTGGAAGTGGCCAAGCGCGTCGCCGGCATCCGCTCGCGAACCGGCGATCTTTTTGTGATTCCGCTGTGCGTGGGCATTGCGGTGGGCCGCATCGGGTGCTTCCTGGCTGGTCTGGCGGACGACACCTACGGGAAGGCGACACAACTTCCGTGGGGCGTGGACTTTGGCGATCGCATTGCGCGCCATCCCACGCAGTTGTACGAGGTTGTTTTCCTTGCGCTACTGGGGTGGGTTGCGAGCCGGCCGGCCACATTGCCAGAGGGAGGGAGGTTCCGCCTCTTCATGGCCGGTTATCTGGGGTGGAGATTCGCAATCGACTTCCTGAAGCCGCAGCCTCTGGTGGGCGGCATCAACCTGATTCAGTGGGCGTGCCTGGCGGGATTATGCGCGCTTGCGCTGGAGCGTACCGCCAGCCCGCCCAGCGTAAACGACGCTGTCCGCGCGTGAAGCCGCGCTGCTCGAAAGGACGCCGATGTTTTCGTGGAAGGATTCCAGCACCACAGCGAAGGTGACGATCTTCTTCTCGGCTGTGCTTCTGGTCTCGCTGGGAATGTGCGGGCTGACGGTCTTCGGCAACGGGGGTGTCAGCGATGCCGCTTTGATCGAAGCGCTGCTGGTGCTCGGCTCGTTCATTGGCTTGGTGGTCACCCTGATCGTCGCTCTTATTCGCGCCACGATCACAGGCCGGGGCGACAAAGTGCAAAAGCTGTTCGATGATCGCGACAAGAAAAAGTAGAGGACGCGCACGATGATGATGCCGTGGTCAAAAACTCGAAGGCGCGGCGAAGGTGATGGCGATTTGCGCAGTCGTGGCGCTGGTGGCTGGCGGGCTGTGCGGAGTGCAGTTGCTGGTGCTGAATAACCAGCGTGGATGGGGTGATTTGCTGGGGCCCACATTCATGGTTACGGGCGCGCTGGAACTCATCGCCATCCTCGTCTGTGCGGTTGTGGGTTTCGTGGCGCTGTTGGTGTGGGGATTCGGCAGCATGTTTCGCCGAGACGGCGATTCCTGAGGCGCGAATCCGGGATGTGCAGTTTCGAATGTGACACAAGGGCAGTGGCGGCGCCGTCTCCGTTGGGTCAGGATGGAGGGCATGCGCAGAAAGAAACTGCTCACGTTCGGTTGTGCAGTGGGGATCCTGGCCTGCGGTGCGTGCTTTCTGCCGCCGCCGCGTCCGGGGCCGCCGCGTCCACCTCGGCCACGGCCGCATGTGAACCTGCAGGGAAGCAACCGGATGCGCGTGACGGTAAGGAATAACGTGGGGGCACAGGGGATCGATGCCGCGATGCTGGAGCGCTGCGTGGCCGACTCGATCAACAGCCGTCGCGCGGTGGCGATTCCCGTGGCGGTGGGAGGCGGAGAGGCGCAGGAAGGCGATGCTGTCCTGGCTATCACGATGGAGAAGGCAAGCGCAGCTCCTGAGCAGCAGCAGCTTTCGCCCGGTTCGACGACGTGGGATTTTGATGTGACGCTTTCGACCGCGCTCACACGCGCCGATGGCGTTTGGCTGTGGAGCGAAGTAAACGGAGTTTATCAGGGTGTTGTGGTGACGGCGGCCCGCGTTTCTGCGTGGGACTCTTCCTCTTTTGCGGCTCGGGCGCGTTACTACATCTGCGATCCGGTGGCCGTGCACATGCTGTCTCATGGACAATAGGTTCGTCCCGTCCCGCATTTAAGGATCAAAATGACTGAGAAGATTCGCCCCTACCTCTTCTACGACGTGGCCATCTCCATCTGCTCCACCTGCTACCGGCGCGTGGACGCCAAAATCGTGTTCGAAGAGGACAAGGTCTGGATGATGAAGCGGTGTCCGCTGCATGGACATCAGCGCGTGCTGGTGGCTGACGATGTGGATTATTACCGTCGCGCGCGCGAGGTCTTTCTCAAGCGGCCCGATCAGCCCATGGTCTACAACACACCGGTGAAGTACGGCTGCCCTTACGATTGCGGCCTTTGCCCGGATCACGAGCAGCATAGTTGCCTCACGCTTGTGGAGATTTGCGACGCCTGCAATTTGACCTGCCCCATCTGCTATGCGGGCAGCGGCCAGCATCGCACTGAGTTCCGCACCCTGGAGCAGATCGAGGCCATGCTCGATTGCGTGGTGCGCAACGAGATGCAGCCCGACGTAGTGCAGATCTCGGGCGGCGAGCCGACGCTGCATCCCGACTTCCTTCGTGTACTCGCAATGTGCAAGGAGCGGCCCATCCGCCACCTGATGGTGAACACCAACGGGATTCGCATTGCGCAGGACGAGGAGTTCGCGAAACGGCTGGCGGAATTCATGCCTGAGTTCGAGATATATCTGCAGTTCGACTCGCTCCAGCGCGATGCGCTGATGCAGTTGCGCGGCGCCGATCTGCGCTCGATCCGGCAGAAGGCGCTGGAACGGCTGAATAGATTCGGCATCTCGACAACGCTGGTGGTCACAGCGGCGCGCGGCGTGAACGATGGCGAGCTTGGATCGATCATCGACTTCGCACTTACTCAGCCCTGCGTGCGCGGTGTGACGATCCAGCCGGTGCAGCAGGCAGGCCGCGTGCAGGGGTTCTCAAGCGATGAGCACAGGCTCACGCTGACGGAAGTCCGACGGCGGATACTGGAGCAGACCACCGTCTTCCGCCCTGAAGACCTGATCCCGGTGCCGTGCCATCCTGACGCGCTGGCGATGGGCTACGCGCTTAAACTGGGCAGCAAGGTGGTTCCGCTCACCGGCATGGTGCCGCCGGAGGTGCTTATTGATGGGGCGCGGAACACGATTGTTTACGAGCAGGAGGCCGGGCTTCGCGATCACCTTTTCAAGCTTTTCGCGACCAATCACTCGCCGGCTTCGCAGGCTTCCACATTGCGCGAACTGCTGTGCTGCCTGCCCAAGATCTTTATCCCCAAAGACCTGGGATACAAAAACCTGTTTCGCGTACTGATTGTGCAGTTCATCGATGCCGAGGCCTTCGACGTGCGCAGCGTGAAGAAGAGCTGCATCCATATTGCGCACCCTGACGGCAAGCGGCTGATCCCGTTCGACACGTTCAACATGTTTTATCGGGGGGAGCTGGAGACGACACGGCTGGCGGGCTTGCGAAGGATGGGGGAGGCGCTTCCCGTCGGCTGAAGTGGCAAGGTACAAGCAGGATTCTCCTAAGGGAATGGCAGAAAGAAGAGCAAAAAGCGGATTCGTTTCGAGCACGGGCTGCGTGCGTCGCGTCCTTCACTCGTATACTCAGACCGACATATGCTTCGAATCCTGGGGACTATTTTCGCGGCGCTGCTGGGGCTCTGCTTTGGCAGCTTTCTGAATGTGTGCCTGAGCCGCTGGCCCAGGCGCGAAAGCGTTGTGCGTCCGCGCTCGCACTGCCGCAAATGCGGAAGGACGCTCACCTGGTGGGAGAATGTGCCGCTGGTGAGTTGGGTGGCGCTGCGGGGACGGTGCCGGGGGTGCGGGGCGTGGATCAGCGTGCGGTATCCGCTGGTGGAAGTCGCGGTGGGAGTGCTTTGGGCCGCCGCAGCATGGAACTTTCTCGCGCTTGCAACCGATCCGGAAGTGCCGGCTATTTCCCCTTTCCTGCATTGGAATCTCTACAACAGTTTGGGTCGGACGCTGGGCTTGTTTTTATTCTTCTGGCTGCTGGTTGGTCTTGCCTTCCTTGACATTGAGAATTTCTGGCTTCCTGACTGGCTCACACTCCCCGGCGTGCTCGTGGGAGCTCTTTCACGGGTGGTGTATCGAATTGTCGGAAGTCGATATTCGGATGCGCCTGTCCCCATTACGGGGGCGGTCGTTTATGGCGGTCTGATGGGGACGGCGATCGAAATCGCGATCGCCGCGGGCATCATTCTTCTCATCCGCTGGGTTTACCGGCTCATCCGGCGCCGCGAGGGCATGGGCCTGGGCGATGCCAAGCTGATGGCAATGCTGGCTGCATGGCTCGGCCTGCCGGGCGCGCTGCTGTCGCTCTTCATCGGCGTGGTGTTGGGTGCGGTGTTCGCGGTGGCGGCGCTGTTGCGCCGATCGCGGAGCAGCGATGGATCGTGGGCGGCGCTGCAACTGCCGCTGGGGACGTTCCTGTGTGTCGGCGGGATTGTGAGTGCGTTGTGGGGCGAGCGGATCATTGCCGCGTATATGGGAATGTTTCTGTGAGACTGCTGTGCCTCAGGAGCTGAAGGCGTGTTGACTCAACGGGTGCGAGGGTCAGGGCTGAAGCACTGACCTTCTTGATGCGGACGCCGCCGACAATTCGCGCATGCGCTCGCCGGGGGCTTTCAGCAGCAGCGAGGCAGCTATCTGGTTGCGGCCCAGATGCTTGGCTTTGTAGAGTGCCGCGTCAGCAGCTGCCAGGAGTCCTTCGGGCATACGCACCCGGCCATCTGTGCAGGCGACGGCAGTCGACACTCCCCCACTCATTGTCACAATGCCACGGCCGCCGTTGCCGTTGTGTGGGATGGCGAGGTCCATGACTCCGGCGCACAGCCGCTGCGCGACCTCTTCGGCACCGTCGGGGGGCGTGCCGGGAAGCAGTACGGCAAGTTCCTCCCCGCCAAAGCGCGCAACTACGTCATCGGGGCGGCGCACGCAGATGCGCACCGCGCCGGCGATGGCGCGCAGGCAGTCGTCGCCGGTGAGGTGCCCGTAGGTATCGTTGTAGATTTTGAAGTGATCCACATCCAGGAGAATCAGCGAGAGGGGCGAGCCGTTGCGGGCCGCGCGTTTCCACTCCTTATCGAGTGCCAGGTCGAAGGCACGACGGTTCTGGATGCCTGTCAGCCCGTCAAGGTAAGCCATCTGCGCAAGCTGATCCTGCAGCAGCTTGCGATCCGTGACGTCGCGCAGGTAGACGGCTACGTGCATGACGTCGTCTTCTCCGCGATCGAGAACGCGCACCTTGTTCTCGAGCCAGATGTGCCGGCCGTCACTCCGCACCGCCTCCACCATGACCATGCTGGTGGGCTGACCCAAGCGGATACGTTGGACGTCTTGCGCGATGAGTTGCTGCGCTTCAGGCGTGAATATGTCCTCCGGAGTCATCGTGGACAGCCGTTCAGGAGAGTAACCCAGCACCTGAAGTGAAGAAGGCGAGCAGTAGAGGAAGGTGTGCGCGTGCTCTGAGACGCTGGCCAGCCACACCATGTCAAGGCTGCCTTCAAGCAGCAGACGATAGTCGACGAGAAAGCTCTGGGCATACTTCACCGGATCCACGGACAGCCTCCAACCGGTTCACCTCTTCCTATCGGCCGTGCGCCGCAGAGGGTGAGTGGAATGAGCAACATTGAGAGAGATCCCACCGGCGTGGATCAAATTGGGATCTGCCTCCGGACTGGGAACTGACTCAGACGCGGGCGTCAGGAACCTGCTGCCATTTCGGACAGTAGCCCCGATGACGGGTGGGGTTTAATGTGTCTGTATTCGAGCGGTGAAGGCAACTGCCACGAAGGGATTTGACATGACAATGCCCGAGTCAACCGTACCGAATCCTACGCACGCTCCTTTGCACAAGAGGAGAGCGTACCTGCTTTTGCTGCTGTTGTTCGTGCTTCCCGCGCTTTATTACGGCTTGGAGGGATCGCACTCACACCGGAATCCTGCGTAAGGACTGCCTGATGGCGTGAGTCGCGGAACGATAGCGATCGAATGTATTTGTTAGTCTCTGCAGCCGGCGTTCACGGCCGCGGCGGGGGAGAATTTGCGGCGCCGGCCATTTCTGGCTCCTTCAGAAGCTTTTTGGCTTCTTTGGCGTGCTTGGAGTCGGGATCGTACTCGATCAGCTTCTTGTAGTTGGATTTCGCGTTCGCCAGATCGCCTAGATGGCGCTGCGCTTCGGCCAGGCCCCAGTAGACGTTGGGATTTTCCGGATCGAGCACCAGCGCAGACTGGAATCGTGACTGGGCGGCACGCCAGTTCTTCTGCTCAAGATAATACTGACCGACGTTCTCGTCTTCTTTGGCGGTTTCCGCGTGTTCCGCGGGAGGTTGGTTCTTGCCCTTGGGCGTCTTGCGGCGCTCGTCGTCGGGCGGGGGCTCAAGGATGCGTCCCAGGTCAGCCGAACTCGAGCTCTCTCCCGAACTGGACGAGGAGGATAAGTCCGGCAGCGGCTCATCGGGGCTGCGCACCGGATCGAGGTCGGCGCGGGGCAACGCGGGAGCAGGCACGGCCTCCGGGGGCGCTTCGCCCGGGGGCGGCTGGGTGGCGTTGGGCAGGACTGGCACATTGCCCGTGTCGTCAGGGAACGGATTGGACTGGGACGGAGTCGCGGGCGCCGGCTTCTGCTGGGTCGGGCTTGGAGGCGGCGGGGGCGCGGGAGCCTGCGCAGCGGCGAAGCCCGCCGCAAACAGGACCACCGCACATGCCAGAACGGCAGCCAATCTGGCGGGCTTGTTTGCTGCAGGCAAGGCTCTCATGTCTCTCCAATGGTACGATGCACAACATAGGGAGCGGCGCATCCTGCGGTGCGGCGCCACCCGCACCTAAACCACAAGGAAAGCATCGCATATTTCATGGGCCTGATCATTCGCTCATCCGCCATCCACGCCGCCGGCTGCTACACCACAACGCGCATTGCAAAGGGTCGCCGTGTGGCCGAATATACCGGTCCGCGCATCACGAAGGATGAAGCCGACGAGCTCTATGAGAACTCTCCCGTGACCTATCTGTTTGGACTCGGAGACGGGTCCAAAGTGATCGACGGCCACTGCATGGCGATGTTCATCAACCACAGCTGCGACTCGAATTGCGAGACGGATGAGCAGGACGGCCGGGTGTGGATTACGGCTATCCGCAACATCGCGCCAGGGGAGGAGATCACGTACGACTACTGCCTCTACGATGGCGGCGATGAAGAACAGCTGTGCAATTGCGGCGCTACTAAGTGCCGCGGGACGATGTATTCGCGGGAAGAGATGAAGAAACGCAAGGGGTTAGCACGGGCTTCGCAACCCGAAAGCGGAAAACGGGTTCAAAGCAATGTGAAGAGACAAAGCGCATGATCGACGAAACTCAACTCCCGTATCTGACCGCGCACCAGCAGGACGTTCTGAGGCGGTTTGCCTGGATGGAAGCCAACGTGGAAGAACTCCGCACCGCGATGACGGGAGTGTTTGAGTTCGAACTGCAGCGCGGGCACCGCGCGGCCCGCACCTGGTTTCGGATGCCCGAGCCGGGAATCGCCATCACGCGCCGGCATCTGGAAAACGCCCTCACCCGCAAGCGCGAAGGCAAGATTGAAGAATGCGACCTGGTGGAGTGGGCGACGCTGCTGCTGCTGAATGATGCATACGTGCTGGACCCCGGGGACGAAGACCTGATTGCCGAGTGGCTGAACGACATCAGCCTGCACCTGGACTCGAAGTAGGCAAACAAAGACTAGCTGCCCTCGCGAAGTGAGACAAGCGCTTGCAGATCGTCTTCGCTGCGCAGGATCATGAGCGCCTCAGGATTCTGGGCCGCATCGCAGATCGTCACTGCATGCCTGGGGCACAAATCCATACAGCCAACGTTGATCACGTGGAGCGGAGAGCCGGGGTGCTGTTGGTTGAGGCGCTTTACGGTCTTGCGCAATTTGGCGAGGGCGCGAAAGCGTTTGTCGCCCTTCAGCTTTTTCTGGCATTTACGGCAGGCAAGCAGGAGCGCTCCCTCCCAGGGAGCCGGATAGGTTTTCATGTGGTCGGACATAGAGGCTTAGATGGGCGCGAGGCGAATTCCACTGCACGTCAGGACACGCGCTGCTACGATTCCGCCCCGCTGATTGCCTGCTGCGCGCTCGCCGCAAGCGACGCCCGGAACGATACAATCCCACTCAGGCACTACGTCATTTTTGAGCAGCCGCGGAGAGTGAGCAGGGATGGGTTATCAGGTACTGGCCAGGAAGTATCGTCCGCAACGGTTTTCCGACGTGGCCGGCCAGGATCATGTCACGCGCACGCTGCTCAACGCGCTCTCGCAGAACCGGATAGCGCACGGCTACATCTTCTCCGGCCATCGCGGGATCGGCAAAACCACCATCGCCCGAATTCTGGCGATGGCGCTGAACTGCCGCACGGAAGTGGGGACGCCGGAGAGGCCGACGCATGAGCCCTGCCTGCAATGCATGAGCTGCCGCGAGATCGGTTCCGGCGGATCAGCGGAATCAGGCGAGCTGGCGACGCACTCCTTCGACTTTATCGAGATTGACGCGGCCTCGAATCGCGGTATCGACGATGTGCGGTCGATCCGGCAGCAGGCCGCTGTGCAACCGGCCCGCGACAAGTACAAGGTCTTTCTCCTCGACGAGGCGCACCAGATCACCGATGCGGCGTTCAACGCCATCCTGAAGACGCTGGAGGAGCCGCCGGAGTGGACCATCTTCATGATGGCAACCACGGAGCCGGAGAACATTCCGCAGACGATTCGGTCGCGCTGCCAGCATTTCAGCTTTCATGCCGTGAAGTTCGAGGACATCCTGGAGCAGCTGCGCATGATTGCCGGCAAGGAGCAGGTGGAGGCCGAGGACGCTGCCTTGGCGCTGCTCGCCGAAGCGGGCGACGGATCGATGCGCGACGCGCTCTCGATCATGGATCAGGCCATTGCCTCGGCTCCCTGCAATGAGGCCGGGAAGGCCGTGCTTTCGACGGGGCAGATCCGCGACCTCATGGGAACCGTGCCGAATGCTGTGTTCGAGCGGCTGCTGGAAGCCGTGGCGGCGGGGCAGAGCGCCGAACTGATGGAGCAGCTCAACGTGTTGCTAAACGCCGGGCACAGCCCCTCGTCGCTGGCGAGGCAGATGGCACGCTACCTGCGCAATGCGCTGATGTCGAAGCTGGGCGGCGAACAGACGGAGTTGCTGCAGATTTCGGCGGACGAGCGGGCGCGCGCCAATCGAACCGCCATGCTATTCACAGAAGAAGACCTGACGCGCAATCTGCAGATCGTGCTGCGGACCTTTGATGAGTTGAACTACCGGCAGGAACAGCGCTTTCACCTGGAGCTTGGATTGCTGAAGCTGGTGCATGCGCAGAGGCTGCTGCCGCTGGAGGAGTTGCTGAGCGGCGTGGCGAGTGGCGCGCCGGTGCGCAATGCGCCAGCGGGCAGCCCGGCTCCGCGGGCTTCGGCGGCGCCGGCGGCGGCACTGGCACCGAGGCCGTCCGCTTCTGCGGCTGCTCCGGCACCGGCTGCGCCCGCAAACAAGCCGGCTTCCCCGCTCTCGCCGTTTGGAGCGTCCCCCTTCGGGTCAGGATTTGGATCTCCGTCCGGATCAGGCGGCGCAAGCGGATCGGGTTCGGCAATTAAGCAGGGTGCCGAGCCGGCGTTGATAGCGAAGCCGGCGATTGCGGTGGAGGAACCGGGGGCGACACTTGCGCCGGAGGTAAAGGCGGAAACTGCGGAGATTGGTGTTCTTTCGCCCTTGCGACAGGACGGAGTCGGAAGGACGGGGCACGGAGCGCTGGCTGCGGAAGCGGCTTCTGCTTCGAGTGAGTCGCCTGAACCCGAGCCTTTGATTCAGCCGGGAGCGCCGGCAGCGGCCCCTTCGTTGTTTGGCGGCGGATTTGCATCGCCGCTCGCGATCGCGCCGGTTTCGACTGCCTCACCCTTCCCGGCTGCCTCCGCGCCGCCGGTGACGGGCTTTGCGGAGACACTAACGGAAGGTTCGCTGGCTATAGTGCCCATCGCGGCTGCGGCTAGCGGCGATGCGCCGGATGGGGATACGCTGCGGAACGCTGTGGTGCAGGCGCTGGCGCAGGGCGGCCATCAGAGCGCATCGACGCTGCTGGCTTCAGGGGCCTGGATGGCGGATGGCTCCAATCTCCGTATTGAAGTCGCGGGGATGGGCAAGAAGATGCTCAGCCTCACGGTGAATGCGGCGGCTGAAAAGATCATTCGCCAGGAATTGCAGAAGCTGGGTGGACCGGCGCGGTTCATGGTGGTTCCAGGCGAGGGCGCGGCGGCGGGCGCCGGGCCGGGATCCGGCATGGCCATAGCTGCTCCGCTGGCGGGCAGCGTGCAGGAAGAGGCCCTGAACCATCCACTGGTGCAGCGTGCCAAGGAGATCTTCAATGCCGAGGTGCGCAGCGTTGTGGACCTGCGTGCGAAGTAACCGGGGAGCCCCGTCCAAACTTGTCTGGGCGGGAGAAATCCCACCCCAGGCCGAGGCACCGGAGCACACTCAGACATTTCAGGAGCAAGCCATGTTTAATCCGCTGAAGATGCAGGAAATGATGCAGCAGGCCAACCAGATGAAAGAGGAGATGCAGCACAAGCTGGAGCAGACGGTGGTGGAGGCATCGAGCGGAGGCGGCGCGGTGACCGCAACGATGAACGGCAAGAAGCAGCTGCTGAAGCTCAAGATCGATCCTGCGGCGGTGGCTTCGCTCAGCGGGCCTAATGCGGATGTGGAGATGCTCGAAGACCTGATCGTCGCCGCCGTGAATGCGGCCGGCCAGAAGGCAGAAGACGTGATGCAGTCGAGTTTGAAAGGCATGCTGGGCGGCCTGAACATTCCGGGATTAACGTAGCAGGCGGATTGAGATGCGCCGCTATGTAGACGCGACCTGCGCAGGGTCCTGGCTTCGCGATGTGGAGCAGTCGCGGTAAGCTGCACACAAATTTCATAGGAGGAAGCCGAGGGGTGTCACGTTTTGCGGAACCGATGGCGCGGCTCATCGAGGAGTTGAAGAAGCTGCCCGGCGTAGGAACCAAGAGCGCGCAGCGGTTCGCGTTCCACATTCTGCGCGGCAGTGACGAAGACGCGGTCGCGCTGGCTGATGCGGTGCGCGGATTGAAGGCGAGCCTGCGGCTGTGCTCCATCTGCAACAACGTTACCGATGTGGATCCCTGCGTCTTCTGTGCGAGCCCTGTCCGCAACCAGCGCCAGGTATGCGTAGTGGAGGAGGCGACCAGCATTGGCGCCGTGGAACGGACGCGCTACCAGGGCGTTTACCACGTGCTGCACGGAACGCTGTCTCCGCTGCATGGCGTGGGGCCGGAGCAATTGCGCACATCCGGCCTGGTGACGCGGGCACTGAGTGGCGTTATTGACGAGGTGATTCTGGCCACCAGCCCGACCCTGGAGGGCGAAGCTACGGCGAACTGGCTGGCCTCCGCGCTACGCGAAAGCAAAGTGCGCGTGACCCGCATTGCCACCGGCGTACCGGCAGGAAGCGATATTGAATATGCCGATGAGGTGACGATGGCACGGGCCCTCGAAGGCCGACGAGAGCTGTAGAGAGTATGGTGTGAAGAAAAAACGTGTGTACGTTCGATGAATCAGCGAATCTTTCGCTAATCCAGAGGATCGAGTCTCTGGTCCCTTAAGCGACGCTGCGCACCGGCGGCGCCGCATTCTGCAGTCGGCGGATGAGTTCCTGCGGATGCACGGGCTTGACCAGCACCTCAAAGCCGAGGTCGCCAGCCTTGGATCTGGCGATCATGTCGGCGGTCGCGGTCTGACCGGATAGCAGGAATACGCGTATGTCCGGCAGGATGCCGCGCATCTGGATGGCGGCCTCCACGCCGTTGAGATCCGCCATCAGGACATCTGAAATCAACATGTCCGGACGGAAGGTGGGAGCCACTTCGAGGGCCTTGCTGCAGGTGTAGACGGCGCGCGCGTCAAATCCGCCTTGATTCAGGATGAGAGCAAGGGTGTCGGCGATCAGCTTCTCGTCGTCAGCAATGAGGACTCTGGGTTTGGAATTCATATAGGGTACTCGTTACCACATTTAGATGCGCGATAACGTTGTCAGGTGGTCTGGCCCCCAACGAATACTGAAACGATTTTCTCGTGCCTGATTAAACCAGGGTGCCGGGCTAGGAAAAGGGATTCCTTTCGAACCGTTGCCACGCCCGAAGGGTCACAGGGCGCGACGCGCCGGGCATTCGGAACGGAGCTAATTCACGCTGCGCAATTTGCTGAGAAGATCCTGGGGGTGAACTGGCTTGGCCAGAATCTCGAAATCATACCCCTGGGCGTGCGCCTTCTCCAGCAGATCGGCAGTCGCGGCCTGGCCGGAAAAGAGGAGAATCTTGATGGAGGGAAGCAAGGCGCGGATGCGGATAGCAGCGTCAATGCCGTTGAGATCGGCCATGATGACGTCGGAGATAAGCATGTCGGGCTTGAATTCGGGCGCCAATTCCAGCGCCTTTTCGCCGGAGTAGACGGCGCGCGCCTGGAACCCGCTCTGGTTCAGGATCATGGCCAGGGTATCGGCAATCACCCTCTCGTCGTCGGCAACAAGGACTTTCGGCTTGGTAATGGTGTCGGGCATAGGCTCCTGAACAGACATCTGATGCGATGTCCCCATTTTAGTGTACTTGGGGGAAAGTGCGACCTGGGTCAGTCTACGGCAGAACCGCCAGACCTGTGTAGCACTTCTTCAATGATACGCTCAACTTGAGCACACCCGCCGGGTCCGCGTGATCGGTCTGCACGGATGATCACATTTTACCTGACTACATAATTGCAATCTTTGAATTGCAACTAATCTGCAGCATCTACGCCACTTTCCCATGGAGAAAGACGCATGCAGGAAGCCTCTCTTCAGACCGATGCCCGCGCCGTCGCCGGTGAGGCGATCATCCGGGCCGAAAAGATAGAGAAGTACTATGCGCAGCCCAGTGAAAACAGAATCCAGGTAATCTCCGCAACAGATCTCAATATTCTACCGGGCGAAATTCTGGCGCTTCTGGGGCCGTCGGGGTCAGGCAAGTCGACCATGTTGCGGATGCTGTCGGGCCTGTCGCGGCCTTCCGCGGGGCAGGTCTACTGGCATGAGAGGCCCATATCGCAGACCCAGATCAATGTCTCCATCGTGTTCCAAAGCTTTGCGCTTTTCCCCTGGATGACGGTGCTGGAGAATGTAGAGGCTCCGCTGGTGGCGAGGGGGGTGGATCCCGGAGAGCGAGAAGAGCGCAGTCTGCGCATGATCGACACGGTGGGGCTGGCGGGATTTGAAGGTGCGTATCCCAAGGAGCTCTCCGGCGGCATGCGGCAGCGGGTAGGCTTTGCCCGGGCCCTGGTTGTGGAACCTGAAGTGCTATTTATGGATGAGCCGTTCAGCGCGCTGGATGTGCTGACGGCGGAGAATCTGCGCAGCGAGCTGCTGGAGCTCTGGTCAAAGAAGACCATGCCCACCAAAGCGGTTTTCATTGTGACGCACAACATTGAAGAGGCGGTACTGCTGGCCGATCGCATTATCGTGCTGGGGCGGAATCCCGGTCATATCCGCACGGATTTCAGGGTACAGCTTCCGCAGTTGCGCGACCGCAAGTCTGAAGCGTTCACGCAACTTGTGGACTACATCTACAAGGTGCTGACGCGGCCGGATGTTCCGGCGGAAGAGGTGCCCGACCAGACGGGCAAGAAGGTGCGCGACCAGCGGCAGATGAAGTACCAGATGCTACCGCATGCGCGGCCCGGCGGCATGGCCGGATTGCTGGAGTTACTGCTGGACAAGGGCGGGCGCGACGACATCTATCGTTTGGCCGACGATCTTGCCTTCGAAATCGACGATCTCTTCCCTATCGTCGAAGCCGCGCAGTTGCTGGGTTTCCTCAAGGTGGAAGAAGGCGACGCAAACATTACGGAGAACGGCGCCGAGTTTGCGAACTCCGAGATTTTGCGGCAGAAGGAAGTGTTCCGCGATGCGGCGCTTGGCAACGTTCTGCTGCTGCGGCAGATCCGGCGGGCACTGGAGTCGAAGAGCGATCACACCGTTCCCGAGGACTTCTTTCTCGACATGCTGGATGAGCAGTTCAGCGAGGATGAGTGCCTCCGGCAGATGGAAACGGCCATCACCTGGGGACGCTACGCGGAGTTGTTCGACTTCGACGCATCGCGGCGAAGATTTGTGCTCCCCGATGCGCAGGAAGAAGAGGCTACCGCTGACGAGGCTGCGCATTGAGCGCGCCCCAGCATCCCTTCGCGCGCACCCTGGTGATGGTGCGCACGTGGCCCTTTGTGCTGGACGTGGGCGTGGCGTTCTGCGGGCTGGCACTTTTTTTCGCGGTTCTGCACATTGCGCGCTACTGGATGGGGACACCGGAGCCGGTGGTTCCCATTTCGCACTCGGCGCGGGTATTGCCGCTGTATGCGTTTTATTCGCTGTTCCGCATCGGCATCGCCTACCTGCTGAGCCTCACGTTTGCCATCGCGTACGGCTACGCTGCGGCGCGCAATCCGCGGCTTGAACCGTGGATGATCGCGGTGCTCGATGTACTGCAGTCCATCCCGGTGCTGAGCTTTCTGCCGCCGGTGGTGCTGGCCATGGTGTCGCTGGTTCCCGGGCATCAGCTTGGCATTGAGATGGGTGTCATCCTGTTGATCTTCACCGGGCAGGTATGGAACCTGGCGTTCAGCTTCTACTCGTCCCTTAAGTCGATTCCGCGGGAGATGATGGAGGCTTCGCTCATCTATCGCTACTCGGCGTGGCAGCGCTTCTGGCAGCTTGAAATGCCCTATGCGGCCATCGGGCTGGTGTGGAATTCGATTGTGTCCGTCGCGGGCGGGTGGTTCGCGCTGATGCTGTGCGAGATGTTCACCATGGGCGACCGCAACTTCCAGCTACCGGGGCTGGGGAGTTACATTCAGTCTGCGGCCAACGGGGGCGATGTGGCGGCGCTGCTGAGCGGCATCGCCATGGTGATCCTGATTGTGGTGGCGACCGACCAACTGGTGTGGCGCCCGCTGATTGCCTGGAGCGACAAATTCAAGTTCGAGCAGGTGGAGTCGGCCGATCGCGTGACTTCGCCGGTGCTGGAGATGATGCGCAGGTCGACGCTGCTCAACGGGCTTCCCGGGCGGCTGTGGGCTGGCATTCAGCAGCCCATCTACCGCAGGCTGGCGCGCTCGCGCGAACGCGAGACGTTTCACCCCATTGATGAAGAGGCCGAACAGCGCAAGGGCGCAATGGCGTTCTGGATGGTGGCGGCCGCAGTGGTCATCGCGGGGGTGTGGGCGCTCATGCAGGCGGTCGTGATGCTGCGCGCCATCACCGGCCATGAAATGCTGCATCTGCTGGCGGGGGCTGCGGCCACCTTCCTGCGGGTCAACGCGGCACTGCTGATTTCCGCGCTGTGGACCGTGCCGGTGGGAGTGGCAATCGGATTCAACCCGCGGCTGGCGCGGGTGGTGCAGCCGCTGGCGCAGGTATTGGCTTCAGTGCCCGCCTCGGCGTTTTACCCGGTGCTGCTGCTAGGGCTGCTGAAGATTGGCGGAGGCGTGGGCATCGGTTCCATCGCGCTGATGCTTCTGGGCACGCAGTGGTACATCCTGTTCAACGTGATCGCGGGCGCCATGTCGATTCCTTCAGACCTGCGCGAAGTGGCAACGCTGTTCCGCTTTACGCGCTGGCAGCGGTGGACGCGGCTGATTCTGCCCGGGATTTTTCCCTATCTGATTACGGGGATGGTGACGGCATCAGGAGGCGCGTGGAACGCGTCGGTAATGGCCGAGTACGCGAAGGTCAAGGACCAGACGCTGGAAACTATCGGGCTGGGAGCGGAGATCAGTTCCGCAACGGATCACGGCCGCTTTGCCATCATTCTGGTGGCTACGATCCTCATCTCGCTGATGGTGATTACGGTGAACCGGCTGCTATGGCGGAGGCTCTATCGGCTAGCGGAGACGCGGTTCAAGCTGGAAGGATAAACGGAGACGAAAGGCATGATCAGGGTCGGTATTGTCGGTTTCGGAATGGGCGCGCGGGTGTTTCATGCCCCGCTGATTGCGTCCGTGGAAGGCTTGCAACTGGCTGCCGTTGTGGAACGGCAATCCGATCAGGCCGCGGAGCGCTACCCGGACATCGTCACGTATCGCTCACTGGACGAGATGCTCGGAGACCGCTCGCTCAATCTGATCGTGGTGGCCACGCCCAGCGGGTCGCACTTTGATGTAGCACGGCAAGTGATCGAAGCCGGCAAGCACCTGGTGGTCGACAAACCGGTGGCCGTTTGCGCCGGCGAAGTCGCGGAGTTGATTTCCCTGGCGCGGCAGCGCGGCGTGATGCTGGTTCCCTTCCACAATCGGCGCTGGGATGGAGATGTGCTTACCGTGCAGAAGGTGCTGCGGGAAGGTTCTCTGGGGCGCCTCGTGTATGTGGAGTCGCGCATGGACCGCTGGAGCCCCGGAGCCACGCGGCGGGCTTGGAAGAACGAGCCCGAGCAGGGCGGCGGCCTCTTGCTTGATCTGGGGACGCACCTCATCTATTTAGCTCTGGTTCTGTTTGGAGAGCCGCTGGGCGTGAGCGCAGAGGTCGATCGCGAGCGGGAGGGCGAGGGCGCCGACGATTCGTTCACCTTACGCTTGCGCTATGAGGGACTGCGCGTGACGCTGGGGTCGAATTTGCTTTCGTCGCCCGCAGGACCGCGCTTCTTGCTTAGGGGAACGCAGGGGAATTTTCGCAAGTCCGGCCTCGATCCGCAGGAAGCGGAGCTGAACAAGATCACCCGCATTGAAACACCGCACTGGGGCGAGGAATCGCGGGAACAGTGGGGCACGCTTACCATCAGCGCAGATGGCAGCATGGAAACCCGGCCGGTGGAAACGGTTCCCGGAGATTACCGGAAGTTCTATGAAGGCGTGCGCGATGCGATGTTGGGACAGGCGGAACCGCCGGTGCCGGCCGTGGAAGCGTGGCGCGCGGCCATGATCGTGGATTGGGCCAGGCAGAGCGCGGAGGAGCGGCGGGAGATTCCCTGCGACTGGAATTGCGAGCCGGTTTGAAGCATCGGCGTAGCTTTCGGCGACAGGGTTCCGGTCGTGCGCACCACAGCGGGTCAGGTATTTACATACCTAAGCAGAAATTATTTCAAAACAGAACTTCCGTAAAGTCACGTTCTTTGCGACAATGGCTGTGAAGTCATGCGCGCATCCCTGTTTATCACGTGCTACAACGACACGCTTTTTCCGGAGACCGGGCGTGCGGTGGTGGCAGTACTGGAGCGGCTGGGCGTGGACGTGGAGTTCAGGCCGGCGCAGACGTGTTGCGGCCAGATGCACGCAAACACTGGGTTTCAGGGCGAGGCCTTCAGCCTGGCAAAGAAGTTTGTAAAGCTATATGCGGATGCCGAGGCGGTGGTAATACCGTCGTCGTCGTGCGTAGCGATGATTCGGGACCAGTACCCGCTTTTGTTCGAGGAACTCGGAAACGAAGAACTGCGCAGTCAATTTCGCGCGCTGCTGCCGCGGGTGTACGAGCTGAGCGAATTCCTTTTGGACGTGCTGGATGCTGAAGACGTGGGCGCCTACTTTCCGCATCGCGTGACGTATCACGCCACTTGTCATGGATTGCGCGCGCTGGAACTCGGGGATAGGCCATTTCGTCTGCTCAATAAGGTGAAGGGGCTGGAACTCGCGCCCCTCGACCATCTGGATCGCTGTTGTGGATTTGGCGGCACGTTCAGCGTGAAGAACGCGGAAGTGTCAAGCGCGATGATGACGGCCAAACTGCAGGATGTGATGGCCACGCGCGCGGAGTTTTGCACGGCCCTGGATAACAGCTGCCTGATGCATCTGGGCGGTGCAATGCATCGCGAATTCGCGGCCATGCGGACCATTCATATGGCACAGATCCTGGCCAGCACCCGCGAGCATCCGGCGGAGGTGGCGTGATTCATCCGGTAATGGATCCGAAGCTCGCGCCGCCCTTCCCACAGGCCGCCTTGCCGGTGCTGCGCAATACCCAACTACGCAAGAACGTGGCGCACGCCACCGACGTGATCACAGCCAAGCGCGCCCGCCTGGTTGCGGAAAAGAGCGACTGGCGCGCGCTGCGCGATTCGGCATCCGAGTTGCGCATGCATGTGCTCGAGAATCTCGGAACGTATCTCGAGCAGTTTGAAGAGCGCTGCACGGCCGCCGGCGGCGTGGTCCACTGGGCCGCGGATGCCGCAGAGGCGCGGCAGATCATTCTCGGTATCCTGCGCGAGGAACGCGCGAAAGAAGTCATCAAGATCAAGACGATGACCTCGGCCGAAATTCAGCTCAATCCGTTTCTGGCCACAAACGGAATTCAAGCGCACGAGACGGATTTGGCCGAGATCATTCTGCAGCTTGGGAACGATGAGCCTTCGCATATTGTGGTTCCGGCTCTGCATGTGAACCGCAGCCAGGTGCGCGAGATCTTTGCGCGGCGCATGGATTTACCAGAGTTGAGCGACAATCCGCAGGAGTTGACCGCGGCGGCACGCACTTATCTGCGTAGCAAGTTTCTTGCCGTCCCTAGCGCGATCAGCGGCGCCAACTTTCTGATCGCTGAAACGGGCGGCGTCGCTGTGGTCGAGTCCGAAGGCAACGGCCGCATGTGCTTAACGCTGCCGCGCACCATGATCACCCTGGCCGGCATTGAGAAGGTGATCCCGCGTTATCAGGACCTCGAAATCATGCTGCAGGTGCTGGCGCGGTCCGCCACTGGCGAACGCATGAATCCCTACACGAGCTTGTGGACGGGCGTGACGAAAGAGGATGGTCCCCAGAACTTTCATGTGGTGCTGCTCGACAATGGCCGCTCGGAGATCCTGAGGAACGAGCGCGAACGCCAGACGCTGAAATGCATACGCTGCGCGGCCTGCATGAATGCGTGCCCGGTGTACCGGCAGACTGGCGGCCATGCGTATGGCAGCGTGTATCCCGGGCCGATCGGGGCGATTCTCACTCCGCAATTGCTGAAGATGGAGTTTGCGCAGAGCCTGCCTTTCGCCAGTTCTCTCTGTGGGGCTTGCTATGAAGTTTGCCCGGTGAAGATCAATATTCCGGAGAGCCTGATCGATCTCAGAGCCAGAGTGACCGACCAGGAGCGCCAGGAGGAGCGGCGGTTCTTCGATCCCCTGTATGTGGGTATGCGCATGGCGAGCAAGGTGTTCGCCAGCGCGGGGCGGTTCCGCGCGGCGCAACGCATGGCACGCATCGGGCTGAAGGCGTTCACGGGAAGAGACGGCTGGATTCGGGGCTTGCCAGGGTATGGTGCACGCTGGACGATGACGCGCGATTTGCGCGGCATTCCCGAACAGAGCTTTCGCGACTGGTGGACGGCACGCGACAACGGGAAGGCGAAGCCATGAGCGCGGCTGGATCACGCGCGGCAGTGCTGGACAGGATTCGCTCTGCGACCCCCGACGCCTCAACGCATGCGCATGAAGAGTACGAGCGAATCGCACGCGGATATCGCATGAGCGGGAACCTGACCCCGCGCCAATGCGTGGAGCTGATGATTGAGCGGCTGCGCGAATATGACGCTGAAGTTGTGGAGTGTGGACCGTGCGAATTGCAGGCTGCCATTGCAGCGCAGATTGAGAAGAGCGGTTGCCGGATGTTGGCGGCACCCCGTGGATTGCCGCGCGAGTGGATGGATGCAAAGTTTGATTGGCGCGTGGATCACGGCCTGGCACACGAGGAGATTGAGAAGGCCCATGGAGTGGTCACGGCTGCTACATGCGGAGTTGCAGAGTCGGGGACGATCGTCCTGCACCACACGCCGGCAGAGGGCCGGCGCGTTTTGACGCTGCTGCCGGACTGGCATCTATGCGTGCTGAGACAATCCCAGGTCGTAGAGACGCTCCCCGAGTATTTCAAGGTTTGCGGCGGGCCGGCTCCGGCCTTGGCGACGTTCATCTCAGGGCCCAGTGCGACGGCCGATATTGAGATGACGCGCATCAAGGGCGTGCACGGACCGCGATTCCTCAACGTCATTGTCGTTCGCGATCAGCTGGGTTGATCGGGCTTATTTGTTCCTGTAGAGCCGGCCAAGGGAGGCAGCATGAGTTTGTCAGAATCGGTTGCATTCGACCGCGTAGTAGAGGCGCTGGACAACTTCCGCATTGAGATTCCTTCGTGGGGATTTGCGAACACCGGGACCCGGTTCGGTAAATTTGTTCAGGCGGCGGCGGCTTCTACCATTGAAGAAAAGTTTGCCGATGCCGGCGAGGTAAACCGGCTGACGGGCGCCACGCCTACGCTCGCCCTGCACGTACTGTGGGATCTGCCCGGCGGCAGCCCGCACGACGTAGCGAACGTACGCGCGCTCGAGCGCCGCTACGGAGTACGAGCGGGATCGATCAATCCAAATCTGTTTCAGCATCAGGAGTACAGGTACGGTTCGCTGTGCAGTCCCTCGGCTGAGGTGCGCGCGCAGGCTCTGGCGCACATGGTCAAGTCGATTGAGATGGGCCAGCAGCTTGGCTCGCGCGATGTTTCGTTGTGGCTCGCGGATGGATCGAATTATCCGGGGACGCAGAGTATTCGCAAGCGCATTGAATGGCTCGAGGATGCGCTACGGACGTCGCATGCGCACTTGGCGCCAGAACAGCGTCTTCTGGTGGAATACAAGCCGTTTGAGCCTGCGTTCTATCACACCGACATTGCCGACTGGGGGATGGCCATGCACCTGGCGCGTGAGGCCGGCCCGCAGGCGCGCGTGCTGGTAGATACTGGCCATCACTACGCTACGCAGAACATCGAGCAGATTGTGGCATGGCTGCTGCATACCGGTATGCTGGGTGGATTCCACTTCAACGACCGCCGCTATGCCGACGACGATCTGACGCTCGGCTCCATCGATCCCTACCAGGTGTTCCGCATCTTTCATGAGATTCACGCGGCCGCGAGTGATGAAGTGGAACTGGACATCGCCTTCATGATTGACCAGAGCCACAATCTCAAGGGCAAGATGGAAGCGATGGTGCAGACAGTTGTGACCGCGCAGGAAATCTGGGTAAAGGCCGCGCTGGTGGATCGCGGCGAGCTGGCGGAGTTGCAGACTGCCTGCGAACTGGTGAAAGCTGAGGAGACGTTCCGCGGCGCGTTTTGGCTGGACGTACGCCCAATGGTGGCGGCGTGGCGGGAGAAGCGCGGAATCCCTGCCGATCCGCTGGCCGCTTTGCGCGCGAGCGGATACGTGGAGCGCATCACGCGCGAGCGCGGCAGCCGCGCCGTGGGCGTTGCAAGTTACGCATAGGCTGAAATTGGATTGAACTGGTATTTGACACGAGGAGATTTATGAGCACGCCGAGTATTGTTTCCCCTACCCTGAAGTTCCTGGAAGATCGCTGGGATGACCGCGTGGCCGTCGGCCTGGATGAACCGGAGCTGCTTCGCTATCGCTCCAACCTGCTCGGGTCAGACCTGCGCATCACCAACTTTGCAGGCGGCAACACGAGTTCGAAGGTGATGGAGACAGATCCGTTGACCGGCGGACCCGTCGAAGTGCTGTGGGTCAAGGGCTCTGGTGGCGACCTGGGCAGCATCAAACGCGCCGGCTTTGCCACGCTTTATCTTGACAGCCTGCTCACGCTGGAGCGCAGCTATAAGGGTGTGGACGCCGAAGATGCGATGGTGGAGATGTACCCGCTGTGCACGTTCCGCAACAATCCCACGGCTGCGTCCATCGATACGCCGCTGCATGGATTCCTTCCCTTCCCGCATGTAGACCATCTTCATCCGGACTGGGGCATTGCGCTGGCCGCCTCGGGCAACGGCAAAAGGAAAATGGACGAGTTCAATCGCGAGTTCGGGCACCGGCTGGTGTGGGTGCCGTGGCAGCGGCCGGGGTTTGAGCTGGGTCTCATGATGCGGCGGGCGCTCGATCAGAATCCCGGATGCGACGGCATTGTGCTGGGCGGCCATGGGCTCTTCACGTGGGGACAGACGCAGCGCGAGTGCTATCTGAATACCATCACAGTCATCGATCAGATCGGCCAGTTCATCGCGCGCCATGGCGAGCAGAAAGGGCCAGAGCGGTTCGGGGGCGAGCTGGTGCCTTCGCGCACGGACCGGCAGAAGCTGGCGGTTGCAATCGCCCCGTATCTGCGCGGGCGCGTGAGCACGCAGAACCGGTGGATTGCCAACTTCAGCGACGCGCCCGACGTGCTCCAATTTGTGAATTCGCACTTTGCGAAGGACCTGGCCTTTTTGGGTACAAGCTGCCCCGACCACTTCATCCGCACCAAAATCCGGCCCTTGTTTGTGCCGTGGGGTGTCGATGGGGATTTGACTGCACTGAAGAAGAACATCGAGGAAGGATTGGCCGAGTATCGCCAGCTTTATCGCGACTACTATCACCAGTTCGCTACGGCAGATTCACCTGCGCTGCGCGACACAAGCCCGACGGTGGTGCTGATCCAGGGACTGGGGATGTTCAGCTTCGGCACGAACAAGACCGAGGCGCGCATCGTAGGCGAGTTTTACACCAACGCGATCCATGTAATGGAGGGCGCAAGCCTGCTGGCCGAGGGCGAAGTGACGGACGTGCTGCCGCAATGCGGTGAGAGCACGGATCCGAACAGCTTCAAGATGTTTGCAAACTACGTGGCTCTGCCGCCGCTGGAAGCGTTCAAGATCGAGTACTGGGCTTTGGAAGAGGCGAAGATTCGCCGCCGCCCCGCTGAGAAGGAACTGAGCCGCCGCATCGCGCTCGTCGTGGGCGGAGGCAGCGGGATTGGACGCGAAGTGGCCATCAAACTGGCGCAGCGCGGCGCCCATGTGGTGATTGCCGATCGTGACGAAGCAGGTGCGCAGCGCGTTGCCGACGAACTGGCGGCCATCGCGTCGAAAGAATTTGTGCGCGCGACGGCAGTGGACATTCGTAATCGGGAGGCCATTGCCGCGGCCCTGGATGCGACGGTAGCGGCGTTCGGAGGCATCGACATTCTGATCAACACGGCCGCTCTGTTTCCGTCGTCGCCCGATGGAGTCGTCAACCAGGCGATGTGGGGAACGACGCTCGAAATCAACGTCACCGCAAACTACCTGCTTGCCAATGAGGCCGGAAAGGCGTTCAAAGAGCAGGATCTCGACGGCGCCGTGGTGCTGACAAGTTCAGCGAACGCCGTGGTGCCGAAGCGCGGCAGCGAGGCGTATGACGTGAGCAAAGCCGCGGTGTCGCACCTGGTACGCGAACTCGCCGTCGGTATGGCGCCCAAGGTTCGCGTGAACGGCGTAAACCCGGCGACCGTGGTGAAGGGATCGACGATGTTTCCGAGAGATCGTGTGCGGGTATCGCTGACGAAATATGGCATTGCGTTCGATGAGTCAATGAGCGATGAGGACCTGCGCGGGCTACTGGCGAACTTCTATGCGCAGCGAACGCTGACGCATCAGCCCATCGAGCCAGGCGACTGCGCGGAGGCGATCGTCTTCCTCGCGAGCCCCAGGACGCGCTGCACCACAGGGCACCTGATTCCAGTGGATGGCGGTTTACCGGAGGCGTTCCTGCGGTAGCGTCCAATCCAGCAGAAGAAAGGCCGGCCTGATCGCGTCGGCCTTTCCCTTTATGCCACTGCCTGAACAGTGCCGCGGCCGATGAGTTCCTCGACGCGCTCGATCCAGCCCTTGTCAGCCGCCACAGCCATCTGATCCGGCTCGAGAATCACAGCGTACTCGCCCTTCTTCTCGAGTTGCAGCATGACCTTGCCGGGACCGGGTGCGGCCTCAGCCGCAGACTTCAAGCTCGCGAACAGTTCCTCTGTGGCGCGATCCAGATTGATGCGGATGCGCACGCCGCCCGGCAGCTTCACCTTCACTGCATCCAGAGGCTGCACGCCGCTGATGGAAATCTTGGGCGCCGAATCTTCTTCGCCCATGAGCGTCCCGCGAATCAGCACCGGCGCTTCGGTCTTGAGTTGTTCGCCCAGGCGCTCATAGTCGCGGGAGAAACAGATCACCTCGATCTTGCCGGTCGCGTCTTCAAGCTGGCCCATGGCGTAGATCTTACCGTCGCGCTTGCTTTTGCGCGGCGACATGCCAAGCAGCGTGCCCGCCACCTGGAGTTCATCGGAAGGATCGGCCTGCTTGCCCCAAACGCGCTCCGGCGGCTTGCGCTCAAGCGCTTCAGCCACGGAGATGACGCCGGGCAAATTGCGCAGCTTCTCCGCGTATTTGTCGAGCGGATGGCCGGAGACGAAGAAACCGAGCACTTCCTTTTCATTCGTGAGACGCTCGCCCTCTTCCCAATCGGCGACTTTGGGCAGATCGTCGCCGTTCTTCTGCCCATGCGCGGCCGTCTCGTCGAACAATCCAAACAGCCCGTGCTGGCCCTGCTCGCGGTCGCGCTGCGCTTTCTGCGCGCGCTCCATCGCCTTATCCACCGCCCCGAACAACGCTGCGCGCTTGCCAAGTGAGTCCAGCGCGCCTGCCTTGATGAGAGATTCAATCACGCGCTTGTTCATCACGCGCAGATCCACTTTTTCGCAGAACTCCCAAAAGCTGGTGAAACGGCCGCCCACTTCCTCGCGCGCTTTCATGATGGATTCGATCGCGTTGCCGCCGACGTTCTTGATGCCGGCAAGCCCGAAGCGGATAGCCTCATTATGCGGCGTGAACTGCGCGCCGGAGATCTGCACGTCCGGCGGTTCCACCGCGATGCCCATTTCCTTGCACTCGGCGATGTACTTGACGACGTTCTCGGGCTTGGAGACTTCAGAAGTGAGCAGCCCGGCCATGAACTCGGTTGGATAATGAGTCTTGAGATAGGCGGTCTGATAGGAGACAAGACCGTAGGCAGCGGAGTGCGATTTGTTGAAACCGTAGCCCGCGAATTTCTCCATTTGGTCAAACAGCTCCGCGGAGATGTCTTTCGGATGGCCATTCGCCACCGCGCCTGAAATGAAACGATCGCGCTGCTTGGCCATCTCCTCAGGCTTTTTCTTACCCATGGCGCGGCGCAGCAGGTCGGCCTCGCCGAGCGAATAACTGGCGAGCACGTTGGCGATCTGCATCACCTGCTCCTGGTAGACGATGACGCCCAGCGTCTCCTTGAGGATGATCTCAAGCCCAGGCAGCATGTACTCCACTTTGCGACGGCCCCACTTGCGCTCGATGAAGTCGTCCGTCATGCCGCCCTGAATGGGGCCGGGGCGAAACAGCGCTGTGAGCGCGGTGAGTTCTTCGAGCTTTTCGGGCTTGTAGCGCCGCAGCATGTCGCGCATGCCGTTCGATTCGAACTGGAAGACGCCGGAGGTGAGCGCCGCCTGAAAGACTTTCTTGAACGTCTCTTCGTCATCGAGCGGAATTTTCTCAATGTCGACTTCAACGCCACGGTTCTTCTTGATGAGCGCAAGGCACTCCTCAATCACCGTAAGCGTGGTGAGACCGAGGAAGTCCATCTTGAGCAGGCCCATCTTATCGATCGCAACCATGTCGTAGGCGGTCACGATTTCGTCGTTTTTGGTCTTGGCGACGGGAACGAGTTCCGTGAGCGGGCGCGGCGCGATCACCACGGCGGAAGCATGCACGCCGGAGCCGCGCACCAGCCCTTCGAGCTTCTTGGCAGTATCGATCAGTTCGCGGACCGCCGGCTCGGTTTCGTAAATTTTGGCAAGATCGGGCACATCTTCAAGCGCCTTGTCGATCGTCATGCCCACCGTGGCGGGAATCAGCTTGGCAATGCGATCGACATCGCCGTAGGGCATGTCGAGAGCGCGCCCGCAATCCTTGATGGCGCCTTTTGCGGCCATGGTGTTGAAGGTGATGATCTGCGCCACCTGCTCGCGGCCGTACTTGCGCGTGACGTAATCAATCACTTCGCCGCGCCGGTTCATGCAGAAGTCCACGTCGATATCGGGCATGGACACGCGCTCGGGATTGAGGAACCGCTCGAACAGCAACACGTTCTGCATGGGATCGATGTTGGTGATCTCCATGCAATAGGCCACCAGGGATCCGGCGCCGGATCCGCGGCCCGGTCCTACAGGGATCCCGTTGTCGCGCGCGTACTTGATGAAATCCCAGACAATGAGGAAGTAGCCTGAGTACTTCATCTGGTGAATAATGCCGATTTCATAGTTCAGCCGGGCTTCATACTCAGCAAGAGACTTGCGCAGCTGGCCGGTGGACTCGAGGTGGTGAATGGCCGTGTCGCGACGCTTCTTGAACCCCTCGCGGCAAACAAATTCGAAGTAGCTGTCGATGGTGTGACCATCCGGCACATCCATCTGCGGAAATGGATTGTCGACCGGGTGCAGCTTGAAGTTGCAGCGCTCTGCGATCTCCATGGTGCGCGAGAGCAGGCTGGGATTGTCGGGGAACAGGCGCGCCATCTCATCGCCGCTCTTGACGAAGAACTGGTCGGAGTCGAACTTGAATCGGTCGGTATCGTGGATCTTGGCGCCGGTCTGCACACAGAGCATCACGTCGTGGGCGTGCGAGTCCTCGCCGCACAGGTAGTGCGAGTCGTTGGTGACCAGCATGGGGATGCCGAGTTCCTTCTCCAGCCGGAAGAGATCGTTCTGGATCTTGCGCTCGGCTGCGAGGCCCTGGTCCTGGATTTCGAGATAGAAGTTGCCCTTGCCGAAGATGTTCTGGTATTGCAGCGCAGCCGCCTTGGCCTTCGAGTAGGCGGTCTCGGCATCCCACTTCCCGTGCTCGTTGTGCAGGTACTCGCAAAGCTCGCCGCTCAGGCAGCCGGAGGTAGCGATCAGCCCCTCGGAGTGCGTGGCCAGGTACTGTTTGCTGATCCGCGGCTTGCGATAGAAGCCGTGCAGGGAAGCCTCAGAGGTAATGCGAATGAGGTTGCGGTACCCCTCTTCGTTCTCCGCCAGCACCAGCAGGTGGTTATAGTCGTCGCCTTGGGCCGGCGCGCGATGGTCCTCGTTCTTGCACACGTAGAGTTCGCAGCCGAGGATGGGCTTGATTCCCTTCTCCTTGGCGGCGTTGAAAAAGTGCACGGCGCCGTAGATATTGCCGTGGTCGGTCATGGCCACGGACTTCTGGCCGAGCTTGGCGACGCGGTCGACCAGCTTTTTCACGTCGCAGGCGCCGTCGAGAAGAGAGTATTCGGTGTGCAGATGGAGGTGCGTAAATTCAGGCATGTCTGATTCAATTCTAGTCTCTGAACAGATGCAGCAGAGCAGCCCGGCCGCTGAGGAAAAGGCGGTACGGAATGTGCTGAAAACGCTACATTTGGTCTGGATCAGGGTTCCTGGAGTGATCCGGAACGGAGTCGGCAGGGATCGTCTGGCCGTGCCGGGATTATCAGTCGGTCTTCCGTTCCAATGCGGAAAGCGGTTCCCGGGCGCAGCAGTTAGGAATTCCTGATGACCTTTTACATTCCTTATGCTTTTCGGTCATTGCCGAGCTGCCGATTTTAGGGCATGGTGAGTGTATCGGGGATATTGGCAGAGCGGGGTTTTGGGAAATGAAGAGCTTCTTGGCTTTCTCTACAGTGGTGTTGATCGGCGCCTTGTCCGCAGCGGGTCAGAGTGTTCTTGCCGCTCCGGCTCCCGGTCCAGTCCCGGCTGATGCTCAGATGCCGGCCCCTGCGCCCGCGCAAACCGCCTCGCCGGACGCCGCCATTCCCGTTCCGTCGACCATACCGGGGTCGATCATCCGCGCCAGCGAACAGGCCGGGGAACTGCCTGATGCGGTGCAAACGCTGACGAGCTTGACGGCTGCCGACGCCAGGTTTGACGTGGAGCGCCTGATGAACATTCTCCGGGACAAGCGCCACGAGGGCTGGGTGCTGGCCGCGTATCCCGACCCCAAAACGGGTCAGCCGCTGATCGGCGCCGGATTCAGCCTGGATCTGCCGGAACGCATTCATCTGCAGCGCGACCCGCTCAATTCCCACCCATTCCTCGAGCCGTCTTCCGCCGAGCTGTGGCGGGCTGCTGGACTGCAACCAGCGCGCCTGGATGCGATTCTGGGCGAGTTCCATGACCGCCTTGATGCCTGGGATAAGAAGGGCTTTCGCCGCCAGATCTGGTCGCTCGAACCGCAAATCACGGAGGAGGACGCCAACGCCCTGCTCCGCGTTGGAATCGTTCAGGCCATCTACAACGCCAAGGCGTACTGCCGGAACTTCGACCGGCTCACCGCCAGCCAGCAGATGGCGATGACCCAGCTTGTGTATCAAATGGGCGTGAACCTGGAGCAGTTCTCAACATTTCTCGGGCTGATCAATCGCAGCAACGGAAATGGGCCCGACGAGTCAGCGTTGGCGAGGGCCGACGCGCACTACTGGAAGAGCGTGCAGCTCAGCCTGGTGCAGAGCCAATGGGCACGGCTCTACAGAGATCGCGCCAAAGCCGTGATTGCCATGCTCGATCCCAATTATGGGATGAACCCGTCTGGGGCGGAGCACTCGGTGAGTCGGGTGTTGCGGCCGACACGTACACGACACGCCCATGGAGCGACGCTGCGCAAAGCATCGTACACAACCAGGCAGCACGGGGCAGCGGCAAAAAAGCGCTCTGCGCGAACCAGAAAAAACTAGAACTCGGCGGACGAGGATGCAGCGAGGGCGCGGATCGCTCCGCCCGCTCGCTGTTTCTAAGCAGCTTTGTACTTCTCGACTTGCTCTTTTGCGAGCCATAGCAACAGCAGGAGAGCTTGCGGCTGTATACTCGGCTCGCCATGCTGACACGCAATTCGCGCCTCTTCCTTATCTCTATTTTTCTGCTTCAACTCTGCTCCTCTGTCTTCGCGCAAAACGGATTTGTGCATACTTCAGGGGCCGATGTAGTCGATGGAAATGGAAAGCCGCTCCTGCTGCGCGGCATCAACCTGGGCAACTGGCTGGAGCCCGAGGGGTACATGTTCCACTTCGACGGTGGTCCGCAGTCGCCGCGCGAAATTGAAGACCTTACCACGGAGCTCATCGGGCCACAGAAAGCCGCGGCTTTCTGGAAGCAGTGGCGCGACACCTACATCACGGAAGCTGACATCGATCGCATTCATGCCATGGACCTCAACTCCGTGCGCGTGCCGTTTCACTGGAGATTCTTTGACGCGGATGACGCGGAAGGGTTCGCAATCGTCGATCGCCTTGTGCAGTGGGCAAAGAAGGACGGCGTGTATCTCATCCTCGACCTGCACTGTGCCCCAGGCGGCCAAACCGGCACCAACATCGATGACAGCCGAGGCTACCCTTGGCTCTATACAGATGCGGGCGCACAGGCAAAAACCATTGCAGTCTGGCGGCGGATAGCGAAGCATTATGCCAACGAACCAACGGTACTGGGCTATGACCTGCTGAACGAGCCTATTCCGCACTTCCCTCAACTGCAGCGCTACAACAAGGATCTTGAGCCTCTGTACAAGAGGCTGGTGGCCGCTGTCCGCGAAGCCGACCAGAATCACGTCGTGATTCTCGGCGGCGCGCAATGGGACTCGAACTTCAAGGTCTTCGGAGCGCCCTTCGACAAGAACGTGATCTACACCTTCCACAAATACTGGACCGCTCCTGACGTGAGCGTGATTCGCGAGTATCTCGATTTCCGCGATAAGTATCACGTGCCCATCTGGCTGGGCGAATCCGGCGAGAACAAGGATGAGTGGATCGCGGCCTTCACCAAAACACTGGAAGACAACCACGTGGGCTGGTGCTACTGGCCTTACAAGAAGATGGACGCCGCTTCGAGCCCGGTGACCTTTGATCGCCCCCAGAACTGGGAGGCGGTGGTGAAGCTGGCCGCCATGGCTCCCGGCACCGGCAATGCGGAAAAACGTATCGCCGCACGGCCTTCACCCGAGGATGCGCAGGGCATCTTTGACGACCTGCTCATGAAGGTGCAGTCATCGAACGAGCGCGTGAACGACGGATATGTTCGCGCTCTCGGCCTGCATCCCGTGGCGAAGTAGCTGCACACCCCCCGCAAAAGCGGCGGGGCCGCCTGCCGCTTCCCGCTATACTTACCCAAAGCCTATGCGCCCTCGCATCCTGATTGCCATTACCCTCGTTTGCCTTCCCGCGCTGCTGAGCGGACAGGCTGCTGCAAACCATGTGACGGGCAAAGCTTCCCCCCATATGACAAAGAAACTCTCTCCAGAAGCCGTGCACCAGTCTGCCATCGTAATCGACACGCATGCCGACACCCCGCAGCGTTTCGTCGACGAGAACTTCGACATGGCCGATCCGCTGAAGGGCGGCAACCTGAATCTGGAGTCCGCAAAGAAGGGCAACCTGGGCGCGGAGTTCTTCTCCATCTGGGTGGAGCCGAACCTCTACAAGGGCGAATACGCCAAACGCACCCTCGTGCTCATTGACGCGGTGAAGCAACAGGTCGTTAAGCACCCTGACCAGATGATGCTGGCCGGGAGCGTAGCCGACATTGAGAAGGCGCACCGCGAGCACAAGCTTGCATCCCTGATGGGCATTGAGGGCGGTCATTCCATCGAGGGCTCGCTGGCTCTGCTGCGTCAGTACTACGCGCTCGGCGTACGCTATATGACGCTGACCTGGTCTAACTCCAACGGCTGGGCCGACAGTTCCGGCGACATCGATGATGCCTCGGTGCCGCACACCCAGGACGGCCTCAGCGAATTCGGCAAAGACGTGGTCTACGAGATGAATCGTTTGGGCATGATGGTGGACATCTCGCACGTCTCTGACAAGACATTCTTCTACACCACAAGGATTTCTCGTGCGGCGCTGATCGCTTCCCACTCGTCGGCGCGCGCTCTGGACGACGCTCCGCGCAACATGACTGACAACATGCTGCTGGCCGTGGCGCGCTCCGGTGGTCCTGAATCCAAGGGCGGCGTTGTGCAGGTGAACTACTATTCGGCGTTTCTCTCGCAAGCCTATCGCGACGCACAGAAGGCGCAGAAGCCTGAAGTGGACAAGGCCGTGCAGGCGCTCAAGGACAAAGCCAAGGCGGAAGGCCACGAGCTGACCTACGAGGAGATCTCCAAAGTCCAGCGGCAATACGCCGATCGCATCCCGCGGCCGCCGCTGTCGATTCTCATCGACCACATCGATCACATCGCCAAGGTCGCGGGCGTGGATCACGTCGGACTGGGCTCTGATTTTGATGGAGTGGACGGCCAGTTGCCGGAGGGGATGGATTCCGCAGCCGATCTGCCCAAGATAACGGCGGCCCTGTTGGACCGTGGTTACTCGGCTGAAAATTGCCGAAAAATTCTGGGCGGAAATCTGCTGCGCGTCTTCGGCGAAGTAGAACAGGTAAGCAAGCAGTTGCAGGCAGCGGACCGACCCAAGATCACTGACAAGCAGCCTTTTGATAAACCGCGTAACTAGCTCCCCTCAGCTTTCACATGGGGCGGATCGACCACGTTTGTATCTCGATCCGCCAACGCCTTCATCTTCTTTTTAGTCGTTCCCGACGGTGAATCTGCTATCTCGCCTTGTACGAATCTCATCGCATCCCCATGACTTACCACATATACTGACGTTCACGGCTTTCCCAGAATCACAAGCACCCTGGAGTTTACTGATGCGATTTACCGGTCGCGCGAGTCTCTTGCTGTTCTCTGCGATGCTGCTCTGTTCAGCCTCAAATTTGCGGGCAGATGACAATAAAAAGAAGGATGACGCCAAGCCGGCCGAGAAACCTGCGGCCACTGAGGTTACGACCCAGGGCGCAATCGATGCGGGCGGTCAGCACATTCTCTACAACGCCATCGCCGGCACCATTACGGTGGGCGCGACGGACGTGCAGGATGCGCAACTCGGCATGGACGGCAAGGCGGAGCCGGGCAGCCAGCTCGGCCTCAACGAGCCCAAGGAGCTTAAGGACGCGCCGCCCACCGCGCGCATGTCATACTTTGCCTACTTCATGCGGGATGCCAAGGCCGAAAGCCGGCCCATCACGTTCTTTTACAACGGCGGCCCTGGCGCCTCGACCGTCTGGCTGCACATGGGATCGCTCGGTCCCAAGCACGTGGTCACCTCAGGCGACCAGCACCTGCCGGCCGCCCCCTACCGGATGGTCGACAACGCGGATTCCCTGCTGGACGTGAGCGATCTGGTGTTCATCGACATGCCCGGGACCGGCTTCGGCCGTCTTCTCGGCAAGGATCCCGAAAAGGCCTTCTGGGGCGTTGATGAAGATGCCAACGCATTCGCGCGCTTTATCGCGCGCTTCATCACCAAGTACGGCCGCTGGAATTCGCCCAAGTACATCTTCGGCGAAAGCTACGGAACCACGCGTTCCGCGGTGCTTGCGGACGTTCTTGAGAACAACAAGAGCATCGACCTGAACGGCGTGATTCTGCTGTCGCAGATCTTCAATTTCACCACAGACATTGACGGGCCGCAGGGCAATCCCGGCGTGGATCTGCCGTACGTTCTGGCCCTTCCCACGTACGCAGCCACGGCCTGGTATCACAAGAAGCTTTCGCAGCAGGCGCCCGCGCTCGAGCCTTTCCTTAAAGAGGTGGAAGAGTTCGCGATGGGCCCGTATAGTCACGCATTGGCGCTGGGCACTGACATTTCAGCGGAGGAGAAGCAGTCCACCGCAGAAAAGCTGCATAACTACACAGGCCTGCCGACCACATACATCCTCAAGGCCAACCTGCGGGTCAACGGCGGTGAATTCGAAAAGACTCTGCAGGATGACCAGGATCTCACAACCGGCCGTCTCGACACCCGCTACTCCGGCCCGTCCATCGACCCTCTGAGTCAGTTTGCCGATTACGATCCGCAGAGCTCAGCCATTTCGTCCGCGTACGTCTCAATCTTCAATGACTATGTACGCAAGGATCTGAAGTATGGCGATGGGCAGACCTATCTTCCCGAAGCGCTCTTTGGAAGCGCCCAGTGGACGATGGTTCACCGCGGCAATCCCATCAGTCTCAACGTGGCAGTGGATCTTGCCGAAGCCATGAAGACAAACCCCCGTCTCAAAGTGATGGTGAACGGCGGATACTACGATTTGGCCACGCCATTCTTCGCCGCCATGTATGAGCAAAAGCATCTGCCCATTCCGCAGTCTCTGGCGAAGAACATCGAGTTCTCCTGGTACGAGTCGGGACACATGGTTTATGTCCACGACGAAAGTCTCAAGCAACTGCACGACCGCGTGGCATCGTTCATTACCCGCACGCAGTCCGACAGCGAAAAGTGAAACGGGCCTGCCCAGCGGATGACCGTTTCACTTTTCGCGTTGACTTAGCTGGCAGAGGATACTGTCAGCTGCGCTGAATACACCTGCCTGGCGCGATCAAGCGCAGCCTGGACGTTGGGCATGATGTTCTCCCGGCCCACCTGGTCGAGGAATCGAGACTGGCGCAGAAGCCGCGATGGCTGCTGCATGGCTCCGCACAGGATCAAGACTCGGCCAGACGCGCGGAGGTTCTTCGCCAATCTCTCGATGGCATGAATGCCCGTTCCGTCGATTGCCGTCATATTGCGCAAGCGCAGAATCACAACGGGTGTGAGGGCTTCGAGATTGGCACTCACCTCTATCAGCTTTTCCGTAGTGCCAAACAGAAACGGCCCATGAATGCGCAACAGCGTCACATAGGGCGGGATGATGCGCCCCTGCAGCGTGTGCGGCAACCCGTCGCGAATGTAGTCATCGGTCACTGTCCCGACTGTCGTAGTGTCGGCAACACGGTAGATATAGAGCAGGGCTGCAAGGGCCAGTCCAACTCCCACAGCAACCGTCAGATCAGCAAACACGGTCAAACCAAACGTAACCAGCCATACCGAGATAGCGGCCAGATCAAGCTGGAAGATCGCTCCAATCTCGTGCCACTCGCCCATGTTGTACGCCACCACGAACAGCACGGCCGCCAGCGTCGCCAGAGGGATGTAGCTGGCAAGCGGCGCCGCCACAAGCAGAATGACAAGCAGCGTGGCTGCATGAATCATGCCGGAGACGGGCGATCGCGCTCCGGCTCGGATGTTTGTCGCCGTGCGCGCGATGGCGCCGGTAGCTGGAATGCCTCCGAAGACCGGCGATGCAATATTGGCGATGCCCTGCGCGACAAGTTCAACGTTCGAATTGTGCCGGTCTCCGGTCATTCCATCCGCAACAACAGCCGACAACATGCTCTCCAGCGCTGCCAGCATCGCGACCGTAAACGCAGAAGGCAGCAACGGAAGGATGTGCTCAGAGTGAAAATCCGGAATTGCAAATGGAGGCAGGCCGCGCGGTATGCCGCCGAACTTGCTGCCTATCGTCTCCACCGACAGATGAAACACGGCGCACGCAACCGTACACGCGAGCACCGCGACAATCGACGCCGGCACTCGGCGCGTGATTTTGGGCAGGATAACAAGAATGGCCAGCGTGGCAGCGCCCACTCCAACAGCAACCCAGTTTACAGTGGCAGCATTCGCCACAAGCATCTTCGCGCGCGGCAGGAACTCGCTGGGTACAGCACCCGTGCGCATTCCCAGGAAATCCTTAACCTGCGTGGAGGCAATCAAGATTGCAATTCCATTGGTGAATCCGATCACGACCATGCGTGGAATGAAGCGCACCGCCGCGCCGAGCCCGGTGATGCCCATCATCACCAGGATGAAGCCCGCCATCAGAGTTACCAGCGCGAGCCCGCTCATCCCGAACCTGGTCACGATGCCGGCCACGATGACCACGAATGCGCCGGTAGGGCCGCCAATCTGGGTGCGCGATCCGCCCAGCGCGGATATCAGAAATCCAGCAACCACAGCCGTGTAGAGACCGGCCTGCGGCGTCACTCCTGACGCGATGCCGAACGCCATCGCCAGCGGCAATGCCACTAGCCCGACAGTTATCCCGGCCAGAAGATCATGAAGAAAAGCCTGAGCGTTGTAAGTGCGCAAAGCCAGAATGGACTTGGGAAGACTGGGATAGCTGATGGACATGATAGGTACTTCGATTTTATGCCTCGCATGCACACACACGAGTGACGTACAGCACTCTCAATTCACTCCGCACTTGCTAAGAGAGTTCAATCGCCGCGATAGATACACCCGCTCGTGCAGGTCTCGCACACCACCACCTTGCTCAATGATGGAATCTCCGTGTGGAGACGCGCCCATATCCAGCGCGCCAGGTTCTCGCTGGTGGGATTCTCGAGCCCTGGCACATCGTTCAAACAGCGGTGATCAAGCTGGTCTTCAATGGTCTTGAACGCATCCTTGATATCGCTAAAGTCCATAACCCAGCCCAGCCGCTCATCCAGCGGCCCTGCCCCGTATATCTCAATCGCAAAGCTGTGCCCGTGCATGCGCCTGCACTTGTGCCCCTCGGGCACATGCGGCAGCCAGTGTGCGGCTTCAATCGAGAACTTCTTGAAAATCTCCATCAACGTTCCTTACGGAATACCAACAATTTTGTGTGTCTGCAGGCTCAAGCGCCACTGCGGGTGATCCATGCAGAAACGTACCGCCTGCTCGGTGTTCGATACGCGGTCCGGTCCATCCATGGGTTGCAAAAAGAAGTGGCGGAACGCGAACCCCTCGCAATCTTCCGGGGCAATTCCCTGCTGCGGAAACACCAGCTTGAGTTCGTCGCCCGATTTCTGCACCAGCCGCGCACCGGCCTTGGGGCTCACACAAACCCAGTCCAGTTCTTCCGGCGCTTCCATCGTGCCGTTCGTTTCTACCGCCACCTCGAACCCGCGAGCGTGCAGCGCTTCAATCAGCGGCACGTCCAGTTGCAGAAGAGGCTCGCCGCCCGTGCAGACCACGTATCGCCTGCCGCGCGCATTGTGAGGTGGCCATGCGTTGGCGATCGCATCCGCCAGGTCGCCTGAGCCTTCGAATTTGCCGCCGCCCGGACCATTCACGCCCAGAAAGTCGGTATCGCAAAACTTGCAGACCGCGCTGGCCCGATCACTCTCGCGCCCCGACCAAAGGTTGCATCCCGAAAACCGGCAGAACACCGCCGCGCGACCGGCCTGCGCACCTTCGCCCTGCAGTGTGTAGAAGATCTCCTTCACCGCGTAACTCATCACGACACCCGCGCGGCATCATCTGCCGCTACATCGCGATACTTCAGCGGATCCGAAATGCCGTTCTCCGCAAAACCCTTCAGTCGCAGGATGCACGAGTCGCATTGCCCACACGGCGTTCCGTCCATAGCCGGATCGTAGCAACTACTCGTCAATGCGTAATCCACCCCGAGTGCGAGCCCTGCTTTGATGATGTCCGCTTTGGTCATCTCCATAAGCGGCGCGTGGATCGTGAGTCTCTGCCTGCGCTCCACTCCCGCCTTGGTGGCCAGGTTCGCCATCTGTTCGTAGGCGCGGATGAACTCGGGCCGGCAATCGGGATAGCCACTGTAGTCCAGTGCATTCACACCGATGAAGATATCGCTCGATCCCAGCACCTCGGCCCATGCCAGCGCAAACGAAAGGAAAATCGTATTGCGGGCAGGCACATAGGTGATCGGAATACCGCGGCTCATCTCTTCGGCATCGCGGCCCTTCGGCACGTCAATGTCATCGGTCAACGCCGAGCCGCCAAAGGCGCGCAGATCAATATTCACAACTTTATGCTGTGCGGCCCCCCCGGCTTCAGCCACGCGGCGCGATGCCTGGAGTTCCCAGCTGTGGCGCTGCCCATAAGAAAACGAAAGAGCATACGCGTCGAATCCCCGGCTGCGCGCAATGGCCAGCACAGTCGCCGAGTCCAGACCTCCGCTCAACAGCACCACCGCCGGCTTTTTCGCAATCGCATGCATCTCTTCCATGGTAAAACAATTGCGAAAATCCGGCGAAAGCGCCCGCGCCCGCCCGATCGTCCCGCTGCTTCAAAAGCGGAATCCCGGCTTCAGCTCGCATCGGTAGACAGTGGAGCTGGCAGCATCACGGCTCGACCGCGAATTGCAGGTAGCCCAGCTCAGATACATGTCGGGCCCCAATGGAAACACAATCGGCGTCCCATCGATATCGGCCTCAATGCTCACGCCCTCCTGGGTGGCGGGCAGAACAAAATTCAGCGTTCGTCCAAACTTCACCGGATACGATTCACGCACGCTCGAATTGATCGATTTGCGAAACACCTCAGCCTCCAGAAGAAAGGTGGCTGTGTCAGACCAGTTCAGGGCGCTGGCCGTGATCATTCGCCCGCCGTTCTCAAACCCGCTGGAGTCAATGCGCGTAAACGGGCACGGCCCGGCGATGCAGGATGCGCGCGCGTTGCGAAATTCATTTCCGGTTCCCGCGTCCAGCGTAGTTGACGCCACCGCAGCCTTCCACTTGCCATCCGGAGAGCACGGCGCCTGCTGGTTGCACGGCACATTGGCCTTGTTCACCGCCTGAAACGTCCTCACCGCGCTGCCGATATTCTCGTCGCCCTCCGTGTTCTCCGTGAACCGGATCCGGATGTTGCTCACAACAGCCGCCTTCTTGCCCGTGGCGTTCTCCGTTTCATGCTCCGTCCTCAACGGACTGAGGGCTGCTATGTACAGCTTGTCTCCCGCGCCGGCGTAGGTCATCGGCACGCTCAGGTCAAAATCCTCGTAGTCCGACTTTCGAAAACTCAGTTGCAGCGTGTGTCCGGGCCACAACCTCTCCCGGAACGTGAGCTTGAAGTAGCCGGAAGCATCCGACTTCGCGCTCGCGCTCATCATTCCGTCGGTCGCCTCCACCTTCACTCCTGAGATGGGGAGCCGCTGGCCAGGGTCGGGATCCTGGCGAAGAACAGCACCCTGCAGCGTCACCGTCCGCGGGCGCCACCGGTGAACACGGAGCGCAATGACAGTCGCAAGAACCGCCGCGCAGGCAATTACCGCAATCCAGATGCTAAGCTTTCTCCAGTGCATTGATTCAGTTCGCCTGTGAACATTGGACGCACTCCAGACACAATCCGCTGTACCGGCAGCGCCTCCAGACTTCCCTTTTCTGCATCTAAATTCGTTGGCTACAAAGACCCTTACGCCTACCACCACGCGTGGAGAAAGACGAATTAGACCGTTGGTCGAGAAAGCTGATTTGGTATCCCCGCGTCACCAGCAATCTCCGGAATCCTTCGAGCCGCACGCCATTTCGCGCCGTGCCGTTCTGCGCCAGCTTGCGTCTCTTGTGGCAGCCGGCGCTCTTCCTTTCAGCGCGCTCGCGGCAGCGGGCGGAGAGATCTCACCGAAGCCTCAAGCCAACCAGCAGAACCCGGGCAGCGCTCCAACACCGCCCCCCATTCCCAATCTGCTCTCCCCGGAAGATGATCAGTTCCTCAACGACCTGGAGCACGCCAACTTTCTCTTTTTCTGGGAACAGGCGAATCCGCAGACCGGCCTGATCAAGGACCGCTGCAACGTTCGCATCAACGATACCAGCCTCGCCGCCAGCATCGCCTCGGTTGGCTTTGGGCTCACCGCCATCTGCATCGGCCACAAGCGCGGGTTCGTCAGCCTGGAGGATGCGCGCAGGCGTGTGGTCCAGACCCTCTCCTTCATCTGGCATAAACTGCCCACCCACCGCGGCTTCTTTTACCACTTCGCCAACATCAACACCGGCGAGCGTGTATGGGACTCCGAGGTCTCCTCCGTCGACACCGCCATGATGCTCTGCGGCGCGCTCATGTGCCACCAGTACTTCGACGACAAGGACGTCCGCGATCTCTCGCACGCCATCTTCGATCGCGTGGAGTGGAACTGGCTGGCCGAAGACACCTCCCTGCTCTCGCATGGCTGGACGCCGGAGTTGGGCTTCATCCATTCGCGCTGGGACTACTACAGCGAACTCATGATGATGTACCTGCTGGGCATGGGCTCCGTCTCCCACCCGCTGCCCAACGAGGCATGGTTCGCCTGGAAACGCAGGGTGTTTGAATATGACGGTTTGCGCTATGTCGGCTCTTTCGCCCCGCTCTTCGTCCATCAGTACTCGCAGGCCTGGTTCGATTTCCGCAACAAGCGCGATAAATTCGCCGACTACTTCCAGAATTCCGCGATCGCTACTGAAGTGCACCGGCGCTTCTGCATTGAACTGAACACGCAGTACTCCGACTACAGCAACGCGCTGTGGGGCATCTCCGCATCCGACTCTGCGCGCGGCTACGTCGCCTGGGGAGGTCCCCCCGCCATGGGCCCCATTGATGGGACCGTGGTGCCTGCCGCGGCCGGCGGTTCCATCCCCTTCCTCCCCGAAGCCTGCATGCGCGTGCTGCGCACCATACACGATCGTTACCCCAAGGCTTGGAGCCGCTACGGCTTCGTAGATGCATTTAATCCCCTCACCGACTGGTACGATACAGACGTGGTCGGAATCGATACCGGCATCACCATGCTCATGGCTGAAAATGCCCGCACCGGCTTTGTGTGGGACACGTTTATGAAAAACGCCGAAGCACAAAAGGGCATGAATGCCGCAGGCTTCAAACCCTATACGCCTACCCCGCTGCACTTTGAATGAAACGTTATTGTTGCCTTCCGCTTGCACCGTGAAAACAACAAAACACCTGCCTCGACGCATCGTATTCACTGACGCGTCGTATCCAGTTTAGATACGGCTCCGGTTGCGGACAGGCACATTCAGGCGTTCCATCCCGCCCAAAAACCTCGGTGCCCGCATTCATCTGAAACGTAACCTAGCAGCAACACAGGGAAGTCAATGTCTTCCAAGCTCGACAAGCCTAAAGCAATTGCGCCCAGTGCAGAAGAAGCGCACCCCAGCCAGGGAGGGGCTTGGGCAGAACGTATCCGCGCGCTCAAAAACGTTCCTCCCGTGTTGCGCTTTGTATGGGAGTCGGGACCGTCCGTCGTCTTCTGGAACATAGCCATCCGCATCATTGTCGCGTTTCTTCCCGTCGGCATCGGCATCATCGGCCGCTTCATCATCGATGGCATCAACCAGCTACGCATACACCAGCCGCTGCCCCCGCACTTCTGGTGGCTGGTTGGCAGTGAGATGGCTCTGGCTGTGATCACCGGCATCCTCGTCCGCTCGGTCGACTACTTCGATAACCTTCTGGCCGATCGCTACACGCACCACGTCAGCGTGGAAGTGATGCGCAAGGCAGCGGCCCTCGACGTCACCGTCTATGAAGACCCCATCTTCTACGACCGCCTTGAGCGCGCCCGCGTGCAGGCCACTGACCGCCTCGCCATGATTCAGCAGATGGGCCGGCTCATTCAGCAGACAGTCACAGCCATCGCCTTTTCCGCCGTCCTCATCAAGTACTCGCCCTTCCTCCTGCTGCTTCTCATCGCCGGCATCATCCCTGCCTTCCTCGGCGAAAGCCACTTCGCCTTTCTCACGTACGCAAAAAACTTCCGCCAAACCCCCATGCGTCGCCAGATGGACTACCTGCGCCAGGTGGGCGGCAGCAAGGAAGCAGCCAAAGAACTCAAGCTCTTCAACCTGAGCGAATACCTCACCAACCGCTTCTCCACGTATTCGCAAACCATCTACGAGCAGAACGTGGCCCTCAACAGGCGGCGCCTATTCTGGGGCGGACTGCTGGCAATCGTCGGCCAGCTCGGCTACTACGGGGCTTACGCGTACAGTATCTGGCGCACCATCCAGGGCCGCTACAGCATCGGCGATCTCACCCTTATCACCACCGCCATCATGCAGGCCATGGGCAACATCCAGCAGGCCTTTTCCACTGCTTCGGGCGTGGCTGACCAGGCCCTGTTCCTCACCGATCTGCTCGCCTTCTTCGAGATGAAGCCGCGCGTGGAAAATCGCGAAAACGGCATTCGTGTGCCTCGTCCCATCCGCCGCGGCTTTGAATTTCGAAACGTCTCCTTCACATATCCCGGAACTGAGCGGCGCGTGCTCAGTGACTTCAACTTCACGCTTGAGCCCGGCGAGCGCATTGCCCTCATCGGCGAAAACGGCCAGGGCAAAACCACCATCGTCAAGCTCATCACTCGTCTCTATGACCCAACGGAAGGCCAGATCTTGCTTGATGGCGTCGACCTGCGCGACTACGATCTCGACGACCTGCACGCCGAGATGGGCGTCATCTTCCAGGACTTCATGCGCTACGAGATGACGGCTCGCGAAAACATTGCCGTTGGCCGTGTAGAAATCCCGCACACCGAAGAGGAGATCGAATATTCAGCACAGAAAAGCCTCGCCGCCGGCGTCATCGCAAAGCTGCAACATGGCTACGACCAGATGCTGGGCCGCCGTTTTGAAGGCGGCGTAGACCTTTCCGGCGGCGAATGGCAAAAACTTGCTCTCGCCCGCGCCTACCTTCGTGACGCGCAGTTGCTCATCCTCGACGAGCCCACTGCCGCTCTCGACGCGCGCAGCGAGTTGGAAGTCTTTGAGCGGTTCGCTGAGTTGACTGAGGGCAAAATGGCGCTGCTCATTTCACACCGATTTTCCACCGTCCGCATGGCCGACCGCATCGTCGTACTTGAAGGCGGCCGCCTCGTCGAAGAGGGGAATCATTCGCAACTCATGGCCCTTGGTGGCCGCTACGCCGCCATGTTCGAAATGCAGGCAGCAAGCTACCGTTGAGACCACATGAACGATAACGTGACCATGCTCGACCCGCAGTACTCGCTTTCCGCCGAGGTGCGAGAGGCCTTGATGAACGCCTCTGCCCAGGCGGCTCGCTGGGACGTCGCTCTCCGCCCCACCAAGCCCAGTGCTTCGTTTCGCCACCGCATCGCCGCTGCGCGCACCGCCATTCAGCGGCTGGAAGCGCAGCTCAAAAAGCTGCCTGAATCTGCATCTGCCGCGGATCGACGCATCATTGGCCTGCTTGATCTGCGCGCCAATCCGCGGGTGCTCCGCACTGCGGTTACCGGAGTGGAACCCCAGCCCGGCGATCGCGATTCCCTGCCCCGCGTCGCACTTGGGCCAAAGGAGGACGAGCCGCGCGCAGCCGCGCTCTCTGTAGCCTATCTGTGCGCGGTCGGTGGCGAGGCCGATGCGGTGAGCTTTACGGCTTTCATGCGCGCTGTGCAAACTCACGATCCCCTCACGCTGGACGAGATCTGGCATCTTCCTTCCTATCTCCGTTTCGCTCAACTGGAATCCGTACTGGTGGCGGCCGAGGACGCGCTCACCCAGCACAGTGACGACGCCGACCTCAAGGTGCAGCGTCTCTTCGCCGGATTGCGCGACCTTGGCAACATCGACTGGGGCAGCGTCCTTGAGCCGCTCATCGGGTTTGACGCCACCCTGCGCCAGGACCCGACCGGAACATTCGCGCAAATGGACTTCGAGACCCGCGACGTTTACCGCAATCGCGTCGCCTTCCTGGCGCGCAACTCCGATTGCACGGAGTTGCAGGTTGCCGAGCAGGCCCTCGATCTGGCCCGCGAAGCGGCTCGCCAGCAATACAAAGACCCGCGCATTCAACAGCGCTGCAGCCACATCGGCTATTTTCTGGTCAGCCGCGGCGTCGCTAATCTCGCGGAGCGGATCAACTTCCACGCTCCCCTTTCCTACCGCATCCGGGCCGCGATTCGCACGAACGCCGACGACTTCTACATCACCGGCATTGAGCTCGTCACCATCTTCTTCATCGCTGCTATGCTGTTCCCGCTGCTTCCCAGCTATCCCGTATTCCCCAAGCTAGCCATCACGTTCGTGCTCATGATCATGCCGGTCATGCAGTGCGCCGTTGAGTTGATGAACAACGCCATCACCTCGATCTTCGATCCCGATCCTCTTCCCAAACTCGAGTTCACTTCCGGCATTCCTGCTGAATCCGCCACCCTGGTTGTGGTGCCCACCCTTCTTCTCAATGAGAAGCAGGTTCGCGAAATGATCGACGAGATTGAGGTGCGCTACCTCGCCAACCGCGATCCGAATCTGCACTTTGCTCTACTTACAGATCTGCCTGACTCGGTCAGCAAGCCCCATGAAAACGACTCCAATCCGCTCGTCGATCTTGCCATCCGCCTCACTGACGAACTGGAGGAGCGCTACGCCTCCGCTCGTAAGGGCGGCTTCCTGTTCCTGCACCGCCACCGCATCTTTAACGTGCGCCAGGGCGTGTGGATGGGCTGGGAACGCAAGCGCGGCAAGCTCCTCGACCTGAACAAACTCCTGGTCGGCGAGTACGACGCCTTCCCCATCAAGGCCGGCCGGCTGGACGCGCTCAACAACATCCGCTTCATCCTCACCCTTGACTCCGACACACAACTGCCGCGCGGCACCGCTGCCCGCATGGTCGGCGCAATCGCGCATCCGCTCAACCAAGCCATCATCGATCCCAAGCTGCGCATCGTCGTTGAAGGATATGGAATCCTGCAGCCCCGCGTCGGCGTCAGCGTCAGCTCGGCCTCACGCACGCGCCTCGCCGCGCTTTACTCGGGCCAGGCCGGCTTTGATATCTACGCACGCGCCATCTCGGACGCTTATCAGGATCTCTACGGTGAAGGCATCTTCACCGGCAAGGGCATTTACGAAGTCGCCGCGCTGCATGCCGTGCTCAACCGCCGCTTCCCGCGCAACTCCCTTCTCAGCCACGACCTCATCGAAGGCGCATACGCACGCGCCGGGCTCGCCACCGACATCGAAGTCATCGACGACTATCCCTCGCACTACAGCGCCTACACGCGCCGCAAACACCGCTGGGTGCGCGGCGACTGGCAGATCGCGCAATGGATGTTCTCCCGCGTGCCCGACGAATCCGGCAAGCTCGTCCGGAGCCCCATATCCACAGTCTCGCGCTGGAAGATCTTCGATAATCTTCGCCGCTCTCTCGTCGAGCCCTTCACGTTTATCCTCTTCGTCGCGGGCTGGCTGTGGCTCCCCGGCGGTCCTTTCTACTGGACCATCCTTCTCTTCCTGCTCTTCATGTTCCCCACCATCGTGCAGCTTGCATTTAGTGTGGGCCGCGCCGTCGCCAGCAGGCGCCAGGGCGCAATCTCTCAGGCGTTGGAAGGTGCGGGCCAGGCAACGCTGCTCGCTCTGCTCAACCTTTCATTCCTGCCGCATCAGGCCCTGCTTGTGCTTGACGCGGTTGTCCGCGCACTCGTCCGCCGCTTCGTCACCGGCGAGCGCCTGCTGGAGTGGGAAACCGCCGCTGAAGCCGAATCGCAAACCCGCAAGACAACACCTGTAGACCGCTACCTCGCCCTCATGCCCCTTATTGCGTGTGGGCTCGCCGTCGCAGTCTATGTTCTGTCGCACAGCCGCACCGCATTTCTTGTGGCGGCGCCGATGCTGCTGCTCTGGTGCATGTCCACCGTCCTCACCGCCTGGCTCAACCGTCCTCCTCGCGAGATTGCGCAACTCAACTCCGGGGATCGTAGCCTGCTCTTGTGTCACTCCCTTCGCATCTGGCGCTACTTCCACCAGTTCGGCACGGAGCGCCACAACTACCTCATCCCTGACAACGTCGAAGAGAATGGCCTCTTTGAAGCCGCGCGCGTATCGCCCACCAACGTGGGCCTGCTCCTCAATGCTCGCCAGGCTGCTGTCGAGTTCGGCTTCCTCACCACTCCGGAATTCGTCGATCTCACCGAGCACAGTCTCAACACCATCGGCCGCCTCGAAAAGTTCCGCGGCCACCTTTACAACTGGTACGACACGCACAACTGCGCACCGCTCGAAGCAAACCCCTTCGTCTCTTCAGTAGACAGCGGCAACTTCGTCGCCTCTCTCTACACCCTTCACACCGGTGCGCTTTCGTTGCTGCGCAAGCCACTGCTCTCCCGCCCCTTCTTCGCAGCGTTTCGCCCCTTCTGGGAGATGGTCCAGCAGCAAGGCAGGCTCCCCGGACCATTGGCGAAACTCGCCATCCCGTCAGAATTCGCTTCAGTCTCCGAGTGGCTAAGCTGGCTGCCCAACGCCCATGAGATATGCCGCGCGTCCTCCACCATCGGCGCCAAGGACCCGTGGTGGCAGGAGGAGATGCACAAGCGCATCGGAGCCCTCCTCCAGACAGTTCGCAACTACATGCCTTGGCTCGATCCGCGATTTGAGCAGTTGCGCGACGGCAAGGAATTCGGCATCGATGCCAACACCGAGCTCCTCACCATCGATGAAGCGATCGAATACTGCGCCCGCCTCCAGGCCAAATTCGCTGAGGCAAAGGCCGCCACCAACGCACGCCAGGTTCTCGTGCTGCAGCTTCGCGACGCGCTTCCCACAGCCGCACGGAATCTCAACGACCTCTCCGTCCGAGTCCGTGGCGTCGCGCAGCAGGCCGCGCGCTTTGCGGAAGACACCGACTTCAGCTTCCTCATCAATCCCGCCCGCCGTATCCTCTCCATCGGTTACGACATCAAGCGCCAGCGCGTGCACGAGTCCTGCTATGACATGCTCGCGTCTGAGGCTCGCACCGCTACATTCCTCGCCATCGCCCGCGGCGACATCGGCCAGCAAAGCTGGTTCCGCCTGGGCCGCGACTTTACTTACGCGTTCGGCACCCACGTCCTCATGTCCTGGACCGGAACCATGTTCGAATACCTGATGCCGGCGTTGTGGATGCGCAGGTTCCCGGGTACGCTCCTGTCCGACACCATCACCGGCGCAGTCCGCGTACAGCAGGCCTTTGCGCGGTCTATGGGCCTGCCGTGGGGCATCTCCGAGTCCGGGCTGGCGCGCCAGGATGACGCCGGCCATTACGGCTATCACGCCTTCGGCGTGCCCCATCTCGCGCTCTCGTTCGAAGCAACAGCCGGCCCCGTCATCTCCCCCTACTCCACATTCCTCGCCCTCAGCGTCGATATGGAAGCGTGTCTTCACAACCTGCGCCGCATGGCCTCTTCGGGCTGGGTTGGCGCGTTCGGATTCTATGAGTCCGTCGACTACTCCACCGGAATCAACAACGGCGAAATCGTGCGCGAATGGATGGCACACCATCAGGGCATGTCGTTGCTCGCCCTTCTCAACTGCCTCTGCGACGACGTCGTGCAGCAGTGGTTCCATGCCAACGCCCTGGTGCAATCCGCGGAGCTCCTGCTCCACGAAGTCCCACGCAGCAAGGCGGCGCTCAGAGCCATGATGAAGGAATTCTCCTTCGTCCCTCATCGCTACGCTGACGCCGCCTGAGCGGTCACAAGCGCGTAACCTCTACTGCTGTACCTTCACCAGCACCAATGCATTCGGTGTCAGCGTCAGGTCGAGCTTTCCGCCGCGGAGTGTCGTCTCCTGCGGCGGAGCCGGCAGTGACTCGCGGTTCAACTGCTCCACCTGCGCCGCGGTTGGATCCCCGGGCCTTCCCATCGCGGCATAATGGCGCAACACGTTTCCATGCTCCTGATCCACCCGCTCAATGCTCACGTGAGCGCCGGGCGGCACGTGAGCAAACATCAGCTCCACCTGACGCGTGCCTCCTTGCGCATCCGGATCGACGATGTTCCACACCGCTACCTTGAGACCACCCTGCGCGGTCTTCGTCACGATCACGTCCTTTGAATCATTCGCGATCCGCTGATCCCCGAGTTCGTGCAGCAGCCCATATGCGTAATAGCTCGGTTTGTTGATTCCGCCTTTTGCACGCAGTCCAAACTGGCCTTCGAAAGGACGCGGAGCCGGACCGCCCTCTTCAAATACGTCTGAGAATGTCCACCACGACATCATGTTCACCAGCCCATCGCATTGGCGAATCGTATTCGCCAGCCCCGGCCCCGTGAAAAGCGTGTCTCTTGACTCCTTCATCCCCTGCACATTCCACTCAGTCCAGAAAAGCGGTAGATCGGGCGTGCTCGACTGCTTGATCTCGTTGTGAACCTTCTCCACAGCCTTGCACACACGCTCATCCATCGGCATCGGAATATCCTTGCCAAACAGATCCAGCGTGGTGTCGTCCGCATAACCATGCGTCGACACAAAATCCACCGGCGTATGACGCTCGGCCGTGTAGCTCAGAAAGTCATTGATCCACGCCGCCGCCGCAGTCGCCGGACCGCCCACTCGAAGCCGCGGGCTCACCGACTTCAGATCCTGCGCGGTGTGCGCGTACAGTTCGAAGTACGACCTGTCCCGAGGAATCCCGTTCCAGAAATCGATATTCGGCTCGTTCCACACCTCGAAATACCACTGCGCCACTTCATCGATCCCATAGCGCTCCACCAGGTGAGCGGCAAAGTGCTTCATCAGGTCGTCCCAGAGTTCCATGCTCTTCGGCGGCGACACGTTCTGCTTGTACCAGAACGGATGCAGCGCATCCGGGTTAAACGCCAGCTTCTTCGGCATGAAGCTGATCTCCACAAACGGCCGCACCCCGTTCTTCAGCAGCCCATCGTAGATCTGGTCCACATACGCAAAGTTATAAACGGGCTTGCCGTTATCATCCAGGTTGTAGACACCCACCTCATCGTGCAGAATTGCGTGAAACCGGACATAGCGGAAATCCGCCACCTTCTTCACTGCGCGCAGATCGTCGCGGTAGCTCTCCCGCAGCGTGAGAATCGCCCGCCCCGACCCGAACATCTGCTCCCAGAAGTGCGGAAACGGCGTCGTCGCCCCCTGCGCATCAATGGTGATACTCTCATTCGCTTGCGCATCCACCATCTGCGAAACCACGCACACACACGCCAATATAACTGCAAGCCCATTGCAGCAGCGCCTCATCCATTTCTCCTTTTCCCGGAACAGCCCGGGGCACGCCTCCGCACTCCGGCGCATAAAGCATTGCGAGCAGCCGACTCTTAGTTCAATTTTGAATCGTGCTCCACCCGCCGCTAGAACTGGAACCGCGCCTGCATCGTGACAGTACGCGAGCCCAACGCCTTCGTTGCCTGTCCGAAATTCGGGTTCGAGATATTATTCGAGATCTGCGTCGGATCGAAATTAAGGTTATTGAACACGTTGAACGCATCCGCACGAATCTCGAGCCCGGCCCCCTCCCGTTTCCAGTAAGGCAGCCCAAAGTTCTTGCTCAAGGTTGCGTCCACGTTACGATACCCAGGACCCGTCCACGAATTGCGACGAATCCCCGGAGCCTGAGGCCGCGCTGCTCCCGTTGCCGGGACCGGCGGTCCGGGCGTCCATGCAGGCACCGCAAAGTAAGCCAGGCCGCCGTTCGGGAAGTTCTTGTTCACTCCGCCTCCCACCCCCGGTCCTGACTTATACGCGTCGTTGCTTGTCTCGTGCCCCGCTCCACCCAGGTATGCACTTGGCAGCAGTTGGAAGTAGCCGCACGTGTCGCAATAGAGGCTGGCCGACGTTCCATACACCGGCGTCCACGGGAATCCCGTATGCCAGTTGAATACGCCGCTCAGGCTCCATCCGCCCACCACCTTCTCCGCCCAGTTATTCGCGTTTTTGAATATCGTGGGCTGCCACAATGCGAACACCTTTCCTTGCTTGTTGATGTCATAGTCCGACCGCCCCCAGTTCAGTGAAGGATCGTATGGATAGTCCTGCTCAGAGTACGGTGCCGAGCTGTTATCCATGCTCTTGCCCCACGTGAACTGCGCATCGATCATAAAGCCGTGCGTCATCTCATGCTTCACACCTGCAAGCATGGCGTTGTAGCTGCCATGTCCATTGGTGTCGAAGTAGTTCACACTGCTCACCTGCGGATTCAAAGGCTGATTGTTGACTGACGCCACCGCATCGGCGTCATAGTGGAAATACAGATGGCGCGACACCGTTCCAATGTATCCCGCAGTCACTACCCACTTCCGCCCAATGCTCGTCTGCGTGTCGAGTGAGAAGTGCTCCGTATACATGGTCGGCATGTTGTTGCGAAATGCCGTCACGCCCACCGAACCGGTGGTCGGCAGCCCATTCGGTCCAAAGTCCACAATCGTATTGGGATTCGGCGCGTAGCCAAACAACGAGTGAATATCCGTCGCCGTCTGGTACACAATCCCGGGATTGATGCTGGTAGGGGAACCCGAGTTGAAACTTGGCGAAATCGTCAGCCCGGGATTGCCGAACACGTTTGCCGAAAGAGCAATCTCAAATTGATTGAAGTTCAGCCCATATCCGCCCCGCACCACCATGCGTTGATGAAAGAGGTTCGGGCTGTAAGAAAACCCAAATTGCGGACCGAAATTCATGCGCTGCGACTTCCATAAATTGCCCCCCTGCCGAACCGTCAGCCCCGTCAACCAGTCACCTCCCGCGCCAAATTGAACCGGGTACATGTTGTTCTCCTTGGCGTACAGCGGACCGAAGTGGCTATAGCGCAATCCCATATTCAGGGTCAGATTGGGCCGCGCTTTCCAGTCGTCCTGCGCAAACACGCCCCAAAGGTTTTCGCGATCGTCCTGGCGTCCCAGCGTGGGCACGCCCGTGTGCGGATCAAAGGTACCGGATTCCGACTCTGGAGCGTCGTTCAGGAAGTCCCACAGGTTGAAAAAGCCGAACCCCGGCCTCGCTGCATACGCCACTTCATTCAGATAATAGAGCCGCGTCAGTTCGCCCCCAAAACGGATGGTGTGCGTATGTTTCGACAGCGTAGCTGTTTCCTTGTAGGTATAGGTCCACTGATTCAGTACGCTCGGACCCGGCGAGCCGAAAGACTGGAAGTTCGTGATGGAGCCCATGTTTCCGATCGAGTCCTGCGGCAGGCCAAATGGCGCCTGCGGATTGCTCGCTATCTCATCCCAGCGCCAGCCCGCTGCGTTGGCGCGCAACTCGTTCAAAAAATTCGGCGAGAAAGTGTGATTCCAAATTCCCGCAAAGGCATTGTTGATCTGGTCATGGTGCCACAGGTTATAGGAGCGCGCCGCGCCCTGATAGCTGGTGGTCTCCAGCGGCACCCAATAGATCGTGAACGTCAGGTGATCGCGATTGGTGAGATTGCCGTCCGCGCGCCCATAGTACTGCTGACTTGACGTTTTTGTAGGTGTCGACGTCGTGTACTCAGAAATGTCGGCCGTCGTCGGATCGAGCCCGTTTCCAACACCCGGATTCGATGTCGATGACCAGGTAAGATCCTGCTTGCCTAGCCCATTCGTCAGCGGAGACCCGACATTCAACCCTTGACCCGGGATGGTGATGCAGTTTTTACCCTCCACCAAACCCGCGTCCGCACACGTTACGGAGAGCTGTCCAATTGATGCCGGCGCCGCACCGGGGAACGTCAGATACTGCTCGGCAATGCTTCCCGCGGGCGCCATCCCCCGGAATGCATCCGTCTCATACCAGCCCTGCGTAATTGTGGGCGAATTGCTGGGCTGCGTCTCATAGCTGAAAAACGCAAATACGCGATCCTTCCACAATGGACCGCCCAGGCTCCCGCCGTACTGGTTAAATCGGCCTTGATCCCGGTTCAGGCCCCGGCTCGCCGGCGTTCCAGAATTCAGCGATGCCGGCCCGTTATACCGCTGATAAGCATTCAATCCCGGCCGCCATGCTTGAAAGAAAGCGCTCCCGTGAATCTGGTTCGTGCCGCTCTTCGACGTCACCTGAATTTGCGCGCCGCTGAAGCGCCCATTCTCGGCATCGTAGGCACTGGAGACTACCTTCATGTTGTCGATTGATTCTTCTGAAGGCGTGATGATCGACGTGCCGCCCCACACCGCGCTTGTCGTGCTGATGCCGTCCACCGAGATGCCATTGCTCTCATATTGCTGTCCCGCGGCCAGGGCCTGTGGCCCGTTCTCCGTCCCGAAGATGCCCGTGGTCGCGCCCGATCCGCCCGGACCCTGCGTACCCGGCAGGCTGAACGATCCGCCCCCCGAAGCCTGGGACTGATCGCCTGTTGTGCCCGGCGCCAGATTCGCCATCTGGAATACGTCCCGCCCGAAGGACGGCATGTGCTGAATCTGGTTCGAGTTGATCGTGCCCTGCACTGTCGCCGTTTCCGTGTCCAGCAGCGGGGTCTGCGACGCATCCACCGTCACCGTCTGCGCTGCCGCCGCAACTCCCAGTTGAATATTGATCCCGTTCGCCTGCTCAGGGATAATCTGCACGTTTTCCAGCGTCTTTGTCTGGAAGTTGGGAGCTTCCGCGACAATCCGGTAATGCGCCGGCCCCAGGGCTCCAAAGTTATAGATACCTTCGCCGTTGCTGGTCCGCGTTTGCGACTGGTTTGTATCCGTGTCTTTCAGCGTCACCTTTGCATTCGGAATCACGCCACCCTGCGTGTCTGTTACCGTCCCTTGAATCGAGCCGCGAAACTGTGCGTGGGCAGCAACGCTGCACATGATTCCCATGATCGCGACCGCGAACAAAGTCCATACTGACGTCCAGGGTCTGATCGTTCTCTTGCACGTACTGGCCTGTAATTGCGGAAAGCGCATTTCTTTTTCTCCTTGTCGAATGGCGCACTCGCACACGCCCACTCCCTCTTCCAGGGGAGTTTCGTAAATAGTGTGTAAGTCCGGTGGGTTGCTGGGGGTCAGCAAAAGAAAGTGGCCTTGCATTGCACACGCGGTCATCCATCTAACAGCCCAGATACGTACGGCCTGTGCGTGCGAGCGCATTATGAACCGGGGATTAAGATGATGATTCTGGAACTCAGGTGGCCTGCGATTTCAAAAAGCTGCTCGGCAGCTTCCATCGCATTCATACCGCCGCAGGTTCCCCGTCCACCGTAACGTCTGATAGCGTAGGGAAGCTGAGCATCCAAGGACGCAAATGACCGAACCCCCATCGCCCCGTTCGCCGCAGAACGGCGCTTCCGATGAGCTCACCGCCAGTCACCCCCCCGCGGTGATCGCAGGGTTTTCCGGCTGGCTGCTCGACGCCTTCGATTTCTTCCTCGTCACCTTTTGCCTCACCGCGATGGCGAAGGAATTTCACAAGACCGTCGCGGAGATGTCGCTGGTCTTTACCATGACGATGGCGCTACGCCCGGTCGGCGGATTTCTCTTCGGTTTGCTGGCCGACCGTTACGGCCGCCGCATACCCCTCATGATCAACATAGGGTTCTTCGCCATCGCCGGAGTGCTCACCGGCCTGGTGCCCAACTACACAACGCTGCTCATCGTTCGGGGACTCTTCGGGATTGTCATGGGAGGCACCTGGGGAGTCGGCGCCTCTCTGGCGATGGAGTGCGCTCCAGCTCATCGCCGCGGTTTGCTATCCGGTTTGCTGCAGGAAGGCTACGCCGCTGGGAACGTGCTGGCCGCGGTCTTGTGCTTCTTTTGCCTCAAAAATCTGGGCTGGCGCATGCTTTTCATCCTTTCCAGTGTGCCAGCGCTACCGCTTGTTCTCTACATCGCCTTCTTCGTCAAGGAGTCAAGGGTGTGGCAACGCTCTGACAACGCGCGCCGCACCTGGTCAGAACAGCATCGCGAAGTTCTTCGGCACTGGAAGCTATTTCTCTATCTCCTCATCTTCATGACCGCCATGCTCTTCGCCTCGCATGGCACACAGGATCTATACCCCGCGTTCCTGCAGATCCAATGGCACATGTCGCCAGAGCGGCTTACGGTGATCACTGCCATTTCCGCCGTCGGTGCAATCCTGGGCGGTTTAGCATTCGGATGGTTCTCCGACAAAGCCGGGCGCCGCCTCGCCATCATCACCGCATTTGCGCTGGGCGCACTCCTCATTCCCATCTGGGCTTATGCACCCAACCAGGCGCTTCTGATTCTCGGGGCTTTCCTCATGCAGTTCATGGTGCAGGGCGCCTGGGGAGTCATCCCGGCCCACCTCTCGGAACTCTCGCCCAGTTCCGTGCGCGCTCTGCTTCCCGGCTTCGCCTACCAAACCGCCGGAGTCATCGCCAGCTTGTCTGGCCCCATCCAAGCCACCTACGCCCACAGAACAAGCTATGGCAGAGCGTTTGCAATCATGGCGATCATCGTCTTCACGGTCGCCTCGCTTATGGCTTGGCTCGGCAAAGAACGGCGTGGCCAGAACTTCGGCGCCGCTTGACCTCTGCTCCTGCTTTCGCACTTGCACTTGCTTTTCTGTCTGTCATTCCCGCAGGGAATCTGCTTTCCGCCCGCCCTGCGACACCGCCGGCTCCGCTGATCGCTGACCACCCCGTCGTTCTACTCCCCTGTTCCCGTGTTCACGCAGGCACCTCTTCCGCCGTCGGGAACTGATGCTGCTGCCGTCCCAGATCGCCGTCATATTTGAGCGAACTCTTGAACAGCTCATACCGCCCATCGCAGAACTGCTTCCCATGCTCGCGCAGCGCATTCATGTCCGCCTCGCCCAGCGGCTTGAAGTTCGCCAGGATCATCAGATTCTGATCCAGCACCTCCATCGAATCCATCCCCGAGATCGTCGTCGACACGCCCGGCACGGTCATCGCATAACTCAGCGCCTCCGTTGGAGTCAGCGCGCCATGCACAATCGGCTCGCCCGATCCGCTCATGCTCTTCATGGAGAACACCGCCATGCCCTTCTGCACCGCCACAGGCAGAACCTCGCGCTCAAACGATCGGTAACTCGGATCGAACGCATTGATCGGCATCTGCACCGTGTCGAACGCGAACCCGCGGTTCAACATGTCCAGATGGATCAGCGGATTCTTATGCCCGGTGAATCCCACAAACCGCACCTTGCCCTGCTGCTTGGCGGCCGTCAACGCCTCCAGCACTCCATCCGGCGCGTAGATCTTGTCGGGATCGTTGTAGTAAATCACCTCATGCACCTGCCATACATCCAGGTGATCTGTCTGCAGCCGCTTCAGTGACTCCTCCAGCTGCTGCATCGCCACATCCTTCTTGCGCCCGTGCGTACATACTTTGGTCATCACGATGGCCTGATCCCGTTTGCCCTTCAGCGCTGTTCCTACGAACTCTTCGCTCATGCCCTTGTGATACTCCCACGCGTTATCGAAGAAGTTGATTCCGTGGTCCAGCGCCTTGGCCACCATCTCCGTCACTTCCTTTTGCCCCGCAGCAGAACCTAAATGGAACCCACCCATGCCGAGAATCGATACCTGCAGGCCCGTCTTTCCCATGGGCCGTTTCGGCACCTGAAATTCCGGCACCTTCCCCCCATACTCGCCCGCAAAATCCGGCACAATCGGGTTCATCACTCTTCCACTCGCTTCAGTCGATCGTGGATCGACAGCCTGCCCCGCTCCGCCGCCTGCCCCCTCAGCGTCCGCGCGCCGCGCGATGCCTACCCCACTCACCGCCGCCGCACCTGACAACGCCGCATTCTGCAAAAACCTTCTCCGCGACACATCACTCGATCCACCCACGCAATCTCCTCCGCACGCACCTGCTAACTCCGCTAGCTCCGCTGCCTTTCTCAATCCGGCCCCGGCGACCCCGTCACCTGCGGAAACGGCCGCCCCGTGTTCGATGCCGCATACACCATCTGCCGCACTTCCACACTCTTCAAATCCAGTGGAAAGTCATGCGCCAGCCGCGCCTCCGGGTTATCAAACTTCAGCGACACCTTATACATCTCGAACTTCCCATCAGCCGCATACGCCTTCGCCCGCTCGCGCATCTTCTGCATCTCGTCTTCGCTTAGCGGAGTAAATCCCTGCGCCACCTTCAGATTCTGCTCCAGAACCTCCAACTTCTCCACGCCGGTAATGGTGGTCGCCACCGGCAGGCTCATCGCATAGCGCAGCATCTCCTGCGCCGTGAATACGCCTTGCTGCACCGGCTCGCCGTGCCCGCATAGGGGTTTCATTCCCAGCGCGGCAATCCCCCGCTTGTTCAGTTCCGGCAGCACCTTTTTTTCAAAGCTGAAGAAGTTCGCGTCAAAGGGATTCAAAGGCATCTGCACCGCGTCGAACCCAAACCCCGTCTTCACCATGGCCAGGTGCACGTCCGGATCTTTGTGCCCCGTGAATCCCACAAACCGCACCTTTCCATCCCTTTTCGCCTTCTCCAGCGCCTCCGCCGCGCCGCCCGGACGGATAAAAAGATCAGGATCGTTCTGGAACACCACCCCATGCACCTGCCACAAATCCAGATGATCCGTCTGCAGCCGCCGCAGGCTCTGCTCCAGCATCTGCATGGCAAGGTTCCCGTCGCGCCCGTGCGTGCACACCTTCGACATCAAAAAGACCTTGTCGCGCCGGCCCTTCAGACCCTTGCCCATCCAGTCCTCTGACTTGCCCGCGTTGTACTCCCAGCAGTTGTCGAAAAAGGTAATTCCCTCATCCGCCGCGCGGTGCAGAATCTCCACCGCCGTCTTCTCGTTCTCCGCCGCTCCAATGTGGTGCCCGCCCAGCCCCAGCGCCGACACCTGTACATCCGCCTTGCCGAACCGCCGCATGGGAATCCCGCCGTTTGCCATCCCTCCACCTTTCACACACACCGCGCCGAGGCCGCTCATCCACCCGCGGCCCAGCATCCGCAAGGTAGATGCCATCACCCTCCAGCGTGTCGCCTGCTCTCATTCACTTACGGCAACATGTCGGCCCAACGACGCATCCCACCACGCGAAGGAAATCCCTGCGGAGGGAACAATATGCCAAAGGTCGACACCGTAGAAAAGTTATTTCTGAATGAGATCAAGGATCTCTATTCGGCAGAAAAGCAGATCACCCGCGCCCTGCCCAAAATGGCCAAGGCTGCTTCGTCTGAGGAGCTGCGCCAAGCCTTCCAAACACACCTCGAAGAAACCCGCGGCCAGATTCAGCGGCTCGAGCGTGTGTTCGAACTCATTGGCGCCAAAGCCAGCGCGAAAACCTGTGAAGGCATGAAGGGCCTGCTCGAAGAAGGCTCCGAAATCATCGAGGAAGCCGATGAAGGCGAAGTCCGCGACGCCGGACTGATAGGCGCCGCCCAACGCGTCGAGCATTACGAGATCGCCGCTTACGGAACCGTGCGCGCCATCGCGCAAACCATAGGTAATCAGGAAGTCGCCGACCTGCTCCAGCAAACCCTTGACGAAGAAGGCAAGACCGACAAGCTCCTAACCAAAATCGCCATGAGGGTCAACAAGCAAGCCCAAAGCCAGTCCCAGCGCAACGCAGCGTAACCAGCAGCAATCGGTTGTCAGCCGTCAGCTTCCATACAACATCTGAAGCCTGACGGCTGACCGCTAACTCCACACACACTTGTGATTCTGAGCGAGGCGAAGAACCTGCCTTTTGCTGTTGTTCCTGCCTTTCTGATCTGTCATTCCCGAAAGGAATCTGCTTCTCCTCCCGGCCGGTCGAACGCCTGAGCAACACACCCCTGTACCAGTTCCCAGCGTCCGCCGCCCTGCTCACAATCCCCATCCGGAAATATGGCCTGTCCTTCTCCTCGGATCCGGCGCATACTCCTGCTCGGTCTTGCCCGCATCATGATCCCGCCACAACCAAATCATCTCCGTGGGACACTCCGCCGCCCCTTGCCCCGGATTGTGGGTGCCCTTGCCAAAGCTGAAGTGGAAGTCATACTCACGCGTCTTCAGCGCATTCGCCATGCGGATATTCGCCGCCGGCCAGTCACCCCAGTTCGGATTCTCCAGGTCATTCGAACCATCCTGCAGCCACGCCCGTACCTTCCTCTTGTCCTCACGCAGGATCTTGTCCGGATAATCCTGCCCTCCCTCGGGATTCTCCGCCGTCTCCTTCCACTGAATCGACGTGAAGCTCCCAATCCACGTAATCAACCCGCGAGAAGTACTCCGGCATCTACCACGCCGGGTTAAAGCTGCAGATGCCGCCTGACGACAACCCGTAATCGCATGGCTGTACGCGTCCTTGCGCAAGTTGTACTTCGCTCCCACATCGGCCAGAATCTCCTCGCGCAAGTACCGCGCGTAGCGAACGCTCACCGTGTCATACTCCGTCGATCGCATCGCGTCCTTCATGCTCCGCTCCCACCTGTCCGCATGCCCGCGCACAAACTTGAACGTCGGCGTCCCTGGCGCATCCGCGATATCGCCCGGATCGGTAAACACGCAAATCATCACTGGAATTTTCTTCTGCGCAGTCAGGTTGTCAATCACGTTCAGGGCCGGATTGTTCCCTCGCGATCGATATGCCCATCCTGAAACACCATCACGGCCGCGGGCGTCTTCGCGTCATACTGCGCCGGCACATACACCCAATACTGGCCCTTCATGCCGTCGTAGATCTTGCTCGTATGCTCAATCGGCCCTTCCAGCTTCCCTGACGACACACCCGGCTGCAGATACGACGGCTCCCCGAACACCGGCATATCCAGCACGCCCCCAAAGGTCTTGTCAGCGACAACGTAATGAAACGCATGTGGCCGTCCCACCGGCTTCACGCGCGCCACCGCGTACCAGAGGTGCGACTCGCCAACCTGCACCATCGCCGGTCCCGGCGCATCATCCATCATCAGCTTTGGCTGATCCTCCGCCTCCACCGCAAAAAGAAATCCGGCCCATGCCCCGTCCACGCCTTGCCGTCCTTCAGATCCTTGGCGTCAAACGAGTCCCTGATTGCCCCCCCCCCCGCAAATCCTGACTTTTGTAGCTCTGTGACTTGTCCCTCTGCCCTGCCCCTCTGGTCCCTGATCGCTAAAAGGCAGGGGTTAGGGATTAGGGTCAGGGTCAGGCGCGTTAGATCACCTGATCACGTGATCACCCGACCACTGATCACTGCTTTCGCTACACTGGCAGCATGCTCGTCCTCCGCCCCATCCCCGCCGAAGACATCAAACTCATCGTCTTCGACCTCGATGGAACCCTCATCGATTCCGCCCGCGACCTCTGCAACTCCGTCAACGCTGCACTCCATCACATGGGCCGCACCCATCTTGACGATCACATTATCGCCAGCTTCGTCGGCAACGGCGCGCCCATGCTCGTGCGCCGCTCCCTGGCCGTGGAAAACGGCGTCCCCCCCGACGAGGTCCACGACGAAGAGCTCGCCACCGCCTACAACTTCTTCCTCACTCATTACCGCGAGCACAAACTCGACTACACCTACGCCTACGACGGCGTCCTCGATGCCCTTGCCGCCCTCCGCACCAGTCCTGACGGCACAGCCCGCAAGCTCGCCGTGCTCACCAACAAGCCCGTCCGGCCCGCCCGCGCCATCTGCGAGGGCCTGGGCATGGACTGCTTCTTCCGCATCTACGGAGGGGACAGTTTCCCTATCAAAAAGCCCGATCCCACCGGCCTCCGCACCCTCATGCAGGAGGCCAGCGCCGCCCCCCACCAGACCCTCATGATCGGCGACAGCAAAGTCGACATCCTCACCGCCCGCAACGCCGGCGCATGGACCCTCGGCTGCAAGTTCGGCTTTGGCCCCCAGAACCTCATGGAAGTCCCACCCGACATCGTCGTAGAATCCGCCCACGACTGGCCCGCCGCCCTCGCCGCCTCACCACGACCCTGATCGCACCACCACAAACTTCCGTGCCCCATCCTGTCTCCTTTTTTTCTCCTTTTTTCTGGACACAGGGTGCGAAACCGCGAGCTCTCGCCACACCCACCGCGCCATGGCAACATCGATAAACCATGCCCAGCACCCGCCGCCACCTCCTGAAAACCGCCGCAGCAGCCGCCACCCTCCTCTCCACCGGCCGCGAACTCCACCCCCAGGCCCAGCAGCCCAAACTCAAATTCCTCATCGCCGGCGGCCACCCTGGCGACCCCGAATACGGCTGCGGCGGCACCATCGCCCGCCTCACCACAGCAGGCCATGACGCCGTCCTCCTCTACCTGAACGAAGGCGCCTGGCAAACGCCCGCCCCCATCCGCACCGCGGAAGCCCGCAAGGCCTGCGACATACTCCGTGCCCGTCCCACCTGGGCCGGCCAGACCGACAACCGATCCATCGTTGACGAAGCCCACTTCGCCGCCTTTCAGAAGATCATCGAAGCCGAGAAACCCGACGCCGTCTTCACCCACTGGCCGATCGACAACCACCCCGACCACCGCGCCATCACCAGCCTCCTGCACGAGGCCTGGAACCGCCTCAAATGCCCCTTCCCCATCTACTACTACGAGGTCTCCAGCGGCGACGACACCCTGCAGTTCCCCGCTCCCACCCACTTCATCGACATCACCCCGGTCGCAGACACAAAGAAAGCCGCCTGCACCGCCCACGCCAGCCAGAACCCCGGCTACTTCTACGATCTCCAAGACTCCGTCGCGCGCTTCCGCGGCCTGGAAAGCGGCCACACCCGCGCCGAAGCCTTTGTCCTGCTCACGCGCAGCCCCTATGACGTCCTCCCCCGCGCCGGCCTGTCCAGCGTTGTATAACCCGAGACGCGCCCGCGCCACTTTGCAAAACTTAACACTCCCCTCCAAACCAAAATTGGTAACCTTACCATAGCCAGCCCGTTGCCTTCGGGTGCGGCCGTCACTGGAGAACTCATGCTGCGCTTTCTTGCCCTGGCTCTTGCACTTGGGCCTTCTATCGCCCTGGCCTACAACGCCCCCGCGGGCCAGCCTCCCGCCGCGCCCGCGCCCATCACCGGCGTTGTGGCCGACCCTTCCGGCGCCATTGTTCCCAACGCCCAGATCGACCTCGTCGAGACCGATGGCGCCCTTGCCGGCAGCTATCACTCCGGCGGCGACGGCACCTTCCAGGTCGTCGCGCCCCACCCCGGCAGCTTCACCCTCATCATCTCGGAGCCCGGCTTTGACACCGTGAAGACCCCGGTCGTCGTCGCCGCCGCCTCCGCGGCCATCTCCGCCGCCGCTCCCGCAAAGCTACACGCCGTGCCCATCAAGATCGTGCTCCCCATCGCGGCCCTCTCCACCAACGTCCGCGTTAATGCCGACAGCGATGACGACCTCACCTCCGGCGAGGAAAATCATGACGCCAACGTGATGACCGCCGGCGATATCAAGCAACTACCCATCTTCGACAATGACCTGCAGGGCGCCATGAGCGCCTTCCTTGACGACTCCGCCACAGCCTCTGGCGGCTCCGGCCTCATCGTCGATGGCGTCGAGGCCAACCGCAACACCGTCTCCGCCTCGGCCGTTCAGGAAATCCGCATCAACCAGGACCCCTACTCCGCCCAGTACTACTGGCCCGGGCGCGGCCAAATGGAAATCGTTACTAAATCCTCCGCTGACAACTACCACGGCCAGTTCAATTTCCTCTTCCGCGACTCCGCCCTGAATGCGCAGAACGCCCTCGCGCCCACCAAGCCCTCTGAGCAGCGCCGCGTCTACGAAGGCCACCTCACCGGCCCCATCTTCCACGCTCCCAAAAGTAGCTTTCTCGCCTCCTTCAATCGCGCGGAAGAAGACGTCGACGCCGTGGTTCGCGCTTTCCTGCCGCCCAATTCCGACAACCCCTCCGGCGGCTACAGCGCCAACGTCCCCGCACCCACCCGCGACACCGAGTTCAGCGCCCGCGCTGCCCACCAGTTCAGCGACCGCCACTCCGCCTACGCCCAATACAGCTATGAAGAGTGGACCGGCAACAATCAGGGCGTTGGCGGCCAGGCCCTCGCCTCCACGGGCTACAACAATCGCTACCACGAAGACGACCTCGTCTTTCACGTCGACTCCACCCTGACGGCTACCATGCTCAACCAGCTCTCCATTGTCGGCGAGCACGCCTTCAGCAAAAACGTCAACGCCGCCGAGGCCCCTCGCATCAGCGTCCAGGGATACTTCACCTCCGGCTCCGCCCAGAACAACACCCTATCCACGGACTACAACTTCCGCCTTTTCGATATCGTCTCCCTCACCCGCGGACGTCACTTCATCAAGGCCGGCATCGGCATCCCCCACTTCAACCGCCGCGCCTTCAACGACAACTCCAACGTCCTCGGCACTTACACCTTCTCCCCCATACTCGCCGCGGACGGCGTCACCGTCCTCACCTCGGCGCTTGAGAACTACCAGAACAACCGCCCCTCCGCCTACTCCCAGAACTCCGGCCAGGTTCACTTCATCTACCACCAGCAGGAGATGGGCGCCTTCCTCCAGGATCAGATCAAGGTCTCGACCCGCTTCTCCATCACCCCCGGCCTGCGCTACGACTGGCAGAACTTCTTCGCCACCAAACTCCTCGGTTTCTCGCCGCGCGTCTCCTTCGCTTACGTTCTCGATCAGGCATCCAAGACCGTTCTGCGCGGCGGCGGCGGCATCTATTACGACCGCACCGGCTCCGGCCCGCTTCTCGATCTCGCCCGCTACGAAGGCCTGCAGCCGCGCCGCCACTCCGCGGTCGTTGCCCTCGATCCCACCGCGCAACCGCCCGCCGGCTGCGTCCCCATCGGCAACTGCGTTGACGTAGCCTCCGTGCCGCTCCAGCGCGTTCAGCTTCAGCCCCACGCCCGCATCCCTTACGAGATGCACTACGGCCTCTCCATCGAGCGCCAGCTTGGCGAAAAGGCCACCGCCAACATCAGCGTCTACTCCATGCGCCAGATCGGCACCTTCCGCTCCCTCGACATCAACGCTCCCACACCGCAGTCCGGCTACACCGTGCGTCCCGATCCCGCTTACGGCCGCATCCGCGAAATGCAACCCCAGGGCTTCATGCAAGGCTCCGGAATGGACGCCTCGTATCGCGGCCGCCTCAACAAGTGGTTCACCGGCTGGGGCCGCTACACCTGGGCGCACTACGCGTCCAACTCCGACGGTCTCGGCTGGTACCCCCAGAATCAGTACGACCCCAACAACAACTGGTCGGACGCCAGCTTCGATCGCCGCCAGCGCGTCGGCATGTACGCCATGTTCCACCCCGACAGCGTCTTCAACCTCGCCGCCGGAATCTGGGCCAACAGCGGCCGCCCCTGGACCATCATCACCGGTACTGACCCCTACGGCGACAGCCTCTACAACGCTCGTCCCGACGGCGTGGCGCGCAACAGCGAGCGACTCCCCAGTTACACCAGCCTCGACCTGCGCTGGGGCCACGATTTCGCCCTCACCGGCAGCAAAGAGGACGAGTCCCCCCACGTCGGCTTCTCCGCCGCGGCATTCAACGTCCTGAACCACGACAATCCCGGCTCCGTCAACACCGTCGCCACCTCCTCCGGCTTCGGCGAAGTCACCTCCGTCGCCCCACCACGGCGCCTCCAGCTAGGCATGCGCCTCGAGTTCTAAGCAGCGCTTGCAACGGGGCGGCGCAAATGGAGTCCTCCAAATGTCGCATTTTATTGTCATTTGGAAACGCATTGTGACACGCACCTGCGCCTGACAAAACTACTCTAGTGCGACGCGAGAGCCTCGCCGCCTCTCCGCTGCTCGTGATAATTCTTAGTGATCGTCAATATCGAAGAAGCGCAAGCGAAACCGCGTTGGCCACGAACCTAAAAGGACGCGCTACAAGACGGGTCGAAAACGGCACGGCCAGAGAATAAAGCTCAGGCTGCATCGCACTCACCGTTGTAACAGCACCCGGGGTACTCGACAGAGCTTGGCGAAGCGTACATGTCGTTGTAAGAGGGAGACGGAAAGCGCTCGCCGCCATTTCCGTACTGCTTACTCTTTGTCTATAGGAGTACAGTTCCTTCAGAGAGTTTCGATCGCATCATCGGTCACCTCGATCCATCTGAACAGTTCATTAACAAGCAGTTCGAAATCGCGAATGATGGCCCATTCCCTTTCTACGATGCTCAATTTTCATGTGCCATCCTAAGTCTCGTCGCGGAAGGGCGCGAACAAGTCCCCTCAGGAACCATTTGGGAGATGGTCCAATGTTTGAAATCCACATGCCAGTCATGGAATCGGGAGATAAGACGAGTACGAACTGCGAGTTCCTCGCTCGATTTCGAAACGAACATCAATAGATGTGGAGTCGACACTTGTATCAAACATGGTGGCAGCATTATCTCCGCAGGCCAAGTTCCCAAAGTCGCGCCGCCCAAAGGTCTTCAGGTCACCCCGACGTAGCGGGCCAGTTTGTTTGGAAATACGGGTCCGCTTACGTAGGACCTTTCGATAAATCGCACCCTGGACAGCCGAACAAAGTTGTATTGATTCAGCCGTATTGATGCATGGCAAAGGATTTCCAGGAAGCCGCTTGCCTCGAGATGAAGGCACTCTTCTGCGCTACACTGATCCCATCCTCTTGATTGCGGGAACGAAACGCATCCCACCCGCGTATCAGGAAAAAGGAGGCTTCCATGCGCCTACGTCTGCTCGCCCTCACACTGCTCGCCGTCGCACTCGGAGCATCCTCGACCGCAGCCTTCGCCGAAAAGGATAACGTCCAGTTCGGCAGCAATATCAGTGTCGCTCCCGGCGAAACCATTCACGACGCCGTCTGCTTCTTCTGCAGTGTCGACAACCGCGGCACCGTCAACGGCGACATTGTCGTCTTCTTCGGCAGCGTGCGCATTGACGGCCAGGCCAACAAGGATGTCGTCAACTTCTTCGGCGACGTCACGCTCGCCGACAGCTCCAGCATCGGCAAAGACCTCGTCAAGTTTTTCGGCTCCGTGCGCCTCGGCGACAATGTCACCGTCGGCAAAGACATCGTTTGCATGTTCGCCGACTTCCGCGCCGGGGAGAACGTCACCAATGGCGGCGACCGCGTGGTTCAGCCCGCCTGGCTTTTCTGGACTCCGCTGTTAATCCTCACCCTCATCCTCTTCGTGGTCATCCGTGAGATCCGCCACGCCCGCCGCCGCCGCATGTACATGGCCGGATACCCCTACCAGCCGCCCCGCTCATAATTGCCGGCGGCTGCTCCCCGTCCGGGCTTCGTACCCTCTGCGCGCAGGCCCGCACAACGCCCTCGCTCGCTCCCCGCATTTGCCTGCCCGTTGCGTCCCCACAGCAGATCAACTTTCCGAAAGATCACGCCCCCTTTCCTCGGACAACTGCGATTCGGATTCTCGTCAATTGCTCTATCTTTTGAACAGATTCAAAAACCACTTGACTCTCCGACCCGCACACGCGCATCTTTATTTTGAACATGTTCAAAATATTCCCTTCCCGGAGGAGAAACGCCATGCGCCCAACCGATTGGCCCCAGTACCTCGCCCACTACTACGCCATCTACTCTCTCGCCAGTCTGGCACTCGTCCTCGCACTCCTCCACATCCTGCACCGTGCGGGAGCCCTCTTCCTCCGCGACTGCTGCGGCTCCAACCCCACCCTTGCCCGCGCCATCCGCCGCCTGCTCGATCTCGGCTACCTCCTGGTCTGCGCCGGCTACTTCGTCCTCACCGTCCAGACTTCCATGCCCATGAACCGCATTGCCCGACCTGACTGAGGTCCTCACTATCAAGCTCGGCTTTCTTCTCCTCCTCCTCGGCGCCCTGTACGTCTTCAACCTGCTCCTGCTGGCGCTGTTCCGCCGCCCCACTCCGACCCAAGCAACCGCTTCGTGACCGCCATGACCATCCAGCCCACAAAATCCAAACAGACCCGCGCCCGCATCCTCGCCGCGGCGCTCACTGTCTTCCGCGAGCGCGGCTTCGAGTCCGCCACCATGCGCGACATCGCTGCCCACGCCGGGATGGCCGTCGGCGCCGCATACTACTACTTCGACTCCAAAGATGCTCTCGTGCTCGCCTTCTACGCTCAGGCACAGCAGCAGATGGCTCCCCAGGCCGAGCGCATCCTTTCCGCAGCAACCTCGCTCGAACAGCGTCTGCGCGAGATCATCGGCCTCAAGTTCGTTACCTTCGCGCCCAATCGCGAGTTGCTCCGCGCACTCTCCGCGCACGTCGACCCCACCCATCCCGTCTCGCCCTTCAGTCCCCAGACCGCCGCCATCCGCGACGCCGACCTCGCCTGGTTCACCCGCGCCGTTGACGACTCCCGCGTACGCCTGCCCCGCTCGATCCTTCCTTACCTGCCGCGCCTCCTCTGGCTCTACCAGATGGGCCTCATTCTCTTCTGGGTCTACGACCGCTCCCCCAAACAATCGCGCACCGAGTTCCTCTTCGACCAGTCCCGGCGCATCATTCTGATTCTTCTCAAATTCGCCGGCCTGCCGCTCATGAAGCCGCTTCACCGCCGCGCCGCCGACCTTCTGCGCGTTCTTTACGAGGAAGCCTGATGCCCCTCGCCCATCCCCTTCGCATCGTGATCCCCGGAGGCAGCGGCCACATCGGCCGCCTGCTCGCAGCGCATTTCCAGCAGCGCGGCCATCACGTCACCGTGCTCACCCGCAGCCCGTTCGCCGCAACTTGGCAAACCGTATTCTGGGATGGCGAGCACGAAGGCCAGTGGATCGACCGCCTGGAGCACGCCGACGTCTGCATCAACCTCGCCGGCCACAGCGTCAACTGCCGCTACACCCCCGAAAACCGTGACTCCATCTACCGCTCGCGCATCGACTCCACTGAACTCCTCGCCCGTGTCATCTCCACCCTGGCCGACCCGCCCAAAGTCTGGCTCAACGCCTCCACAGCCACCATTTACCGCCATTCCTACGACCAGCCGATGGATGAGTACATCGGCGAATTTGGCGGACGCCATGCCGTCTCTGATCCTCGCAGCGCCCGCGACCCCTGGAGCTTCTCCATCAGAGTCGCCACCGACTGGGAGGCCGCCTTCGTTTCCTCGTTCACCCCGCACACCCGCAAAGTCGCCCTGCGCAGCGCGGTGGTGATGACTCCCAACGCCGGCAGCCCGTTGTCCATTCTGATTAATCTGGTTCGCTTCAGCCTGGGTGGAACCCAGGGCAACGGCCGGCAATTCGTCTCCTGGATTCATCCCCTCGACTTCGCCCGCGCCGTGGAATTCCTCATCGCGCGCGACGACCTCCAGGGTCCCGTTAACCTCTCCAGCCCGCACCCGTTGCCCAATCGCGATTTCATGGCGGCGCTGCGCGATGCCTGCGGCATGCCCAACGGCATTCCGGCTCCAGCGCCGCTACTTGAACTCGCCGCATTCTTCCATCGCACGGAAACCGAGCTCCTGCTCAAGAGCCGCCGCGTCATTCCCGCGCGCCTGCTCGAGTCTGGCTTCGACTTCGAGTTTCCCACCTGGCCCCAAGCCGCCGAAGACCTCGTCCAGCAATGGCGCAACCGGCCCTGAAAGACAGGGTTCGGGGTTAGTTCACGGGTCAGGCGTTGGCGCACCGCCCAAGTGACCACCTGACCACCACTGATCACCTGATCACTAATCACCGACCACTGATTACTGACCACTGCCCTTCGGCGTAATCTCCGTCACCGGCAAATCCCAGTGTGCAATCAGAATCTCGAACCGCCGCTGCTCCTCGTGCTTGTACGCGGTCTGATCGGGCCACAGTTCCTGGATGAGCTTCTCCTCGTCGGGATTGGCCGTCGTGGCAACCGTCGAGTTCTTGAACCGGATGGTCACGCGATAATCCCAGCGCCCATCTTCGGTGGTGTGGTAGGCAGGGGTCTCAAGCTTCACCCCCAGCATCCGTCCCGACGAGACCATCTTCTTCAGCAAGGGATAGTGGTTTTTGAGGAAGAGATCGAGGAACTCCTGTTGATGCCCCCACTGCACCTTGTAGTAGTACTCCACGGTGTAGGGCTGGTCGGCCGCGCCCTGCGGCGGCGCACCCTGTCCGTGCAGCACGGCAACGTTCATCAGCAAAAGAGAAAACAGTACCGGAAGAGCATAGAAAACTCTGCGCATGAGGCCTCCTTGTTGCGGTGGCCTCATTGTAGCGTCAGCAGATTGTCAGCAGGAGTCTCAAAGACGAGGAAAGCAAGGAGGGGCAGAGAGCAGATCGAAAGTTGAGGCAGGTGCGATGCAGAGACGAGCAGAATGCACCTGCCGAAGAGAGCAGAATGACAAAAACAAAACCAAATGAAGCCGGATGCATGCCCGGGCTGATCATCGTGACCACTGTGCCGCCCCGGCGTCGGAACAGTGCATGAACAGGAATGAGCAAACAACGCGGCAGTCCGACGATCCCTGGTTCCTGATTCAGTCGTCTGCCGCTTACTTCTGCTGCGGTTTACCTGATTGTCAAACCCGGCCGCCATGCATGAATAACCTGGGACCGACCAATCTGCGTGCATGAACCCTTGAGTGCAACTCTCAGGAAACAGATTACCTTGACCCGAATGAAGAGTCTGAATCGACTTAAATGGCCCTTGACTGCTATGACCGTTGATTCACAACTACCTTGGCCCATTTGACTCTGGCGTTCATTCTTTGATTCAAAACCACCTGGTAACCCGGATAACTTTGACCTGCAATGAAGGTTGGTAACGGTTATGGATTGCGATTGTGAAGAGTGCAGATCTCTCGGTGCTGGTTTGCTATTGATTGGTTCTGTCTGCACTCGTTCACAAGCGTGCTTAAGCCTGGGGAGAAATCACTTACGAAAGCCTGACTGCTGTTATGCTCCGGCGTAACTTGCCAGCGCCGTGCGGTTGGGAATCTCCAGCATCGATCCGCGGAACGAAACCAGGCGGCGATGCTTGAACGTGCTCAGCGTGCGCGTGACGGTCTCCCGCGATGCGCCGATGAACTCGCCTATCTCTTCGTGTGTCAGCGAGAAGCGCACCCTTCCGCACGAAGCGGTCGACAGGTCGTTTTCGCTCCAGTCCAGCAACAGCCGCGCCAGTTTCTCCGGCGCCGTGGCAGAGAGACCCACCGTGCGAAGCTGGTGGCAGGCCATCGAAACGTGCCGGCTCAGTTCTTCCGTCACGTTCATATAAATCTCAGGGTGGCGCGAGAGGAAGCCGAGGAACTCGCGGCGGCCAATGAGCGCAACCTTCGCGGGATACAGCGTCTCCGCCGTCATCTCGTAAGAGGCGCCCGACAAAGTTGACGAAAGTCCCAGCACATCGCCTTTGCGCGCAATCCGCAGGCTCAGGCGCTTGCCCTCGCTCGAGTTGATCGAGAGCCGGACCTCGCCGTCGAGCACCACATACAATCCGCGAACCTCTTCCTTCTCCGCGAACAGTGTGTGGTTGGAAGCGTAGGAGTGAGCGTGCTCCATAGCTGCCCAGTCTTCCAGTGCGGGGAGCAACCAGTTATTGAAAAATTCACCCATGTGCTGGACGGCCTTGTTTCTGCAGGTGGTTGTTGTGTTCTGTGTACATTCCATCGTCAGGCCCTCCCATGGGCTAGCATTTCATTGCTGTTTTTGATCTCTTCGGCGAGATACTGCGACCAGTCAGAGTCCGTAACAAACTCCGCATGATTGAGTGAAAACATTTCGCGCAGTACTCGCTTTCCTGCCAGGTCCGAGTAAGTCAAGTCACGCAGGTCGAGCGACAGCTTCTTGATTTCGAGCCGCGGAGAAACGTCCTTCCACACTCTCTCGAGTTCTGCCACCCAGGGCCCGGCAAGACGACCCACCAGCGTGAACCCGATCGAGTTGTCGTTTTCCTGAATCGAAATCCTTAACGTATGCTGGCCCATCCTTTGCCGTCGCCCTACTTATATGCAGATGGCATGCCAAACCCACACACGCCGGCAACCTCCCTGGGCCGCGCTGATTTCAAAGGTTTTACCAGGATGTGACGAAGAGAGCCGCCCGTGACGATGACCAACTGACGACAAGTGACGATGACGACATTTCGCCAGTGACTTAATTTCGTCACGAGACGCGGGAGGAGGGACAGAGGTGAGGGACGAAGGGACAGAGGAAAAGAGGGACAGAGGGAAAGAGGGAAAGAGGGACAGAGGGACAGAGGGACAGAGGGACAGAGGGACAGAGGGAGCGGAAAACGCTATTCAGGCGAATGCGGCGATCATCTCAGTAATTGCACTTGACTGGATGTGGGAGGCGACGGTCACGCTAACGGTTAGAGAAGGGCCGAAACCGTTCGTCTGCCTCTGTAACTCTGTAACTCCGCCGCTGCCTTTACATGTATTCCTTCCGCTCGATCCGCAGCTTCTTCAGCTTCGAGTTGAGCGTGGTCCTCTTCAGGCCCAGTCGCGCGGCCGCGCCGTCGGCGCCGCCAATCAGTCCTTTGCACTCGCGCAGCACCTTTAATATATGTTCGCGTTCCGCGGCGTGCAGCGTGGCTGGCTCGCCCATCTCTTCGCCATCATCCTCATTCTCGTCCATCGGCGTCTCAAGCTCCGCCAGTGGAACATACAGCACAGCTCCGCGCGTCAGGATCACGGCCCGCTCGAGCATGTTTTCCAGCTCGCGAATATTCCCCGGCCATCCCCAATTCACCAGCGCATCCATGGTGGCATCAGGAATCGTCTCGATCACCTTGCCCATGCGCCGGCTATGCGTGGCCACAAAATGCCGCACCAGCATCGGGATATCGCTCCGCCTCTCCCTGAGTGGCGGTGCAAAGATCGGAAA
>NZ_DASXYM010000037.1:0-18492 GCF_036502485.1 Occallatibacter sp. | reverse complement strand
ACCAGCAGTACGGCTACGCCAGCCGTCACCACCAGTGCCAGAAGGCTACCGCTCGCGATCAACCATTGAAACAAGCTATGCATATATGGACGTTCGCTTGTCAGCGACTCCTCTTAAGTCAGATGCACCCCAAGGCCGACCCGCTGTTCAGCGGACAAATGCTCAGTTGTTGAATCTGTGCCGACCAGTGTAGCACTAGAAAAATACAACTAGCCATGCCTTCCCGATCAATTTCTTTAGGCGATAATCCCAATGTGGAAGCGGCTTCCGGAACTCGCAAATCTTACGGTTTGGACGATTCCTCCGGCCCGTTTGTTTCGCCCCCCCTCGCGGAATCTCCCCCTCGCCCCGAAAACGCTCCCCACGTCAACTGGCTCTTCGTCGACCTGAACTCCTACTTCGCCTCCGTGGAGCAGCAGGACCGCCCCGAACTGCGCGGTAAGCCGGTCGGCGTCGTCCCCATGCTGGCCGACACAACCTGCTGCATCGCAGCCAGTTACGAAGCGAAAGCCTTCGGCGTCCGGACCGGCACCGTAGTAGCCGACGCCCAACGCATGTGCCCCGGCATCGTCCTCGTCGAGGGCCGCCACGAGCTCTATACCGAATACCACCACCGCGTCGTCGAAGCCGTCGAGTCCTGCGTCCCCGTCACCGCCGTCTGCTCCATCGACGAGATGGCCTGCCGCCTCATGGGACGCGAACGCCCCCTGCTCAATGCCCTCGCCCTCGGCCGAAAAGTCAAAGAAACCATCCGCGAGCGCGTCGGCACCTGCCTGCGCAGCTCCGTCGGCCTCGCCACCAACCGCTACCTCGCCAAGGTCGCCAGCGATATGGAAAAGCCCGACGGCCTCGTAGCCCTCCCCAAAGACATCCTTCCCGAGGCCCTCTCCCGCCTCACCCTCCGCGATCTTCCCGGCATCGGCGCCAAAACCGACAAACGCCTCAACGACCGCGGCATCAACACCATGGCCGACCTGATGGCCCTCGATACCGAGCACGCCGGCCAGCTCTGGGGATCGGTCTGGGGAGAGCGGCTCTGGCACTGGCTGCGCGGCGAAGACTTCGAGATGTCCGAAACCGAGCACCTCAAGTCCCTCAGCCATCAGCACGTCCTCTCCCCCGACATGCGCACCCGCGAAAAAGCCTGGGCCGTCGGCCACAAGCTCCTCCACAAAGCCGCCATGCGCCTCCGCTCCAACCGGCTCTGGGCCTCCAGCGTCGGCCTCGCCGTCGGCTTCTCCGTTCCCCGCACCCCGCAGGGCGCCCCCACCCCCGTCTCCAGCTTCGGGGTTCCGGCCAAAGGATTCCACGCCGAACTCAAAATCATCGAGTCCCAGGACAACCAGACCCTCATCGCCGCCCTGCGCAAACTATGGGATCAGCAGCCCGACACCCCCTCCTATCAGCACCCCTACTTCGTCGGCGTCACCCTCAATGGCCTGGTCCCCGACCGCCTCCACACCCTCTCCCTCTTCGACGCCTCCGAAGATGAACAGAGCCGCGCCAAGCTCCTCAAGGCAATGGACCAGCTCAATCAGAAATACGGCCTCAGCACCCTCGCCCCCGCCACCATGCTCAGCGCTTACAAGGCCGCCCCTACCCGCATCGCCTTCCACTCCATTCCCGACCTGTTTTAGCCAGAACGAACTGCGCCGCCGCCGTCCTCGTCGGGCTTTCTCTTGTGTGACCGCCGCCACAGCCACGCGGGATCACCCTGTTCCATACTTCAGTCCTCTGCCTGTGCGAGGCTCTGCGCAATCTCGCATACCGCATCACAAACGGTTCTATAACCCGAAGCAGCCTGTTAACCAGAAAACTAATAGGGTTTCACCCCCATTCGCTGCAAGCTAATGAAGTCGAAAAAAGTGGCTAAATACAATAAAATAATAAAGTTAACAGCAAACCTATTTAAAGCTTACGTTTTCGCCCCGAACCCGAAGAAAACGCGAATATTGAGCGAAAGGTCTAACCCAATCCGCCGTCCTGTTTTTGTAGAATGTTTATCTATAAGTAAACACTGCGAAGCCCGCCTCCCACTTCCGAAATGGCACCGCCGCTCACCGAGACCCAAATCCGAAAAACATAACTCACATTCGTGACCGACGTCACGCAGAAATGCACCGCGGTAATAGAAGGTAATGGCAAGAGGCCTCCCGCCCGCCAGTCCGCCACTCCGGCGCATCCGGCGGGCCCGCCAGCCTCATCCGGATTCCGGAGAAGCAGAACCCGTTCTGCTTCACCTTTCGTTTCAGGGGCCTGCCATGATTTGTCGTAAATGCGGCGCACCACAGGGACTTCGCCGCGAGAGCAGAAACGGCTTTTTCCAGCGCACCATCTTTCCCTTGTTCGGCCTTTTTCCTTGGGAATGCGTCTTCTGCCGCAAGACTCGTCTCTACTACCAGAAGTATGAGGAACCCGAGATCCGCAATCCCCGGCAGTCCTCGCCGTCAGCCACCGTGCCCGCCCGCCCTGCGCCCAGGCCCGTCCGATCCTGATCCCGCAGCGCCACGTCGCCTGAGCACCCCGGCGCACGTTCCCGCAGTCCTAGCGTCTCGAACTCCGTAGCCTCTCAAACCCAGGGCGCCCGTCGGCGCAACGGGATCAGCACATCCCGCTCCCATACGCGTTCGGTAAGATTACCGATTCCCTGCGCGTAACCTGCTCCTGTATTCTCTAGAAGTGTTGTGCCCCCCGTCTCGACGGGTACTTAGACCTGCGTCACATTCCCCTGGGCTGATACAAATCCCCGCTCCGTCAGGATTCCCCATGAATTGTCGAATCTGTGGCCACCATGAGTTCCACCGCGCCAAAAGACACGGCTTCCTCCGCAAGCGCGTGCTGCCCCTCTTCGGGCTTTATCCCTGGAGGTGCGGCGCTTGCGGCAAACCCCGCCTGCTCCGCGGCCGTCAAGACTCCAAGCCGCAGTCCGCGCGTGCTGACTCGCGATCAAGGAAGCCCGCAGCCTGAGTTCCCTCCTGACTCCGGACGCACCCCGCTTCAGCTTCCCTGCAATATCGGAGACCGCCTCCCTGAGAATGTCGGTATACTGGGCCGCACGCATCCGAGTTCAACCAGATGGAACCTCCTCTCTTTGCGGACCTCGCTCTCTCCCGGCGCCTCGAAGCCGCCGAGGGGTACGCATGCGCGCAGTTTGCTCTGGTCCGCAGGCGTCTCTTTCCTGAGTCCGCCTCCGAGGCCGTCCGCATCGCCGGAGCCGACGTCGTCTATGACGGCGTCGATTCGCCCACCACCCAAACCTTCGGCCTCGGCATGCACCAGGAGGCCACCCCCGACGCTCTCGCCGCAATCGAACGCTTCTTCAGCGAGCGGGGTTCGTCCACCCAGCATGAAATCAGCCCATTCGTTGGAATCTCCACCCTGCGGCTGCTCTGCGACCGCGGCTATCGCCCCATGGAGATCAGCAACGTACTCTATCTGGCCACGCAATCAGCCGACCCGCCACGCGTCGGCGGCCCGCCCTCCGGCGTTGATGTCCGCCTCATCGGCCCCGCCGAAGCCACCCTCTGGACAGAGGTAAGCACCCGCGGCTGGACGCACGAACATCCCGAGCTCAGAGATTTTCTTGACCAGACTGGAGCGCTGCTCACCGCCCGCGAGGGCATGGCCTGCTTCCTGGCCTTGCTGGACGGAATCCCTGCCGCTGCCGGCGCCCTTTCCATCTACCAGGGCATCGCCCTGCTCGCTGGCGCCTCCACCGTGCCGGAACACCGCAGCCGCGGCCTGCAGGCGGCGCTCCTCCAGGCTCGCATCGCCTATGCCCGCGAGCACGACTGCGACCTGGCCATGATGGTGTGCGAGGCCGGCTCCAACAGCCAGCGCAACTCCGAGCGCCAACTCTTCCGCATCGCCTATACCCGCATCAAGTGGCAAAAAACGCTCTGAAACGGCTCATCCGTTCCACGCCTCAGCCGCCGCCCAGGCGTCTCAAGCGCGCGCAGGCTTCGTCGAGCGCCGCATCCTGTTTGGCGAAACAGAACCGCAGCAGGTTCTCGCCGCGGCCTTTGCTGAAGAACGCGCTTCCCGCCACCGCGGCCACGCCCGTAGCCTTCAGCAGTGCCCGCGCCTTCTCCGCAGCCGACAACCCCGGAAGCACCGACGCCTCGGCGAGCACGTAATAGGCCCCCGCGGGCACCGTCGGCGTCAGTCCCGCATCCCGCAGCGCTGAAACCATCCGCTCCCGCTTCGATTGGTGATCCGCGGCAATCTGCTGATAGAAACTCGCCGGCAGCAGTTCCAGTCCCGCCGCCGCGCCATGCTGAAAGGGCGAAGGCGCGCACACGTAAGTCAGATCGTGGAAGTAGGCCATCGCTCCCATCCAGCGCGCGTCCGCCGTCACATAACCCAGCCGCCAGCCGGTGATCGAAAACGTCTTTGAGAACCCCGAAATAACAATGGTCCGCTCCCGCATGCCCGGCAGAGTTGCCGGCGCAACGTGCTCCTGCCCATCGTAGACAAAGTACTCATAGATCTCGTCCGTAAACAGGAACAGGTCAAACTCCAGGCACACCTCGGCAACCGCCTCCGTCTCTTCGCGGGTGAACACCTTTCCGCTCGGATTAGCCGGCGTGTTCAGCAGGATGGCCCGCGTCCGCGGCGTAATCGCCGCACGCAGCGCATCCACGTCGAGCCCAAAATCGGCCTCCGCCAGCGCTACCGGTACCGGCGTGACTCGTTGCGATTTCAGAGTCGCGACGTGATACCCATAGAACGGCTCAAAGAGAATCACTTCGTCACCCGGATTCAGCAGCGCCATAGCTGCGGCATGCAGCCCTGCCGTCGCGCCTGAGGCCACCATCACCTCCGTCTCCGGGTCGTAGTCCAGCCCGTAATCGCCCCGCTGCTTGGCCGCGATCGCCGCACGCAGCCGCGCAATCCCATCCATCCGGGTATAGATGTTGTCCCCGCGCTGAATCGCGGCCAGCGCCTCGGCCTCCACCACCTGCGGCACCGGCGTGTCGCACACACCCTGCGCCAGGTTGATGCCGCCCATGGACTCGCAGGCCGCGCTCATGGCGCGAATCTCTGACTGCACCGCGCCCGGCGCCAGTTCGCTGAGATACAGACGGGAAGAGTTGGCCATGGAAGAAGGAGCTACAAATGTAGGGTTCGGCACGGGGAAGTCCTTTCGGACCATACTACCGAACTGGAAACTCCCCATCCAAATGCCCTGCCAGTCTCCGCCGGCTCCTGCATGGTACGCGCGAACTGGCAGAAGTCGCAGTCTCTTTCCCTTCCTCCGGGCCATATGGTTGCAGCCACGGAAATGATGAAGGGCCCGCTGAAACCGCTCTCGATACTGCTCGTCACATTCTGCGCGGCCGTGTTCGATCTCCCGGCGCAAACGCCCTCTTCCGGCCCACCGGCCTCCGCCGCCCAACCGGCGCCCACGTCCCCCGCCATCCCCAATGTCTCAGCGGAAATGCAGCAGGAGGCGGCCAGATCGGATGTCACCTACCTGCGCTCGTACCTGGTCTACCGGTACGACTACAAGCAGCAGCAACGCGATGTGACCGCCAATCGATTCCGGCTGAGAGGAGTCTATGGATTCGGGCCGCAAAAGCGCCTGGGGGTTGCCGTCACGGTTCCTTTCATCCTCCAGACCAACTCGGCACAGACTGCCTTCGGCCTCGGCGACATCGAACCCCAGTTCGGCGGCAACCTTTACTTAAGCAGGCGTTTCCGAACCGGAGCAGCCGTCGAATTCACGCTTCAGACGGCAACCAACTCGCAACTCGGGGGCAACACCACGATCATCAAACCGGCATGGGGCTTCACGGCAGTCCCCACTGACCGCAACGAGCTCAACTGCGTGTTCAACTACAATCGCTCGATCCACGTGTCTCGCGGCGCTAAGATCGATGAGTTCGAGCCGGACTGCACCATCAATACACGTCGCTTTGGCGCGACCGAGTACGTCGAATGGGATTCCTATTACCAGTTCGCGCAAAACCAGCTGGCGCAAACCATGCAGATCGGGTTTAGCCGCACCTCGCGCAGAGAGAAACAATGCGTGCTTTCTCCCTATGTCTCATTCCCTCTCAACCAGTTCGGCAGGCAGACTCAGTTCATCGTGAAGGTTGGAATGGACATCTCCTGGTTCTCCTCGACGGAACCGAGATGACAGCGCCATCCTCGTCGATCCGAAAAGAGCATGGAGCCGGAAAATGCCGGCCTGCGCATCTTCAACAACCCGCAGTTCGCATTCGTTTATGCATCGTTTACGCCTGAAGCGATACGATACAAGTCGACGAATCCGGACATTGTGACGGTGGGCTGCTTTCATGCGCTGAGTGACTCCCCTGAACGATGACCGCCTTCCACTGCAGTATGCCCACTTTACGAGAAGCGAAGGATACGGACGCAATCGTGACAAGCGCCCTCTCGGCCCGCCGCCCCGAGCGAACGGGCCTTCCTATTCTTCTTCCGCGCCAGTCCGCCATCCTGCTTCTTAGAATCTGCGCCGCTCTCGCCCTCATTGGCGCTATCACTCTTGTCCTGATTCGCTGCGTGCCCATCAACGCCCCCACCGTGGGATTCCTCTACCTGGTGGCGGTGCTGCTGATAGCGACAAAGGGGGGCATTGCTGAATCCACAGCCGCATCCATCGCCGCGATGCTCTGCTTCAACTTCTTCTTTTTGCCTCCGGTCGGCGCGCTGACCATCGCCGATCCCCAGAACTGGGTCGCGCTCTTCGCATTTCTGGCCACCTCCCTGACAGCCAGCCAGCTCTCCGCCCGCGAAAAACGACGGGCCCTCGAAGCAGAAGCCGGAAAAAACGAAATCGAAAGGCTGTATGCGCTCAGCCGCGCCCTCCTGCTCACAGATCCGGCCCAACCCATCGCCACGCAGATTGTTCAGCACATCGCGCAAACCTGCGCCTGTCCCGCCGTGGCCCTATACGTCGCTGACGGTGTCGAAACCTGCATGGCAGGATTCTCGGGGTGCGGCATGGAGGCAAAGCTTCGCGAGTCCGCGGCACGATCGGCGCAGCTGCGCGATCTTGAACACGCGGCCATCATCACTCCCGTACGATTGGGAGGCGAGCCCATTGGCAGCATTGCCGTGTGTGCCGGCATCTTTTCAGATGCGGCGCTGAACTCGTTGCTGAACCTTGTCGCCATCGCATTGGAACGAGCCGCCTCGCAGCGAGCCGTGACTCGCGCTGAAGTGGCACGACAAAGCGAAGAGCTGAAATCGACAATGCTGGATGCGATCGCTCACGAGTTCAAGACACCGTTGACGTCCATCAAGGCAGTTACCACCGATCTGCTATCGTCTTCTCCATCCGAGTTGAATCCGCATCACCAGGAGCTCATCACGATCGTGGATGAGTCGGCCGATCGCCTTGCAAGACTGGTAACGGATGCCATCCAACTCGCCCGAATCGAAGGCGGAACTTTCGGTCTCAATCTGGGCGACTATTTTCCCGGCTCCCTCGTCACTAGCGCGCTTCGCAGAATGAAATCGCAGACGCAGGAGCGCCAAATTGCGCTCTCCGTTCCAGATGACCTGCCCATGGTCAGAGTCGATTCTGATTTGATCCGGCTCGTGATCACGCACGTCCTTGACAACGCGTTGAAATACTCTCCGCCTGACCGCCCCATCGGCATCTCCGGCCGCCTCGCTGACGGAAAGGTGCTCCTCGAGATAGAAGATCACGGCGAAGGGCTCCCGGAAGACGAGCAGGCGCATGTCTTCGAGAAGTTCTACCGGAGCAAGAACAGGCAGCACATTCAAGGGACCGGATTGGGCCTCTCCATTGCCCGTGAGATCATGCGCGCTCACGGCGAGGACATCTGGTTGTCGAGCAATCCAGGCAAAGGATCGCACTTCTTCCTGAGCCTGCCGATTGCCCGGGAAAGCTTTGCCGCATGAGTGTCGCCAGAGTTCTGGTCATCGATGACGACCCGCAGATCCGCCGGGTCATGCGATCCACACTAACCTCTCACGGTTACGAGGTGAATGACGCGCGCTCCGGAGAAGAAGGACTCGAGGAGTTGCGCAGAAGTACGTACGATCTGGTGCTGTTGGATCTGAACATGCCCGGCATGGGCGGAATGGAAACCTGCCGAATGATCCGCTCCGGCCCCGAGATCGCCATCATCATGTTGACCGTCAACAATACCGAGCAACAAAAGGTGCAGGCTCTCGACGCAGGCGCGGATGACTACGTCACCAAGCCCTTCGGCATGCCGGAGCTCCTCGCACGCATTCGCGCCACTTTGCGGCGATTGCCGCAGGGCCCCGATCCATCAGACCTGCGCCCCCTCACCGCGCTCGGTGTGAACATCTCGCTGTCGTCCCGGGAAGTCACAGTCCTTGGGCACACGTCGCGTCTCACCGCGCGGGAATTCGATGTTCTCTCCTACCTTCTCGCACGACCCAACAAAACAATCCCTCATCGCGAGTTGCTGCAGGCTGTCTGGGGTCCGGACTATGGCGATGAGCTCGAGTACCTCAGAGTGTTCATCAACCGCCTGCGCAAGAAAATCGAGCCCGATCCATCCAGGCCTGCCATTCTGCTGACGGACGCCTGGGCCGGATATCGCTTCCATACCCCCCAGTAGCCTCTCCGCGTTCACCCCCTCAGAGTTCAGCTATTTCCCCACGTCACCGGAGTTTATTCCGGCGTTACGAGCCGTTTATGCGCCGTTTAGCTCCTCGGGGGCAACATAGCTTTCGAGTTGATACGAAGAGAGGCACCTATGTTGGACCTTTTCTACCTTGCAATTGCAATCGCATTTTTCGCCCTGCTCTGGGGCTTCACCAAAGTCTCAGAGCGGCTGTAGGAGGACGGAATGGAATACGCCCTTGCCGGTGTGGTCACGGCATTCCTGTTTGTTTACCTGGTCTACGCTCTGCTGCGACCGGAAAAGTTCTGAGGCCATGCCATGACATTGATCGGAATTCTGCAGATCCTGGTCTTCTTCGGGATCATCGTCGCGATCACCAGGCCCGTCGGATCGTATATGTATCGGGTGTTTGAGGGCCAGCGCACGCTTCTGCACCCCGTGTTAGTGCCGATCGAACGGCTCATTTACCGACTCAGCGGCATCAGCCCGGAAGAGGAACAGAGCTGGGTCCAGTATGCGGCGTCGCTGATCTCGCTCAGCATCTTCAGCTTCCTGTTTGTCTATCTCTTTCAGCGCCTGCAGGGTTATCTGCCGTTGAACCCCATGCACTTTTCAACCGCAAATGCTCCCGCCGGCGCCACGCCCATCACCCCGGATCTCGCGTTCAACACCGCTGTCAGTTTCATGACCAACACCAACTGGCAGTCGTACTCGCCCGATGTCACCATGAGTTACATGACACAAATGGCTGCACTCGCCGTGCAGAATTTTGTGTCCGCGGCGGTCGGCATCGCGGTTGCCGTTGCCCTGATCCGGGGGTTTGCCCGCCAGACCGTCAAAACCATCGGAAATTTTTGGGCGGACGTGACTCGCTGCACACTCTATGTTCTGCTGCCCGTCTGCGTGCTCACCACGTTGTTCTTCGTATGGCAAGGCTGCATCCAGAACTTCAAAGGGCCCGTTACCGCGCAGACGCTGGAAGGGGCTCCCCAAACCATCGAGCAGGGGCCGCTCGCCTCACAGCTCTCCATCAAAATGCTCGGCACCAACGGTGGTGGATACTTCAATGCCAACTCCGCCCACCCCTATGAAAACCCCACGCCCCTCTCCAACTATCTCCAGATCGTGCTGATCTTCTCCCTGGGAGCCGGCCTCACTTACATGTTTGGCAAGGCGGTGAAAGATACAAGGCAGGGCTGGGCCATATTCGCCGCCATGTCGACGCTCTTCTTTGTCGGCGTATTCGTCTGCTACTGGGCTGAGCAGCGCGGCAACCCCATGGTCACGCAGATGGGAGTTGCTCATGCCTATGGCAGCTCGCAGCCCGGCGGCAACATGGAAGGCAAAGAAGTTCGATTCGGCATCGCCCAGTCCACCCTGTTTGCGACAGTCACAACCGATGCCAGTTGCGGAGCCATCAACAGCTGGCACGACAGCTTCACGCCGCTGGGCGGCCTGGTTCCGCTGTTCAACATTCAGACCGACGAAGTGATCTTCGGCGGAGTGGGCGCCGGCTTGTACAGCATCCTGCTGTACGCCATCATCGGCGTGTTCATCGGCGGCCTCATGGTCGGCCGAACGCCGGAATACGTAGGCAAGAAAATTGAGCAGAAGGAAGTGAAGATGGCCATCATTGCCGTCCTGGCCACTTCTCTCTGCATCCTCGTATTCACGGCGCTCAGTTCTGTCACTCCCTTTGCCAAAGGCGGCTATTGGAATGCGCTCGGTCCCGCCACCGCCAACACCAGCAACAATGGCGCACACGGGCTGTCGGAAATCCTGTACGCGTATTCAAGCGGCGCCGGCAATAACGGCAGTGCGTTCGCCGGAATCAACGCCAATACTCCCTGGTACAACCTGACCCTCGCCATCGACATGCTGCTGGGCCGGTTCCTCTTCATCATCCCGGCGCTCGCAATTGCCGGAAGCCTCGCCGGGAAAAAGTTGATTCCCGTAACCAGCGGCACACTGCCGACACATGGAACTCTCTTCGTCGTACTTCTCATTGGAACGGTCGTGATTGTTGGCGCACTCACTTACTTCCCCGTTCTGTCGCTTGGACCCCTCGTCGAACACTTCCAGATGCTGAACGGGAAGCTGTTCTGATCACCGATTTGGACAAGGAGCATAAAACATGGCGACCATGGCGGCCAAGCCTCCGGAACGCAACACTGAAATGCGGGAGCACGATTCTTCGGCACTGATCTCCAGAGGGGTTCGTGCGCGCCCTCTCTTCGATCCCGAAATCCTGATGAGAGCCACGAAGGAGTCCTTCCTCAAGCTGAACCCGAAAACCGTGGCCAAAAACCCGGTCATCTTCGTCGTCGAGGTCGGTGCTGCCCTGACCACCGCCATCGTCATCAAAAATGCCTTCACCAGGGGCCCCGAAATCTTCTTCGGCATCCAGATCGCGATGTGGCTCTGGTTCACCGTCCTGTTTGCGAACTTCGCTGAGGCCATGGCGGAAGCGCGAGGCAAAGCCCAGGCCGATGCCCTCCGCAAAACCAAAACCGACGCCACTGCGCAAAAAATCCTGCCGGGCAAAAAGATCGAACAAGTGCCGGCCTCTTCGCTTCGCGCCGGAGACATTGTGTATTGCGAGGCAGGGCATCTGATTCCCGGCGATGGCGACGTCATCGAAGGCATCGCCAGCGTGGACGAGTCCGTCATCACGGGTGAGAGCGCTCCCGTAATTCGCGAATCGGGCGGCGATCGAAGCGCCGTGACCGGCGGAACAAAGGTCCTGTCGGATCACATCACCGTCCGCATTACCTCCAATCCCGGAGAAACCTTCCTCGATCGCATGATCGCGTTGGTCGAAGGAGCAGTCCGCCAGAAAACCCCCAACGAGATTGCGCTGAACATTCTTATCGCCGGCCTGACACTCATCTTCCTGATGGCCGTAGCGACTCTGCCTGCCTATGCCGGGTATTCCATCGCGGCAGTCGGAAAGGGAACCATCCCCACCGTGGCCGTCCTGGTGTCTCTGCTTGTTTGCCTCATCCCGACAACCATCGGCGGCCTCCTTTCGGCCATCGGCATCGCCGGCATGGATCGCGTGATGCAGCACAACGTGCTCGCCATGAGCGGAAAAGCAGTCGAAGCTTCGGGCGACGTGAATACGCTCCTGCTCGACAAGACCGGAACCATCACCCTGGGCAACCGGCAGGCGGTCGAATTCATTCCGGTGGACGGAGTCACCGCGAATGACCTCGCCGATGCCGCGCAGTTGTCCAGCCTTGCGGACGAGACACCCGAGGGCCGTTCCGTGGTCGTTCTGGCCAAACAGAAATACAACCTGCGCGGCCGTGAAGTGGCTGACCATGAGGCCAGCTTCATTCCGTTCTCTGCCTTCACCAGGATGAGCGGCGTCGATATCGATGGGCGCAGGCTGCGCAAAGGCGCCACCGAGGCAATCGCGCGATTCGTGACCGAGACCGGGGGCAGCGTTCCGCCGTCTCTCTCGCAGATTTCCGACCGCATCTCTAGAAATGGCGGCACCCCGTTGGCCGTCGCCGATGGCAGGAAGGTGCTCGGCGTCATTCACCTGAAAGACATTGTCAAAGGTGGCATGAAAGAGCGGCTCGCCTCGCTGCGCAGCATGGGAATCCGTTCCGTCATGATCACCGGTGACAATCCCCTCACCGCGGCGGCAATCGCGCAGGAGGCAGGCGTCGATGACTTCCTTGCACAGGCCACGCCCAGGGACAAGCTCGAATACATCCGCAAAGAACAAGCCGACGGCAGGCTCGTCGCTATGACCGGAGACGGGACCAACGATGCCCCCGCACTGGCCCAGGCCGATGTAGGTCTGGCCATGAATACCGGCACCATGGCCGCCAAAGAGGCCGGCAACATGGTCGACCTGGACAGCAATCCAACCAAGCTGATCGAGGTCGTCGCAATCGGAAAACAATTGCTGATTACGCGCGGCTCGCTCACCACCTTTTCCATTGCGAACGACATCGCGAAGTACTTCGCGATCATTCCCGCAATGTTCGCTCCCATTTATCCCGAGCTGAACGAGCTCAACATCATGGGGCTGCATTCGCCCCAGAGCGCGGTACTCGCAGCGGTCATCTTCAACGCCCTGATCATCATTGCCCTGGTGCCTCTGGCACTGCGCGGTGTGCAGTACAAGCCAGTCAGCGCCGGCCAGATGCTTACCCGCAATCTGCTCATCTACGGGCTGGGCGGAATCATCGCCCCGTTTCCCGGAATCTGGCTCATCGATAGGATCCTCGCCGCCCTTCACCTTGCATGAAACGGAGAAACGACATGCTCAAAGAACTCGCACCAGGATTGAAAATCACCATTGCATTCACAATACTGACGGGCTTGCTGTACCCCGCCGCAATGACGGCCCTCTCCAGCATCATCTTCCCTCATCAGGCAAATGGCAGCCTTGTCACCGTGGCAGGAAAGCTTGTGGGCTCCAGTCTCATCGGGCAGCCGTTCTCAAAGCCCGAATACTTCCACCCCCGCCCCTCCTCCGCCGGAAGCGGCTACGATGCCACCAACAGCGGCGGCTCAAACCTCGGCCCCACCAGCGCCAAACTCCTGCTCGGCACAACCAAACTGGACGAAAAAGGTAAGGAGATCGTCGATTTCGATGGCATCGCGGACCGCCTCGTCCACTACTGCATCGATAACCAGATCCCCTTTACCTCTTCGGCTCCGCTCGACCGATTCAACGATCCACAGGGAAATCTCGATGACGTGAAGCTGATCAAGGCTTTCAATCATCTGAACAATCCCCTCGTCTTCTCTCCCAAAATCCAGATCCCCGCCGACGCGGTCACCGGATCGGCCTCCGGCCTTGACCCCAACATCAGTCCGGCAAATGCGGAGCTACAGGCCGGCCGCGTAGCCAGGTCGCGAGGAGCGTCGTCTGAGCAGATTCGGATGCTCATCGCCAGGGCGACAGATCGACCCGACCTCGGATTCATAGGCGAGCCGCGCGTGAACGTGCTTCTGCTGAATGTTTCTCTTGACCAGCAGTTCCCGCGCCGCAAATAGCAGACCCGACCCGCGCAACCGAAGCGCTACGACCCAGCCTGCGCGGGTCGTCTTCGATCAACCGGCACAACCCGCTCATGGCCCGCCCGGCCCAACCCAGGCCGCTACCGGCCCTGAACCCTGAACCCCGAACCCTGAACCCCGAACCCCGAACCCCGCCCCTGTGTTCCCCATCACAGTCCAACGTCTCTTCGATATGCCACCGTTCCCATGACCCAAACCCGTGGGAATGACGCCATGTTGACCCTCATCGCCGCGCCCGCCGCCCTCACCACCTTCGCTGCAGTCCGTACCCGCGCCCGCCAGCTCGGCCCCAAACGCGTAGGCGTAGTCTTCGCCGACGATGACGTCGTTCTGGCCGCCGCCTCCGACGCCCTCCTCGAAGGCATCGCCCTCCCCGTCCTCCTCGGCGACGAGCCGCGCATCCGCGCCCATGCCGCCTCCCTCGGCCTCGCCCAGCTCCTCCACCACGCCCAATTCATCTCCACTCCCCGCGCCGCACAAACCGCCGTCGCCCTGGCGCGCCGCGGCGAACTCGACATCCTCATGAAAGGCCGCCTGCGCACCGACGAGCTCCTCCACCCCGTCCTCGACAAGCAGAGCGGCCTCCGCACCGGCCACCTCCTCTGCGATGTAGCCACCTGCGAGCTCCCCGGCGACTCCGGCCCTCGGCTCGTGGGCATCAGCGACGGCGGCATCAACGTCGCACCCACCCTCGACCAGAAGCGCCAGATCATCCTCGCCGCCCTCGAGGTTCTGCGCTGCCTCGGCATCACCCAAACCAAAGTCGCCGTCATGAGCGCCCTTGAAGTGGTGATCGATGCCATGCCCTCCACAAAAGAGGCCCGCTCCCTCACCGAACTCGCCGCCACCGGCGTCTTCGGTGAGGCCGAAGTCTACGGCCCCCTCGCCCTCGACAACGCGCTCTTTGAAACCGCTGCCCGCGCCAAAAGCATCACCCATCCGGTTGCCGGCCACGCTGACCTGCTCCTCATGCCCAACATCGAAGCCGGCAACATGCTCGCCAAGTCCGTCATCTTCCTGGCCCGCCTGCCATTCGCCCACGTCGTCGCCGGCGCCGCCGTCCCCATCCTCATCCCCTCGCGCGTGGAGAGCGCGCACGACAAGGTCAACTCCATCGCCCTGGGAGTGCTCTATGCCGCGCGCTGAGTTCACCGTCCTGGCCATCAATCCCGGTTCCACCTCGACCAGGATCGCGGTCTACCTGAACAACTCCGCCGAGTTTGCGCGCACCGTCCTGCACCCGCCGGCAGACCTCCAGCCCTTCCGCGGCCGCCCCGTCCTTGACCAGCTGCCTTTCCGCCTCGCCACCCTCCAACAGGAGCTGCACGCGGCCGGTTACGCACCTCAGGACTTCCATGCCATCGCTGGCCGCGGCGGCCTCCTCCGTCCCGTCCCCAGCGGCGTCTACCGCGTCAACTCGGAAATGCTCGAAGAGCTGCGCCGCGCTCCTCAGGGCGAGCACGCCGCCAACCTCGGCGCCTTCCTCGCCGACGCCATCGCCCAGCAAGCCGGCATCCCCGCCTGGGTCGTCGACCCCGTCAGCGTCGACGAGCTCACCCCCAAAGCCCACATCTCCGGCTCCGCCCTCATCACCCGCCGCTCCCTCTCCCACGCCCTCAACACCAAGGCCGTCGCCCGCCGCTTCGGCCGCGAGATGGGAACACCTTACGAGGAGCTGCGCCTCATCGTCGCTCACCTCGGCAGCGGCATCTCCATCTCCGCCCACGAAAGCGGCCGCATGATCGACGTGAACCTCGCCGGCCAGGAAGGCCCCTTCTCCACCGAGCGCTGCGGCGGCCTGCAACTCCTCGGCCTCGTCGAGCTGTGCTTCAGCGGCCGCTACACCGAGCGCCAGATCTGGGACGCCTGCATCCGCGAAGGCGGCATCTACTCCTACCTCGGCACCAAGGACCTCTGTGAAGTCGAACGCCGCATCGACGCCCACGACAGCCACGCCACCCTCATTTACGCCGCCATGGTCTACCAGATCGCCAAAGAGACCGGCGCCATGGCCACCGTCCTCAACGGCCGCGTCGACGCCATCCTCCTCACCGGCGGCATGGCCCATTCCGAAAAGATCGTCGATCAGCTCCGCACTGCCATCGACTGGATCGCCCCCGTCGTGGTCTACCCCGGTGAAGACGAACTCCAGGCCCTCGCCGAAGGCGCCCTCCGCGTCCTCCGCGGCGAAGAACAGCCCCGCGAACTAGACCCGCAACTGCCCACGGAGCCGCCAGCCATCACCCCGTAGACCAGCCTCTAACGTCGTCATCCTCTCCAACCGTCGTCATCCTCTCCAACCGTTGTCATCCTCTCTAACTCTGTCATCCTCTCTAACTCTGTCATCCTCTTTAACTCTGTCATCCTCTCAAAGGTTGTCATCCTGAGGAGCGAAGCGACGAAGGACCCGCTTTTGAGCCCTCCGCCGCAACGAAGCACCCCGCCTGCCCCAGCTTTCGACTTTGAAACCATCGCAACCACGAACGCCTCCCAATCCCCTGACCCCTGACCCCCGACCCCTGCTCCCTGGCCTCCTCCCTCCCGCGTATAATAAGGTTTCTGGATCGTCACTCCCGCGGCTTGCGCCACGCGTGCTCCCCGCTCACGGACAATGAATGCCCGCTCACATCAAAGATCAGCTTCAAAAAGAAATCTCCGTTCTTGAGCATGAGCTCGCGCATGAGCTGCCCGCTGAGATCAAAAAAGCGGTCGCCATGGGCGACCTCTCTGAGAACGCCGAGTACCACATGGCCAAGCAGCGTCAGGAGTTCGTCAACGCGCGCCTCGGCCAGCTCAAGCGCCGCATGGCCGAGCTCTCCCTCGTCAACCTGGCCAACATTCCGCACGACAAGGCCGGCTTCGGGTCCACCGTCGTGGTCTACGACACCCAGAAAAACGAAGAAATTGTGTACCGCCTGGTCACCAGCGAGGAATCCGATGTGGCCAAAGGACTCATCTCAACCACATCGCCCATCGGCCGCGGCATCGTCGGAAAGCGCGTGGGCGACGTGGCCAGCATCGTGACACCCAACGGCAAACGCGAACTCGAAATCCTCAAGCTCACCACCATTCACGACGAAGCGAGCGCCCGGGAGAGCGCCGAAACCACCCAGCAGTAGCCGAGCGGGTCTTGTGAAAAGGCCGGCTTTATGACTTGCTGATAGTGCCGAACAGAAGAACCTTGTAAGAAGGAAGCAGTAGGAAGGAACGGAAACAAAAGCAATGACCTGGACTGGTGGGTTTGGCAGCGCCTGTGGCTGGCTGTTGGATAAGATCGTTCACGGACTGGCGCTCACCCGCATCTCGCCCAACTTCCTCACCTTCATCGGTCTGGTCATCAACATTGTGGCCGCGTTCTTCTTTGGCCACGCCAGCTCCGTCAATGCCGGCCGCTACTTCTTCTATGGCGGCCTGGTCATCATCGGCGCCGGCCTGTTTGACATGGTCGACGGCCGCGTGGCCCGCCGCACCAATCAGGTCACCGTCTTCGGCGCCTTCTTCGATTCCGTCATCGATCGCTACTCCGACGTGGTCCTGTTCTTCGGCGTCCTGGTCTACTACGCCCGCGTCAACCATTTCCGCTACGTCGTCCTGACCGCCTTCGTCATGGTCACGTCCCTCATGGTCAGTTACACCCGCGCCCGCGCGGAAGCCCTCATCGGCTCCTGCAAGGTGGGCTTCATGGAGCGCCCCGAGCGCATCGTGCTCATCATCCTCGGCGCCCTCTTCCAGTGGGCCGGCGTCATGGCTCCCGTCCTCTGGGTGCTCGCCATCCTCTCCACCATCACCGTGGTGCACCGCATCCAGTACACCTACTGGAACACCAAGCACCTCTCCCCCATGAGCGAGCTTCCCCCCGCCGCGACACCCCCCGTAACCGCCCAGACCGCCAGCCCCGCCGCCCCCGCCCGCGAACCCGTCCTCGCCCGCGAAGACGCCCGCCTCCCCAGCTAGGCAGATCCCCTTTTGCCCATCCTGTCGTCTTTTCTGGCGACAGGATCCTGCTTACGTTTTTGTGGCAATTCTGTGCTTAACGCGAAGTGACTTCCCAGTAAGAACCAAAACCCACGATCCTGAATCCAACCCGCCGCCACCACCGTTACGCTGTCATTTACGCTGTCATTCTGAGGAGCGTAGCGACGAAGAATCCGCGGTTGCCTTTCGGGAACGCCCCTGTCGCCGTGACCATTCTTCAGGTAATCTCCGAGCAGCCCACAACACTATCCCCTTGGCATGCCCAGTTCTCGAGTTCAGATCGTACGCTGACCTGGGAACCACGAACCAACCGTCCTTCCAAAAACCTGTCAAGCCCCCCAACCGGTGGAAAACCACCCTAAACCCCTCAATCCATTCACTAAAAAATATTTCCCAATCGTGTCAAACTACCCACTCGTTTTGCTACGCTTGAAGTAGCTAAGAAAAACCACGCCCGCCGGACGTCTAACCGTCCCGGCGGGCATTTTCTTGTCCCGAAGATCTGCGTGAAAGGAATCAGCTATGAATCAGCCTGTCCGACCCGCTCCCCCCGCCTCCGCCGCCATTCCCACCCTGGACCGGACCATCAACGCCGCCATCCAGCGCTGCTGCGGAGCTTACTACCAGGCCCTCGCCGCCGCCGGCGGCCCCAAAACCTCCGCTGCCCGGGATGCCGCCGAGGAAGCCTTCAGGCGCAACGCGCCCTGGGCCGTCGACCGCCCCTCCACCGCCGCCTTCATCGCCTGCATCACCCACGGCATGGTGCTGCGCGTCTTCTGGAGAGACGACGGCACAAGGCTGATCTCCGCTGCCCGCGCCGCCCTCGTCGCCTTCCCGCCGCCGCCAGTCGACAAAGCCGCCACCCGCCCCGTAGGACGCC
>NZ_DASXYM010000036.1:0-74964 GCF_036502485.1 Occallatibacter sp. | reverse complement strand
CGGCATGATCTCGGAAGGCCGCCCCGTCCGCTTCCCGGTCCACATCGGCGAACTGCCCGCCGGTAACGCCATCATCATCTCTGACAGCTCGTCCAACCTGCCCGCCGGCCTCAACATGGCCGCCGGCACCTCTCCCATCGTGGCCATGCGCCCCAATCCCAATGACCCGTACGGCAAAGTACTCGTCATCTCCGGCGGCGATCCTGACCAGGTGCTCGTGGCTGCCCAGGCCCTCGCCATGCAGAGCAGCCTCCTGCAAGGGCCGCAGGTGAGCATCGACCGTCTCGCCCTCCCCTCCAAAATGGCCGCCGACAGCGCGCCGCGGTGGGCCCAGACCGATCGAAAAATCGCGCTATGGGATTACTCCACCAACGAGAACCTGCAGGGCGATGGCTCCGCGCCCCTCAACGTCTACTTCCGCATCCCTCCCGATATCTATTTCGCTGACCGCCCCAACTCCATCCTGCACCTGTCCTATCGCTATAACTCCATCCCCATCGGCCCCATCTCCAGCATGCAGGTCCGCATCAACAACGCGTTCCTCGGCTCCGTGCCTCTGGTGCCCGGCCAGGAACCCGTCAGGAAGCAGGAGATCGACGTCCCCGTTCCCGTCGTCAACCTGCGCCCCTTCTCCAACTCGCTCTCCTTCGACTTCACCTTCCAGCTTCTGAAAAAGGGCAACTGCCAGGACACCACCCCCAGCAACATGCAGGGCGCGGTCCTCAAAGACAGCTTCCTCGATCTGCGCGGCTATCCTCATTACGCGCCCCTGCCCAACCTGGAAATCTTCGCCAACGCCGGTTTCCCCTTCACCCGCTATCCCGATCTCGGAAACACCACCGTCGTTCTGCCCCTCAATCCCACCCCGGAAGAGGTGGAGATTTTCCTCACCATGATGGGCCACTTCAGCCGCCAGAGCGGGTACCCCGCGCTGCGCGTCACCGTCGCCGGCCCTGAAGCCATGCATCCCGGTGCTGACAACGACTTCCTCGTCATCGGCACGGGCGACGACCAGCCCGGCTTCGATAAAGTCTCCTCCAGCCTCCCGGTTTCCCTCGCCAGCGGCCGCGTGCAGACCCACGACACCCAGGGCTTCTTCGCGCCCATCCATCACGCCTGGTGGAAGGTGCAGACCAACGAGCGCGCCGAGTCCGGCGAGCTCATCGCCTCCGGCACCCCTGACGCTCTCATCGAAGGCATCGAATCCCCCTTCTCGCCTCGCGCCACCGTCATCGCCGTCCACCTGAAAGACGCCGCCACTTACCCCGCGTTCATGCAGACCTTCCTGTATGTCCAGCAGGCCAGCGACATTCAGGGTTCCGTCTCCATGCTCCTGGGCACGCGCTTCCAGTCCTTCCGCGTAGGCGCCAGCATCTACCACGTGGGCACTCTGCCGTGGTGGACGCGCCTCACCCTCTGGTTCAAGGAAGTTCCGTGGCTCGCCGCCGTGATCGTGTTGATGGTTGCCTTCCTGATGGCGGTTTGGACACGCAACTGGCTGCGCGTGAAGGCAAGAGCCCGGCTCAAAATGCTCGACTGATGCCGAGTTGTGTTCCACTCCTTGAAATGGCCCGCTTGGCGATGGGAAAATGCCAATGCGAAGCCTTGATCAGATAAACATGCGCGGCAGACGCTCGATGCGTCACCGCACACCCTGGACGGCGATCATGGATCTCTCTCTCCGTGACTTCGACCATGTGCGTTGGGGAAAGGGTTTGGATCACATTTTGGTCGATTTTGCGATGGGTCGAGGTTCGAAACGCGCTCTGGTCCTGCTCGCCGTTTTTCTGATCGCAGTCGCCAGCGGCGGCTGCCGCCAGGGTCCATGGACCCTCTGGGAAGCCTACGCCGGCCACTTCATCAATGCCGACGGCCGCGTCGTCGAACATTCCGTCAACGACCGCACCACTTCCGAAGGCCAATCCTACGCGCTGTTCTTTGCGCTAGCCGCCAACGACCGCCCCCGCTTCGACAAGATCCTCGCCTGGACCCAGGGCAATCTCGCCTCCGGCGACCTCGGCAAGCGCCTCCCCGGATGGCAGTGGGGCAAAGCTCCCGACGGCCAATGGAAACTCCTCGATCCCAACTCCGCCTCCGACGCCGACTGCTGGATCGCCTACTCCCTCCTCGAAGCCGGAAGGCTCTGGAACAATTCCGCCTACACCCAGCTCGGCCGCCAGATGCTCACCCTCATCGCCAGGCAGGAAGTCGCCGACCTGCCCGGCTTCGGCGCCATGCTCCTGCCCGGTCCCGCCAACCTCTGGGTCCACAACAATGTCTGGACCGTCAATCCCAGCTATCTCCCCCTCTTCCAGTTCCAGCGCTTCGATGAGGTCGACTCCGCGGGTCCGTGGGGCGCCATCCTCATGAACATCCCCCGCTTCCTCCGCCTCAGCGCGAAACATGGCTATGCCATGGATTGGGTCGATTACGTGCCCGGCGACGGCTTCTATCCCGCGCCGCCCCCCGGCTCCGCGCCCCCCGAGCCGCCTCAAAAGCCCTCTCTCCCCGTCAGCGTCGCAAAAGCCGCAAACCCCCAGCCCGCCAATCCCCCGGGCCCCGCTCCCCAGCCCGCCGTCGGCAGCTACGACGCCATCCGCGTCTACCTGTGGGCTGGCATGATCGACCCCTCCGGCAACACCCGCCGCCAGGTCCTCGACGGAATTCCCGGCATCGGCGCCTTTCTCGGCAGCGGAGATCACGTCGCCCCTCCCGAGAAAATCACCGCCCAGGGCATACCCGAGCCCCAGCCCGGTCCCGTCGGATTTTCCGCCGCCCTTCTTCCTTATGTTTGGGCGCAGCCTGAAATGGCCCGGATCGGCGCGCAGCTCCGAGTCAGAGTCGGCGCAGAACGCAACCCCGACACCGGGCTCTATGGAAAGCAGCCCGTGTATTATGACCAAAACCTCGTTCTTTTTGCCATGGGGTATCTAGATAATAGATTCTGGTTCGGACCGCGCGGGGAAATGAGAGTGGAGTGGACACGGTGACCATGTTGAGGCGCAGGTTCGGCAGGATAATTCCCGTAGTCGCGGTGTTGCTGTTCCTGCTCCCGCAACCGGGCCAGGCGCAAAAAACACCGGCCTCCAGCACCGCCGAACAGACTCGCCAGAGACTCAGCGCCAACGCCCGCGCCCTTGAAGCCCGCGGCCGTCCTGACCTCGCCGTCCAGCAGTGGCAGCAAATCCTGCTCTCCGATCCCAAAAACCCTGAAGCCCTCGCCGGCCTCGCCCGCGACTACAAACTCAGCGGCTCCACCAAAGACGCCCAGGACGCCCTCGAAAAACTCCGCGCCGTCAATCCCAACGACCCCAACATCGACAAGATCCAGTCGCTCTCCAGCGCCAAGAGCCAGGGAGCCGACCTCCGCCGCGCCGGTGACCTCGCCCGCCAGGGACGCAACGAAGACGCGATGAAGATCTATCGCCAGCTCTACGGCGACCGTCCCCCCGAAGGCGACATCGCCCTGGCCTACTACCAGACCATGTATGGCACCGCCGGCGGTAAACCCCAGGCCATCGCCGCCATGCGACAGCTCACGCAGAACAACCCCGCCGACTCCCGCTATGCCGTCGAACTGGGCCGCATGCTCACCTACGACTCCAAAACCCGGTCCGAAGGCATTCGCGTCCTCGGCGAGCATCCCCAGGATGCCGGCGCCCGCACCGCCCTCCGCCAGGCCCTCATCTGGGATGCAGCCAACCCCACCTCGGCCAACGAACTCCGCAAATACCTGCAGGCCCATCCCGGCGACACCGAAATCGCCGGCCATCTCAAGTCAAACGAATCCAAGCTGGCGCAGATGAACTCCGGCATCGCCCGCACCCCGGAAGAGCGCGCCGCCTTCGCCGCCCTCAACGCCCACCACCTCGACGAAGCCCAGAAGCGCTTCTCTGAATTGCTGGAGAAAGATCCCAACAACGGCCGCCTCGCCGCCGGCATGGGCTTCCTCCGCATGCAGCAGCAAAACTTCGGCGGAGCCGTCAGCTACCTCACACAGGCTGAGCAGGATGGCTACAAAAACGCCACCGTCGAGAACGCCCTCGATACCTCGCGCTTCTGGTTCACCATGAGTGAAGCCTCGCAGGCCTTCACCGGCAACCAGCTCGACGTCGCCGCGCAGAAATACAAAGACGCCCTCGCCATGCGGCCCAAAAGCCCCGACGCCATGAACGGCCTCGCCGGCCTCTATATCAAGGAGCAGCAGTACGGGCAGGCTGCCCGGATCTACGCCGACCTGCTCAAAATCCAGCCCGCCGCCCCCGACGCCTACCGCGGCCTCTTCCTCTCCTATGCCCGCGATGGTCAGAATCAGCAGGCCCTCGCCTTCGCCGCCACATTCCCCCCGCGCGTCAAAGCAGACCTCGCCAGAGATCCCGAATACCTGCGCACCCTCGCCACCATCTATAAAGCCGAAGGCCGCTCCGCCGACGCTCAGAAAGTTCTCGCTCAGGCCCTGGCTCTCCCGTTCCCTGAAAACGGCGCCTCCCTGAAGCAGGACACCCGCATGCAGTACGCGGGAATCCTGATGGAAGCCCGTCGCTTCGATCAGGCGGCGGCGCTTTACACCCAGATCCTCAATGACGACGCCAACAGCCTCCCCGCCTGGATGGGCCTCGTCAGCGCCCACCACGAGCTGGGGCAGGACACCGCCGCCATCAACGACGTCCAGAAGATGCCGCCCGCCGTCTACGAATCGGCTGCCTCCGATGCCGGCTTCCTCACCATGCTCGGCTCCATTTACCAGCAGGCCAACCAGTTCGACGTCGCGCAGAGCCTCCTTGAGCGCAGCGTCAAGCTGCAGCTCGCCCAGGGCGCCCAGCCCACCATGCAGCTCCAGATGCAGCTCGCCGGCATCTACCTCCAGCGCGGCAACACCGACCAGGCATACGCCATTTACCGCCAGGTCCTCACCGCCCATCCTGACCGTACCGACGCGTGGAAGGGCCTGATCTCCAGCCTCCAGGGCACCAACCACAGCACTGAGGCGCTCCAGCAACTCGCGTACATCCCGCCGGCGGTCCGCAAGCAACTCGATACCGACCCCCAGTTCGTGCAGACCGTCGCCAGCATTTACGCCTCCTCAGGCGACGTGACCCACGCCACTGAATACATGGCCCGCGTGCAGCGCTATTACGCGCAACAGGGAACCCCCCTCCCCCCTGACATGGCTATCCAGAACGCCTGGCTGCTCTACAACACCAACAACGACCGCCTGCTCTACCCTGAGCTCATGCGCCTCGGCGCCCGCCAGGATCTCACCGTTCCGCAGCGCGAGACCGTGCAGACCATCTGGGCCAACTGGGCCGTCAAGCGCGCCGGCGTCGCCATTCAGAACAATGACAACCAGCGCGCCGTCGACATCCTTGAAGCCGCCGCCCAGGCCTTCCCTGACAACATCGACGTCAAGCGCGTCCTCGCCGGCGGCTATCTCCGCACCGGCCAGACCCGCGCCTCCCTCGCGCTCTACAAAAACCTCCCCATGCAGGGTGCCGCCGTCAACGACTTCCAGGGCGCCATCGGCGCAGCCCTCGCCGCCAACGACAAGCCCCAGGCAGAAGCGTGGCTCCGTCAGGCCCTTGAGCGCTTCCCCAAGGACTACCGCGTCCTCGGCCTCGCCGCCCAGTTTGAGCAGGCGCGCGGCGACATCCAGCGCTCCGCCGACTACTGGCGCGCCGCCCTCGCCGCCATGCCCGCCGGCTCCCCAACCGACAAGCTGGCCCACGAGCTCGCCTATCCTGACCAGGACAATAAGGCCCACAAGGCGCGCACCACGGCCGACCTCCAGCAGCTCCTGAACCCTGAAACTACGGCGGCCAGCGAGCCCTTCCAGAAAACCGTGAAGCTGCCCCCGCTGCCCGCCTACGGCCCCGACCCCTACCTCGGATCGGCCCCCGTCATGCTGCAGCCGCAGCAGACCGTCGCCCGCCAGGCTGATACCCCCTCCATTCCGGCCACCACCCAGGTCACCCCCAGCTATACCCCGGGCGCTGACACCCCGGGCGCCGGCGCGACAACCAGCACCCCCACCCCCCGTCATCGCTCCGGATCCGCCGCGAAGCAGTCCACCCACCACAAGCCCGCCGCCGCCACCCCCACCAGCCAGACCGGCTACACCGGGCAGATGAACCTCCCGCCCTCCGAAGAGAACATCACCAATACCCAGACCGCGGCGCCACCCCCCACCCCCCCCGTCCAACAGCCGCCGGCGGTCCCCGTTCCGGTCACTCGCCCCGACGACCAGAACCGCATCGTCTTGCCCGTGCCGTCCACAGACGACAAGCCAAAGATCTACATCCCCGCACCGCAGTCCTCCATCCCAACTCCCAACGCCGGCTCTGAGCCGGCGTTTCGGCGTTCGTCGCCGGGCGCTACTGACCCGGCGCAGACGCAGAGCCAGGTCCAGACACAGTTCGCCCAGCAGACTGACCCGCAGTTGACGCCCCCCGGCTCCTCCCAGGCCATCCACCCCCTCGCCAACGCGCCGCTGACCCTGCCCGGCGATCCCGTTCGTCCCGCGGCGGATGCGGAAGCCCCCGTCAAGCCGGCCTTCAAGCCGGACGGAAGCCCGAACGTCAGCCCTGACTACAGCCAGACCCAGTACACCCCCTCCGCGCAGGAAGCCGCCACCGGCGCCTATTCGGCCCAGCGCAACAAACCCGAGCAGCCAGTCGCTGCCCAGCAGACCCCACCCCCCCCTGCGACCCAGCCGCTCACCGCGCCCCAGCCCCAAACCCCCGCCAGGCGCCACAAGCGCTCGAGCAAGCCAGCCATCCTCCCCTGCCCAGCCCGACCAGACCCAGACACAGACCCAGCCCCAAACCCAGCAGACCCAGCAGCCCGTCCCCCAGGACCAGTCCCCCCCCGGCGGTCTCAGCGACGAGCAGCTTCAGGACCGCAACCTGCCGCCCCTCCGCGGCCCCTGGGTCCGCGTGCAGCGCCAGCCCCGCGTCATCAGCCCGCGCGAAGAGGCCGAGCAGCAACTGCAGTCGCTTGAGAGCAGCTACAGCGCCTGGATCGGCGGATCCGGCATCATTAATTACCGCAGCGGCGACCTCGGCTACAGCCGCCTCGGCGCCTTTGAAGCACCCTTCGAGGCCGCCGTCCCCTTCGGCTATCACGGCCGCCTCACCTTCATCGCCAAGCCCGTCTTCCTTGACTCCGGTCAGGCCGACGGCAGCAGCGTTATCACCGTCCGGGAATCCACCGCCTCCGGCACCTGTCTGGTCACCATCTCGCAGCCACTGGGCACGGCCACCAATACCGGCACCCAGGGAGCTGGCTCTGTTTGTGGAACCACCGTAGGCACGACAGTCTTCACCCCGCCCGCCCAGCAGAATGCCTCGGGCATCGCCGCCGAGGCGCAGCTCACCACCTCCACCTTCGCCGTCGCCGGCGGCTACACCCCCTTCGGCTTCCTCGTAGCCAACTGGAACGCTCGTGCCCAGTGGCGGCCCGCCAACGGCCCGTTTACCTTCTCGTTCCTGCGCGACTCCATCAAGGACTCGCAGCTCTCGTACAGCGGCCTCCGTGACCCCGGCACCTCCTCCCTCAGCTACCCCGGCACCATCTGGGGAGCCGTCATGGGAACCGGCGGAAACGTCCAGTTCGTGCACGGCGACGCCATCTCCGGGTTCTACCTCGCCATCGGCGGCCAATACCTGACCGGCTATAACGTCCAGACAAATAACCGCTTCGACGGCAGCGGCGGCGCCTACTGGCGCGCCAAAGCCTTCCCCGAATTTGGAACGCTGAGCGTCGGCGCCAACTTCTTCGCCATGCACTACGCCCACAACCAGGGAGCGTTCACCTTCGGCATGGGCGGCTACTTCAGCCCCCAGGCCTACTTCCTGGCCAACGTCCCGGTCACCTGGAGCGGCCACTACCTCACCCGCTTCCACTATGAAATCGTCGGCGGCCTCGGCGTTCAGGCTTTCCAGCAGGACCTGACCCCCCTCTACCCCCTCCCCGCGCAGCAGGCCCTCGAGATCGCGATGAACAACGCGGCCATCCCCGCGCTCACCAGCGTCGGCGCCAACTACGACATCCGCTTCAACGGCGCTTACCAGATCAGCCCGCACTGGTTCGCCGGCGGCTTTGTCAGCGGCAATAACGCCCGCAACTACAACGCCGCCACCGCCGGCTTCTCCATCCACTACATGTTCCGCACCCAGCCCTCCACCGTCACCGCCCCCACCGGCCTCTTCCCCCACGACGGCATCCGCCCCTTCACCGTCCCCTAAGGCCGGCTCGTCCCAAAACAAAGCTGGGTTCCCCCGCGCTCGTTCCTCCACGCCCCCCGGGTCTCGATCCCCCCTCGGTCTCGATCTGAGACCGCGGACCTGTGACCGCCGACACAGCCCCGCCAACCCATGAGGCTCATACTAAAAAACCGGCTCAACCATGCCCACACCCTCCCATCCCGTCTCCTACCCCCACCCCCCCATGGGGCCGGTCAACATCCCCCTGGAAGCCATCAGCAAGCGCATCCGCCCCAATGTTTACCAGAAAATTATTAGGTACATTCTTTCCTTCCGGTGCGCACGCCGGAGGCCACTCTCTGAAATCAGGAGAGTTACAAAATCCGACCCGGTGATCCATCTCACAATTTCAACGCCGGACGCCCCGCTCCCGCATAGATTCCCGCTCAGGATCGAAACAAGTGCCGTTAACTAAGTGGTACACCGTGCCAAGGGCACACACATTTCGACGTCGATGGCGCTGAAGGGAAATAGACCAAGGTCCATGTGTTCTGCGAATAGAAAGAGACGAGCGACCACGAAGTCCGGCCTGAAATCAGCCGTTTTCGAGACGTGACTTGATGTCGGCGTAGGCGCTCTCAATCAGTGTCGTAAGCGCGGCGGACTCCACAGCTACCCCTGGTCTCAGCTTCACGTGCCGCATGAACTTGCCCGAGCCTTCCAGCAGCCGCGCCGGGTCCGGCAACCCCGCGCCCTGAAAGAAACCCACGTTCACGTGCGCCGTGAAGACGTTAACGTAAGCGAAAGGCACATCGCCCAGGCAAGCGACCGGGCACCCATCGTGCACCAGCTCGCGAACCTCATCGCCGCAGCGGCGCATCCTCTCGAACCACTGCCGCGCGATGCTCCCCAGTTCGCCTTCGTGCTTTCGAAACCAGTCCTCGATGGCGGGATCATGCACCTTGGCCCCGTCAAATCGCAGCAGTTCAGCTTTCATAGTCGCTCAGGCGCCCTTGCGCGCGCTCTTCTGCGTGGGAACAACCTGCACCGTCACATCTCGGACCTCCGCGAGGAAGCGATTCAGCGTGGAGCCGCGCAGCAAAATCTCCCAGCGCGAGCGCGCCGACTGGCCAAACACCACATGCGAAATGCTCTCCTGCTGCGCGAAATGGATCAGGGCGTCGGGCACATTCTTGTCGACGAGGTTCACCACCTTGGCGCCTAAATCGCGGGCCAGGCGCTCGTACTCCTCCAGCCGCTGACGGGCCTCGGGCTCGGCCGTCTTCGCCTCGTCGGGCCGCGACACATACACGGCATACCAGTTGGTCGACAGACGGCCGGCGATGCGCGCGCCCACCCGGATCAGCTTCTCCGTCCCCGGACGCGCGCTCAGGCACACCATCACCTTCTCCGGCACGGTGGCCTGCTCAAGGCCCTGGGTGCGGCGGTACTCTGACTCGCGCCGCGAAACCTGCTCCGCGGTTGTGCGCAGTGCAAGCTCGCGCAGAAGATTCAAATTCCCGATCCGGAAAAAGTTCGACAGCGCCGCCTCTGCCTTTTCGGGCGCGTAGATCTTGCCCTGGCGCAGGCGGTTGCGCAGCTCGGTCACGGTGACATCGACGTTCACTACCTCGTCCGCGCGCTTGAAAAAACTGTCCGGGACGGTCTCGCGAATGACTGCATTCGCGGAGTGGCCTACCACGTCGTTCAGCGTTTCCAGATGCTGCACGTTCACCGCGGTCATCACGTTGATGCCCGCTTCGAGCAGCTCCAGAACATCTTCGTAACGCTTGTCGTTGCGGCTTCCGGGCACATTGGTATGGGCCAACTCGTCCACCAGCACCGTGTGCGGCTTGCGCGCCAGAATCGCCTCGAAATCAAGTTCCTTGAAGTGCACGCCCCGGTAGGGAATTACCTTCTGCGGAATCACTTCGAGATCGCGAATGCGGGCAACCGTCTCTTCGCGGCCGTGCGGCTCCACAAAGCCGATCACCACGTCGATGCCGTCCTGGTGCTTCATCCGCCAGGCATCGTTCAGCATGTCCCAGGTCTTGCCCACACCAGGCGCCGCGCCAATGTAGATGCGCAGTTTGCCTTCGTCTGAACGGCGGTCCAGCTTCATATCAGGCATGCTTAGCCGACCTCGACGGGGTGGCTTGCGCTTTCGATTGCCGCCACAGGAAGGGTGAATCGAAACGTTGTGCCGGAGCCCGCCCGGCTTTCGACAGCGATCTGGCCGCCCAGCGACTCGACCAGCCGGCGCACCAGCGCCAGCCCCATGCCGGTCCCCGTGTCAGACGATGCGTTGAACCGGTCGAAGATGTTGGCCAGGCGCTCGGCTTCTATGCCCCGCCCGGAGTCGCGCACCGTGAACTGCACGAAATCTTTGCCCTCTTCGGCGGCGAGATAGATGTGGCCTTCAGCCGGGGTGAAGCGCAAAGCGTTGGTCAGTAGATTGTCAAAGATGCTTCGCACCGCTCGCCGATCGCCGCGAATGAAGGCGAGATCCGCAAACGCGCTGGTGGTGATCTCCACGTTCTTGGCGGCGGCCTGGTCTGCGTAGCGCCCTTCCGCTTCGCGCAATAGAGAGACAGGGCGAAGATTCTCGAGCGTCATCTCGCGCTTGCCCACATCAAGCTCGGCTACTTCAATCAGGTCGGCCATCAGGTCGTCCAGCTTCTCGGTGTCTTCCACCGTAGAGGCCAGCACCTCCTGCTGCAGTGGCGACAACTCGCCCGCAAAGCCCTTGGTCAGCGCATAGAGACCGCGGCGTACCTGCAGCAGCGGGTCGCGCAGCTTGCGGCTGGCTACGGCGATGAACTGCGTCTTGAAGCGGTCGGTGTTCTGCAGGCTGGTGACGTCTTCAAGCGTGGTAACGGTGCCCAGCAGCCGGCCTTCCGAATCGCGCATTGGCGTGGTGCGCAGCCTGAAGCTGCGGTCCGCCTTGCCAAAACGCATGGGCAGCAGCGCGGATTCTCCTTCACCGGCCACTGCCTTCTGCATCGCAATGGCGTCGCGGATGGCGGAAAGAATCTTGGCCGCGCCGGGAGTGTTGGTGAGGACCATGCGATCCGTGGCGCTCTCGCCCAGCAGTTCGGCCGCCGCCTGGTTCACCTTGAGCAGATGCCCCTTGCCGTCGGTCACGATGATGGGCTCAAAGATGGACTGCAGCACCGCGTCGGAGAGCTGGTACTCCATCTGACGTCGACCGGCCTCGGATTCGCGGAGATCGCGCAGCCGGACAGCGATCCGGTTGAGTTCGGACGCGAGAATACCCAGGCTGTCGCGGCTGGACCATCCGGTGTGGTGTTCGAGATTTCCCTCGGCAATTCTGTGTGAATCGCGGGCCAGCGAGCGGATAGGCCAGAGAACCAGAATCACCGTAGCAATGGCTGTGCAAACGGCCGCTATCGGCAGGATGACGGCGAGATCCGGGTGACCGGCGGCAACCAGCGGCTGATGTGCAATCACCGCCAGCCAGATGGTCAGGCTGGCGAGAAGGGCGCATCCGAGGATCAGGCGCTGGGTAAGGTTCAGCATGGCGTGTTCACTGACGGCATGGGCACGACGTTTCTTGGAGTGGAGGCAACATATTCATTTTGGCTGATATGGGCGTCTCCACGCAAAGAGGCGGGGCAGGGTAGCGCACCGTATGAATCGATTTAGGCCAGTCTGCGAGCAAACTTAGGCTCTACCAAGCCTGAATCAGAGAATCCGGCACACCGCGTATCCCTGCTGCTGATAAGGACAAGCCAGGCCGGCGGGGGCGGCGCCATGCACCACCGTCCAGCCCACGGCAGGATACTCGGATCGGAGGCGCTGGAAGTCGCTCGCGGTGAAGTGATTCAGGCCGGTGGTCGCCTCGCTCTGCTGCTTCCAATCGTCCGCCAGGGTGGGGAACAGGGAGGCGGCGCCGCTGTCTTTGTAAGCGTCCGCAAGCGAGGAGCGCTCCGCGATGGCACGGAAGCCGTGCAGGTCGGTGTTCCGCTCCCGAAGATAGTGGGAATCGACAGCGAAGACGGCGTCCTGGGGAGTGTTCCCGCGTATCCACAGAAGGGTATCCACCCACGCGTTGGGGCTTGAGGCCAGCGGAAGTTCTATCTGCGGCGTGTCGGGATACGTGGCGCGGCCGACCAGGAACATGCCGAGCGCGAGCATACCGGTGGTCACGGGCAATACCCACGACCGCCAGCGGCCGACAAATTCTCCGAACACCCCGCCCAGCAGAATGACAAACACGATGGTGATGAGGTGAAAGGTCCTGAGGGGCTGCAGCCGCACAAAGTTGTCGAACTGGGGTGAACTGCTGACCACGCCGCCGGCGAGGATGGAGAGGATGCCGAACGGAATCATAACGAAGCTGAGCATGGAAAACGCTGCGGTGGTGGCCCGCAATTTTCCGCGCCAGAACCACGCCAGGATGGCAAGCGGCGCCAGCATTCCCAGCCAGTGATACCACGTCCAGTTATAGAGGAAATAGTAGTCCCGGGTGTAAAGCGCTTCCCGGTACGCACCGGCCGCCGGCTTGAGATTGAAACCGGTGGGGAGCACGCCAATGGCCGATGCCATAGCGGGAACCGGCTGCTTGGCCCGAGCCGTGCTCTGCTCGGTGACGTAGATGACGATGGCCAGAACGGCCAGATAGGCAACCATCTGCGGGTGGAACAGTCCCGTAAGTACCGCGGCGATCGCGGCGAACGCATACCGTCGCTGCAGCAGCCCCCCCAGGGCAATGAGCGTGAGCGGCGTGGAGAAGGAGCGCGCCGTTAGGTAAGGATCAGCGAGCAGCAAGGCCGTATTCGCGGCCGGCATGGTGAGGACCGCGGTGATGATGAGCGTGGCTGACCAGCGCGCGCGGGAGGTCGTAAAGCAGGCACTGGCGATCAGCCAGCACGACGCAATCATGCCGAAGAGGCAGACGACGTACCAGAGGAAGGCAGCCCAGTCCACGGAAAGATGGGTGAGGCGGGAGGTGCCGGCGAGGACGTTCCCGAAGATGGAGAGGTGCTCGTGATCGAGAAAAAAGTCGGGTGCGAAGGGATAAAGCGCGGGGTTGGCCAGCTTCTTCGCGGCCGGGATGTAGATTTCAGCGTCTTCCACGCCGAAGTGGTAGCCGTGAACTCCCAGGGCAGCCATGGTAAGCAGCGCCAGGCGCACAACAGGGAAGGGCTTTCGTGAATTTACCGGCACAGCTTCTCCATGCTTTGATCGTCTCGCATCTGCAGGTGTATTCCTGGTGCGTGCGACGGGGTTACACCTGAGATTTCGGGAATACCGTCGTCAACCAGGGCACATCGATAAACAGCAGCGATGCAAACACAATTACGCAAAGCGCCAGAACCAGCATGAGGCGAGGCTCGCGATAAAGCTTTTCCGGGTTTTGAACGGGGCTTTCAAAGCCGAAGGAAAGGCCGAAGTAAATAGCCATGAGCCACGCCACGAGAGGAAAAGACAGGATCAGCTCGATCCGATAACGCATGATGAATGCGCCAAAGAAGAGCATGGCGGCGGCGGCATAAAAGACAACGGAAGTAAGTAGCGAGTCCTGTGTATAAAAGCGGAATGATTTGCGATAGCCGGCGGCGAGCAACGGGTCGTCGATCTGACGAAACTCGCTGAAGCGCTTCAGGCCCATGAAGTAGGCGCCCAGCATCCAGTAGGCGACCAGCAGCGAAAGCGGCGGAAGAAGAGCGGCCGTTACTGAGAACCAGCCGAGACAAAACCGGATGGGATTATTGATGGATTCGCTGAGGACATCGATATAGGGAGCATCTTTACTGCGCAGCGGTGGGATGTTGTAAACACACCCCATGAGCCAGAGGGCCGCGACGCTCCAGGTGAATCCTACAGAAATGGTACGGGCAAGAAGGACTCCTGCCACCATGAGGACCATCCACTGCGCGTATCCCCATCCCGTGTGAACCAGTCCGCTGGCTGCGGGTCGGGCTCTTTTGATCGGGTGAAGCCGGTCAAACGGCGCATCGAGCATCTCGTTGATCACGTAGTTGCTGCTGGAAACAAGGGTGGCCGCCACAAGACCGACGCATATGCGCACCGCCAGCGAGACGTCGAGATGCCTTCCAGTCAACGCGATCGCCAGCAGTACCCCAGGCAGAATGAATGCCTGTTTGATCGAATGATCAAGACGCATGATGCGCACGTGCGCAGCCAGGCTGGGGCGCAGCAGCGCGCTGGCCGACGGCTCCGGGGTAAGGATGGGGGCAATCTCGGTCGTTAAGGGCATTCAGTGTCTCAGAGGACCATCGTGTAATAAAAGATTACCATTACCCCATTTAGACGGCTTGCCCTTGCCGAGGTTCATACGGTTCGGAACTTTTCACTTGGAGATCCAGAATCTGGCAGAATTCCGGGTCAGAGAGGGGGCAGCAAGAGCCATACGATCTGCTGTCGACCGGATTTGTACCGCTTTCGTCTATATTTCGTTCGACACGTTCTGACGGAGCCGGGCTGCCGATGCATTTTGAAGAGAAGCTCGCACTGGTTTTACCCACATTGAATGAGGCAGAATGCCTGCCCCTGATCCTTGAACGGGCCCTCGAGGTCCTCGGCCGATCGTTCATCCAGTTCGAGATCCTGGTGGTGGACGATGACAGTCGCGATGCGACGCAGGCTATCGTGAAGTCGTTCGCGCTCCGTGATTCGCGGGTGCGCCTGCTTGCGCGTCACGGCCAGCGCGGCCTCGCGGGCGCCGTCCTGCATGGTTGGCGGCATACAGACGCGGCGTTGCTGGGGGTGATGGATGCGGATCTGCAACATCCTCCGGAACTGCTCCCCAAACTTCTGGCAGCAATCAGCGCGGGGGCAGATTTAGCGCTGGCGAGCCGCTATGCGGGCCGCCGGCAGAAGCTGCGCTGGAGCGCGATACGAAAAGCGGCTTCCGCGGTTTCAATCTGGCTCGCCCGCCCGCTGCAGAGCCCCGCGGCTCGCGTGCACGATCCGCTCTCAGGCTATTTTGTGGTGCGCCGGCCTGCCATCGCCAATCTCCCCTTCCGGTCCACAGGCTTCAAACTGCTGCTGGAGATCCTGCTGCGCGGCCGGGTACAACGCGTCGTCGAAGTTCCTTTTGAATTTGGAAGACGTGGCGCAGGCCGAAGCAAAGCCGGGCTGAAGATCGGCTGGGATTATCTGCTGCTGCTGGCCACCCTGTATGTGGCGCGATGGAGGGCGACGGCGCTGACCGCCGGGGTCTCTTCCGACTAGAGTGCCGGCAGCATAAGCCGCAGCAGCAGGAATCCGGCAACTCCAAGAAAGAAGACAAGGGCCATGCGAATGCCGGGTTCGCGGTTGACCTCGGGAACGAGGTCGCTTGCCCCGACATAGAATGCCACGCCGGCTGAGATCGGCAGCCCGTAGGGCAGCCAGTGCGGGGCGAGCTCGATCACGAGCACCCCGGCAAGCGTGGCGACGGCCAGCGCAACCGCCGAGTAGAACGCGACCCGCCGGCTGCGCCCGCTGGCCAGCATCACGGACGCAATCGTGAAGCCTTCAGGGGCCTTATGCAGGAAGATGGCCAGAAAGATGAGCCATCCAAGCGTGTTCGACACAACGAAGCCCGATCCTATCGCGACCCCGTCAAAGAGCGCGTGCACGCTAAGGCCGGCGAGGACCGCGTATCCGGTGCGGTGGGTGACGAACTCGTGATGGTGCGTTTCTTCTCCGTAATGGAAGTGCGCGTTGATGGTGTGTTCCAGAAGATGCACCGCACAGTAACCCGCCATCATGAGGATGGGGCCGAGGCGCGGGCTGAGACGAAGGCTCTCAGGCGCCATTTCAAGCATGGCGGTGGCCATGAGGAAGCCGGCGCCCAGAGCGACGAAATAGCGCAGGTACTTTTCGATGCCGCGGGCGCGCACCAGCACCAGGCCGCCGGCGATGTCAGCAAGGGCGGCCAGCAACCCTAGGAGAATGGAGAGTTTCAGCATCACTCGATTGCGCCCTCAGCCGTCAGCTTTCAGCTTCATGTTTGGCTGCGCTCGGCAATTTAGCCAATGCAGACGTGGGTTGGAAGGCGGGGCACAGTTCGAACCCTCAGGGCGCTGATGCTTCACCGGCGGCTGACGGCTCTCTTCTAACCGCTGTGCCGGATATGCATGACGTCGCCGTCATGAACCGTGTATTCCTTGCCTTCCAGGCGCAGCGTTCCACGAGCGCGCGCGTTGGCCTCTGAGCCGGCATCGAGAAGCTGGTCCCAGCGGATGGTCTCGGCGCGGATAAAGTGGTGTTCCAGATCGGAATGGATGGCGCCGGCAGCCTGCGGCGCCTTGGAGCCGACCGCAACCGTCCAGGCCCGGCACTCGTCCTCGCCCGCGGTGAAGAAGCTGATCAGGCCCAGCAGTTCGTAACTTTTACGGATGAGGCGCACCAGCCCGCTTTCGTGTAGGCCATAGCTCGACAGGAAGTCTGCGGCCTCGGCGTCGTCCATCTCCGCGAGCTCTGCTTCCACCTTGCCGCAGATTGCGGTTGCGCCTGCGTTGGGCCGCCCGGCGATTTCGTTCAGCATGAAACGGCTGGCCGCGGCGTCGAGATCCTGGCCGAGTACGGTGCTTTCTCCGATGTTGAGCGCGTAGAGGATGGGCTTCTGCGAGAGGAACATGAACCCCTTGATCAACTTCCTCTCTTCGGGCGTCATCTCCAGTTCGCGCAAGGGCCGCTCCTGTTCGAGCGATTCTTTGGATCGCAACAGCAGCGCATTTTCACGCTCAAGCTCGTCGGTGCGCTTCTTCTTGAGGTCTTTCTCAACGCGTTCCAGGCGTTTCTCCACCTGGGTAAGATCGCTCACCATCAGGTCGAATTCGACATTCTTGATGTCCCGCAGCGGGTCAACGGGTCCAACGTGCGGAATGGAATCGTCTTCAAACGCGCGCAGGACATGAATGAGGGCATCGACATTGCGAAGGCTGGTGAGGAAGGCGGTCTCCTTGAGGGCCTCCTGCCCGATCGCGGCCACATCGACATAGTCCACGGTGGCGTACGTTGTCTTTTTCGGCGAATAGAGCGCGGAGAGCTTGTCGAGCCGCTCATCCGGAACACGCGCCACGCCGATGTGCGCTTCGCGTGGATTGGAATAGCCGCGATCCTCCAGTTTGGCCTTGGTGAGGATCTTGAAGAGCGACGTCTTGCCTACTTGTGGCAGGCCGATGATGCCTGTTTTCATGCGCTTCCTCGGCTTCTGGGTCCCTCCAAGTTTACAGGAGCGATGCGGGAGGGCCACGGCTGGCCATTCTCCGCAGAGAAGGGCGTCGGGAGACGTCGATGAATGCCGCGGGAGCCCGCCACCTACTTCATCACGGTTGCGAAGCGGGGTTGCTCGCCGCTGACCGTTTCGGCGCGCGCCACCAGAACGACCGTGATCAACCCGAAGAGCAAAACCGCCTCTTCGACGAACAGGCTTCGATTGTGAAGTTCGTTGAAGTCCTGCGTGTATGGATTGGTGGTGTCGGCGGTGTTGATGGCGCCTCCGGCCGCGATGCGGTCGCGCTCCATTGCCGGGATAATTCCGAATTGCGAGTAGGCGGTGCACGCCAGCATCAGCACAAGCAGAACCATGGGCGCGATCACCACCCGCGATTTATAGATGTTCCACGTGGGTGCAAGCGCCAGCAGGGCAAGAGCCACGATGCCGGAGACAAAACCCATCGAATGGAGAATGCGCAGGAGCTGCCCGACGATAGTTCCTGCGAGGTGCGTGTCGGGCTGCGTGGTGAAGCTGACCGCGGCAACAACCGGAAAGAAGACTTCAGCGCCGAGCCAGACAATCAGCGCCAGATAAAGCAGCGTGCGTAGCAGGGTCTTCATGCCGGAAGAATACTTGAGCGCGGGTGCTTCGCAAAGTTTTTGGCACGTCGCGGTGGAGTGCTGTCGTTCAGCGCCGGCAAACAACCGGATCAGCGCGTGGGAGTTTGGCTGGGACGCAGGATTGGTGGCGCTGCTGTTTCGGACGAAGCGTCGAATCGCTGATTCGGTTCAAGCCTCTTCTTCGAATCGTACATGCGCAGGTCTGCCCTGATGCACAGCGATTCCTGATCTTGCGCGTCGTCGGGAAAAATAGCGATACCCAGACTTGCACCCACGCTGATGGAGCGATTGCCGACGTGCACCGGGTTGTCGAGCAGGTCCAGCAGCGACCGTCCCACGTGGCTGGCTTCCTCACGGCTGGTGGGCCCCTCGAGAATGATTGCAAACTCATCCCCGCCAGTGCGCGCCACCGTATCGGAACGCCGTATGCGCCCGGAAAACATGCGCGCAACCTCCTGCAGCAGCAGGTCGCCGGCATGGTGGCCCAGCGTATCGTTGACCTGCTTGAACCGGTCAAGGTCAAGGAAAAGCAGGGCGGTCTGCATTCCGGTGCGCCGGGCGCGTTCAAGTGCGCGGCTCAGCCGGTCCGAGAAGAGCCGACGGTTGGGCAAGCCGGTGAGTGCGTCGTGCAGGGCAAGATGCTTGTTATGCGCGATCTGGTCTTCGAGAAGCACCAGAATCATGCCGATGGCAACCACGTACTTGGGAAGGTTCCAAACTTCTTTCTCGATGTGCACCTGGGGGTACCACGCGGCCAGAGATGGCGCGATCGTGAATACGTTGGCCCATAGAAAGAAGCCTGCGATGGTGATGATGGCGCCGGCAGAGGCGCGGCGATACATGTTCCAGAAGTGGATGGCAGCCCCGAGAAAGACGGTGAACAGGATCGCGTTCAGGGCCAGATCCATGCCGTCGGCCCTGTTCTGCACATTGAGCAGCAGAATACTGAGGGATGCCTGCAGCGCCATCATCATCCATCGCAGGAGGTGCGTGAAACGGGGCGCGGCAATAAGCGCAACGGTGAGGGGCGCGGCGCCCAGTAGAAAGGCGGCAACGTTCAGAATGAGCGCGGGCGCTCCGTGCATCAGGATTGCCAGATAGCCGCTGTATGTGACGAATAGCGTGATCAGCAGGACGAGGCTGGACTTTTCGCTTCGATACGGAACCGATGCCCGCATGAAGAGGAGGCCTGCCCACACGAGGGCCAGAACACCGAGGAACTCTGAAATCGGGCCTACCGAAGCAGGCGCCAACGAAAACATGAATGCGAGGAAGTGGAAAACGATGAGCAGCCATGCCCAGAGCCAGTGGGCCGATACCGGCGTGGGACTTTTACGGGCCACGGAAGCAAACGCCCATGCAAGAAGCCCAACAGCAATAAGATCCGGCAGCTTACTCCAATCCACATCCCCCCCTGGCCCGGTGCTATCTAAAGTCCATATCGCTGAACGAACACCGATTATAGGCGGATTGCACCCCCGAGGTAACTCCGACTTTATGGGAAGGACAGTGCTGCTTTGGTAATCGCGAACCCGGGCGCCTCCCGTGTCTGAGCAGATGCGCCGGGCAGGATTTTCGCTGGTTGTGGAGACGATGGATGTCTACACTGTCGAGAGGTCCAATGTGTCCGGAAAAAACTCCCGCACACGATGGATTGTCACAGTACAGGCGAGAGCTGGTGTCAGGTTTCCGGCGGGGTATGCGGCAGAGAAATGGCGGCGAGTCTCTACATAGTGGTCGAGGGGGAGGACCCCGGGTTCGATATCTTCGTAAACGGGCATGCGTTGGCGCGTAACGAAGATGCCCTGGAGCGGCTGGCCGGGCGCCTCGGCGTCAGTCCACTGCTGGAGTTCTTTTCCGCGGACGAGAACTCAATGGCCTTGCTGCTTGAGCAGGGCGGGGGCAATCCCGATTGGGTGCATCATCTGCCAGATCCGCAGTGGTTTAACCCGGCAAATGGGCTGGTGACGGTTTGCGCACTGCTGCACTTTCTGGACGCGGCGCCGACGGCTCTGGGGTCAGAGACGGTGCAGGTTCTTTCGGAGCTGCGCGAGTACGAACGTGTACTTAGAAAAACCGCACACCGGGATCTGCGCTGGCACCTGGCTGTGAGCTGGCGCTGAATTCCAAATAGCGGAATACTTGCCGGAGCGCGGACGGGGGCGCACCCCTTTACAGCCGGCTCAAGAGCCGGGCAAGCATCCTAAGGATAAGTCACGGTCTGGTATACGAGGCTCGTGCCCTGGTAGTAGGGGCGGTAGTACACGCTGTTGCAGTTGTAGATAACATTCTCGCCGGAGTCGATTTTGCTGCAACCGCCGGGCAGGGCAGTGACAACCGTTCCAACCGCGGGAGGCGCCACCACCACCGTGGTGGAGGGCTTGGCAGCGGCTGCCACGGCCGCGGTAGTTACGGCAGCCGCAGTTGCGCCTACAGCAAACGCGCCCCAGTTCCAGTCGTCGTCGTTATGATAGCCGCAGTTATAACATCCGCCGCCGCCGTTAACATTCACGTTCACATTCCGGTTTACGTTTACGCTCTGATTGACGTTCGTATTCCGGTTGACATTGGTGTTGTTCACATTCGTGTTGTTGACGCCGCGATTATTGACATTGGTGTTGTTGACGTTGCGATTGTTTGCGTTCGAAGTGTCGCGGGTGTTGGACGTATTTGCCCGGTTCGCGTTCTGTCCGGTGGAGCGGTTCTTTACTTGTTCCCTCGAACTGCCGCCACCCCCTCCACGTCCTCTACCAACCTGGGCCAGGGAAGTTATGGTCAAGAGGGACAGGCATAGCGCTGAAGCAACTTTGAGTTTCATCTCAATTCCCTCCTGATAGGGGGATGAAATCGATCTGGTGGGCGTCAGCCGGCTTGGTGAAGGTGATGTCTTCGGCCGAGATGGTTGGATTCAGGTTCCAGTCCAGGAATTGGATGATGGTCCGCGGATCGCCATCAAGGTTTTTATTCACGATCTCTGCTCGAACGAAGCGGGGCGCCTCTCCGCCGGTTACCCATATCTGCCAATCTGCATCATCAGAGCTGAACGCGAGCTGATGCACATCCTCGTCAATGACTTTGACCCGGCCGATGACATAAGCAGTGTTCACCACTTTCTCCGCCAGATTGTAGAAGTCGCTGCGGAGAAACGGCGCCACGGGCATATCGATGCCCCGCGCGTGGAGAGCGTCGATATAGGCGGCAATGTTCTCTTTAGCCGGTAACGACACGTAAAGTTTGCTTTCCGGGGCATACAGCCACGCGCTGCCAGCGGCGGTGTAAAGCTCCACCCGCGGGCCACTGCCTTTGAAGATGATGTGGACCTTGTCCGGGCGCTGAACCGTGACGTCAATGACGTGGAAGGATGTGATGATCTGGCCGTTGGATGCGAGATCCTCTTCAGAAACGATCGCTTTGAATGAGAATGCCTGGGCCTGCTGGACGGGGTCGGCTACGGCTTTGAGAACCTTCATGGCCAGCGGGTCGACATCCTTCACGACCGCTTCTGGCGCGGGATGAGTTGCGGCTTCCTGGGCTATAAGATGGTGAGCTGGAATTGGAAATACAGTTAATGTGAATAGAGTCAGCCAAGTTCGAAGACGAAACATATTAACCTCCCGGGCAGGGGATTCGTAACGGCTTACCCGGTTATAAAATCAGGGAGCAGCGGGCGTGACAACCACTGGCAGTAGTGCCAGACTTCGGATGTGCCGAGGCCTTTGAGAGGGCGCGATGACTCGGAAGCGCACACGTTTCGTCATGCGACTCTGGGCCGTGGAACGAGGACGTGAATTGTTTCACGCCGGTCTCGTGGAGCCCGGCTACACGGGCAATGTCAAGAGCGGCCCTGGGCGATTCGCCGGCAGGTCGCAGAATCAGCCGCAGAACGCCGGGCCAAATCGATCGAGATCTCGTTACTTTTTCTGAAACATTCGGATATACGTGATTACGCTCTTGAGTTGCGCATCGGTGAGAACATCGGACCAGGGGGGCATCTGGCCCTTGCCTTTGCGGGTGATTTGCAGGAGCTCCGCGTCGCTATGTTTCAGTCCCGCCGCCGAGGTGAATGACGTAGCTTTGTACTTCCTGCCCGCGGGCGTGTTTGCGTCTCCATTTGCCCCGTGGCATGGAGCGCAACTCGCCTTGTACAGATCAGCGGGCGAATCCTGGGCAAATGCGGTGGGAGCGAGAACCAAGGCAAGAAGTAGTGCAATGGGCGGAATAGTTTTGCTCATCTGGATTCTCCTGATTGGTTGGGGGCGCGCTGAATCAGAACCAGTGCTTGACGCTGGCGGTGATCACGTTGCCGTGAGCATCGCGGGGCAGGGTCGGACCCACAGCCGAGCCCTCTCCGTACCCGTAATAGTTCCAGCCGGCCTTCCAGGCCCAGCCTTCAGCGATGTTCACCACTGCCTCGCCGAACGGCATCTGATAGTTGGATTGCAGAGATCCCATCACCTGTCTGTCGTTCAGGACCTCGGCGTTCCCATTCGAAGCCGCAGCCTGTAGACCGCCGGCAAAGCGGAGTTTCCTTTTAGGCGTGAACACGAAGTTCACCGAGGCGAAGTGGCCGGGATAGTGGTAAGTGCTGTTGCCTAAGTAGGGCTGCATGTTGTCGACATAGCCTGGAATGGCGCAGGCTCCGGCGCCGGGAAGGGGACTGCTGGCGTAGTAGCAAATGTCAGTCCGTGAGTAGTCGTTGTCGTAGGCGTAATTCACGTCGAGAGACCACTTGTCGCTGGGCTCAATCATGGCGCCCAGCGAGAAGTCACGGGTGTGGGCCAGATGGTGAACGTACTCAACGTTGTCGCGCTGCTCGAGCCAGTTGATCGCTCCCGAAAAGTGCATCCAGGGCTGAGGGTTGTAGAAGGTGCGGAGAATATAGTGCTGCAGGTGCCGCGGGCTGATACGGGTGTAAGCCTCATCCGCTGACATGGCCTCGACATTCAGCTTGATATTCAACTGTTGCGACGCTCGTACGCTGACTCCTCCCAGCCCCCAGTGCTCATGGATCTCATTTGTATCCGTGTCCGGTTCGCTGTCGGGAGTTACGGTGCAGGTTCCGTCAGAATTCAGGGGTTGATTGGCGCAGGCTCCGCGATTTGCAAAAGGCGGAGTAAAAGTCGATGTGGTGGTGTTCTGCAGGCTGTTGATGATGTATCGTTCGCGCCAGCGGTAGCCCCAACTGACCGTCAGCTTCTGAATCGGGGAGTAGGCGATAACTGAAGAGTCAGTGCGAACAGTCTGCGAAAAGTACCTGTGACGGAACGTGGTGGTGATGTCCGCTGCCGTCTTGGGCGTGTGCAGCGGACAAGTGTCCGCGGTGTAAGGCGGCGGGCACAATCCAGGAGTCCAGAAGTTCGAGGTGTCCGCCAGGCTGGTACCGAATTGAGTCTCCTGGTGCGGGGTGGTATGGCCGTTCTGACGGAACGAGCGGAAGTCGAAGATGTTCGATGCCTCCCACTTGCGGGAAAGCTGCGCTGTGATTCCGAAATCCCCGGCGACGTCGACGCGTGGAAGGGTGGCGAGATGGCTGTTTGCACCCACACCCGTGTAGCGAACGATATTTCGCCCCGTTGTGTTGATGGACTTGTCGCTCCAGCCGGAATAGTACTCGTTGTAGTGGTCAATACTCCCTTGGCCGCCGCTATAGAGAAACCGGCCGTTCATGTTCAGATGCGGGACCGAGGCGCTGGCGAAGCGAAGCTGTTCACTGGGAAGCAGGGTGCGCACCGGCGCATAGCGGTGGTAGTCGAGCGTCCCGTTGCACTTGGCGATCACCGTATTGTCTGTGCCCGGAACCAGGCAGGTGTTGTCCGCCGTGGTGAAGATGTTAAGCCCCTGCGAAACCGGAGTTCCATCTTGCAGTTGGAATTGCAAGTTAGAAGGGTCAATATTCCAGGTCGTATCCTGCTTGTAACTGGTGAAGAACTGGTCATAACTCAAGATCGTGCCTTTGACGGGCTTCCAGTCCAGGCCCCCGTTGTAAATGTCATTGCTGTAGCGCCACCACTGGTCGAGAAGCGGATTGGTGTTGCTTTTGCTTACGTTTGACGAGAAGGAGGGGCCTTCATTGACGGTTCGCCAGTACCCTACGCGGATGCTCACTTTGGAAAGCGGCAGAAGCGTGAGATTCATGTCTCCTGATTTGCGCACTGTATTGAACAGGTGCGGAGAGTCGAGGATGGGGACATAAGGCACGGCGTTGGCGGGAATCAGCGAGTTAGCAAACAGGTTGTAGTTGAAGTACTGGCGGTTACGCCGGAAGTTGGCCTGAAGATCGTAAGCTCTCCCCTTGAAAACCCGCAGCGTGCTAATGGCGTAAGGGTCTCCGCCGAATCCGGTCGCATTCAGGTTCAGTTCATCGAAAAACGGAGTCTTCTTACGATCGATAGAGTGCGCCATCAGGGAGCCGGCCAGCAACCGCGGACCGCTGCGGAGGTTCACCAGGGTCGCCCACGTTGCCGGGCTGCCTTCCGTCGTGACGATGTGGCCGCCCAGTTCGACACTCTGGTGAAGCACGTAATGATGTTCTTTTTCGCCAGTAGCAATGCCGCCCCCCGCGGCGCCGCTGGCGGCGGACTCACTCGGCAGAACTTTCTTTTCCACGGCTTCCTGGGCAGTTACCGGAAGCGTGATCAGCAGTGCGAGCAAGAGCGCCAGCAGGAGGAGCAGGTGTCCTGCCAGCGGAAGGGCGACGGAATCACGACTGGCCGTGAGTGCAATCAGCTTTTGTGCGATTTTCATCGTCGGCTCCCCCTATCGAATGAACGTGTCGACAACATTGGACCCGTGGATCTGCGAGTGGCAGATGATGCAGGAGGTGTATTGCATCGACTGGTCGTGGACGGGCGACGTGGGAGGCCCGCCGGCCACGAACTGGTCGCCCGCGAGTCCCGTGTGGCACTGCAGGCATAACTGGTTCATGTTGTTGCGAGCCAGCAGCCGAGGATTCGCCGATCCGTGGGGCGAATGGCAGAAGGTGCATCCTTCTGTCTTCACCACCGGGTGTTCGTAGATGAACGGGCCGGCGTTCTCCTGATGGCACTTGATGCAGATGGCATCGTCCTGCGCCGCTGACTTGGCCATGCTCTTCTGGAACGTGCCGTGCGGATCGTGACAATCCGTACAGGTCATCAAGCCTTCGTTCACCTTGTGATGAAAAGGCTTCGAGAAAGCAGGTTTGATGTCCTTGTGGCAGTTGTAGCAAAGCATCGGCTGCGAGGCTTTGAGCAGCCTGGTCTGCTCTTGCGACTTATGGATGCCATGACATTCAACGCATCCCACCTTTGCGTCCGCATGCGCGGAGCGGGAGAAGCCTGGGTGGTCAGCCTGATGACACTGCAGGCACTGGCCGTCCATCTGCTGCGAGTTGCCGTGCGTAAAGCTGAATATCTTCGACGCATCTCCGCCTGATTCGACGTGAGCCTTTCCAGGTCCATGACAGCCTTCGCAGGTAACTCCCTTGCCCTGGTGAGTCAGCTCCAGCTTGGAGTGGGGATTGCTCGCCATTCCCAGAGCTTCAGGCCGATGGCACATGGTGCAGGTTTTGGCGCCCACAAAGTCCGCAGGATTGGCCTTTGTGGTGGCGGCCGCTGCTGCTGCAATGTGGATTCGCTGCGCAACTGCAGGTGCGCAGGCCGCGAGCAGTACAGTTAGTGCGACGAATGCCGAGCTTAACAGGGATCGTCTCATGAAACTTCCTCCCGCGGGTACACCTGAGCGCCGGAAACACTTGCAGTGTTAAGCGAACTCACACTCTGAAGGGCGCTGAGAGATGTACTGGGTGGAGCTTAAGGCAGGCAGATCTACGACCCGATTGCGCTTGATCAAGACGGCTGTAAACACTTGTAAAGCTAAGGTAAAGGCTTCTTTACCGCGCGATGCGCTGACATTGCTTGCTTTACTTTTAGATCGAACCAGGTTGCAATGATCAGGCAGTCTCGAGCATCCGAGGAAGACAGGCTAAGTGGGAATGATGCACCGAGTTATCCTGCGAGGGCCTCTTCGCTTTGTGGGGCAGGGACGTTGCTGACTCTCGCTATCTTGGCGCCAACCGCTCTTAACTTCTCTTCAATCCTCTCGTAACCCCGATCCATGTGGTAGACGCGATCAAGGACGGATTGACCGTCAGCGACCAGGGCGGCCAATACCAGCGAAGCGCTGGCGCGGAGGTCGCTGCACATTACATGGGTTGCGGAGAGTTGTGCTTTTCCGCGAACCGTCGCGGTGCGGCCTTCCAGGCGGATGTCGGCGCCCATGCGCGCCAGTTCCTGGACGTGCATGAAGCGGTTTTCGAAGATATTCTCTTTGACCAGAGAAACGCCGTCGGCCTGGGTGGCGAGGGCCATGTACTGCGCTTGCATGTCAGTGGGGAAGCCGGGGTACTCCTCCGTGGAAATGTCCGCGGCGCGGAGATAGCCGTTGCTGCGCACGCGGAGAGCGTCACGGCCGAGGGTGTCGACGCGGGCACCAGCCTCCTGCAGTTTGGCGATAGCGGCGCCCAGGTGAGAGATGTTGCAGTCGGCCACCACCAGATCGCCGGCCGTGATTGCTCCAGCGATGAGGAAGGTGCCGGCCTCAATGCGGTCAGGGAAGATGCGGTGGCGCGCCCCGGAAAGCGAAGTAACGCCCTGCACGCACATGGTGGATGTGCCCGCGCCTTGGATACGCGCGCCCATGGCGGTAAGCAGCGCGGCGAGATCGACGACTTCCGGTTCGCGGGCGCAGTTCTCCATGAGAGTTTCGCCGTCGGCGAGGACAGCCGCCATGAGGAGGTCTTCCGTGCCAGTGACGGTGATCTTGTCGAAGACGATGTGGGCGCCGCGAAGGCGATCGGTGCGCGCTTCGATGTAGCCGTGCTGCGTGGTGATGACGGCGCCCATCTTTTCCAGGCCTTTTAGGTGGAGATCGATCGGGCGGCCGCCGATGGCGCATCCACCGGGCATTGCCACGCGGGCGATGCCCGTGCGAGCCACAAGTGGGCCGAGCACGAGCGAGCTGGCGCGCATGGTTTTGACGATTTCGTACTTGGCAATGGGGTCAGACAGAGTGGCGCAGCGGATGCGCGTGCGACGGGTATCGCCGTCGTCCCAGAGCTCGACTTCAGCACCCATGGAGGCCAGCAGTTTGCGCTCCGTGTCGATGTCGCGGACCTGGGGAACGTTCTCGAGGATCACGTCGTCCGCAGTGAGGATGGCGGCAGCCATGCAGGGAAGGGCGGAGTTCTTTGCGCCGGAGACACGAATGGTTCCAGTGAGAGGGTGGCCGCCGGTGATGAGGAATTTATCCATGTGGGGCAGGGTGCTCCGTAACAACCAGTTTAAAGGGGCAGAGCGGCAGAGGAGAAACGGGGAGCGCGCAACTTGTGCAGGTTGGGTGGGTTTGATTGGAACATGAGGACGCAGCGGAGAACAGGCTGGTCCTTAACGGAGGATGTAACGGTATGTATACGAAGACAATGGCAGTAGTGCTGGGGCTGGCGATGTCGGCCGGAATGTCAATAGCGCAAGCGCCGAGCGACGCTGCGCAGGCAGCGGGCTCCACGGCGAATGCGCAGACGCAGTCAACGACTGAAGGCGGCATGAAGGCGCGGCACCGCGAAATGGATCCAGACAAGGCAGCGGCTCGGCTGGGCAAGAAGCTGAATCTGAGCGCGGACCAGGTGGCGCAGATCAAGCCCATTCTCGCCGATCGTCAGCAGCAGATGCAGTCGCTACGGGCGGACGCTTCAGTGAGCAAGCAAGACAAGCATGCCAAAGCGAAGGCCGCGTTCGAAGACAGCAAAACCAAGATCGAAGCGGTGCTGAACGATCAGCAGAAGCAGCAGTTCGAACAGATGCTGCAGGAGCGCAAGGCGAAACGGCACAGCCGGAATGAGAAGCCGCAGGTCCAGTAATCCTGAATGTGCGTCTGTTCGTCTTGGTTCTCTGCCGGGTCGGCCATATAGATAAAAACCAAAAATAGAGGTCGAACAGGAACAGCCGGGTGCATGCCCGGCTTTTCCTGTATGGTACGGAGCGCGCAGCGGCGGAGAAGTTCAGGGGTCGCGGATGAAGAACCAGGTGGCTGCGCAGAGAAGGGCCATGATGGTGCCGGTGGAGAGCGCAGCAATCCATCCCGCGTACCGAACCAAGACAGGTATCAGGGAAGTGGATGCGATGCCTCCCAGGATACCGGCGGTATTCATGACGCCTGAGAGCGGGCCGGAGTGCTCGCCGCCCACTTCGGCGGCGTAAGACCAGAAGCCCGCCTCAGCAGCCATGAGGGCAGCGATGCTGAGGCCGAGCGCGGCGACGGAGAAAACGCGCTGGTGGGCTGCGGCGGCCATGTAGAGCAGAAGGCCGCTGCCTGCATAGCCGATGGTGATGACCGCGCGTGATCCCGCGGCGCGGGCCGGCCAGGATCCATGAGCGTGCTGCGGCGCGGTCGATCTGAGTCATGACTCGATTCTGTGGTCGTTGTTGTGGGCGAGGGAACCGTTGCTGTCTTTTAAACTGTAGCGAATCGGCGATGAGAACGCGGTGAAAACAAGAATAGGGTACAGCGGCAGTATTGACGGCGTGAGCGTCATGGGATGTGCAACCGAGGCGCGAAGGGCGAGGGGAGCGAATGGCGTTTGACGTGATTGTGCTGGGGCTGGGGGCGATGGGTAGCGCGGCGGCGTTTCACCTGGCGGGGCGCGGAGGCCGCGTGCTGGGAATTGAGCAGTTTACTTCGGCGCACGATCGCGGCTCCTCGCATGGAGGATCGCGGATCATCCGGCAGGCGTATTGGGAGAGCCCGGATTACATTCCGCTGGTGCTGCGCGCTTATGAGTTGTGGCGGAAGGTCGAGGCTGACGCGGGTGTACGGCTCCTCAGTATCACGGGCGGGATGACGCTGGGTGATCCGCGGGGCGAAATGATCCAGCGCACCATGGAAGCGGCGCGGGAGCACGGGATTGCGTTTGAGGTGTTTGAGGGCACGGCGATCACGAAGAACTATCCAGCGGTGCGGCCTCTTGCAGGAGATGTGGCGGTGGTGGAGCCGCATGCTGGTTATCTGCTGCCGGAGGAATGCATTCGTGCCCATCTCAAGCTGGCCGAACGTGCGGGTGCGGAACTGCATTTCGAAGAGAAGGTGGTGGCCTGGAAGGCTGGGCCGAACGGAGTCGAGGTGCGAACGGATCGCGGGACGTACAACGCGGGGCACTTAGTCATCGCAGCGGGACCGTGGGCAAATGATGCGATGGCCGGCGTGTTTCCGCTGCGTGTGACGCGGCAGGTGATGGCGTGGATTGCGCCGCGCGGCGGCGTGGGAGATTTTCTGCCGGAGCGGTTTCCGGTGTGGCTTGCGGAGGACCCGGATGGCGGGGCGCCTGCGTACGGATTCCCGGCGCTGGATGGTGAAGCCGGCGGCGTGAAGGCGGCGGTGCATGGGAGCGACGGCGTGTGCACGCCGGAAACGGTGGATCGTGCGATCCACGAATCCGATATGAGGCGCATTGTGGAGAAGGTGCGGCTGCGCATGCCTGCACTGGATGGGGCCGTGCTGCGTTCGAAGACATGCATGTACACCATGACACCGGATGAGAACTTTGTGATTGGACGGCATCCGCAGATGGAGAACTGCACGGTTGCATGCGGGTTCTCCGGGCATGGGTTCAAGTTTGCGAGCGTGGTGGGCGAGGTGCTGGCGGATTTGGCGACGGTGGGAGCGACGGAGTTGCCGGTGGGGATTTTCGATCCGGGCAGGTTTGAAGAGCAGGGATTAGGGAATAGGGAGTAGGGAATACCACGGCAGAGTTCCTTCGGCAATCAAAGCGCAACGGTCAAGACAAGAAGCGTGCTGTCAGAAGAGAACGGATGCAAACCAGGCGCCGCGCGGTTCGTTATAGAGGCCGATGGTCATCAGGTTCAGGGGCTGAGTGATGCGAAGACCGTTGCTTCGAGTTAGTTCCGGCGTGGCTTGTTCGGCCCCTAAGGGAAGACGGAGAACAGGTCGCTGAGGTCTTTTGCGCTCGATGCATAGCGGATGTACGGGTACACGCCAAAGATTTCCTGCAGAGTACGCAGCATCGACGAGTGCGTGTAGTAGATGGCGTTCGAGTAGTGATTGCCCTTGGCGAACGGCGAGAGCAGGATCATGGGAATGGGACCGTCGCCGGTCTGGGCTTCATCCCACACGATGAAGAGCGCGCCGCCGCTGCGATACGCGGTGGAACCGAGGATCGCGGGGACGTGTGTCTTGAGCCATGTATCGCCGTGGGTGATGGCGTTGCCGCTGCATGGGTCGTGCATGTCGTCGCACAGGTTGGGCGTGATGAAGTTGTAGCGCGCCACGGTGTTGTTGACGAGATCGGTGGCGAACTGACCAAAGGGACGAATGTGGCTGATGCAGTTGGCTGATTTGGTGTTCAGCGTGTTTGTCACGTCATTGAAATAGACAAAGGGGTCATGGCGAGGCTGGTAGAGCCGGCCGCCGTTGGCATCGAGCGCGCCCTCGGGGTTGATGGGGCAGTCGTTGCCGGTGATGTTTTCTTCGTAAGCGCGCCAGGATATGCCGGCTTTCTGCAACAGCGTGACCAGGTGATTGGTTGTGGACTGCGGATGCTGCCGCGGCAAGCCGTCGTCGTGGACGCCGAGGGTGTCGCCGGCCTCGAGCCACAGGTAGTTGGGCAGGCTGGGATGAATGCCGGGCGGGTTGTTGTAGTTGCGCGCGTACGAGGCTTCAGGGATCAGCGTGAAGTTGGTGAACGGGGCGGCGGGATTATTGGCGATGTTTGTGGAAGCTGTTGAGCCGGTCCAGTTGTGGTTCTCCATCACGATGACGAAGACGGTTTTGATGTGATGGACCGTCTGTGCGGAGAAGGTGGTGGGCAGAGCCATTGCCAACGCAGCAGGCAGCCAGAGCTGACGCTTGAAAGGGGAAAGTGCAATGCGCATGAGCGCTCCTCTCGATGGTCTTTTGAAGAGATGAAGACATCGGATGAAGCCCCTATGAATGCTCTTAGTCTATGGCGCGAGGGGGCGGCTTGGGAACCGCAGGTGAATGCCAAGAGCAAGCAAATGATGACAAAAGGTGTGGGGTTAGAGGGAAGGTACGTCGTCCCGGTTGAGGAAACCGGTTGCCGAACGCGCGTGATGTACTGGCATCAGCAATGAAGCGCAGATCATTTTTCGTTCAGCTTGTTATCGGTGTGCTGATTGTGGCGGCGGTGTATTTCTTCTTTATCCGTACGCAGGGGAGAGCGCCGGAGCGCGAGGAGCAGCGCGGGAGGCGGGAGAGTCAGCGTGAGGGGAGAAAGCCGGAGGCGCGTGGCGGAGAGGGCGGTTCCGGCGCGGCCGGGCAGGTGGTCTGCGAGACGCAGTACTTCGCGGACTGGACGGAGCCGGCCATGCGGGGCTGCACGGTGCGCACGCGGAACGGGTATCCTGTGCCGGATGGGCGGTGCACGCCGGGCGGGGTGAACCCTTCAGTCAATTTGAATGTGATGCGGGATGCGACGTGGCGGACGCGGACGGTGCGGAACTGCGCGTCGAGCGAGGCGCAGAAGCACGTGGCGTATGGGTGGTATGCGATCCAGAAGCCGCGGGTGAACTCGAATGAGAACCAGGTGTGCGAACTGGACCATCTGGTTCCGCTGGAACTGGGCGGGGCCGATGGGCTGGGCAATATCTGGCCGCAGTGCGGGCCGGACGAGGTGACGTTGAAGCAGCGCTACTTCAAGCAGAAGGATCACGTGGAGAACTACCTGGCCGAAGAGGTGAAGGCGGGGAGGATGCCGCTGGCGGAGGCGCAGCGAGGGATTGCGAAGGACTGGACGCAATACCTGAACGATGCGGATCTATGGTGCGGGAGGACGGGCAGGTGTTGAGGAGCGGGCGGCGAGGTCTTGAGGTGGTCGCGCAGGGGATAACTATTCAGTAGCCTTGGCGATTCAGGCCTGCGAACCGAGTTCTCCCAAGAATCTTTAGTAACCACCCCTTAAAAGGCGAAGTTCAGGTGAACCCTTATTTGGACTGCGATGATCTACAAACCTCAGCGATAAGGGGTTGTGCGAAATTCCTGTCAAGGGGGTCTGTGGAAAACATTTTGAGGAAATCAGGTAATTTTCTGGTTAACAGATTGGCGTCGCTGGATGGGGTGGGAGTGAGGGTAAGCGGGATGCGAGAGATGGTCCGCGAGCGCATGGGGCACCTCATCTATGGTGCCATATCTGGAGCGGGCGTCTGTGACGGCAAACACAGGTCAAGGTGCAACGCGGTTGTCGCTTAGCTGGATAGACTATTGGTGATGTTGCGACGTGGATTGCTGGTGTTAGGGATGCTTCTGGATGTGGTTGGCGCGGGCTGGGGGCAGCAGCAATCGCACACACTTATCTATGCGCCGGGTAAGTCGATTACGCTGTCGGCGCCGGCGGAGTTTGAGATAAACATCGCGATCAAGGGAATTCGGCGGGTGCGTTTTTTCGCGCAATCACCGGACGGGCGCGTTTTTGTTACCGCGATGTACAGCCTGGCGGATAACCGGCTGGGTTCGGTTTCAATCCTTGACGGGTGGAATGAGAGCGCGCACGCGTTTGCGCGGACGATTCCCTACCTGCGGCATCTGCATAATCCCAACAGCATTGCGTTCTGGACGGATGAGAAGACGGGGCAGACGTGGCTGTATGTGGGGCTGACCGACAAGCTGGTGCGCTATCCGTACCGGGCGGGCGAGAACGCTCCGGGCGGCGCGCCGCAGACGCTGCTGCGGTTTCCGGATTATGGGCTGAATTACAAATATGGCGGGTGGCATCTTACGCGGACGATTGCGGTGGGCAAGGTGGGAGATCAGCCGCGCATTTTTGTTTCCGTGGGGTCTTCATGCAATTACTGCCAGGAGCGAGAGGCGGCGCGCGCATCGATTTTGAGCATGGACCCGGATGGCGGGAACGCGAAGGTCGTTGCGCAGGGCGTGCGCAACGCGGTGGACCTGCATTGGGTTCCCGAACTGGATGGGGGAGTGCTGCTGGCGACGAACATGGGCGCCGATCACCTGGGCGACAAGCTGCCGGATGACACGCTGTTAAGGATCGATGCGGGCGCGGACCATGCGGTGAACTATGGGTGGCCGAAGTGCTATTTCGCGGAGGGGAAGGCGAGGTTCGATACGACGGCTCTGCCGCGGATGGAGGATCCGAAGTTCAATGCGCATACGGATTCGCCGGTGCGTGGGCGAGAGGACTCGGTGTACGGGAAGCAGGGTAGCGTGGCCGAGGCGGGCACGAATCTTGCGGCGGGCGGAGGGCATGCGCGCGGCGCCGATCCGAATGCGGCGCTGGGTGCGCCGGCGGAGCCGCTGAAGAGCTGCGAGGGTGTTCCGGCGGCGTATGCGTGGTTTCGGGCGCACAGCTCGCCGCTGGGGTTCGCGTATTTTCCGGAGGGCGATACGAGGCTGAAGGCCAGCTTGCTTGTGGTGCTGCATGGGGCAGGGCATCCGGGTATTGGTTCGGGATACCGGGTTGTGCGGCTGGTGGGAGCGGAACGCAGACCGGAGGATTTCATCGCCGGGTTCATGACGGTGGAGCACGGGAAGGCGGTGGTGCATGGAAGGCCTTGCGGGATTCTGCGGGTGGGTCCGGATTCGTTTCTGCTTACGGATGATTATTTGGGGCTGGTGTATTCGGTGCATTTGCGGGGTGGGGTGGAGCGGGTGAATTGAGGATCGCGGTCTCCCACCCAGTCGCCAGAAAAAAAGCGGCAGGCTGGTTCGGTGGACGCTGTGCAGGGGATGGAAGCGGGTTAGCCGAGGAGGCCGTCGACGAAGGCTTCGGGGGAGAACTCGAGGAGGTCTGACATTTTTTCGCCGACGCCGACGAAGCGGACGGGGAGGTTGAGTTCGCGGGCGATGGCAACGGCGATGCCGCCTTTGGCGGTGCCGTCGAGCTTGGTGAGGACGATGCCGGTGACGCCGGCTGCCTGGGTGAAGAGGCGGGCCTGCTGGAGGCCGTTCTGGCCGGTGGTGGCGTCCATGACGAGGAGGACCTCGTGGGGGGCGTCAGGGATGAGGCGCTGGGCGGTGCGGCGCATTTTTTCGAGCTCGTCCATGAGGCCGGACTTGGTGTGGAGGCGGCCGGCGGTGTCGACGTAGAGGTCGGCGATGTTGCGAGCCTTGGCGGCGGTAATGGAGTCGTAGAGGACTGCGGCGGGGTCGCCACCCTGGCGGGTCTTGATCATTTCAACGCCGGAGCGGGCGGCCCAGACTTCCAACTGTTCGATGGCGGCGGCGCGGAAGGTGTCAGCGGCGCAGAGGAGGACGGAGCGGTTCTGCGCTTTGGACCAGGCGGCGAGCTTGCCGCTGGTGGTGGTTTTGCCGGTGCCATTGACACCGACCAGGAAGGTGACGCGGGGGGGAGCGGCCGGCTGGACGACGGGCTTCTGGGTGCTGTCGAGGATGGACTTGATCTGCTGCTTGAGCAGGTCGCGCAACTCGGAGCCGCCTTCAATGGCCTGGCGACGGGCGCGGTCGCGGAGGGCGTCAACGATTTCGGTGGTGGTTTGCACGCCGATGTCGGAGGTGATGAGCGCGGCTTCGAGCTCTTCGAGGTCGGCTTCATCTACCTGGCGGGTCATGGCGACGATGCCTTCGACTTTGGAGCCGAAGGACTCGCGGGTGCGCGTGACGGCATCGCGCATGCGGCCGAAGAATCCGGATCGCTTTTCTTCCGGTTCCTGCTCTTCGGGCTTCTTTTCGGGTTCTTCGTTCAGGCTGCCGAACAGGCTGATGAATTCCATGGTCTTGTTCAGGATAAGGCATGGGGAATAGGGAGGGGCGCGGGGGCCGGCATGGCGGGACGGCAGGGTCTAAGTGGGAGTGCGCAGCAGCAGGTATCCGCCGGTGAGGCCGAAGAGAACGTCGGCGGACCAGGCGGCCAGGGGGGCGGGCAGGTAGTTTACGTTGCCCATGGCGCCGAACAGGCCGTCGACCATCCAGTAAGCCAGGGCGACGCCGATGGCTACGGCGATTCCGGTGAGCGATCCGCGGCGGCCCATGGAGAGCGCAAAGGGGATGGCGAGCATGGCCATGACGATGGCGACCAGCGGGTAGGCGAGCTTGTGCCAGAGCGCGACGCGCAGGCGCATGGTATCGAACCCGCTCTGGCGCAGGTCGCGGATGTACCGATCGAGCTGATCGAAGTTCATCTCCTGGGACTGCAGGCTTTCTTTGGAGAAGTAGTTGGGCTCTTCCTGAATTTCGCTGAAGGTGGATTTTGCGAACTCGTGGAAGCCGGTCTGGTTGGCTCCCTCGAAGTCGCGCACCCAGCCGTTCTCAAACTGCCAGGCGTTCTTTTTGTCATCCCAGTAGACGCGGCCGGCGAAGATGCGGCGCGACAGGGCGAAGGTGGCGGGGTGGAACTCGAAGATGGAGAGGTTGGCGAACTCGGCGCGGTCGCGATCGAAGAAGCGGTAGTAGAAGATGCGGCCGGGCTCGCCGGGGCGCGCCTGGCCGAAGATCCAGGTTTGTTCAGGATGGAGCACGGTTTGAGCCGGGCGGTGCTTGATGACGTTGCGCAACGCCTCTTGCCGGCGATTGGCCTGGGGGAGGTAGAACTCGTCGAAAAGGAACAGGCTGACGGCGAGGGTTGCGGCGATGGCGACGATGGGCATCACGAGGCGGTAGAGGCTGATGCCGGTTGCCTTCATGGCGATGATTTCGCTGTTGCGATTGAGAACGCCGAAGGTTGTGAGGCCGGCGATCAGCACCGCCAGCGGCGTGATGGTGTAGAGCATGCTGGGCGCGAGGTTAACCAGGTAGAGGCCCCAGGTCACAGGCGCAATCTGGTTTTTGATGATGTCGCCTACCAGCTCAAAGAAGTTGAACACGAGCGTCAACAGAACGAAGCCGCAGAGCACCAGGACGAAGGCACTGACGAATTCGCGGATCACGTAGGCATCGAGGATGCGCGGGAACGCTCCGCGGTAGGCCTTGCGGGTGCTGCGCGGGTGGCGGCGGTCAAGCATGTGGCCGAGGGGACCGCCGTTGGTGTGGAGGGCGGACAAGAGGGATTCGGTGTTGAGGCTGGGCGCGCGGGTGCGGAAATTGGCGATGGCAATGAGTATGCGTCCGCCGGTAGCCATCTGCCACAGCAGGAAGGTTCCGCCGAGGGCGAAGACGATGTTGGCGAGCCAGACGGCCAGGGTGGGAGGCAGTTTGTCTTGCCGTGCCAGGGCCACGCCGGTGTAGGACACCACATAATAGATGATGACCAGCAGCAGCGTGAAGACGAACCCGGAACCCTTGCCGCCGCGGCGTGACATGACGCCGAGGGGAACGCCGACCAGCATCAGCACCAGGCAGGCGGCGGGGTAGGCCAGGCGATTGTTGAGCTCGATCACGTAGCGCTTGTTGTCGGGTTTGTGGATGCGGTCAATGAGGACGCGGGTAGGGATGGCGTAAACGGCTGTGTCCATGCGCCCGAGGTGGATGTCGTTTTGCGGGCTGAGCCGGAACGGGAGGTCGGTGGTGGTGAAGGTGGAGACGTTGTACTGATCGGGATGGGCCGGGTCTGCGTCATGCTGTTGGCCGTTGCGCAGGCGCATGAGGAGTTCGAGGGACGAGTCGTTCACGACGGTGGCGGACTCGGCGGTAGTGACCTTTGGCGAGGAGGGGTCGCTCAGGTCGGCCATGAAGATCTGCTTCCAGTTGGCGGCGCCGGTGCCGGAGCGGACGTCCTGGACATAGAGAACGGCGTTGTGGAAGTCCTCATAGAAGACGCGGGGCTGGATTTGATACGAGGCCTGGGAGGCAGCGAGGGACTGCTGCATGTCGAGGATGGCCTGGTTGGCGCGGGGAGCGATCCAGAGGGAGTTGACGGTGCCGAACAGGACGCCGGCGATGGCTACGATGGAGGCGACGCGGACGAAGTAGCCAATGCCGAGCCCGGAAGCACGCATGGCAATGATTTCGCTGTCGGCGGCGAGGCGGCTGAGGCCGAGCAGGATGCCGACCAGGACGGACATGGGGATGGTGACCCAGAAGAGGTTCGGCATTGTGAAGAGGAAGACCTCGAACACGTTGCTGAAGCTGGAGCTGTTGCGCACCACCATCTCGAGGATCTGGGGGAGGCGGGGCATGAAGAGGATGAAGGTGAACAGAGCGCAGCCGATGAGTGCGTGCGACAGGATTTCGCCGAGGATGTAGCGGGTGAGGATGCGCACGGCAGGGCTCTCGTTTCAGTTTAGCGCGTGACTGGCTGGGGCAGCGGCGCGGGTCGCCAGCGGCGCAGGCGGAGGCTGTTGGCGAGCACGCTTACGGAGCTGAAGGCCATGGCCGCGGCGGCAATCCAGGGGCTGAGCAGGATGTGGAAGGCGGGATAGAGGGCGCCGGCAGCGAGCGGGATACCGATGATGTTGTATGCGACGGCCCAGGCGAGATTCTGGCGCATGACGCGGAGCGTGGAGCGAGCCAGATCGAGGGCGGCGGGGATGGCGGCGGGAGTGGCGCGGAGGAGGAGCACGTCGCCAGCCTCCTGGGCGAGATCGGCGCCGGTGCCCATGGCAATGCCGGCGTCGGCCTGGGCGAGCGCGCCGGCGTCGTTGATGCCATCGCCGACCATGCCGACGCGGAGGCCTTGCTGCTGGAGGGTGCGGATGCGGGCGAGTTTGCCGGCGGGATCAAGGCCGGATTCGAGTTCAGCGATTCCGGCCTGTTTGGCGATGGGCGCGGCGGCGGCTTCGGAGTCGCCGGTGAGCATGAGGACGCGGAGGCCGCTGCGCCGCAGGCCAGCGACTGCCTCGGCTCCGTCGGGACGGAGCGCATCGCGGGCGTCAAAATAGGCTGCCGGTGTGTTGTCGAGGGCCATCCAGAGGCGGGTGACGCCAGGCTGAGGAGGCGCGATGTCTTTGGGCAGAGGGACGAAGAACTCCGCGAACAGGGCTGCGTTGCCGAGGATGCAGTCGCGACCTTCGACGCGTGCGGTGAGGCCGCGGCCGGGAAGAACCTGGACGTCCGAGGGGGTGGGCCAGGCGAGTCCGTCCTGGCGCGCGCGATCGACGATGGCGTGGGCGAGGGGATGGTTGGAGCGCTCTTCGGCGGACGCGGCGATGCGCAGGAGGTCGTTTGCGGAGTAGGCGCCGAGCGGATGAATGGCTTCGAGGACGGGGCGGCCGACGGTGAGGGTGCCGGTTTTGTCGAGGACGATGGCGTTGAGATTGGAGAGGCGTTCGAGGGCTTCGCCGCCTTTGAAGAGCACACCGAGCTGCGCGCCGCGGCCGACAGCGACGGTGAGGGCAGCGGGAACCGCGAGGCCCATGGCGCAGGGGCAGGCGATGACGAGGACTGCCACGGTGTTTGCCAGCGCCAGCGAGACGGAGTGTGTGGCGATGAGCCATGCGATGCAGGTGATGAGCGCGAGCGAAAGGACGATGGGGACGAAGATGGCACTGGCGCGATCGGCGAGGCGCTCCATGGGTGCGCGGGAGCCCTGGGCCTGTTCCACCATGCGGGTGATCTGGGCGAGCACGGTGGCTTCACCGAGGGATTCTGCGCGGCAGGTGACGGCGCCGTCGTAGTTGAGGGAGCCGGCGAGGACGCGTTGGCCGGGGGCCCGCTCGAGGGGAGTGGATTCGCCCGTGAGCATGGATTCATCAACGGTGGTGCGGCCTTCAATGACGGAGGCGTCGACAGGGAAGCGCTCGCCGGGCAGGACGAGCACGGAGTCGCCGGGGCGGATCTCATCGAGGGGGACGAGGGTCTGAACTTCGTCGATGACGCGGCGGGCGGTTACGGGCTTCATGCGGCTGAGGGAATCGAGCGCGGCAAGGGCGCGTTTTTTGGCGCGGGCTTCGAGGGCTTTGCCGAGGAGAAGGAAGCCGAGGATGAGGAGTACGGCGTCGAAGTAGACCTGGCCACCGGTCCGGGGCAGGAGCGTGGCGTATGCGGAGTAGAGGAAGGCAACGCCGGTTCCGAGGGAGACCAGGGTGTTCATGTTGGTGGTGCGATGCAGGAGGCCGCGCCAGGCGTTGACGTAGATGGGGCGGCCGGCCCAGACGAGGAGGATGGCGGTGCTGAGGAGGAGGGTCCAGCGGAGGAGTTGCGGAGGCGCGGAGTAGAGCCATGGGAGGGCGCGCATGAAGGCGTGGTCGACGGGGCCCATGGCGCTGCTGAGGGGCATGGCAAGAATCATGGCGAGAGCGCCGGCGGAGAGCATGATCCAGGCTTTGCGGGCGGAGCCGGGGTCGTGTTCGCGGGCGGATTCTGCCGATGCGGCACGGGGGAGGACGGCGTCATAGCCGGCGTGCCGGATTGCGGCAACGAGTTTCTCAGGCGGGGCGATAGCTGGATCGAACTCGACGCGGGCGCGATGGGCCATCAGGTCGACGCGTGCGCTGGATACGCCGGCGGTGGAGCGCAGCGCTTCTTCGACGTGGCGCTGGCAGGCTGCGCAGGTCATGCCGACGACGGGCAGCGTGACCGATTCAGTAGGAGTTGGGGCCAACTGTCAGGCTCCCGGGTGGTCGGCCGGATCGGGCTGCGCTTTGTATCCTGCCGCGGCGAGGGCGGCGATGGCGCTGTCGACGGGCGGCGGGTCCTGTGTGGAGGCGAGGCGCGCGGCGCCGATGCGGACTTCTTTTACCTCCAAGCCTTCAGTTGCGGACAGAGCCTGCCCGACACGGCGTACGCAGGCGCCGCAATGCATTCCATCGATGTGTAGCGAGAATTCCGACATAAGACAAACTCCTTGATTAGCGATGCCAAAGCGAGGGAAGGAGATGCAAAAATCAGGTTGCGCAGCGCTCTGAGCGGCGCACAATTTCTGCTCGCGTCCACTATGCCCTATGCTACCCTCATCGCGGAGGACGCCCCAATGACAACTGTTACCGAGGGTTCGCGCACCCTTGCAGAGACCGCATCCGCATTCTTCGAGGCGTGCGAAGCGGGCAAAGGGTGGGAAGCCTGCAGTGTCTATTGCACGCCCGATGCGAGTTTCTCCGCCCAGGCAGAGCCGCTGCTGGATGTGGTGACACTCGCGCAGTACACAGAATGGATGAAAGGCATTCTGGGCTTGATGCCCGACGCGCGTTACGACCTTAAGGCATTTGCAACGGACACGGAGCAAAACACGGTGGTCGCCTTTGCCGTGTTCCATGCTACCCACACGGGCGAAGGTGGTCCGGTGCCACCCACCGGGAAGTCCACCAGCACGGACTATGTCTACGTCATGCAGTTTGCGGGCGACAGGGTTGCTCACATGACGAAGATATGGAACGCGGGTTACGCCATGCGCGAACTCGGCTGGGCGTAGTCGGAGTTTCCGAGCCTTCTCGTTGACCTATCTTTAAATCATGCTGCAACGCGAATATCCGTTAGCGCCGCTGGTGGGCGTGGGCGCTGTCATTGTGCACGAAGGGCGGGTGCTGCTGGTGCAGCGCGGGCGCGAGCCAATGAAGGGGAAGTGGACCATTCCCGGTGGGCTCATTGAAGTGGGCGAAATGCTGCACGAGGCGGTGGTGCGCGAGACGCGCGAAGAGACGGGTCTGGAGGTTGAGCCGGTGGAGCTGGTGGAACTGCTCGACCGCATCCATCGGGAGGAAGGGCGGGTTCGCTACCATTACGTCATCGCCGACTATCTGTGCCGGGTGGTGGGCGGCCAGCTGGCTGCCGGGGACGATGCCGCCGCGGTGCGATGGGTGGAGCGGGCCGAGTGGAACAGCCACTCGGCACTGGTGTTTGATCCCATCACCGTGCGCGTGATGGAGGCTGCCTGGCAGCGTTCGACGCAACTGCACAAGGAGAGCAGGTGAAGGTCTCGCGGAAGGTCCTGTGGATTGGGGGCGTGATTCTTTGCCTGATTGCAGCTGTGGGAGTGCTGTTTTACGAACGGCCGCTGGAGGTATTCAATCGGCTGCTGTATTTCCAGATGAGTGTGTCAGGGGCGCATAGCCGCTGGATGACACTCAACGGGAACCGCATTCACTATTACGAAGCGGGGCCGGAGGATGCGCCGCCAGTGGTGCTGGTACACGGGCTGGGCGGGCACTCCGAAGACTGGCGTATGCTGCAGTACTTCATCCTTGCTTCGCACCGGCGGGCGTACATGATGGATTTGCCGGGCTACGGGCGGAGCGAGTGGCCGCAGAATTTTTCGTATTCGATTCCAGACGAGGCCAGCACGGTTGTGGCGTTCATGGATGCGCTGGGACTGAAGCAGGTGGACCTGGGCGGCTGGTCGATGGGTGGGTGGATTGCGCAGCGCATCGCGATCGATCATCCGGAGCGAATCAAGAGGCTGATGCTGTTCGACAGCGCGGGTCTGCACAGCCGGCCGGAATGGCAGACGGACCTGTTTATGCCGACGACGGCGCAGCAACTGGATGAGCTGGACAAGCTGCTGATGCCGCATCCGCCGCAGGTTCCGGGATTCATCGCGCGCGATATTCTGCGCTACTCCCATGAGCATAAGTGGGTGATTCAGCGGGCGCTCAACTCCATGCTGGAGGGGAAGGACACGACGGACGGGCAGTTGCCGGCGTTGAAGATGCCGGTGCTGATAGTGTGGGGCGGGGAAGACCAGATCATGCCGGTTTCAAACGGGCAGGAGATGCACCGGCTGATTCCGCAGTCGGAGTTCGAGGTGATTCCGGGATGCGGGCACCTGGCGCCGATCCAGTGTTCGGATCAGATTGGGCCGAAGGTGAAGGCGTTTCTGGGGAAGTAGCGGAGAGGCACGGGGGGTGCGGACCCGGCGACCAAAAAGCAGATTCCCTTCGGGAATGACAGACAAGAAAAGCAAAAGACAAAGCCCGGATTCTCGTCGGAGAGCCGGGCTTTTTCTTTGTGAATGCGGTTGAGGCTAGACGCCGATGACGGCGCAGAGTTCCTTGACGGCCGCGGCGCTCTTTTTGAGGGCGGCGTCTTCTTCGGGAGTGAGTTTGATCTCGATGATTTTTTCGAGGCCGGCGGCGCCGAGCTTGCAGGGCACGCCGATGTAGTAGCCCTCGATGCCGTACTCGCCCTGCAGATAGGCTGCGCAGGGAAGGATCTTTTTCTTGTCCTTGAGGATGGCTTCAACCATTTCGACGGTGGCGGCGCTGGGGGCGTAGTAGGCGCTCCCCGTCTTGAGGTACTTGACGATTTCGGCGCCGCCGTCGCGGGTGCGCTGGATGAGCAGTTCCAGGCGATCGGGGGCGATGAGTTCGGTAATGGGGATGCCGGCGACGGTGGAGTAGCGGGCGAGGGGAACCATGGTGTCTCCGTGGCCGCCGAGCACGAAGGCGTTGACGTTTTCGACGCTGACGTTGAGCTCTTCCGCGATGAAGGTGCGGAAGCGGGCGGAGTCAAGCACGCCCGCCATGCCGATGACGCGTTCGCGGTTGAAGCCGGCCTGGCGGAAGGCGGCCTGGGCCATGGCGTCGAGGGGATTTGAAACGATGATGAGGATGCACTCGGGCGACTGGGCGACGACTTTCGAGACCACGTCGGACATGATCTTGAAGTTGGTGTGCAGCAGGTCGTCGCGGCTCATGCCCGGCTTGCGGGGGATGCCGGCGGTGATGACCACGATGTCAGAGTTGGCGCTGGCGGCGTAGTCGTTCGATCCGAGCACATGCACATCGCGCTTTTCGATGGGCATGGCTTCGAGCAGGTCGAGGGCCTTGCCCTGGGGGATGCCGTCTACCACGTCGATCAGAACCACATCGGCCAGTTCTTTGGAAGCGATCCAGTGTGCGGCCGTGGCGCCTACGTTGCCGGCGCCGACAATGCTTACTTTCTTACGCATTTTCATTTCTCCGTGGGGACCGTGTGTCCGTCCCTCAGGGGCAAAAGCCCTGTTGCCTATTTGGGAATGCTTGCGGCACGACTAAAGTCGTGCCCTGTTGCAAAGCCAGCAATGCTGATCACATGTTTCCGATGATGCGGGTGGCGAATTCGCTGGTGCCGACTTTGGTGGCGCCGGCGGTCTGCCGCTCGAAATCATAGGTGACGAATTTCTGCTGGATGGTCTTTTCTATCGCGGTCTCGATCATTTTGGCGGCTTCTTTCCAGCCAATGAACTCGAGCATCATGACGCCGGAGAGGATCACCGAGCCGGGATTGATGACGTCCTTGTCGGCGTACTTGGGCGCGGTGCCGTGGGTGGCTTCGAACACCGCGTAGCCGTCGCCGATGTTGGCGCCGGGCGCGATGCCGAGTCCACCGACCTGCGCGGCGGCCGCATCGGAGATGTAGTCACCGTTCAGGTTGGTGGTGGCCAGGATGCTGTAGTCGGCGGGGCGGATGATGATCTGCTGGAAGATGGAGTCGGCGATGCGGTCGTTGACGAGGATCTTCTGCTTCCAGGCGCCGTTGCCGTGGGTTTTGCCTATGGAATCGAGCGTCTGCTTGATCTCCGCATACAGCGCGTCGCGGAAGGCCTGGTTACCGAACTCGAGGCCGGGCTCGATGAGGGCGGCGTTCTCTTCGATGGTGATGTTGGGGTTGGCGTCGACGTTGCCGAGGATCCAGCTTTCGCGCTCGGTGATGGTGTGCTCGCGGAACTCCTGGGTGGCGACTTCGTAGCCCCACTCGCGGAAGGCGCCTTCAGTGAACTTCTGGATGTTGCCTTTGTGGACGAGGGTAACGGTTTTGCGGCCGGACTCAAGCGCGTGCCTGAGGGCATAGCGGACGAGGCGCTTGGTGCCGTAGATGGAGATGGGCTTGATGCCGACGCCGGAGTCCTCGCGAATCTTTTTCCTGGTTTTGGACAGGAGATCGTTGTTCAGGAAATCCAGAAGCCTGGCCGCGTCGGGCGAGCCCTGCTTGAATTCGACGCCGGAGTACACGTCTTCCGTGTTTTCGCGGAAGATGACGATGTCGACCTTTTCCGGATGCTTCACGGGGCTGGGCACGCCCTGGTAGTAGCGGACGGGGCGCACGCAGGAGTAGAGGTCGAGGATCTGGCGGAGCGCGACGTTGAGGGAGCGGATGCCGCCGCCGACGGGCGTGGTGAGCGGCCCTTTGATGGAGATGCGCAGGTCGCGGGCGGCGTTGACGCTGTCGTCAGGGAGCCAGTTGCTGAAGTGGCGGAAGGCTTTTTCGCCGGCGTAGATTTCGAACCACTTGATGCTGCGTTTGCCGCCGTAGGCCTTTTCGACGGCGGCGTCAAAGACCCGCTGCGAGGCTTTCCAGATGTCGCGGCCGGTGCCGTCGCCTTCAATGAAGGGAATGATGGGATTGTCAGGGATGGTGAACTGGCTGTTGCTGTACTGGATGGGCTGCCCGTCTTTGGGGAGTTCCAGCCCGTTGTAAGTGCTTTGCATGTTGTGGGTGGGTTCCTTCCGTGGGTTCAAAGGGAAGGCTAACACCTGCAAATTGGGGGTGGCAATTTTTGACCGGACGCTAACTCCCGCCCAAGCAGAGCCTGGACGGGGCACCCGCTCCTGGAGAGGGGCACCCGCTCCTGCATTGGGCACCCGCGCACGCATTGGGCACCCGCGCAGGCAGTGCTTAATGCACCTGGGCCTGGCCGAGGGTGTCGCTGTCGAATTTGGGGATGCCGAAGTGGCCGCGCAGGTGGAGCAGGTCGACGGGGCTGAGGTCGCCGGCGACGGTGATCAGGGTGAGGGTTCGGGGAGTTTCGGCCAGAACGACGGCGCCGCGGACGTTGACGCCGTCCATAACGACCCAGACATCGGTGTTGCCGTTGTGGACGGGTCCGCCGCGGTTGGTGCTGGTGACGACGTGCTTCCAGCCGCGCAGATGGTAGGCGTCGCGGATGGAGTTGACGGCGTTCTCGTCGGGCACGCCCATGTCGCCGAATTTGAGCGTGTGCACGCTGAGGCCGTCGAGATGGCCGATGGCCTGCCTGGTGGGCTCATCGTTCTCGGCGAATACGCCGGCCGCGGCATGGAGCATGTTGCGGTCGAGGGTGAAGCTGTTTTTTACAGCGGCCTGCGCGCTCAGGGAATCGAGCGCGGGCGGGGCCCAGTCGAGGACGACGGGATTATCGCTTTGGACGGGGGGAGGGGGAGGGCTTTGGGCCGGGGCACCGAAGAGAGTGGCGCTGAGGGTCAAAGCGGCCGCGGCTGCGCAGACGAGGAACCGGCTGTTCATATTGATTGGAACGCGGACGCGGGAGAAATGTTGCGCCTGTTTGCGAAGAGAAGTTGGATGCCGTGGAACGGCCGGAGGAGCGCTTTGAGGAGGGAATGAGCCCGAATTGTGAACGGGAGATAAATCCTGCACGCCAGTTCTGCTGCGGGTCTGTATGCGTTACACTCATTCGGGAACTGTTGGCAAGCATGGTCACTTTTCCTCGTGGAGGGTACATAGAAATTGGGAAAAGGCATGGTCCCGAAGAAGCTGTTTTTTACCAAGGGTGTGGGCAAGCACAAGGAGCGGTTGACGTCCTTTGAGCTGGCGCTTCGGGATGCGGGGATTGCGAGCCAGAACCTGGTGCGTGTCAGCTCTATCTTTCCTCCGCGCTGCAAGATGATTACCCGCAAGGAAGGGCAAACCCTCCTTAATCATGGGGAAGTGGTATTTGCGGTGATCGCGGAAAACTCCACGCGCGAGCCGCATCGTCTTTGTGTAGCCAGTATCGGAGTTGCCATTCCCGCCGACAAGGATACGTACGGCTACCTGAGCGAACATCACAGTTTTGGTCAGACCGAAGAGCAGGCCGGCGAGTACGCGGAAGAGCTGGCTGCTGAGATGCTGGCAACGACGCTGGATGTGGAGTTTGATCCCGACAAGAGCTGGGACGAGAAGAAGGAGATTTACCGCATCTCCAACAAGATTGTGCGGACCAGCAACGTGACGCAGTCGGCTGTGGGTGACAAGCGCGGGCTGTGGACGACGACGATCGCGGCGGCGGTGCTGATTCTGGATGGAGATTAGAACTGCCCGCGCGGGCACGCGAACGCGGGTCAAGAGTAAAGGCCAATTCTGCGTAACGGCGGGGTTGGCCTTGTTGTGTGGGAGTAAAAGAGGGCGATGACGAATTCTCGAAAGTACAAGATCGGTCTGGTGCAGATGAGCATGGGGCCGGACCCGGAGGCGAACCTGGCGGCCGCGGTGGGCCATGTGCGCGAGGCTGCCAAGCGGGGCGCGCAGATTGTGTGCCTGCCTGAGCTGTTCAAGGCCCAGTATTTTTGCCAGCGAGAAGACACGCGGCTGTTCGATCTGGCGGAGGCGATTCCGGGGCCGTCGACCGAGGTGCTGGGCAAGGTGGCGCGTGAAGAGCGCGTTTCGATCATTGCTTCGCTGTTCGAGCGGCGGGCGCCGGGGCTGTATCACAACACGGCTGTGACGCTGGATGGAGAGGGCAAGATTGCGAGCGTGTATCGCAAGATGCACATTCCGGACGATCCGCTCTATTACGAGAAGTATTACTTCACTCCGGGTGATCTTGGGTTTCGCGCGGTGGACACGCCGCAGGGGCGGATCGGCACGCTGGTGTGCTGGGATCAGTGGTATCCCGAGGGGGCGCGGCTGACGGCGATGCAGGGGGCGGAGGTCTTGTTTTATCCGACGGCGATCGGGTGGCATCCGGCGGAGAAGGAAGAGTTCGGCGCGGCGCAGTACGACGCGTGGCAGACGATTCAGCGGGCGCATGCGATTGCCAACGGAGTGTATGTGGCGGCCGTGAATCGCGTGGGGCACGAGACGGGCGATGTGCTGGGTAATCGCGTGGAGGGGCCGGGCCTGGAGTTCTGGGGCGGCAGCTTTATCGCCGATCCGTTTGGCCGCATCCTTGCGAAGGCATCGCATACCGATGAGGAGATCCTGATCGGCGAAGTGGACGTGGCCCTGATGGAAGAGACGCGGCGTAACTGGCCGTTTTTGCGCGACCGCCGCATCGATGCGTATACGCCGATTACGGCGCGGTTTCTGGACCCGCTTTAGAGCTGGTACTTGGTGGCAGGCGGAATTTTCCTTCTGCCTGGGGCGCAAGAAAGACAACCGCAGATCCTTCGACTCCGCTAGGCTACGCTCAGGATGACAAAGCGATACGTGGATCCTGATGGAACCAGGAAATGATGAACGAGACACCGCGACAACTTGGATATCGTATGCCGGCCGAATGGGAGCGTCACGAGGCGACCTGGCTGGCGTGGCCGCACAATCCGGAGGATTGGCCGGGGAAGTTTCAGGCCATTCCGTGGATCTATGCGGAGATTGTGCGGCTCCTGTCGTACCGAGAGAAGGTTTACATTGCGGTGCAGAATGAGGCTGAGCAGCGCCGTGCGGAGAGCATTTTAACGCGGTCGCACGCGAACCTCGAGAACGTGTATTTCCACCAGTGGACGACGGATCGGGTGTGGACGCGGGACTCCGGGCCAATTTTTGTGCGCCATGCCGAGGGGAAGGTGGCGTTGACGAACTGGAGGTTCAACGCATGGGCGAAATACGACGACTGGCATAACGACGACCAGTTGCCGGGGCGCGTGTCGGCGCTGCTGGGCATGCGTGCATGGGAGCCTGCCATCGTGAAGCAGGACGGATCGAAGTACAAGGTTGTGCTCGAAGGCGGATCGATCGACACGAACGGGCAGGGGATTCTGCTGACGACGGAAGAGTGCCTGCTGAGCGATGTGCAGCAACGCAATCCGGGTGTGAGCCGCGAACAGCTTGAGGGCGTGCTGCACGACTATCTCGGCATCGATCAGGTGCTGTGGCTGGGGCGGGGGATTGCCGGCGACGACACGCACGGGCACGTGGATGACATCACGCGTTTTGTGGCGCCGGACACGATTATCACGGCGGTCGAAAACGATACGACGGACCCGAATCATGAGCCGCTGGCGGAGAATGTGACGCGGCTGAAAGCGGCGCGCATGCCGGATGGCAAGCAGTTCACGATTGTGGAACTACCGATGCCGAAGGCCGTGATGTTTCGCGGGCAGAGGCTGCCGGCGAGTTATGCCAATTTCTACATTGCGAACGGGCTGGTGCTGATGCCGACGTTTCATGATGCGAACGATCGGGTGGCGCTGGGTGTGCTGGCGGAGGCGTTCCCGGATCGCGAGGTGATTGGGATCCACGCGGTCGATCTGGTGTGGGGACTGGGTACACTGCACTGCATGACGCAGCAGCAGCCGGCGGCACACAACTCGGAAATCCCTGAGGGGTCTGCGTCCGCCCAATTACCATCCAAGGCATGATGTGGTCGCCACCACCGCCGGCTCCTGCAACGGATCTTGAAGCCATGCAGTTGGCGCTTACGGAAGCTCGCAAAGCTGCTGACGCGGGCGAGGTGCCTATCGGCGCGGTCGCGATCGTGACGGGATATGTTGTCGCCTTCGGGCAAAACCGGGTGCTCCGCGACTTCGATCCCACGGCGCATGCCGAAATCGTGGCTCTGCGCGGGGCGGCGGCGGCTCTGGGCAATTATCGGCTGAATGGGGTGACTCTGTACGTGACGCTGGAGCCGTGCGCTATGTGCGCGGGGGCGATGATCCATGCGCGGATTGACCGGCTGGTGTTTGCGGCGGCGGATCCGAAGGCCGGGGCGGCAGGATCGGTGCTGGAGGTGCTGAACCATCCGCGGCTGAACCACCAGGTGCAGGTGGAGCAGGGGGTTTTGGCGGAGAATGCGGCGGAGTTGCTGAGAGGGTTCTTCCGGGAGCGGCGCCGGAACGACTGATCGAGTCCGGCATGTCCAGCGTGACACGTAGGTCTGGCGGAAGGAGCCGCCCTCGCAAGGGTGGGGCTCGAGCTGGAGGAGGCGCTTGATCTCAGAGGGAGTCATTGTGGAATCATCGTAAACGGCTCAAAAAGAATCGGCCTGACGGGACGCCACATCCTATAAAGTGATACGCGAACAAACTTCTGCAGGCAGGTCTCGCAACCAATGGTACTGGGGCGAGGACGAGTCGAGGAGCGCGCAATAGACCTCTTCGGCGGGCGAATCGGAGCGAACCCAGGGAGGCTTGCCGGAATGGACGGAAATGATCAAGGTACAATCGCACGGATGAAAGTAAAGATGTACTCTGCGGCCTGGTGCCGCGACTGCCGGGCTGCGAAGCAGTTTATGGAAACGCACGGGATCGAATTCACCGAGATCAACGTGGACGCTGATCCGGCGGCCTCGGATGAAGTGATCCGGCACGTGGGTAAGCGGGCGATTCCGCAGCTGGTGATTGATGGCGAGTGGTTCCAGCCGTACCGCCCGGGGCGCGGGCTGCTGTATGACGAGTTGTACAAGCGGTTTGGAATTACGCCGAATGGGCGCCGCTAGCGGCTTGCTTGCAGAAGCTGGTTCGCCGAATGCGGCGGGTGAGCGACGCTGCGCGGCATAGCCGGTGAGCGGCGGGGTTGGATTTGTGGTTTCCGACCCTGACTTGTTGAGCGCTGGCGGCGGCTTCACCTTTCGACCTTCTACAATCGACATGTTGACCTGGTGCGAACGGCGTGCCGGGTATTCGTGCGTTTGAGGAGAACTGCTTTGATCGATCGTTATACGCGGCCGGCGATGGGCCGGATCTGGACGGAAGAGAACAAATACCGCTGCTGGCTGCAGGTGGAGTCAGCGGCGAGCGCGGTGCTGGCCGAGGATGGAGTGATCCCGGAGAAGGCGGCGCGCGTCATTGAGTCGAAGAGCAGCTTCTCAGTGCAGCGGATCCAGGAGATTGAGGCGGAGGTGAAGCACGACGTGATCGCTTTCACGACGGCGGTTTCCGAGAGCCTTAAGGAGCAGGGGCTGGGCGAGGAGTCGCGCTGGCTGCATTATGGGCTGACGTCGAACGACGTGGTGGATACGGCACAGGCGCTGCAGGTGAAGGGCGCGTCGACGCTGATTCGTGCCGGGATCACGGCGCTGATGGATGTGCTGAAGAGGCGGGCGCTGGAGTTCAAGCAGACGGCGACGATTGGCCGGACGCATGGGATCCATGCGGAGCCGACGACGTTCGGGTTGAAGCTGCTGAACTGGTATGCGGAGATGCAGCGCAACCTGACGCGGTTCGACGCAGCGGCCGAAGAGATGAGGGTGGGGAAGCTTTCCGGCGCGGTGGGAACGTTTGGGCACCTGAAGCCGGAGCATGAGGAGCGGATCTGCGAGCGGCTGGGTCTGCGGCCGGATCCGATTGCGACGCAGGTGATCCAGAGGGATCGGCATGCGGCGTACATCTCGGCTATGGCGATTCTGGGGAGCACGCTGGACAAGATTGCGGTGGAGGTGCGGCACCTGCAGCGGACCGAGGTGAGGGAGGCGCAGGAGTATTTCAGCGAGAAGCAGAAGGGCTCGTCGGCCATGCCGCACAAGAAGAACCCGATTACCTCAGAGCAGATCAGCGGGCTGGCGCGGGTGCTGCGCGGGAATGCGCAGGCGGCCTATGAGAATGTGGCGCTGTGGCATGAGCGGGATATTTCGCACTCGAGCGTGGAGCGGGTGATCTTTCCGGATTCGACGATTCTGGTGGATTACCTGCTGGCGAAGACGACGGACCTCATCGACCGGCTGCTGGTGTATCCGGAGCGGATGAAGAAGAATCTGGAGTCGACGGGCGGGCTGATTTTTTCAGGGCAGTTGCTGCTGGATCTTGCCGAGGCGGGGATGCTGCGTGAAGACGCCTACAGGCTTGTCCAGTCCCATGCCATGCGTGCTTGGAAAGACGATTTGGTGTTTCGGGATGAGGTGGGGCGCGATCCGCAAATTGCCTCGCTCCTCACCCCCGAGAAACTTGACAAGACGTTCGACTACACCCGTCAGTTGGGCAACGTCGACGCCATCTTCAACCGCGTCTTAGGAAAGTAGACATCATGCCCTCTAGCCAGATCGCCGAACTTAGAGAGAAACTCGACGCGCTCAATGTCGCCGGCCGCAAAGTCGTGCCCTTCAAGGGCCTTCCTGTAATGGAGAAGGCTTTCTTCCCCGGCGGAAACGGCCTGTTCGATGGAAGCGAAGCGACTATCACGGTCGGAGGAACCATCGTCCTTGGTTCCAACTTCGGCTGCAGGAGCGACTTCATCAAAAGCGATGGAACGCTGGTGCGAAGCGACGAGACCCGCACAAGCAGCACGTGGAAGGGGCTCTACCGAATGCTTCTGCCGCAGACGCATATTCAGTTGAGCCGCTGCTTCTTCACAAACGCGTGGCCTTTCCTGCATGAAGGAAAAAGCAACGATACAGGAGGACTGGCTCCTGCCTGGCTATCCGATGAATCGCTGATGAACGAGTGTGGTTATCTGTTCAGGGAAACACTTTCCATCGTTCAGCCGAAGCTGATCGTTGCGCTCGGAGCGGCAGCAGCATTCATGGGACATTTGTGGCCAAACGAATTGGGCGAATGGCGATCCAACAGAGTCTCGTCCATCGATAAGCTGCCGATCGCCAGCATTGAACACAACGGGGCAACCATCGTTTGTACCGCAATTACGCACCCGTCTCACTCCAACTCCTGGCGACGCCAGTTGCCCTATCAAGATACTCGCGGCGAAATCCGCCTTCTTCAGGAAGCTGCAATTCAGGCAGGCTTAGCGTAAGATGACTTCTCCTTTGTCTAGCGTAACGCTCACCTTAGCCATTACCGGCGCGTCGGGCGCGGTGTTTGCGCGGGAGATGCTGCGTGCGCTGGAGGCGGATGAGCGGGTGGCGCGGGTGCACTTTGTGGCGACGGATAATTCGCTGCGGGTGATTGCGGAGGAGTTGGAGATTGCGGGGCGAACGGACCTCGTGGAGAAGCTGCTGGGAGCGGCGCCGCGGAAGACGGTTCAGCATGGGGATGGCAACATCGGGGCGGCGATTGCGTCGGGGAGCCATCCTTCGGATGGGATGATCGTGCTGCCGTGTTCGATGGGGACCCTGGCGTCGATTGCCAATGGGATGGCGGATACGCTGATTGCGCGGGCGGCGGATGTGACGCTGAAGGAGCGGCGGCCCCTGATCTTGTGCGTGCGCGAAACACCGTTCAACCGGATTCACCTGCGCAATATGACGCTGGCTGCGGAGGCGGGTGCGGTGATTTTCCCCGTCATTCCGGCGCTCTATTTCAAGCCGGCGGATTCGACGGAGATGGCCCGGCAGTTTGTCTTTCGCGTGCTGGCGCATGTCGGGCTGCGGCAGCAGGGCGCATATATCTGGAAGGCAGACGAGTAGGAGGCTCATCTTCCGCGGACCTCGCGAATCCGAGGAAGATGAGGCTGAGAGATACGTGTCATCTGCATCGCTGTGCTTCAAAGCGGGCAGGGGAGATGGGCGCCTCGCTACGAATGAGGTTGGTTGTCTGCGGAAGAACTGATCAGGGCCGCCACGATCCGATCGTGGTGTGTTTCGGTGTACCAGGTTGGGGCGTACTCCTCGAGGAGCTGGAAGATCTCCTCGAGGACGGCGCGGGCGCTGACCGGCTGCTGTGTGTCGGAGGGGTCTGACTCAGCATTAGACGCTAAATTACTTCGTACATGCGGGATCACAAAGTCCTCCTGGGGCATTCACGTACGTTGCCTATTCCAAGATGAGAGTCCGCGCAGGGATGAAATCATCCTGGGCTGAGAACAACCGGGTTACGGGATCAGAGGGAAGCCCGAATCCGTGTGGAACGCCCAAGGGTCCGAATTAGAAAGCAACAACACTGCAACTCTGTAAGCCCGGTGAGTGACCGGCCGGTTGCATGTAAAGCAATTTATCAGAGTTTTTTAGCTGCGCCTAGGAAAACGGTGATCAGATGACGCGAATGTAATCGCCCTGGCAACGGGGTGGAGGCAATTTGACCATTCGATGCGGAAGGGCGTTGACACGGTTGCCGGCAGGCATCGATACTGCGGGAGATGCGGAACGCGAAGCAAAAGCCGGATGAGGCCATGGCCATGCGTATGTGCATGCGTGAGGAACCCATCCGTGCGGTTGAGACGCGAATGCGATAACGCAGACGATCTTGAACAAACGGCCCGGGTCCTGAACGGATTCGGGCCGCGTTGTTTGTGCCCGATCCCCCCAGTGTCCGATGGCGCATGGCGCCGTGGCTCCCCTGAACGCACGATCAACCAGAGATCAATGGAGCGAGAGAATGCCTGAAGAGAAGAAGCAGCCCGCAACCCAGCAGCTTGCCACCCTCGCCGTGCACGCAGGCCAGTCGCCGGACCCGGCCACGGGAGCGCGCGCGGTGCCGATCTACCAGACCACGTCGTACCTCTTCCAGGATGCGGACCATGCGGGGCGGCTGTTCGCGCTGAAGGAGTTTGGGAACATCTACACGCGCATCATGAACCCGACGACGGACGTGTTCGAGAAGCGCGTGGCGGCTCTTGAAGGCGGAGCGGCGGGGCTGGCGACGGCGTCAGGTCAGGCGGCGGAGACGCTGGCGGTGACCACACTGGCAGCGGCCGGCGACGAGATCGTGTCGACGACGTCTTTGTATGGCGGCACCTACAACCTGTTCCGCTATACGCTGCCGCGGCTGGGCATCCATGTGCGATTCGTCGATCCTGATGATTTCGACGGATTGCGCGCGGCGATCAATGACAAGACGCGGGCGGTGTATGCGGAAACAGTGGGCAATCCCAAGCTGGACGTGACCGATATTTCAAGGCTGGCGGAGATTGCGCATGAGCATGGGCTGCCGTTGATCATCGACAACACCATGACCTCTCCCGCGTTGCTGAGGCCGATTGAGCATGGCGCGGATATCGTGGTCAACTCGGCGACGAAATTTTTGGGTGGTCACGGCAACAGCATCGGCGGAATCATTGTGGATGCCGGCAGGTTTGACTGGTCGGCGTCAGGGCGGTTCAGGGATTTTGTGGAACCGGATCCGTCGTATCACGGGCTGTCGTACTGGGATACGTTTGCCAACCTGTCATTCATTCTGAAAGCGCGCATTCAGGGGCTGCGCGATACAGGCGCAGCGATTTCGCCTTTCAATGCGTTCCTGATCCTGCAGGGGATTGAGACGCTGCACTTGCGGATGGAGCGTCACTCGCAGAATGCTCTGGCGGTGGCGCGGCATCTGGAAGCGCATCCGGGGGTGGAGTGGGTGCGGTATCCGGGGCTGGAGTCGAGCCAGTGGCACGAGCGGGCGAAGAAGTATCTGCCGGACGGACATGGGGCGCTGATCACGTTTGGCATCAAGGGTGGATACGAGGCAGGGAAGAAGCTGATCGACTCACTGGAGCTGTTCTCGCTGGTGGCGAACATTGGCGATGCGAAGTCGCTGGTGATCCATCCGGCGTCGACGACGCATCAGCAGTTGTCGGACGAGGAGCAGCGCGCGGCCGGAGTGACTCCGGAGCTGGTGCGGGTATCGATCGGGATCGAGGATATTCGCGATATTGTTGCGGATCTGGACCAGGCGATTGAAGCTGCAAATGGAACAGCGTTTGCGGGCGAGTCGGTGGCCGCCGGTCATAAGGCACAATGACAGTGATGTCCCAGGGCGAAAAAGCCGCTGAACCGGCGGGCGCGGCGCAGGCCGCCACGAAGAAGGTGAAGAACGAGGCCAAGATCGAAGCCGCTGGCGAGGCGACGATTCAGGCCAAACCCCAGGCCAGACCGGCGCGCCCGCCTGTCCCTTCGCCCACCTACGAAGGCGACTTTGTGCTGGACGAGCACTTCATGCTGGAGTGCGGGCGCACGCTTACGGGCCTGACGCTGCATTACGCGGTTTACGGCAAGCTGAATGCGGCACGCGATAATGCGGTGCTGGTGTGCCATGCGCTGTCGGGGTCGGCGCTGGTGCACCAGTGGTGGCCGGAGGTATTTGCGCCGGGCGGGGTGCTGCGGCTGGATCAGGACTTTGTGATATGTATCAACCTGCTCGGGTCGTGTTATGGCTCGACAGGTCCTCTCTCGGTCAATCCTGAAACTGGTTCTCTCTACGGCCCCGAATTTCCTCTTGTTTCCATTGCTGACAATGTGCGCGCGCAGGCCCGGCTGCTGGATAGCCTGGGTGTGCGCCGCCTGCGGCTGATTATGGGCGGTTCCATGGGCGGCATGCAGGCGCTGGAATGGTCGGCAGGGTTCCCGGATCGCGTGGAGCGCGCGGTGGTGATTGGGGTGGCGCCGCTGGGGGCCATGGGGCTGGCGTTGAATCATCTGCAACGGCAGGCGATCCAGCACGATCCGGAATGGATGGGCGGGAAGTATCTGCCGCAGAAGCCGCCTACGCGGGGCTTGTCGCTGGCCAGGCAGATTGCGATGCTCAGTTACAAGTCGGCGCCGTTGTTTGACGAGCGATTTTCGCGCAATCCCAACCGCAACGGCGAAGACCCGTGGGGCCTGGATGCTTGCGGCGGGGGCCTGATCGGCGGGCGGTTCGACATTGGCGGTTATCTGGACGAGCAGGGAAGGCGGTTTGTGGACCGCTTCGATGCGAACTCCTATCTCGCCATCCTGCGCACCATGGATACCTGGGAGCCGCTTCGTGGGGGGCGTACTTCTGAGGCGGTATTCGGAGGGATCAAAGCCCGGCTTACGTTTATCGGGATCAACTCGGACTGGCTGTTTCCGCCGCAGTCCGTGCGGGAGTTTGCCGAGACGATTCGCGCCGCGGGGGTTCAGTCGGACTACCGGGAGATGATCAGCGATCACGGGCATGACGCGTTTCTAGCCGAGCAGGCGGAACTGCTGCGACTGCTACAGTAACCAGTTGCGGCCAACGTATCGGCAGCGCGAGCATCCAAAATGGACAGGAACAATTGTTGCTCCTTTGGTGTCTAAGCCAGTATGCTCGGCGAAGATACGTCACAAGCAGAGCAGCAGAGGGGCATTCGGGGGTACAGTTCGCACTCCCTGCGAAACGGTTCGCCAAGCTTGCGAATGGGTTCGCGGCGGTTTGCGGTCGACCGGGGTATGAGACATTCTGGAACGAACGGGTGGTTCCGGAGCATTACGAGTTGCGATGGGGTCAGGCATTACCCGTTGCGAGCATACGTTCGTCAACGGCGGGTGGCAGCAATTCATTCGGGCTGTGGGACTTCCCTTGTCATAGGCAGCAGGGGTTTCTATAATCCTTCCAACACCGCATCGGGCCGTGGTAACGCTTTCCTCACCACCGCGGGCAGACAACCGCAATGCGCAGAACGGTTGGCCGTCAGCGAGCGAGTGCATGAGATTTTCCATTTCGAATTTTCCCAGGAGCACTAAATGAAGAAGTTTGTATTTGCGTCGGTGATGGCGCTTGCGAGCATCAGCCTCGTTGCCGCGCCCAAGCTGCATTCGCAGGACTCGAGCCAGGTTACGATCAAGGACCCTGCCGAGTTCAACGCCTACCAGATGTTCAGCACGCAGAGCGATCCCAAGGCCAAGGCTGCGGCCGGGGAAGAGTTTCTGTCGAAATATCCGCAAAGCGTGGTGAAGGGGGCAGTTCTCGATCAGATGATCGACTCCTATCAGGCGGCTGGCGATCAGGATGGAGTGCTGAAGACTGCAGACCGGGAACTCCAGGTGGATCCCAACAGTCTGAAAGCGATCCTTTATTCGGTGCTGATCAAGAAGCAGCAGTGCGCGAAGAACCAGGACCAGGCCACCTGCGACGATGCAGCGGCGCTGGCGAAGAAGGGCCTGGCGCTTCAGAAGCCGGCCAGCACGGCAGATGCCGACTGGCAGAAGCTGACGCACGCCGCGTTCCCGATCTTCCACTCGGCGATTGCCGCCGATGACTCGGTGAAGAAGGATTACAAGGACGCTCAATCGGAATACCAAAACGAGCTCAAGCTCTACAGCGACGACGAGAGCAAGACTGCGGGTCTGAACGACACCCTGCTGCTGGCACAGGCATATGCGCAGCCGGGTTCGACGCAGGACCTCAAGGTCGCGGTGTGGTATTTCGCTCGCGTGTGGGCGTTAGCTCCGGCGCAGTACAAGGCACAGATCGAGCCGAAGCTTGAGTATTACTACAAGAAGTACCACGGCGGTCTGGATGGGCTGGACGAGATCAAGCAGAAGGCGGCGACGTCAGTGAACCCGACGGCTGACTACAATCCGCCTCCGGCCAAGAGCCCGCAGGAACAGATTCATGACCTGATCGCGTCTACGCCGAATCTGGATTCGCTCGCGCTTTCCGACAAGGAGACCATTCTCGGACTGGGCGGCAAGGAAGACGCGGACAAGATGTGGGCTGTTCTGCAAGGCAAACAGACGCAGGTGCCCGGCGTGGTGATTGCAGCCACTGCGGACCAGGTCCAGGTGGCGGTGACGCAGGATGCGAAGGACGCCAAGGTTGCCGACTTCATCGTGAATATGAAGAAGCCGCTTACCGAGGCCGAGTTGAAGATCATCCAGCCCGGATTCGAGTTCAAGACGGCTCCCGACGCCATGCTGGCGGGTACGTACGACACCTACAAGCAGCTTCCGGCCACGGACACGACCTCCGCTTCGGCCCAGGTGGTGCTGAAGGATGGCGAGTACATTCCAGCGGAGAAGAAGAAGGCCCCGGCGGCGCATCATCCGGCGCACCGTCCAACTCACAAGTAAGGCAAACAGGCGGCGGATTTCTCCGCCGCATCCAATACCTGGGAAAGAAGAAGGGCAGCCTCTCGCGGCTGCCCTTCTTTGTTTATCCCTCTAATCTCTCACCACGAACCACTCATCACTAACCACTGTCTTTATCACTCTCCCAGCATGATCCGCTGAATCGAGCTCGCCCGGCCCGTCTGCGGATCGCACCCGATCAGCGCGGCGCACATCTTCGGGTTCCCCCTGGCGGCCTCGAATTTGCCCGGCATCCCGGTCATGAAGCGGTGCAACACCATCTCCGTCTCGACCCCGATAACGCTGTCGTACGGACCGCTCATGCCCACGTCGGTCTGGTAGGCTGTGCCGCGGTGGAGGATGCGCTCGTCTGCCGTGGGAATGTGGGTATGGGTGCCGAGAACGGCGGTGACGCGGCCGTCGAGATGCCAGCCCATGGCGACTTTTTCGCTGGTGGCTTCGGCGTGGAAGTCGACGAGGATGACCTTGGCTGAGATACCTTTAAGGACATTGTCGACGGCGCGGAAGGGGTCTTCAGTCCCGCTCATGAAGACCTTGCCCATGAGGTTCACGACAGCGTAAGAGACACCGCCGGTGGTGACGCCCTGGAACACGCCATGGCCGGGGACGCCGGGGTAGTAGTTCACGGGACGAAGGATACGGCGCGCGTGCTCCTGGCTGTCGGCGGGGACCGAGTTGAGATAGTCGATCAGTTCTTTCTTGTCCCAGACGTGATTGCCTGTGGTGAGCACGTCAGCGCCTAGTTGGAAGAGGTCGTCGGCGATGCCGGGGGTAAGCCCGAAACCGCCGGCAGCGTTTTCGGCGTTGATGACGGTGAGGTCGACGGCGTGAGTTTTACGGACGTGGCCGATGTGGGCGGCGACGATCTTGCGTCCCGCGCTGCCGAAGATGTCGCCGATGAAAAGGATGTTCAAAAAGCAGCCCTCTAGCTTCTCGCCTCCAGCTCCTAGCTGAGGCGGTATAGGCGGCACTTAGCCGTGCGCCTCGTCCTGGTTTCCTTGTTCCCGCGGTCCCTCGGCCGCTGTCTTTCTCATCAGCGGGAAGAGGATGACGTCGCGAATGGAGCGTGAGCCGGTGAGCAGCATGGTGAGGCGATCGATCCCGATGCCTTCGCCTCCTGTGGGAGGCAGGCCGTACATGAGGGCGCGGACGTAATCCTCGTCCATCTGGTGCGCCTCTTCATCGCCGCGGCCGCGTTCGGCAAGCTGTTGCTCGAATCGCTTGTTCTGCTCCACCGGATCGTTGAGCTCGCTGAAGGCGTTGCCGATTTCGAAGCCGCCAATGAAGAACTCGAAGCGCTCCACCCACTCGGGATCCTCAGGCTTCTGCTTGGAGAGCGGCGATACGGCGGTGGGAAAGTCGTAGATGATGGTGGGCTGGATCAGGAAAGGCTCGACCACCGCTTCGAATACGTTGTAGATGATCTTGCCGAGAGGCGCGCCCTTGGATGCATCGTGGTAGACCTGGCCGAGAGCCTCGCGCATGGTTTTGAGATCGGCGCGCCGGTCAACTCTCATGCTTTCTTCAGTGCGGGATTCATCCAGGGAGGTGAGCGCGGCATAGATGCGGGCCTGCAGCACCTGTATGGATTCGAATGCGCTCATAGCGGGCCTGGGCCCGGCTTCCGCGGGCCAGAAGTGCACGATGGCTTCGCGCATGTTGAAGCGATGCCATTTGGCCAGGTCGATGGTGTGGCCATCGAACTCAGTGATGGTGGATCCATTGACCTCGCGCGCGACGTAGCTGACGAGCTCTTCGGTGAGATTCATCAGGTCGTGGTAGTTGGCGTAGGCCTGGTAGAACTCCAGCATGGTGAATTCAGGATTGTGCTGGGTGCTGATGCCCTCGTTGCGGAAGTTGCGATTGATTTCGTAGACGCGATCGAGGCCGCCAACGGTGAGCCGCTTGAGGTAGAGCTCAGGGGCAATGCGCAGGAACAGGTCCATGTCGAGCGTGTTGTGATGGGTGCGGAAGGGGCGTGCCGCGGCGCCGCCGGCGATGGGCTGCATCATGGGGGTTTCGACTTCGAGGTAGCCGCGATCATCGAAAAAGCGGCGTATGGAACGCAGCACCCTGGCGCGCTTGACGAAGACTTCGCGGCTGTCGAGGTTGGTGAAGAGATCCACGTAGCGCTGGCGGTATCGAACTTCAACATCGGTGAGGCCGTGATATTTTTCCGGCAGGCTCAGCATGGCTTTGGCGAGAAATGTCAGGCGCTCGACGTGAATGGTGAGCTCGCCGGTGCGCGTACGGAAGAGATAACCGACCACGCCGATGTGGTCACCGAGATCGAGGAGCTTGTAGAGCGCAAATCCTTCCTGGCCTACGGCATCGAGGCGCACGTAAATCTGCAAGCGCTGGCCGTCCTGCTGCAGGGTGGCAAAGCCGGCCTTGCCCTGGGCGCGGATGGCCATGATGCGGCCGGCGACGGCGACGGTGAGGCGGTGCGACTCGAGTTCGCCGGTGCTGGCCTCGCCCCATTGCTCGCGCACGCCGGCAACGGAGTGGGAGAACGGGAACTGATTGGGATATGCCGCCTGGCCAAGCTTTTCGATGTCCTGCAGCTTTTGCCTGCGCAGCTCAAAGAGACTGCGCTCAAATTCGGATTCGAACACGGGAAATCCTTCTTTTTCTCTGAGGTCCAACGCTCAGTATATCGGCTTTCGAGGTGCTGGCTGCCTCGCGTGGAGCAGGCGGAAGCGTGTATAACGACGGAGGATGCCTTATCACAATCCATTGCCGCCTTCACCGGATAACGACCGGCAGCCGAAGCGTGACTCCGGGGGGCTGGCTACGCTGGTGCAGGCCGAGAAGATGATGCAGATCGCCATTCTGCTGCCCTCGGCGGCGTTTGTGGGATGGCTGCTTGGGGCGTGGCTGGACAAGATGCTGCATCAGTCCTGGATCGGGATTGCGGGCATTGTGTTTGGGGGGATTTCAGGGCTGGTGTACGTGATCCGGCTGGTGATCACCACCGGGACCGGCGACAAGAACGGGAAGGGAACCGCCGGGGGACGATGACGGAAGACATACATCCGATTGCGGGGCTGACCGATGCGGCCCTGGCCTCGATGCTCAAACGGGCGATGTTCGTAACGTTGATGCTGGGAGCGATCGCGGGGGGAATTCTCTGGATCGCTTCGGGTTGGCGGGACGCATCGATGATCGCGGTGGGCGCGGTGATTTCGTCGGCCTCAATTCTGGAGTGGCAGCGGCTGATCAAGCTGTTCAATGCCAAGCTGGACCGGCAGCAGACGCCGCGGGGAGCGGCGCTGGTTATCTCCCTGTTTCTTCTGCGCATCGTGATCTTTGCAGCGGTCATTTATGGTAGCCTGAAATGTCTCCGTGGGTCGGCAATTGCGCTGCTCTGCGGCTTGGCCCTGGCGGTGCTCGCCATGGGCTGGGAAGCCCTCCGGCTCCTTCGTGACTAGCACCAAATTTCAGAGGCTGCAAGGAACTAGAAAGAAGTCCGATGCACGAATCGTACTGGATTACTGATCTTCTGAATGCATTGTTTGCGGGCCCGGTGAGCGCGCTGCTAAATGCGGTGGGTATACATCCCGCGGACGCGGCTCACCCCATTAACGACACCTTCGCGCTTGAATTGCTGATTGCGCTCGGACTGATGGCGTTTTTCGCGGTTGTACGCGCCAGCCTTTCGGTGGAGAACCCCAGCGCCCTGCAGCAGGTGGCGGAGATCATCCACGAGTTTTCCGGTGGCCAGGCCGAGCAGATTATCGGTCACGGCTATCAAAAGTTCCAGGCATTCACCACGTGCGTGTTCCTGTTCATCATTGTGATGAACCTGACGGGACTGATCCCGGGGATCGTGACGCCGACCAGCGCGCCGATTGTTCCGCTCGGCATCGCACTCTGCACGTTCTTCTATTACCACTTTTTCGGTTTCAAGGAGCAGGGGTTTGTCGGCTACCTGAAGCACTTTGCGGGACCGATCTGGTGGATTTCGTGGCTGCTGTTCCCGATCGAGATCATTTCGCACTGCGCGCGCGTGATGTCGCTGACCATCCGTCTTTACGCGAACATGTTCGCCAGCGACCTGGTAACACTGGTGTTCTTCTCGCTGATCCCGGTGGCGATTCCCGCGGTGTTCCTGGGCCTGCACGCGTTTGTGTCGCTGATTCAGGCGTATGTGTTCATGCTGCTGTCGATGATTTATCTAAGCGAGGCAGTAGCGCACGAGCACTAGAGAGCAGCTACTAGTTTCTAGCCGTTAGCTTCCAGCTCGTTGGTGTGAGGTGATCATGCTCGCACCAGACGAACGTAAAGCTGGAAGCCAGCAGCCAACAAGTTTCTGCCGGAGAGCGCTTCCGCTCCGGATAACACAGATGGGCTGTCAGCGTGAGGGGGTCAGCACGGTGAACCTCAACCACCCACTGACGGCCAATTACCAGGGAAGCTGGAGAGCTATGAAGAAGTTTCAGTACCTGTTTATGACGCTGGCGGTGCTTTGCTTTGCCGTCCCGGTGTTTGCTCAGGCCGGTGGCGCTGCTGCCCCGGTCAACCTGGTGCCGATCGGCGCCGGCATCGGCATGGCCATTGCGGCCGGTCTATGCGGTCTCGGCCAGGGCCGCGCGACGGGCTCGGCCTGCGAAGCGCTTGCCCGCAACCCTGGAGCGCGCGCCGGTATCCAGCTTCTGCTGGTGCTCGGTCTTGCCTTCATGGAATCGCTGACGCTGTTCACGCTGGTCATCGTGTTTGCCAAGGTGAAGTAAGCAATTCTTCGCTTGGAATGAAATTGGCCCCGTCTCCGGACGGGGCCGTTTTCATTTAGATTTCATTCCAATCCACGGCCGTGCTGCGCTCGCCTGTCGCGAGAAAGCCCAAGATCATCGTTTCGAGCGTCTCGAAAGGAACGCATCGACTTTTCGGATCTCAGTGGGCTGGTTTCCGCAGCGAAACGTAGCCACGCCGAAGCTCTCCGAAGTTTCTGGTCGGTCCAATACCTCGACGAGATAGGGCGGACTCCGTTGGAGTGCGAATATTGTGCGCAGCCGATCGACCCTCCAATGCCGATGGTCAGCTTGAAACCATTTTCTGCGGTCAACTCGGCAACGAAGGGCTCCCGCCTCCGGAACTCATCGAGCAGGTGGCGGAGTTCCTGCTCCTGATGAACGGTCGTTCCGTCGATTGGATGGTGTTGACCCTGAAGATTGTGAACCCTAAGCTGGATCACGTGCTGAGGAGTTTAGCACTGCTGGTTATCGACTCTCGATCATCAGGCCTTCACCGGATTTCAGGTCAGTCGAGCCACTGACGCGCTCCCCGTCGCGATCCATGCCGGTAGAGACCACAATGGAACCGGCGTCCACATCCGTGCGAACCGGCTCGTGGCCGAGATTCATCACGATCAGGAGAGCCTTGTCGCCGCTGCCGCGCAGGAAGCGCAGCACGTGGCCTTCGGCTTTCACGTCGGCAAGTGTGCCATTTGCCAGGGCTGGGTGTTTACGGCGCAGGCGCAGCAGCTTTCGATAGAGCGCGTAAATGGAAGTGGCGTCTTTCCTGAGTGCCTCTACATTGCATTGATCGTGTTCCGGGCCGAGCGGGAGCCACGGCTTTCCGGTGGTGAAGCCCGCGAGCGGCGAGCCGTCCCAAGGCATGGGTGTGCGTTCCGGGTCGCGGCCCATGCCGATACCGGGCTGATTCTTCTCGGCCGGGTCCTGCACGTCTTCGGGGGCGATCTTCACATCGCACATGCCGAGTTCTTCGCCGTAGTACATGGTGAGGGTTCCGGGAAGAGTGAACAGCAGCATGGCGGCGTTGCGCGCCTGATGCGCGCCGACGCGGGAGGCGATGCGCGGCTTGTCGTGATTGCCCAGGACCCAGTTGGGCCAGGCGCCGTCGGGCAGCGCGTCGTGATAGTCGGCGATCACCTGCGCAACATCCGGGGCGTTCCACGGGCATTGCAGGAGCTGGAAATTGAACGGCAGGTTGGCTCCGGTGAGGTCCTTGCCGTAGTAGCTCATGAGCTGCTGCACGGGCAGGTAGATTTCGCCGATCAGGACGCGGTCGCCGAACTCCTCAAGCACGCCGCGCATCTCCGCAACGAGACCGTGAATCTCCGGACGATCGGCGTCATAAATGGGCAGCAGACGTTCCTTGGAGCCCTGGCCGAGGTGATAACCGGGGTTGGGCGGATTGTCGCGGAATTGATCGTCCTTGATCATCAGCCACATCACATCCACGCGGAAGCCGTCCACGCCTTTGCGCAGCCAAAAGCGCAGAGCGTCGAACATGGCCGTCTTCACCGCGGGATTACGCCAGTTCAGGTCGGGCTGCTCTTTCAGGAACTCATGCAGGTAGTACTGCTGGGTCTTCTGGTCGAATTCCCACGCCGAACCGCCAAAGTGGCTGAGCCAGTTGTTGGGCTGGTCACGCCAGAGGTACCAATCGCGCTTGGGATTGTCGCGGGAGGAGCGGCTCTCAAGAAACCACGGGTGCTGATCGGAGGTGTGGTTGGGCACGAAATCGAGGATCATGCGCAGCCCGCGCTTGTGCACTTCTTCGAGCAGGCGATCGAAATCCTGCATGGTTCCAAAGATGGAATTGATTCCGCAATAGTCGGCAACGTCATAGCCGAAGTCGGCCATAGGCGAGGGGTAGATGGGCGAGATCCAGACGGTATCGATGCCGAGGTCAACAAGGTAGTCGAGCCGCTCGCGAATCCCATTCAAGTCGCCGATGCCGTCGCCGTTGCTGTCCTGAAAAGAACGTGGGTAAACCTCATATACAACAGCATCCTTCCACCACGATAAGTCCTGCATCCCAGTTAATACTCCCGGTTGGATTTTCAGGAAAGGGAAGCTCGCGCGCTCAATGATCAACGACCTCTGGTATAAGAACGCAATCGTCTACTGCCTTTCCGTCGCAACATACATGGATGCCAATGGAGACGGTATCGGTGACTTCCAGGGTTTGCTGGGGCGCCTGGATTATCTGCAAGGTATCGGCGTGACCGCGCTGTGGCTGATGCCGTTTCAGCCGTCGCCTTTCAAGGATGATGGATATGACGTGAGCGACTACTACAACGTCGATCCGCGGTATGGCACGCTGGGTGATTTCGTGGAGTTTGCGCGGGGTTGCAAGCAGCGGGGCATGCGGCTGCTGATCGATCTTGTGGTGAATCACACGTCTAACGAACATCCGTGGTTCAAGCAGGCTTGCGCAGATCCGGACTCGAAGTATCACGACTGGTACGTGTGGTCTAAGAAGAAACCCGCCGACGCCAATTCAGGCATGGTGTTTCCCGGCGTGCAGAAGACGACGTGGTCGTACGACAACGAGGCAAAGCAGTATTACTTTCACCGCTTCTATGATTTTCAGCCGGATCTTAATACTTCGAATCCGGAAGTACAGGCGGAGATCCTCAAAGTCATGGGTTTCTGGCTGCAGCTTGGAGTGGATGGCTTTCGCATGGACGCGGTGCCGTTTGTGATTGCGAAGAAGGGCGCCAATTTGAAGCGCGCAGCGGAGCAATACGACATGCTGCGCTCGTTCAGCGAATTTGTCTCGTGGCGGAAAGAGGGGGCGATCATTCTGGGCGAGGCGAATGTTCTGCCCAAGTCGGACCTGGAGTATTTCGGCAAGGCCGGCGAGCGGCTGCAGATGATGTTCAACTTCAATGTGAACCAGCATCTGTTTTATGCGTTGGCCGGGGCGGATTGCGGGCCGCTGCAGCAGTCGCTTGAGGCTACCAAGCCGCGTCCGTATGGCGCGCAATGGGGACAGTTTCTCCGCAATCACGATGAGCTCGACCTGGGCCGGCTTACCGAATCGCAGCGGCAGAAGGTGTTCGAAGTCCTGGGACCGGACAAGGATATGCAGCTCTATAACCGCGGCATACGGCGGCGGCTCGCGCCGATGCTGCAGGGCGATCGCCGGCGCATTGAGCTTGCTTACAGCCTGATGCTCACGCTGCCGGGTACGCCCGTGATTCGTTATGGCGACGAGATCGGCATGGGAGACGATCTTAGCCTTCCGGAGCGCAATTGCGCGCGCACGCCCATGCAGTGGTCGAGTGATTGCAACGGGGGATTTACTGCGAACCCCAAGCCGGTTCTGCCGGTGATCAGCGGGGGAGGGTATGGATATCAGTATGTCAACGTGGCGACCCAACGCCGCGACCCCAATTCTCTGCTCAACTGGATGGAGCGCATGATGCGCATGCGCAAGGAAGTGCCCGAAATCGGGTGGGGCGACTTCTTCTGCCTGCCGGTTGGAACGGACAAGGTTCTGGGCCTCTGTTACGAGTGGCGCAACAACTCGGTGATCATGCTGCACAACCTGGATGCCGAGCCGTACGAAGTTAAACTGGCGGCCAAGGCGAAATTCGGGCAAGTGAAACTGATCAATGTTCTGTCTGACGATCACAGCTCGCCCGACAAGAAGGGCGATCACTGCATTCTTCTGGAGCCATACGGATACCACTGGTATCGGGTGGGACCAGGTGAGGATCTGCTGAAGCGATCCGACACATAAAAGCTCGACAGACCGGCGGCGAGAGGCGGGGGCGGCCTGGGTCAGATCATCCGGGGATCACATTCCGGAATAAGGTCTCGCAATTGAAGCAAAAATCCGGCAAACTAGACGTAATCAGCCTGTTTTGCGGGACTCTGCCTCATGCTTACCAATCAGCGTACGGGAATGCGCTCTATCCGAGCCGCCCGGGAGACATTTGCAGCCGTTGCCCTGACCGGGCTGACGGTGGCCACCGCGTTTCGTTGCGTGGCGGGAATACCGGGGGCAATCGGGGGAGTGATCCTCACGGTGATGGCTCTGGCGATACTGTCGAGGTTCCGGGTGTGCTGGGACGACGAGAGCGTCACCATGCGAACGCCATTTTCGCTCAGGCGCCGCCGCTGGGCGAACATCTCCTCTTACAGTCTCGAACCCGAGCCGCGAGACATCTTCGAACTGGATCGGGAGTCATCGCGGCGCCGGTTTGCCTTTCTTGAGCCCTGCGGGCTGCGCCTTCACGGCCGCGAAGGCGAGTTGGCGTTGAACCTTAAGCCTTACTCCTGGCAGGACATACGTCATCTGCAGAATCGCGTGAGCACCGAGGTTCCGGTGCGGGATCGCGCTGGGGTGCTGGTCTCCTAAGGTCAGGGTCCGCCCGGTGGCGCGCTGCCGGAGCCAGAACGAAGCATGGCGATGGCCTGGCGGTAGTCGAGTGTCGGCGGAACCACGGTAAAGTGCGACTGGTCCTCAGTCGTTTCAAAGATCCTGGTGCGGATCAGCACGCGCGCGGACATGTTGATCTGGAAATGGACGACGCGCCAGACGCCTCCGCCAATGTCGGCATTATCGATGTTGATCCAGCCGCCCTTGTACAGCCGGCCCAGGACACCCCAGCCGAACTCCACATCATTTTGAAGGCTGCCCTGCAGATGGATTACCCGGACCTGGACGGGGTCGATCCAGATTTCGCCGGTCATCGCCGTCAGCACCTCGGTTTCGAGATCGGGCGCGGTGAAGGCGGGGTTAGGGCTGAAGAGGTATCGTGCGACCGTGCCCGTGGGCGCCTGGATGGGACCGGCGTACTGGTACAGGAAGGCATTGGGCATGACGCGAAGCACCTTGGCGGCGCGTTGCAGGTCCTGCTCCTCCCCTTGTTTTCTGTGGTGCTGCTTGCCGGGATCGGCGAGGAGGTCGTCCAGGCGCTGGTGCTCCTTCGTGGCATCGACTTCGGCAACCGGGTGGTCGTTGACTGAGACGATCATGGCTACGGGGCCGTCGCGAGTTTCAATGATGTCTTTAGTGGTGATGAGCCGGGGGCTGGATTTGCGAGAGGTGTAGCGCATGGGATGGGAGGTGTCTTCGAGCCCGCTCAACTCCGCCGCGAAGGCGCGCTGCACCAACTCCATACCCTGCAGCGGGTGCACGGGGGCATTCTGGCCGCAGGCGGGCACAACCATCAACATCCAGAGCGGGACCAGCTTCAAAGTTGAGCGCACGCGTCCAAACCTGTTCGGCCTTTAAGACCGGCTTGATTCTGATTACAGCCGCCGGTTGTCTCGCGCCGCATACTGCAAGTGAGGCAACGCGCCTCCATGAACAACCTTACGGGGCGAAGCACAACTGGCTTTAGTATGACCGAGGAGCCTGATTCTGCATGTTTGACGTTCTCGGGACGCCTTACGATGCGAGGTTTGTTGTTGAATGGCTCCCTTGAGTATAGTTGCGGGCAGAGGCGGGGACACGGGACCTGTGGCCCCGGGCGGGTTTTGTGCGCGGGAATGCTGTGCGTCACAAGCTGCCCGCAAAGTACGGGGCTACACTGAGTTAAGATCACAGGCATCGCCCGGAAGGAAGCGAAGATGGTGGTTGAGAATGGTGCTGCGCGGATTGGAAAGTCGATTGTGATTCGCGGTGAAGTCAAAGGTGCAGAAGATCTTACGATTGATGGGCGGGTAGAAGGCACCGTTCATCTGGCTGAGAACCGGCTGACGATTGGCCCCAATGCGGATGTGGCGGCCGACCTTACGGCGCGCGATGTCCTGGTGATGGGCAAGGTGCAGGGCAACATCACCGCGTCAGGCCGCGTGGAACTGCGGGCCGGCTGCCAGTTGATCGGAGATATCCGGGCGTCTCGTCTCGCCGTGGAAGACAATGCCGGCGTGCGCGGCAAGGTGGACCTGTCGCAGGCGACGAAGACAGGGGAAGCTGCCGGCGTTCAGGCGAGCTCAGCGCCCGCGGCAGCTCCGGTGACGGGCGGCGTTTCCTAGCAACAGATTGGACGCCGGCGGCTGCGCTACGTCCGCTGTCGGAAGAAGGTACCTGGGTTGATCAAGCGCTGGTTAGAAAAGAAGCAGAATGATTCAAAGTCCGGGTCTGCTCAGACCATGTCCGGGCCGCGGTACGCACGATATTCAGGCGCGTGGTCGACGCTGCGCAAACGCCTGCAGGCGGAGTCGGGTCTTCGGGTAATCGACGCGGGCGCTACGTCGCCGACGAATATCAATTACCTCACGTCGATCGGGCATTCCGTTTACATGGCGGATCTGGTCCATGATGCCTGGACGGGCGACTGGAAGAGGGGTGTGGACGAGGACGGCAACGATCAATGGGACGTTGACGGCTTTCTCGGTTCGACGCTGAACTTCTCGGGCAAGCAATTCGATGTTGTGCTTCTCTGGACAACTCTCGACTATCTTCCTGAGCCGCTGGTGATGCCGGTGGTTAACCGGCTGTATGAGTCGATGAATCAGGGCGGATCGGTGCTTGCGTTCTTCCACGCCAAGACACAGGGGCCGATGACGGAACATAGCCGGTTCCATGTGACTGCCACCGACGAGGTGGAAGTCCAATCGGGCGAGCCGTTCGCTATTAAGCGCGCCTTCACGAACCGGTCGATCGAACGGCTGTTCACGGGCTGGTCGGGGCATCGCCAGTTTCTGGCCAAAGATGCGTTGTCTGAAGTCATCATGACCCGCTGAGCTGCCGCGCTCGCGCCGGGTGGCCGGGTCCGGCCGGCATTCGCAGTTTCAGAGCGAGCTTTCTTCATCACGCGGAAAAGGGCAGTTGAGCCTGCATCCGGGTCTGGATCTGAACCAGTTCAGGCAGGCGGTTTTCGCGCGCCGGCGGCATGGGCTGGTGACGCCGGCCGAGCTTGTATTCGCGGCAGAGGGCATTGACCAGATCGGCGATCCGCTTACGGTATTCCGCTGAGACAAAGGCACTTGCGCCGTAACGGCGGCGGTACGCATCGAGCTGCCCCGGGAAGTGCTCCTCGACAAACTTGAAGAAGGTTGGCAGGGAGCAGGGCTGCAGGAAGAGCGGGTTTGCCGCGAAGAAAGATGCGCCCGCCCCGGCGGCGGCTTCAGCAACAGCGCCGATCGACTTTCGTGAATCGGTAATTCCCGGGATGATGGGCGAACAAAGAACTCCGGCGCGAATGCCCGCCTCTCGCAATCTGCGGACCACCCACATGCGCAGGTCAGGGCGGGGCGCGCGCGGCTCGAGGAGGCGCGCGAGTTCCGTATCCATCGTCGTCACGGTCAGGTGTACGGTGAGCGCGTGACGGCGTGAAATCTCCTTTAACAGATCGATGTCGCGCAGGATCAGCGTGGACTTGGTGACGATGCCGAGGGAGAATCCACTGGTCTTCGCGAACGCCTGCAGTATCGAGCGGGTGATGCGCTGGCGGCGTTCGATGGGCTGCCAGGGGTCAGTGGCCGTGCCTAAGGCGATCTCGGTGCCGGGTTTGAGGCGGGCCAGCTCACGGGCAGCCAGCCATCCGGCATTTTCCTTGAAGTAGATAATGCGCTCGAAGTCTTCAGGGGTAAGCTCCAGAAACTCATGGGCGTAACGGGCATAGCAGTAGCGGCAGGCGAACTCGCAGCCGCGGTAGGGATTGATGGCGTGGGTGAAAGGCAGGCCTCGCTTGGACTGCACCCTGGAAATGGCGGAACGGGTCTGGATCGGTCGGTACTGGGTGAGATGCCCCGTGGAATCGAGGGGCGCCGAGGCTGCGGAGCGGGCGAGCAGGTTGAGGCGCCTGGCGGGTTCCGCGGAAGGGAAGAGGGAAGCCGTAGAGTTTTTCGCCATATATTCGCCTTATAGTCTCATCCCGGCGCCTGCGTCAAGTGAACCCTGGAACGGCCAGGATGCCATGATCTGAGGCGCTGGCTTGAGGCTTCTGTTGTGTGGCCAATTGCGACAGGCCTGCTGCCGCGGGCTTACGCAAGGGGCCTGACCGAACCTGGCGGTATACTCCGTAAAACTCCTTTTTGAAGCGGCAGGTTCTCGCCCAGGGCAACAGGGCTGGTTCGCTCGGCACGTGAACCGCGAAAAATGCTGCAAGGAGGAGAAACCGGCGCGTTCCATCTGAAAGCAGCGGTTTTGCCGGAGAGGGAAGCATGGAACTACTCGTAGTGCTGATAGCCGGGTGTGTGCTCGCCATTCCGGTGATTGCGATTGTTGCCCTGGTAAAGACGAAATCCCTCCGCGAGCAACTGGAGCAGCAGGCATACCGGGTGTTGAAGCTGGAGGCGGAGCTCTCCGATGTGCGGCGTGAGGTGGCGAAGACGGCCGCGGCCCACGCGCGTGGGGAGCGGAGCGAGCAAGCGCCGGCGCCGGTGGCGGCGGTCCGCGTCGAGCAGACGCATGCGGCGGCCGATCCCGTGATCAGGACGGCTGACGTCCCGCACGACGTGAGGGTGACGGTGGATGGGTTTGTCTACTCACCGAAGAAGGTGGAGGGGATAGAAGAGAAGGCTGCTCCCCACGCCGAATTGGCCGGGGAGGCGCCACGGCCTGTCGTTCCCCCCATTGAAGAGATACCTGCGGCTGCTGTTCCGGTTGCAGCCGAGCCAGCCGCGACCCCCTTACCGCCGCTGCCGGATGCACGTCCTGAGCCGCGCAAATGGGAGACCCCTCCAGTACCCGTGCTGGCGGCGAAAGCCTCGAAAGAGCCCGCCCTTCCGCGTCGCACATGGCGCGAGCGGCTCGGCACTGCATTGCCTCTCGAAGAAGTGCTGGGCATGAACTTCTTCGCGAAGATTGGAATTACGCTGCTGGCGCTGGGTGTGGCGTTCTGGGGGCGGCTGGCGTTGGAGACGATGGCCCCTGCCGAGCGCGTGCTTATTCTCTATGGCGTGGCCGTGGGCATGCTGGGCGCGGGCGTATGGCTGGAGCGCAGGGAGCGCTATCGGCTGGTGGGGCGAATGGCAATCGGCGGCGGGTGGGCGCTGCTGTTCTTTACCACGTTTGCCCTGCACAACGTGGGCGCGATGACGGTGCTGGCGTCAAACACGCTGGATTGCGTGCTCATGCTGGCGGTTGCCGCGGGCATGGTGGCGCACACGCTCAAGTACGAGTCGCAACTGGTGACGGGCACGGCATTTTTGCTGGCCTTTTCTACTGTGGCGCTCAGCCAGGATACGGTGTACTCGCTGAGCGCGGGCGTGATTCTGGCGGTTGGGATCGCGGGTATCGCGCTGCGCATGGGTTGGTTCGAGCTGGAGATCTTCGGCATTGCCGCGAGCTACGGGAACCACTTCTACTGGCTCTACAAGCTGTACCCGGAAGGCATGGCGGGGCACGCGTTTCCGCAGTTCTTACCGAGCGCGATCATCCTGATGCTGTACTGGGCAGTGTTCCGCGGCTCCTATATTGCGCGCACGGTGCGCACGCCGCGCGAGGAGTCGCTGTCGACGGTCGCGGCTCTGCTGAATTCAATTGCGCTGCTGGCGGTGATGAAGTTCCAGTCGACGCATCCCGAGCTTGCGTTCTATGCGTTATTAGCGCTGGGCCTGGTGGAGTTTGGGCTGGGGCAATTGCCTGTGACCAGGAGGCGGCGGCCGGCGTTCGTCCTGCTGACAGTGCTCGGCACGATTCTGGTGTTTGCGTCGGTGCCTTTCAAATTCAGCGGGAACAACATTGCGCTGCTGTGGATGATTGCGGCGGAAGTGTTGCTGGTCGCCGGCATCACGCAGAAAGAGAAGCTGTTCCGGAGGCTGGGTCTGCTGGGCGGAGCAGTGACCGGCGCCCTGATTCTGTATGCCGCGCGCGGCATTGTCGAAACGCGGCTGACGTCGTCTCAGACCATGACGAAAGACGGGATTCTGCTGCTGGCGTGCAGCGTCCTGTTCTATGCAAACGCGCTGGGGCTGCGGCGAAGATGGCGGACGCTGTTCGAGGGAGTGGAGCAGCCGCTGGCTACGCTGCAGGGGTACCTCGGCGCGGCGACGGCGTTCCTGGGTACGTGGGCGCTGTTCACCGGCGACTGGACAGCGATAGCGTGGGCTGTGCTGCTGCTGGGGGCGGCGTGGGGCAAGCGGCGCCTTGAGGACAATCATCTCCTCGCGCAGGCCGCGGCCTTCGCCGCGGCGGTGGCGGCGGCCGGATTCGCACAGAACCTGCATATATTGGACCCGTTCCCCCGGCATCTGGCGACGCGCATCGCGACACTGCCGCTGATCGCCCTGGCGTTCTATGCAGCCGCGTGGCTGCTTAGAGGTTCGGAAGATCTGCGACTGCACCTGAAGCAGTTTTGTCTATGGGCCGGCACGGCTGCGCTGGCGGCCTTGGTGTGGATGGAAGTGAAGCCCACGTGGGTGACGCTGACGTGGGTTATTATGGCCGCGGCGTTGAGCCTTGTGGGCAGGCGCCTGCGGGTTGTGGAACTCGCGCTGCAGGAGCACCTGCTCGCGGTGCTTTCGACAGCAATGCTGTCAGCCATGAATCTGCAGGCAGCGACGGCACTGGAACGCTACGTTCCCATGGGCGGCGCGGCGGCAGTGCTCTACGCGATTTCGCGCTTCTGCACGCTGAAGGATGCGCCCTATGCGCGGGTGGCTGGTTGGGCGCATACCTGGGCGGCAACGGGGCTGCTGGCGGCGCTGGCATGGCACGAATCCCCGCAGCCGTGGCTGGCGGTGCTGTGGGCCGGATTCGCGCTGGTGCTGGCGCTGGCCGATCGGTGGTTCGGGATTGAAGAGCTTCCGTGGCAGGCGCATGTGCTGGCGGTGCTGGCGGTGGCGCGATGCGCGGCAGTCAACCTGGGAGAGACCGGCAAATGGCACAACGTTGATTTGCGGCTGTTAACGGTTGTGCCGGTGATTGCAGTGCTTTACGCGCTGGCACGGTGGGTGCGGATTCCGGAAAGCGGGACCGCGGCGCGCCATGTGTATACGTGGGCGGCTGCAGGCGTGTTTGGCTGGCTGTTGTGGGCGGAGTTGCAGCCGGTGGCAGTGGCAGTGGGCCTGGCGGTGCTGGGGCTGGCGCTGTTCGAGGCAGGCGACTGGCGCGATGCCAGGCAGTTGCGGCTGCAGGCATACGCGTTTTTCGCGACGAGCTTCGGACGAATCTTCTTTGTGAATCTCACCGCGGCTGCCGCGCCCGGCGAAATGCTGAGTCCTCGGGTGTACACCGTCGTGCCGCTTGCGCTGATCTACTTCTTCGTGTGGTCGCAAATGCAATCGAAGAAGACCGATGATGCCGGGGGCGGATGGTCGCCTGCGAATCTGATTTCGTATCTCGGAACGGCTTCAGTGGTGGCGCTGATCTACTTTGAGGCACGGCCGGAGTGGATTGTGGCGGCCTGGTCAGTGACGGCGCTTGCTCTTTTGTGTGTGAGCTTGTTGATGAAGAAGGAAGTGTTCCTCCACCAGGGAGAGTTGCTGGCGGCCGGTGTTGTGGTGCGCGCGCTGGCACACAACATTTATGGGGGGAGTTACTTCACGTCGACAGGGTGGAATGGAAGCATCGGCGTGCTGAGCGTGACCTCGGCGTTGATGCTGCTGGCGTTGCCCCCGGCTTTCCGCTTGCGGAAGATTTTCGAGGGTGAGGACGGGTTATCACAGGTTGTGACGGCCCTGCGGCATCCAGAGCAGGTTTTCTTCTTTGCGCCTTCGCTGATCATGGCGTTTGTGATTGCAGTCAAGTTGCATCCCGGTCTTGTGACGCTGGCCTGGGGTGTGGAGGGACTGCTGATGATCCTGCTGGGGCTGGCGACGAGCGAGCGCTCGTATCGGCTGGCGGGGCTCGGGCTGCTGTCATTGTGTGTGGGCAAGGTTGTGGCGCGAGACGCGTGGCGGCTGGAGCCTCGCGATCGCTGGATCACCTTCACGGTGCTGGGCGCGGCGCTCACGCTGGTTTCCACACTCTATGGCAGATTCCGTGACACGGTGAGGCGCCTGTTATGAAACGTGTCTTCGGGCTCGCGGTGGTGCTGCTGATTGCGGGAGCGGGCATGTATCTGGCTCAGCGCCGCAAGCAGGCGGATGCCGTCACAGCCAACGCGGTGGTCGATTTAGCCGCGGACTGGCAGCGCGATGCGAGCCGCATTCCCATGCACATGACGCGGATCTCCGATGCGGAGGAGGTGCGCATAGGCAATGAACTCGCGTCGCGGTATGCTGACCGCGATTTGGATGCGGAACAGAAGGCTACGGAGCAGTACGTGGAGAAGATTGGCGCGGCGCTGGCAGCGCATGCACAGCGGAAGCTGCCTTTCCATTTTCACCTGGTGCCCGATCGCGGGCTGGTGAATGCGTTTGCGCTGCCGGGCGGCCAGGTATTCATCGGACAGGGGCTGCTGGATCTTATGCGCAGCGAGGACGAAGTCGCGTTTGTGCTGGGGCACGAGGTTGAACACGTTGACCACTTCCACTCCATGGAACGGGTGCAGGTGGAGGCGCGGCTGCGCAAGGTGGATTTTGGCGCGCTGAGCGAGCTCGCGCAACTTCCCATCACCCTGTGGCAGACGGGTTACAGCAAGGATGAAGAGGCGGAGGCCGATCGCGAGGGGCTGCGGCTGGCGTGCGTCGCGGGGTACTCGCCCAGGGGAGCGCTGGACCTGCTGAATCGTTTGGTCAAGTTACGGCAGGATTTTGTGGTTCAGTCAAAGACCCCGACGGGCGAACTGAGCAGGCTGGCAGTGGAGGGGCTGGAAGGCTACTTCCGTTCGCATCCGCTTCCGTCAGAGCGCCTGACCCAGGCACAGGCGGTCATCGCGGAGGACCATCTGCCGCTGGATCGCACGCTCAGGCCGTTTCACGTGGAGTATGAGATTACTTCGCAGTAGGAAGTTTGCAGTTGAATGTAGTAACTCATTAG
>NZ_DASXYM010000035.1:0-16865 GCF_036502485.1 Occallatibacter sp. | reverse complement strand
TTGGCAAGTGAGCTGCAAAAAGACCCTCTGCCGGGTCTGAAGCAAGGGCGTCCCGGAGAGGGGACGCCCTGATGCTCTGGGTTGTCCGAATCGCGGCGATTACATGCCGGCGATGTCGTCGAGCAGTTTCTGGGGATGGATCGGCTTGGCGAGGAGACGGAACTCGTGACCCTTGCGGCTGGCTTCGCGGAGCAGGTCAGCGGTGGCGGCCTGACCGGAGAAGAGGACGACTTTACAGTCGGGACGAGCCTTGGAGAGGTAGATGGCCAGGTCAACGCCTGTCATTTTACCCATCATGACGTCGCTCAGGACAATATCCGGCTCGAAGGTTTCGATGGTCTCTACGGCACTTTCGGCACTATAAGCGGCCATGGCTTCATGGCCTTTGATTTTGAATACCATCGCCAGGGTGTCGGCGATGTTCCTCTCGTCGTCGACGATGAGGATGCGCTTGGGGAGACCGTCTTCAGACATTTGGCTGACCTCCAGCAGGACAGTTGGTTTTGGATTAGGGACCTGAACAGCAGGAAGGCAACCTGGATAGATGCGGCCCGGCTGGGGTACCCAAAAATTTTACTGAAATTGGCGCAATTGGAACAGCCCGGCACCAAACATTCAGAGCCGAAGTGGCTGAATACGCCAGATTTCCAAGGGTTTTCCCCAGGTTATTCTTCGCGCAGGACCTCGAGAGGGCGGAGGCCGAGGATGCGGTAGCTGGCGATCCAGCCGGTGCCCGTGGCAAGGATGGCGGTTCCGATGAGTGCCGCGGCGGTGCCGGGCCAATCGATGTGAAAACCGACCTGCATGCGATGGAGCAGGACACGGGTGAGGAGGTTGGCAAAGACAACGCCGACCAACCCGGCCAGCAGACCAAGCACGCTGAACTCCACGCTGAAGATGCGTACGATGCGCATGCGGGTGGCGCCGAGGGTTTTGAGGACGACGGCTTCCCTCATGCGGCGGAAGCGGGTGCTGGCGATGGAGGAAGCCAGGATGGTCAATCCGGCAAAGATGGAGAAGCCGGCAAGGAAGTGGATCACGAAGGTGATCTGGTCGACGACGTTCTCGATGCGGGTGAGGATGTCAGCAATATTGATGACCGTGACCGTGGGATAGGAGAGGAAGAGGGCACGCTCGATGGCGGGAATCTGGGCGGGGTTGGCGTGCACGCCGCCGTACCAGGTAGCCACCTCATCCTTGAGTGCACCGGAGGGCAGGACGAAGCTGGCGCGACCGGAAGTGTGCTGGCCATCGCTGCGGAAGATGGCCGCGACGCTGAGGGCGTGCTTTCCATTGAGGGGCGTTTCGAGCTCCATGCTGGAGCCGATGGCGAGATGGAGTCGGTCGGCGAGCCAGTCGGCGACCGCGATCTGCTGGGTATCGGGCCTGGTCCACCAGGCGCCTTTGAGGATTTTGTCGCCGGCTGGGAGGGTGTCAGCCCATGTGAGCTCGGCGTTCTGCAGCATGCGCAGGGGCACGTGCTGGTCTTTAAACGCAGCCAGCGGCTTGCCGTGTATCGATACAAATTCGCCGCGCACGACGGGCATCAGGTCGGCCGGCTCGGTAACGCCGGTCTGTTTGGCGAAGAAGGCGCGCAGGCCCGGAACTTCATCGGTGTTGATGTCGATGAGGAACATGTTGGGCAGCTTGGGCGAGGCGGTCTCCCGGATCTCGCGCAGCAGAGACGACTGCATGAGGTAGACGGAGAGGATGAGCATGACGCCGGTGCCGAGCGAAGCGAGAACGGCGGCGGATTGATTGCCGGGGCGGTATAGGTTGGCGAGTCCGTGGCGGAGCGAGGAGGGCAGGTGCAGGCGAACGCGGCTGAGCACCCAGCGCAGGAAGCGCAGGAGCAAGAAGGCAAGGACGAGGAGGACGGCGAGGGCGGCGGTGAGGCCCAGAGCGAACCACGTGCCGACGACTGCGGAGTCGGAGAGGGCCCACGCAATTCCTCCCAGGGCAGCGACGACAACGATCGCGATGGACAACTGAAGGCGGCGGCCCCAGAGCTTGGCGAACCAGCCGCCGATGCCGCTGGGTCCTTCTTCGACGAGACGGCGGAGGACAAGAACGGGGCGGACGGCGCGGACGTCGAGTAGGGGGGGTAGGCAAAAGAGGAGGGTGGTAAGCAGCCCGGTGCCGAGCCCGGCGGCGATGCTGCGCCAGGGGAATTCAAGGACGGTGTGGACCGGCAGGAGCTTGCCGAAGACGGCGGGGAGCAACTGCATGACGCCCAGCCCGGCGGCTACGCCGACAAGGCCTCCGGCGAGGCCGAGGCCGAGGGTCTGGAGCAGGAAGATGCGCAGGAGGTCAGACGAGCCGGCGCCGACAGCTTTGAGGATGGCGAGCATGTCCATGCGCTGCTCAAGGTGGGCGTGCATGGCCATGGCGACGCCAATGGCGCCGAGGACCATGGCGACGAGGCAGATGAGGGAGAGGATGGCGGTGGCGTGCTCGAGGCCGTCGGTAATGGCCGGGTTCCCTTCCCTGTAGTCCATGACCTGGGCATCGGGCATGGCGGATTCAAGGTCGTGGCGGACGGTTTGCGGGGTGACATTTTTAGGGAGTGGGTCAGGCAGCTTGAGGAGCAGGCGGGCGGAGGCGCGGCTGCCGGGTGCGATGAGGCCGGTGGATTCCAGGCTGGCGCGGGAAATCATGACGCGGGGTCCCATGCCGGCTCCGGCGCTGATGCGGTCGGGCTCCTGCTTGAGGACAGCGGCGATGCGAAAGGATTTGCCGCCGAGGTGGAGGGTCTGGCCGATGTGGGCATTGAGGCGGACGAGGAACTCGTCCGCGACGACGGCGGAGTCGCCGGCGAGGGCCTGCTGGAGGGTCATCGCGGGTTCAAGTTGCGCTTCACCATAAAACGGATAAACTGCCGGATCGACGCCCTTTAGCGTTACGAGGAGCGGGACAGGGTCGGGGGGAACGGAGGCCATGGAAATGGTTTCAGTGACCCAAGTGGAGCGGGTGCCGGGGATCTTTTCTACCACCGATTTGATCCTTGCGGTTTCAGCGGGGCTGGGCATGCCGAAGACGCGGGCGCTCAGATCGCCGGCCATGAGGGAGCGAGCTTCAAGGCCGAGGGTGCGGCGGAAGCTCTCGGCGAATCCGCGAACGCCGACGAGGGCGGCCACGCCGATGGCGACGGAGAGGATGACGAACCCGAACTTGCCGGGAGCAGATTTGAGATCGCGCAGGGCAATGGCGGCGGCGCGGCGCCAGCCGAGTGCGCGGCGGGTGACTGGGAGTGTCGCGCTGAGATTGGATTTAGCCATGTTGGACCTGCTCGGCTGCAGGGTCGGGAGCAAGGGGGAGCGAGTCTTCGACGATGACGCCGTCCCGAAGGTGGATCTGGCGATCGGCGGAGGCGGCCACGCCCGGGTCGTGGGTGACGAGGACGAGGGTGGTGCCGGCGCGCTTGTTGTGCTCGAGGAGGAGGTCGAGGATCATGCGGCCGTTGGCGGTGTCGAGGTTGCCGGTAGGCTCGTCGGCCATGATGATGGGCGGCTCGACGACGAAGGCGCGGGCGATGGCGACGCGCTGCTGCTCGCCCCCGGAGAGCTGGACGGGGTAGTGGTCCATGCGGTCTTTGAGGCCGACCGACGTGAGGAGTTCGCGGGCTCTGGCGAGGCCGGCGCCGGCGGAGTTCAGCTCGTAAGGCAGGAGGACGTTCTCGAGGGCGGTGAGGGTCTGGATGAGCTGGTAGGACTGGAAGACGAAGCCGATTTTGCGGCCGCGGACAGCGGCGAGCTGGGTTTCAGCAAGGTTGTGGATGGGCACGCCGTCGAGCCAGATTTCGCCGGAGCTGGGGGAGTCGAGGCCGGCGAGGAGGCCGAGGAGCGTGCTTTTGCCGCTGCCGCTGGCGCCGACGATGGCGACGAACTGGCCGGCGGGAATGGTGAGGGAGATTCCATTTAAGATGTCGACGCGGCGCGTGCCGTTTTGAATCCACTTCTTTGCGTCCCGGACTTCGATCAAGAGGGTGTCTCCCAGGGTTCAGGGTTCAGGGTTCAGGGTTCAGGGTTCAGGGTTCAGGGTTCAGGGTTCAGGTGGACAAGTGGTGAGGTGATCCAGGTGTCAAAGGGCGTGGCAGTCATCTTTTAATACGCGGGTGGGATTGAGGAGTTCCACATGAGGGGCGTCAACTGCATCCTCTTTCCCTTTTGCCTGTTCCCTTTTGCCTGTTGGCTGCTCTTACACTGTCATTGTGGACGTATTGCGGCGGGCTCTCGTTTCATTTGTATTCCTGATTGTGGCACTTCCGGCGGTGGCGGCGGAGCGGCCGGTGCTGGTGTGCTTTGGGGACAGCATCACCGCGGGGTATGGGCTGGCGCAGCCCGGGGATGCGTATCCGGCGGTGCTGGAGCGCAGGCTGGCGATGGCTGGATATTCCTACAGGGTAGTGAACGAGGGCACCAGCGGGGCCACCACCAAGGACGCGGTGGCGAACGTGAGGGCGGTGCTTCGGCTGCGGCCGCAGGCGGTGATTGTGGAATTCGGAGGGAATGACGGGCTGCGCGGGCTGCCGCTGGACGCGACACGGCGAAACCTCGATGCGGTGCTGACACAATTGGAAGCCGCGCACGTGAAGGTGCTGCTGGCGGGAATCACGCTGCCGCCGAATTACGGGCCGGAGTATATCCATGCGTTTGAGGGTATTTTTCGCGATCTGGCGGCGAAGCACCACACCGCGTTTGTGCCAATGATTTACAAGGATCTGGTGAAGGTGCCGGGTACGATTCAGGGCGACGGAATTCATCCCACGGCGAAAGGCGCGTCCATCATCGCGGACACGCTGCTGCCGGTGCTGAAGCCGCTGCTTGTGAAGGAACGATAAGCCGGGGCGCGGCCGCCATGACAGGCGTTTGGTCAACGGGCCAGAAACTCCACCAGTGAGGCAACGAGGAACAGCGGCAGGGCCAGGGAGTAGATGTGCAGGACGTCGAGAACGCCGTCGGCGGGCAGCCCCACCCAGCGGCGGGAGCCGGCATAGGCCCAACGCGATCGGGGCAGGACGAATCCGAGGCCCAGGCGCACGCCGGCGCCACCCGCCAGGGCATAGGGAATCACCTGCAGGAACAGGACGATGAGGTAGTAGGCTGCTTCGCCGGGATCGGCGAGGCGGCTGTGATGGTTGTCGTCGATGGAGACGACGCCGCCCACGAATCCGCGGGCAGCCGATACGGGGAATGGTGCAACGATGGACAGGCCCATGATGGTTGTCGGCACGGCCGCGGCGCCGGCGTTTCCGGCAAAGTCGAGGAAGGCGGCCTTGACGGGAAATCCCCGATCCTGAGCCTTTAGGATCGAGCTGGACTGCACGGCGCGGCCGACCAGGCGATCTCTGAAGGCGAGGGCCGGACCGTATTGGGCATGTACGAGCACCAAGCCGGCCGTGATTCCCAGGAGATTGGCCAAGGCGATCCAGAGGATCGGCAGCCTGGCGCGCCGCAGCGCGATGAAAATCCTATGCATGCCCTCGTTCCTCCATGAACAGGGGAACGATAGCAGTGAGGCGGGCCGCGCATCTGTGATGCACGGCTCAGCTCAATGGGAAGGTGTTTGGCTCCTGCCGGCTATCGCACCATGCTCTGGAAGAGCTGCGATTTGAGGAGGCTGGCGAAGTCGTTATCGCTGGCGCCGAAGTGGATGGAGAGCTTGCCGGAGCTGGAAGTAACCTCAGTGGCGGACATGGCCATCTTCTCGGTTTCGTCGCCGGTCATGCGGCGGTAGACTACGGCCGCGTTGAGGAGCGAGGAGACGGTGGCGGCGGCGAAGGCATCGCCGGTGTGGATGGTGAGGTCGAACTTGACGCCGTGCTGGAAGTCCATGGAGTAGTAGGAGACGAGGAGGCGCTTGCGGACCGACTCGTAGTCGGCGACCGAGCCGGCTTCGCCGAGGACCTGCTTCATCATGTTCTGGGTGCCCTTCTGGTCGAGGACGCTCCAGAGGTCTTCAGAGTCGACGGAGCGCATGGCGTCCATGACGGCTGAATTGGTGAGCAGAGACTGAGTCTGTCCGTCGCGCGCGTCGAGGGCGGCCTTGACGGCATCCGGCATGCCGAAGACCATGGTGGACTGGTCGACGAAGCAGAGGACGAAGCCGGTCTTGCCCATGGGGTAGAGCTTATTGGTGCGGATGAGCTTGGGCTTGATGGCTTTCTTTTTGAAGCTGGCGAGAATGTCGTCTGTGGGGAACTGCCCCTGGGCGATGCCGACGGTGGTCACTTCTTCCTGAGCGGCATTGGGGCGAAAGAGCGCGAAGGCGAGCTGGTCGACATCGTGGTTTTCGTTGAGGCCGGAGCGGCGCAGGGCCTCGTCAAACTGGCGCAGATCGGGGGGCATGACGCGGTCGCGCAACTGCATCGCGGTGGGCGAGTTCTGCATGGCGCGGTAGTCGATGACCACGAGCTGCTGCACATCGCGAGGGATGGCCGAGCGCGCGTCGCCGGACAACTGCGCGGCGCGCGCGGTGATGCCCGAAGCAACAAGAACCGCCGCAACGGCGGCAAATTTAAGCGAGTTCCTCAACAAAGACTTCTCCTCTGGAGCGCAACGGGTTTGAATAACCGTAGAAGCCAGACGCATATGCGCAGGCTGCGCTCAATTTCTGCAAGTGTTACCGAAAGCAGATTCCCAAAGGGAATGACAGAAGAACAATAGAGACTCGAGTGGTGAGTCCGCATTGTCCTCCCCTTCATTTTACCTGCTCGTTGGTTTAGACGGGATTGCAACTATCAGGGCACTGATGGCGCAAACCCCGCATGCAGCAGACAAGTTGCGGCGGGCCTGGAGGTTTGGCACTGGCGGCGGGCTTTAGGGGACTGCATGATTCGTGCCATTGGGCGCCGGATCAGCAGCCCTTGGTGGGCCATGCCAGAGGGTTCTCCAGGCGGCGCTCGAGAATCTTGGCCGCGGGATCGAACTGAATCAAATGACGCATCCACTCGCTGTCGCGCTCGCAAGCGGCCTCGGGAATGAGGCCGACGACTTCGCCTTCAATGGGAGCGGTTTTGTGGCGGGTGGCCAGCTTGGAAATTTTGGCAAAGACCTCGGAGATGGGGGTGCGCTCGAAATCGCTGATGTTGAGGGTGAGCTGGGCGCGGCCGTGCACCAGGGCGCCGATGGCCTTGACGGTCTTGCCGGCGGAAGCGCGAACCTCTTTGGCGATAGAGCGGGCCATGGCAACGTCGCTTGAATCGAAGCAGATGTTGTAAGTAACGAGGAACTTACGGGCTCCCACGGCGCAGGCCCCGGCGGTGGGATGGAGGGCGGGCCCCCCGATGTCGGGGCGCCGCGAGGCGTCTTTGCGCACGATATCGCGGAGGCCCTCGAACTGGTCGCGGCGCACGTCATCGACGCTGGCGCGATCAGGGCGGGCAGCGGCGGCTTCATAGAAATAGACGGGAACGCCGAATCGGCGCCAGATCTCCATGCCTGCCTGGCGGGCGAGAAGGGCGCACTGCTCCAGGCGGATTCCGGAGACGGGAACGAAGGGGATGACGTCGGCAGCGCCGATGCGGGGATGCTGGCCTTCCTGCACCGTGAGGTCGATGAGTTCGGCGGCTTTCCCGGCGCCGCGAATGGCTGCTTCAAGGATGGCATTTGGATCGCCGGCGATGGTGACGATGGAGCGGTTGTGGCCTTCGTCCATGGACCAGTCGAGCAAGCGCACGCCGTCAACGCACATGGCGCCAATAATGGCTTTGACCCGCTCGGGGTCAGTGCCCTCGGAGAAGTTGGGCACGCATTCGACGACAGCGCCGGGCGAGGCGGCTCCGGATTGGGTGAAGGGTGTCATTGCCAGAAGGTGTACCCGAGCTGTACCTGGATCTGAGCATTTACGCCAGGGTTGCGGTCACCCAGCGAGGCCGAAGAGAGATGGAGCGCGTTGACCTGCAGGTCCACCGAGCGCCGGGGTCTGGTGAACCAGTGCATTCCCAGAGCGGCGCCGGAGGTAAAGTTCCAAACCGAAGTTGCCCCAGCCATGCCGTGAGGAACCAGCACGTCAGGCGGGAACTTGTGGGTGGTGTAAACCACGCCGCCCTGCGCCTGGAAGAACGGCTGAACGGTCTTGAGGCCGGTAGCGAAGTTCCAGCGGAAGATGGCGGGCGTGATGCTGGCGCCGAAGTAGTTGCCGCCGCCCACAGGGAGCTGGCAGGGAAAGGTGGTGCCGTCTTCCGAGACGCAGGTGCGGGTTTCCGTGTGTGGCGCGGGAGTGAAAGCGGACCACAGCGGCATGACGCTGGCAGCGAGTTCAAACTGGCCGCTCAGAGGGCCGGCGTGGAGCACCGAGGTGACCGCTTTGCCAGCTTCAATGCCTGCGGAGAGGAAGCGGAAGCTGGAGCGGCTACTGAGGCCGTTGCCGTAATTGACGAAGGGACCGTAATGGAAGGCGCGTCGGTCGCGGGCGAGCGAAGCAAAGTTATCATCGGGCAGCGCGGCGACCCCGGCGAAGGCTGTGGTGTGCGCCGCGGTGGTGACGGAGGCGCTCTGGGCGCGGAGACCGAGCATGGCAGAAGAAAGCACCAGGGCTGTCAAGACCTTCCGGTATTCAATCAAGGTTCAATCCTCAGTGCATCAATTTGCCGTAAAGGTGCTCAGAATTCATAAGAAAGGCCGCCGGATGAGGCGGCCCTTCCAAAGCTGTTCAAGGAAGAACCAGGTCAGCCGGCGACCTGCTCCATCTGCTCGGCTGTCATGTCAAAGTTCGAATACACGTTCTGCGTGTCGTCGAAGTCTTCGAGGGCCTCAAGCAGACGCATCATCGACCGGGCCTGCTGATCGTCAAGCTTGGTGTAAGTGGAGGCGACCATGGTGACTTCATTGCTGGCGACGGGAACGTTGGCAGCCTTGACGGCATTCAGAACGGCCTCGTAGCTGGACGGGTCGGTGAGAATCTCCCAAACATCGCCTTCGTCGTTGAGGTCTTCGCCTCCCGCCTCGAGCACGATGTTCATGAGCTGATCTTCATCGGCTGCCGATTTCTCGACAGCGATGACGCCCTTCTTCGAGAACATGTGCAGTACCGAGCCCGTGGAGCCAAGATTGCCGCCATGCTTCGAGAAGCTGTGGCGGATTTCGCTCACGGTACGGTTGCGGTTGTCGGTCAGGGTATCGACAATGATGGCAACGCCGCCGGGGCCGTAGCCCTCGAACGTGATCTCTTCGTAGCTGACGCCCTCAAGCTCGCCGGTTCCGCGCTGGATGGCCTTCTTGATATTGTCGCCAGGCATGTTCTCGGCCTTGGCGGCCAGGATTGCGCTTCGCAGTCGCGGGTTACCGTCAGGATCGCCGCCGCCCTGCTTGGCCGCAATGGTGATTTCCCTGATCAGGCGGGTGAATGTCTTGCCGCGCTTGGCGTCCAGCGCGCCCTTCTTGTGCTTGATTGTGGCCCATTTGGAATGGCCGGACATAAGACCCTCAGTGTGACTGAAATACCGGTGCAGAAGCCGGTTGCAGGGAAGCTTCCGGACGCACCCGCCCTTGCGAGTATAACACTGCGCCGGATGCCAACCTCGAGGGCTAAGCGTGGCGGCCGGATGGCAACCAAGGGAGCGGTCGGCGCTAACCTGCACTGTCGGCAGAGTGATTTATCTCACATGAGAAAGCGGGTCCGAGTGGGTAACGTTGAGGCATCCGAGGAAAACCTTGATGAAAGCACTTTTCTTTTCCATGCTTCTAATGCTGGCCGCCGCGTGCGCGTGCGGCACGGCTTGGGCTCAGGGCAACTACGAGATTCAGGTCTATGCGTCGGAGACTGTGGCACCGCGCACCACCATGGTTGAGCTGCATTCGAACTATACCGCCACGGGCCAGAGTGACTATGTGGATGGAGTTGCACCGACCAATCACGCGGTGCACGAGACGGTGGAGATCACGCAGGGTATCACGTCCTGGTCGGAGCTTGGCTTCTATCTGTTCACGAGCGAGCGCAGCGGTGCGGGTACGGAATGGGTGGGCGACCACATTCGTCCGAGAGTTCGCGCACCGGAACAATGGCACTGGCCGGTGGGCGTGAGCATCAGCATGGAGATGGGCTACCAGCGGCCGCGCTTTTCTCCCGATACGTGGACGTGGGAGATCCGGCCGATTGTGGACAGGAACAAGGGCCGGATGTACTGGTCAATCAATCCGGCGATGGAGCGTTCATGGCACGGTCCGGCGGTCCGCGAAGGCGTGGAGTTTACGCCGGGCGTAAAGGTGGGATGGGATTTTACGCGGAAGGTGAACGCCGGCGTGGAGTACTACGGGGCTTACGGTGATCTGCGGAACATTGCCGCGGTACACGAACAGCAGCAGCAGATTTTTCTGGTGTCGGATCTGAATGTGTCTCCCAAGTGGGAGATCAACTTTGGCGTTGGGATGGGCCCCACGGCCGCGACCGACCGGTGGATTATCAAGGGCATTCTGGGACGGCGGTTCGACTGGAGCCACCAACGGGAATAGAAATCCGCCATTTTGTGGAAAGAGAAGCCGGAGCGGAGTGAGCGCTCCGGCCTTGCTGTGTGCGCGGCCAAGCATGCCGGCCTAGAAGCCGCTGTCGCCGTTGTCTGAGCCTCCACCATCATCGAAGCCACCGGAGTCCATCCCGGAGTTGTCATCGAAGCCGCTGCCGGAGTCGTCGATCTGGACGTTGTCGACGCTGTTGTCGGCGGCGACTGTGTCGTTCTCCATGCCGTTGTCGTAGGCACCCTGATCGAACTGGCCGGCGTATTCGTTAGCGCCTGAGGCGGCGGAGTCGGAGGCGGACTGGGCGGAGTTGCGATCGCCGCGGTCGAACTGATTGCCGTCGTGATGTTCGCCGCCGAAGTCATGCTCGAGCCGATCGTCGAGGCGGGAATCGCCGCCGCCAGTGAACCCCTCTGACCGGCCGGCGCCGGGCTCATCGTAATAGTTGTTGTTGATGACAGTTTCTTCGATGGGCCGCTCAAATCCGCCGCCGTATCCTGCCATTCCGGGACCACCCCAGCCGCCTCCGTGGCCGAAGCCGTGCATGAGCGATTCAACGCCTTCAAACACCAGCGCGCCGGCAGCGACGCCGGCGGCGGTCTGCATGGCGCCGCGCAGGAAGCTGGGCTGCCCGACGGGCCCGACGTACTGAGGCGGCGCGTATTGGGCCTGGCCGTATTGCGGCTGGGCATAGGGTGAGGGAGCGGCCTGGGGATAAGTGGGCACCGGCTGCCAGCCCTGCGGCGGCGGCTGGGGAGCCTGATACAGCGGAGGCCGGGACGGCTGCGCCTGCGGAGGCATTGGCGCGTCCTTCTCGCCAAACAGACGGCCGAGAAAACTGGTGGCGTGCGCCGGCTGCTGCTGGACCTGCTGCGCCTGTTGCTGCAATTGTGCCACCTGGGTTTTGAGCTGTTCGAGGGCCATGTTCTGCACCAGCAGGGTCTGGGCCATGATGTAGAGCGCGTCAGAGTTCGCGCCGAGTTCCCTGCCCAGAAGGTTCTGCGCGTCGGGGTCTTTCTCCTGCAATTGGGTCTGATTGATGCGCTGCGTGAGTTGCATCAAGAGCTGCTGTTCCTGGGGAGTCACTTCGATTTCCTCCGCCCCGATAAGGGGCACCGCGTGCTGCCGATTGAGACGCGAGCTATGGGGCAAAGTTGCCCATCCGCACCACAGTACGAAACCAGGCAGGGCTGGGTTCCAAGGTGCGGGACGGGGAACAGGGGGGTACCGACAAAAGCATAGGTTACCGAACTGCGGGAAAAGATTACCTGCCGGTTACCTGACATTGTCGACCCAAAATCTCTAAATTCCTGCCAAATATCAACAATTTAGCGGGGCTTCTTGTGATGGCTGTCATAGTTGACATTTCTTTAGCGCATTTTGATTGCTTTCGGTTTGCCACGTAGGTTACTGTCAGAACAACTTTACAACTTTCTGGGATTACGGTCGTGTAGGTCCGCAGAGGATCCGTGTGGGCAGTCCCCGTTCGATGAGGCACACCCCCACTGACCTCAGGCAAGAGTTGGATCTTGCAAGCCGGCGTGTGTCTACAGAGAAACGGTCAGGCTCATTCAATGAAGGCTCTTTGCTCTGTTGCTTTCGCGCTACTTAGCGCGGTGCCAGCCCTTGCCAATATCTCGGTCAGCAGTCCAGCGATTGGCGCGACGGTTACCTCTCCCTTCACCTTGGCCGCGAGCGCCGATCCATGCTCCTCACAGGCAATCGCCTCGATGGGCTACTCACTCGACACCACTTCAACGACAACCATTTTTAGCGGCGCCTCCATTGCCGTTAGTGTTCCGGCTTCGCCTGGGAGCCACATGCTGCACATCAAATCCTGGGGGAACAAAGGCGCCTCCTGTACAGCAGACGTGAAGATCACGGTGATTCAGAAGGCGGCCACCGCAACTACGACGACCAATGTCGTGGTGACGAGCCCCACCAGCGGAGCATCGGTGACTTCGCCTTTTCCGGTAGCGGCGTCAGGGACAACCTGCCTAGGGCAGTCAGTTACCGCGCTGGGCTACTCGCTGGACGCCAGTTCGTCGACCACGATCGTTAACGGCACCACTCTTGGGGCCAGCGTTGCGGCCGCGACCGGCGCTCACACGCTGCACGTCAAGTCATGGGGCAAGAGCGGGGCCTCCTGCGTGAGTGACATCCCGCTAACGGTGAAGGCGGGTGCTACGTCCTCGGGTGGACCATCCATTCCCGTGAGTGCGGTGATTACCAAGGCGCTTCAGGACCTGACTACGTGGACCGCGGAGCACGATGCTGGAACCAGCGGCAGTTCAAGCGGAAGCATGAGCCTGGTGAGTTCACCCGCCATGAGCGGACAGGCGCGCCAGTTTGCCACCACTTACAGCAACTATGGCGGCGAACGGTACAACATAAAATTTGGAAAAGACCAGGCATCCACCAACTTTGTGTTCGACGCGGAGCTCTACATTGCCGGCTCAGCGAGCGGCATCTCGAATCTTGAACTCGACCTCAACCAGGTGATGGCCAACGGCCAGACAGTCATCTTCGGTTTCCAATGCGATGGCTGGTCGCACACGTGGGACTATGCGGTAAACACCGGCACGCCCACAAGCCCCACGGCGCACTGGATGCACTCCACCCAGGCGTGTAATCTGCAGCAGTGGGCGACCAACACATGGCACCACGTTCAGATTGAATACTCGCGCGATAACAGCGGCAATGTGACCTACAAGGCTGTGTGGCTGGATGGGGCGGAGCAGGACCTCAATGTAACCGCGCTGTCTGCGTTCGCCCTGGGATGGGGACCAAGCGTGAATATCAACGTGCAGCTGGATGGCTATACGTCGACGTCGGGGTCGTCGACGATCTATGTCGACAATATGGCTCTCTACAGCTGGTAGTTATCCGGCGAGTATCGTAAGCCAGTAACACGCATTGTCCCATTGGAAGCTGAGCGGAGCGGAGGTTGAAAGCCTCCGCTCCGCTTTTTCTTTGCCATTGCGAGTAACCCATGACTCGAGTTACCGAACCGACAACCTACAGGGCTCGTGGTGTTCCTGCCCGATACACCTGCCGCACTAAGTGTACACAGATGATTACAGTGAGGGAGAAATGAAGGACTTACAGCACTCATTACACCGTCTAGCAAGGCTACTACTGTAACCAAAATAGTAGATTGCTTTCGTGCACAGAACTGGGTACCTTCATTACAAATAACTCCTGAGATACGGTTCGCATATAGATCCAACCTATGGTTACTGGAGGGGGATTCCTGCTCGTAGTAAGCCCACCTACCTTTCCTTAGAGAGCAAGCGCGATCTATGCACGCCGACGTGTATCGACAGGCACCTGAATGGAAAACACTCGAATGAAGATCACCTCCTCCTTGATTCTCGCGACTCTCTGCGCGGTGCCCGCGTTTGCCGATGTTACGGTTACGAGTCCCGTGTCAAACACCGCTGTGGGCACGACGTTCGCGCTTTCTGCCACGGCCAGCCCGTGCTCATCGCAGGCAGTTTCCGCGATGGGATACTCGCTCGACAACAGTTCCAACACGACGATCGTGAACGGCTCCGTCGTGTCAGCTGCACTCACTGTGGGGGCCGGCTCGCACGTGCTCCATGTGAAATCGTGGGGCAACCGGGGCGCCTCCTGCACGAAGGACGTAAACATCACCGTGCAGAGCGGCGCGCAGGTCAGCGCTCCTGTTACCAACCTGGCGGTATCCTCTCCGGCTCTTGCGTCGTCTGTTCTATCTCCGTTCACTCTGGCGGCAACCGGGTCCCTCTGCCATTCGCAGACCATTGCCGCGGTTGGCTATTCGCTCGATAACAGCAGTTCGACGAAGATCGTGAACGCACAGGCAGTGAACGGGCAAGTATCGGCGAGCGTGGGCGCACATACGATACATGTGAAGGCATGGGGCAACCAGGGCGCCTCCTGCGTGAGCGACGTTACGCTCACGGTGATTGCTCCCGCGCCCCCGCCGCCACCGCCGATGCCGGCGCCATCGCCGGCGGGTCCTTCGATCCCGCCGACGGCAAAGGCGATCAGCGCCATTCATAAGCTGAGCATCTGGAGTGCGGATTTCGATGTAGCCACCGGGAAGAATGGCGCGAACGCTTCGGGAGCGACGCGCCTGGCTGCTACGCCTTCGCTGAGCGGCATTGCGCGCCAGTTCAACACCACTTATACCAACTATGCCGGCGAGCGCTATCACGTGTCTCTCGGGCCCGACCAGTCGTCGACGCACTTTGTGTTCGACACGCAGATCTACATCGATGGTTCTTCGACGGGGATCGCGAACATCGAGATGGATCTGAACCAGGTGACGCCCAACGGGCATACGGTGATCATGGGTTTCCAGTGCGATGGCTGGTCCGGCACATGGGACTACACGACCAACGAGGGCACGCCGACTAAGCCGGTGGATCACTGGCTGCATTCGAACCAGACCTGCAACCCGCAGAAGTGGGCAGCCAACGCCTGGCATCGCGTGCAGGTTCAGTACTCGCGCGATAACTCGGGCAACGTCACTTATGAGTCAGTGTGGCTGGATGGAGTGGAGCAGGACCTGAATGTTACCGTGCCCTCGGATTTTGCGCTGGGCTGGGCGCCGACGGTACTCACCAATTTTCAGATCGACGGAATGACAGCCGGCACCAGCAGTTCGACTGTGTATATCGATAACACCGCGGTCTACAGCTGGTAAGGATTGGAAAGAACGGGCCGAACGCACAAACCTCATTTGCAGATCGACGATCACAAGGGATGGAGAGCTGATGGCTTTCCATCCCGCTTTTATTGTGCTCGGAAGCTATTCGATACATAGTGTCGATCAGAGCCTGAATGCTTGCGACTCTTGCGTTAATTGTCCACGGGCAATTACTCCAAGCCGCATTGATAGGACTTAGATCTGCTTGTGATGGACATCACATTGTTTAATGTCGCATTACGATAGATTGGTGTTGTTCCCGGAACGCATAGTTTCAGAACAAATAACTCACGAGATATCGATCGCAATCGGATCCGCATTAGGTTCCTGGGGGGATTTCTGCTCGGTGTAAACCCACCCGCCTATCGTTTAGCACGAACAGGATCTATATAAGTCGACGGTGGTCTGAGATTCTGACAGGACTAAAACTAAATGAAATCTATTTCTTGCCTCTCCTTCCTGGGACTGCTTTGCGCAGTGCCTGGTTTCGCCGCCGTCACCGTATCCAGCCCTGCCGCTAACTCCGCGGTGGGCACGACGTTCGCGTTGAATGCCTCCGCTACTTCGTGCTCGTCGCAGCCCATCGCCTCGATGGGCTACTCCCTGGATAGTAGTTCGAACACAACCGTCGTCAAAGGTGCTTCGCTGTCAGCGTCAGTGAACGCCGCTGTCGGTGCCCACGTGATTCATGTCAAGTCATGGGGCAACAAGGGCGCTTCCTGCGTCGCGAACGTGAACGTCAGCGTAACCAACACTGCTGTTACGAATCTCGCGGTGGCGGCTCCGGGCGTCGGCACTTCGCTCGTATCGCCGTTCACGCTGAATGCTTCAGGCTCTCTCTGCAAGTCGGAAAAGATTGCCTCGCTGGGGTACTCGCTCGATAACAGTTCTTCCACGACCATCTTGAATGCTCAGGCGATTAACGCACAGGTCTCGGCGGGCACCGGTACACATACTCTCCACGTCAAGGCATGGGGCAACCAGGGTGCTTCCTGCGTCTCCGATGTTCCGCTCACGATCCTGGCTCCTCAGGCTCCTGAAGAGCCAGCGGCTGCGCCAACACCCACCGGTCCCTCGATCCCGTCGACGGCAACCGTGGTCAAGAACATTCACAAGCTGACCACCTGGAAAGCCGAGCACGACTTAGATACAGGCAGCAATTCCAGCGCCACCGGCGATACGAGCATTCTAGCCAAGCCTTCGATGAGCGGGGTAGCACGTCAGTTCAACACCACGTACACCAACTACGGGGGCGAGCGTTACCACGTCTCTGTTGGTCCCGACTCGGTCTCGACTAACTTCGTCTTCGACACTCAAATCTATATCGCCAGCCCCACGGATAGTATCGCGAACATCGAAATGGACCTGAACCAGGTAACCTCAAATGGACAGACTGTCATCATGGGCTTTCAGTGTGATGGCTGGTCGCGGACATGGGACTACACGAGGAACGCCGGCACTCCGGCGAACTCGAAGGCCCAGTGGCTTCATTCGAACCAAAGCTGCAACCCGCAAGCCTGGACTCCTAATGCCTGGCATCGTGTGCAGATCCAGTTCTCGCGCGATAACTCCGGCAACGTGACCTATCAGTCGGTGTGGCTCGACGGTGTTCAGCAGGACCTTAACGTTACGGTTCCCTCTTCCTTCGCGCTAGGCTGGGCTCCCACGGTGCTCGCCAACTTCCAGGTTGACGGCATGACCGCGGGCACCAGCAG
>NZ_DASXYM010000034.1:0-16573 GCF_036502485.1 Occallatibacter sp. | reverse complement strand
TTGAACCAGAGGATGGATTCAAAGACGAGGTAGGTTCCGACCAGGACGAGGATCAGGTACTCCGAGACGTTGGCGCCGTGGTTGGCGGCGGAGATGATTTCTCCAACGATGGTGAAGGCCAGGGCGGTGGCGGGGAAGGCGATCCAGAAGAAGATGGCGTTGTCCCAGAGGCGGCGGATGGTGAAGAAGACGAGGAATCCGGTGAAGAGATACATGGAGAGGGTATCGAACATGCCGGCCCACTCTTTCATGGATCCGTGGAACCACATGCTTCCGAGTCCCAGAAAGAGGGCCGCGAAGATGTAGGTGTCGGGCATGAGGGAGTCGTTCTCGATGAGCTTGGAGCTGGAGCCGTCACTCCGCGAGTAGTAGACGCCGAGGGCGATGAGGAAGGCAGTGAGGATGGAGTAGAGGTTGAACCAGGTGTTGATTTTCTGGCGAACGCCTGGGGGGCCGAGGGCGGCGTCAGGGACGGAGAAGGCTTCGCAGTAGCAGGTATTGTCTTTGGCGACTTTGTTTTTGAGGGCGGTGTAAGCGTTGAGCACGGCGCGGCTGGCGTGCGGGGAGGGGGGGATGAAGGCGGCGGCGCCGTTGGCGGCGGGGGTGTCATCACCCCAGAGGCATCCGTTTGCATCTCCGGGCCAGCCGGCGAAGAAAAAGATCATGAAGGCGCCGAGAACCAGGACGGTTCCGCCGAGCCAGACGACAAAGCCGCGATAGGGCAGGAAGCCAGACATAGTTAGCTCCTCAGGCGCGCGTGACCTATTGGGCGCGCCGGATTACGAGCACACGTTGCGCGGTAGTCCATGAGCCGAGGTCGATGGGACCGCTGGAGACGACTTCGACGCTGCGGGTGGTACCGCCGGCTTCGTCTAATAGCTGCTGCAAGGGATCGTCGCTGGCCGGAATGTCGTCGAGGCCGCGGATCTGATTCTGGGTGAGGGGACGCAGATTGATGGGCTTGAAGCTGGCGAAGACCTTGAGCACGTCAGTGACGGTGGATCGGCCTTTGGGGACGGAGGGGCGCAGGGAGCGGGTGAGGTTGGTTCCTGGCTTGAGGACGGCCTGCGAGCCCTCCTGCGCGGGATAGACCACGGCCACGCTGCCGTCACTGGAGAGATCGAGAATGGCGACGTAGAGGTCGCGCTCGTAGTTGTTGGTGAGGGTGGCGTCAACGATTTCGCCTTCTTTGACTCCTGCATCGGGACGGCCGACCTTGGCCATGGGGTCGCGGGTCTGGTGGCCTTTGAGGATGAAGGACACGGCGATATCGGACTGCGCGTTGCGGATGGAGAGGACGCTGAACCACTTTGCCCAGAGCTTGAGCTGGTCGGCGACGCGGGTGGCTGCGTCGGGATCAGTGAGGGGTACGGGCGTGGAGCGGGTGGAGGAGTCAGCGCCGAGGGTCTGGAGGGTTCCGCCGCTCTGGCGCACCTGCATGTTGCAGAGGGTGGGGTTGGTGACGATTTCGATGTACTTGACGGGTTCGAGGGCGGTGCGGAGAGCTTGCAGGGATTGCGAGTCCTGGGGGCCGTCAAGGTAGACGCGCATTTTGGCGGCGCCGTAGCGATGTTCGCGCTCGACGGCGCGGGAGGCGGAGGGGATCTTGACGCCGGCGGCGGTGACGGCGGCTTCAGAGCTCAGCGCGGAGACGGCGGTGAGGCGGACGCGGGTCAAAGGCTTTTCAGGCGGGGCGAATTTTTTGCTGCCGGGCGGATAGATGTCGTAGGTGGATCCGACGGTGGCGCCTTCGACTTGGCCGACGCCGAGGGTGATGTGGCGTGGATCGTCGAGGGAGGGGGATGCGACGACGTAGTTACGGGCGAGGCTGGCGCCGTCGCCAAAGACGAACTGATCCTGCTCGACGCCTTCAAGGGAGACGTGCTGATTGGGGTAGACGGCGGCAACGTTGCCGATGACGTTGTCCATGACGTCGCGCCAGGTGGCGCCGGCGCGGGCGGAGCGAAGCTGCTGGCCGAGGAAGAAGGTGAGGGCGCCGTGATCTTTGCCGTCGGCGACGTGTTCAAAGGCACTTTCGCGCGAGGTGGCTGCGGAGATGAAGGCGAACTTAGGGCTGGCGGCGGTGTCGGCGGGGCTGACGTTGCGGGAGGCGGACTTGATTTCGGCGACGGCGGCGGGGGAGACTTCGCGGGTATCGGGCGGAATGGAGCGCACGCGGGCGCCGCGGACCAGGGTGCCGGAGTGGCAACTGTCGAGGATGAAGGTGACGTTGCTGGTTTTGGAGGCGAGCTGGACGAGGAGGGGATGGAGCTCGGCGCCGCTGATGTCGAAGACTTTGCCCTGGGGGTCGCGGGAGTCGTAGGGGACGATGGTTTCATCGAGGCCGCTGGCCATGGCGCCGGTGACGTCTTTCATCTGCGAGCCGTGGCCGCTGTAGTGGAAGACGACGATGTCGCCCGGGTGGGCTTTGGCGATGAGCTGGGTTTTGATGGCGTTGAGGATGGCGGCGTGGGTGGCCTGGGCGTTGGTGAGGCTGAGGATGTTTTCAGGCGGGAAGCCGAATTTGCCGATGAGGAGCTGGCGCATGTCTTCGACGTCGTTGACGGAGCCGGCCAGCGGGGAGACGGCGTTGGGGTATTGGTAATTGTTGATGCCGATGAGGAGGGCGTATTTGTTGTGGCTGCCGCCGGCATCGCGGGCGGTGGGCTGATCCTCCTGCGAGAGCGCGAAGGGGGTGAGGCAGAGGAGCAGGGCGAGAGTGAACAGGGCGAGGCGTTTCGGTGTTGGCATGCGGTCCTCGTGCGAGGGGGGGATCGGACCCGGGGGAAGCAAAAGCGGATTCCCTGCGGGAATGACAGAAAGAAAAGCAAAAGCAAGAGCAAAAGCAAGAGCGGGTTTTTCACTGCGTTCAGAATGACAAGTTGTCAGTGATGTTGGCGGTTAGTCATCGATGCCTTTGTACTGAACTGGGAAGTAGCCTTTGTAGAGCGACCAGGCGCGGGGGTGGCAGAGGACGCGGGCGGCGCTGCCGGAGGCTTCGCAGACGTTGATGGTGCCGTCAGCGTTGTAGCCCATGAAGAGAACGACGTGGGAGCCGGGTTTGACGAGGGCGTCGCCGGGTTTCATGTCGGAGTACCAGTTGTATTTGGGTTTGCCGGCGATGAGGCGGAGGCTGCTGGTGCTGTAGGCGTGGCTGCCGGCCTTGAGTCCCCAGCAGTAGGTAACGAAGCCGGAGCAATCGATGCCGGCGGTGCAGGAGAGGACGCCGAGCTGGCTGTGGCCGCCGGCGGCAAGGCCCTGGGCGAGCTTGCGATCGAAGAGGGCGATGTCGTCCATTTTGCCCCAGCCGTAGGGAAGGCCGGTGATGAGCTGGCCAGATTTCCAGTCGCTGCGATAGCGGCTGGAACAGGAGGCCTGGAGGTTGGCGGTTTTGCAGGTCCATTGATGGCCGGCCAGCTCTTTGGCGCGGCGGACCACGTCAGCGCGCGTGGTGGCCGGGATGCGCGTGACCGGGCCGGTGGGGCTGCCCTGGGCACAGAGCATGGAGGCAGAGAGCAGAAGCAGAGCGATCGAGAAACGCATTGGATGAGAGCGGAACATTTCAATTCCTCGATGCAGGTGGTTGCTTCCATCGATCAAGTTGGCATCGCCTGCGGCGACGCGGCGAGTCAGCGAGTTGGCGCGAAGAGCCGGGGAAGTACAGCAGGGACAATTCGAATCAGTTAATTCAAATCCCACACATTGATTTCGACTTCAGACGCGGTGGTCATGAGCTGGTAGACGATGCCTTTGTGTACGCGCAGTTCGTCGTTGGGAGCGATGTAGTAATCCAGCGGCATGTTGCCGGTCTGGCTGATGAGTTTTCCGCCGGAAGAATAGCGGCGGACGCTTTTTTTGACGTCGATGCCTTGATCGCTCTGGCCGGAGGTGCTTTCGAGGGCGACGTAGGCGCTGCCGTCATCGCCTGCCGCAAGCAACTGCAGGGAGAGCAGGGTGAGGGCGGGGTTTTCAAGGTGGACGTGGATGGCGTCGGAACCTGCAGCGGTGCGCCAGACCAGGCCTTCATGGGGCGATGTGACTTTGGCGGCTTCGCGGGGCGGCAGGGATTCAGAGCGATGGATCTGGCCGCCAGGGTCGAGGAGGAAGACGTCGTTCGAATGCGCGGCCTTGATTTCCGCGGCGCCATCGGGGCGGAGGGTAACGCCGGCGGGGACAAAGTCCAGCGGCACGGATTGGAGGAAGCGGCCATCGGAGCTGTAGCGGGCGAGTCTCTGCATGAGCGGATCGGTAATGAGGAAGCCGCCGTCGGCGGACACATCGAAGCTGTCCGGGCCCTGCGGGGGCTCGTCGTCGCCGCCTTTGCTTACTGCCAGATCGGGAAGCTGAAGGTTTGAGTCTTGTGCAGTCTCATGGGCCGCGACGGTTCGGAGCGGGATTCGCACGACGCGCGTGATTTTGACTGTCCGAGAGGCTGCGTCCGAGGCTGCATTCTGGGGAGCGCCAGTTGCCTGGGCTCCTGCGAGCACTGTCGCCAGGGCGAGAAACGCGAGGGAGCTTCGTCTCATGGCGGCACCGGGGTTGAGCGAATTCATAGTGCGCTGTTCAGATTTCCGCGAGGGAAGGTGTTGCGGGGAAACTACCTCGCATGAACCTGTGGTTTTGAAACGCCGATTGTGACGGCTGCAGGAGCAGATGTTACAGGAGACGTGTTCGAGCGTCCAGAGTTTTTTCGAACGAGCGGCGCGGCGAACGGCAGCGGCAAAGGTAAATGGCGCGGTTGTGTGCGCATGTGTGACGATTCGCTTGACTTGTGTCGTGCAGTCGGATATTTTTGCGCTCACAGAACTGCAGTGTCTGCCTTTTTCCCCTTGGGTCCGCAGAAAGGTGCGACCCGGCAACTGGGAGTTCGGAATTCAAGGCTGCCTTCAAGAGCAGACTGAGTCTCGCATCCGCCGAGGATGATTCCAACAGATTGCCGAGTGCTTGAACCGATGGCCGATCCGGTAGATCGTCCGATCATCGACTGGGCGGAGCGCGTCCATCCGGGTTTGACGTGCACGCTTGCGCCGCCGGCTGCGAAGAATGCGGGCCGGGGGGTGAGTGTGTACCTGATGGATGTTCTGCACACGCCGGGGCATGTGACGGCGAAGCCAGCGCCATTGCAATTGACTCTTCGGTACCTGGTGACGGCCTGGGCGGAGACGCCGGAAGATGCGCATCAACTGCTGACGGAGCTGGCGTTTTCTGCCTTGGGGAATGCGGAGTTTCAGGTGGAGATGGAGCCGTTGCCGGCCGCGTTATGGACGGCATTCGGCGTTCCGCCGGTGCCGTCGTTTGTGGTGAGGTTGCCGCTGCGGCAGGCGCGGACGGAGACGCCGAGCAAGATGGTCCGGCAGAAGCTGCAGATTGCAGCGACGACGATGGTTCAGTTTTACGGTGTGGTTCTGGGGCCGGGCGATACGCCTCTTTCCGGTTCGCTGGTTGATATTCCTGCCATGGCGCTTTCAGTGAGCGCGGACTACCGGGGGAGGTTTTTATTTTCCTCGGTTCCGTCTCAGGGTGCAAAGACGTTGCGTGTTCGCGCCAAGGGGCGTGAACTGACGATTCGCTGCGAAGGCTCTTTCCCGGATGAGGAAGAACCCTTCGTCATCCACTTCACTCCATTGGAGAACTGACGATGCCCAGTACGTATCACATGAGTCCCGGGGTCAGGATTGAGGAGATACCCGGCGAGCGGACGGTTGAAGCTGTGGGCACGAGCACGGCGGCGTTTGTAGGAGTTGCGCCGCGGGCAGATGCACACCTCAACGAGGCCTATGCGGTGAACAGCTGGTCGCAGTTCGTGAAGGAGTATGTGCCGGCTGACGCCGGGGTGAGCACAGCTCTTTCGCATGCGGTGGCGGGATTTTTCCAGAACGGCGGAAGTCGCTGTTACGTGGTGAATATCGCGGCGGGAGATGCGATTGGGGGTGTGGAGAAGCCGAGGCGCACGGGCCTGAAGCTGCTGGAGGAGGTCGACGATGTGTCGATTGTGGCGGCGCCGGGCTACTCGGATGTGGGCGCGCACGAGGCGCTGCAGACGCATGCGGAGAAGATGGGCAACTGCTTTGTGATTCTCGACCCGCCGGCGACGGTGCCGGATGTGGATCTGCTGAAAACGGTGGAGGCCGCGCCTGTGCCGCCCAGCGGAGGCAAGAAGGGGGCGGCCGGCGGCGATGGAGATGCGGGAAGCGCACCGCCGCCTGCGGGCCTTCGGCCGCGGGTGAGCAAAGATGGCAGGGCCGCGATCTACTATCCCAACCTGGTGATTGCGGATCCGCTTTCAGCCAAGGGCGACCTGGTGCTGACATCGCCGTCGGGATTTATGGCGGGCGTGTATGCGCGGACCGATAAAGAGCGCGGGGTGCACAAGGCGCCGGCCAACGTGTCGTTGCGCGGGGTGCTGAACCTGACGTATCGCGTGACGGATGCGGAGCAGGCGGATTTGAATTCGGCGGGGATCAATGTGATTCGTTTCTTCCGGCGCGACGGGGTGCTGGTGTGGGGCGCGCGGACGCTGGCGGAGGAGTCAAGCGAGTGGCGCTATGTGAATGTGCGGCGGCTCACGATCATGCTGGAAGAATCGATCTTGCGGGCCACGACGTGGGCGGTGTTTGAGCCGAACGATCTGGGTTTATGGAAGACGCTGCGGTTTGAAATTTCGAATTTTTTGACGCGGGTGTGGCGTGACGGGGCACTGAGGGGCGGGAGTCCTGAAGAGGCCTTTTTTGTGAAGTGCGATGCCGAGACCAATCCGCCCGAGGTGGTGGATGCGGGGCAGGTGGTGGTGGTGATCGGGTTTGCGCCCAGCAAGCCGGCGGAGTTTGTGATCATCCGCATCGGACAGCACGCCGGCGGCGGCAGTGCGGAAATCATCTAGAGCGAAGACGAGGAGAGAGACATGCCTGATGCTGGTGAGACGAATGCGGGCGCGCAGCCTGGAACGTTTATTGATCCGTACCGCTCGTATAACTTCCAGATTCAGATACGCGGCGTGGTGGAAGGTCATTTCACGTATTGCAGCGACATGTGCGTGACGGTGGATGCGATCTCGTATCGCGAGGGCGGGATGCAGCAGATTGTGCATCGGCTTCCGGGGCAGGTGCAGTACTGCGACATCACGCTGCGCTATGGCCTGTCGAATTCGAGGGATCTATTCGACTGGATGATGAGCGGGGTGAGCGGGAAGGTGGATCGCAGGACTGTGGCCATTGTGCTGCTGGACTCGGATGGGGTGGCGGAAAAGCTGCGCTGGAACCTGTCGAACGCGTGGCCGTCGCGGTGGCGCGCGGCTCCGCTGGATGCGCTGGGCCGTGAAGTTGCGATTGAGGAGCTGACGCTGGTTTATGAAAGCATCGTTCGTTCCTGAAAATCCGGAGTCACGCTCGAACCGCGGGTGGTCGGTGCGGATTGCGCGGCGCCTGCGCGACTGGCTTGACGATTATCTGGAGCCGAGAGAGGCTGCCGCGCAGGAGGCCGCGCCGGCTGCGGACGCGGGTTCGCAGGGCGAGGGGAGTGTCGCGGATGGATTGCTGACGGGTGGCGGACCGCCGGCAGATTGGCTGGAGCGGGTGCGGGCGGGTGCGCCGGAGTTGCTGGTGCAGCCGGAGGACGGAGGCACGCCGCGCATGGGCGTGGAAGCCCGGCCGTTGTTTCCGGCTGAGGGCGAGACGCGGATGCGGGTTCCGTTGTTTGCTGAGTCGAAGGGGATTGGCCGAAGGGAGTTGGACGGCAGCCGCGCACGGCACCGGGTTCCACCCGAAACGGCGAGAATGCAGCAGCAGGCCCCTGGCAATGCTCCGGATGGCAAATTGGGAGCGGAAGCCGGCGCAAAGGCAAACGCGGGTTCAGGCGCGAGCGATAAGCATGCGGGGATTGAGCTGGACAGCAGATTGCCTTCGGGAATGACAGACAGAAAAGCAAGAGCAAAAGCAGAAGCAAAGGCGGGAGCAGATACAAAGGCGAAGGCGATTCCGCGCGCGAGTGATAAGCAGGCGGGGATTGAGTCGAACAGCAGATTCTCTTCGGGAAGGACAGAAAGAAAAGCAGAAGCAAGAGCAAAGGCCAATGCAGGGGATGAGCGCGCCGGGATTGAGCTGGACAGCAGATTCCCTGCGGGAATGACAGAAAGAAAAGCAGAAGCAGCAGCAAATGCACATGCACATGCGCATGCGAGCGTGAACGCGAAGGCGCGGGTGTGGCCAGGTGTGGAGCATGCCGAGGTTGGAAGTGTGCGGGAGAGTGAGCCTCCCAGGGACAACGTGCGGCTGGTGAGGCCGTCGCCCGCGGAGTTGTGGCCTGAAGTCTTTGGAGAACGCGCGCGGACGGAGGCGGCTTCGCGGTTTGTGCGCTCCGGGAGCGGAGATGCGGAGGCTGCGCAAGTTGCGGGGATGGCGCGCAGGGAGCCGGTGCGGTCTTCCGTTGCGCATGGGGTGTGGGCGCATTCGCCCGCGGAGCGTGGGTTTCCGCAGATGCGGTTGCCGATGACGGGGTCGAGCCGTTCTGCACAGAGCATGGCGGCTGAAGAGCAGTGGCCGGAGGATATGCGCGATTTGTGGCCGGAGCTTCCCGCCGCGCCTGACTCCGCGGGTGTGGAGATGTCGCGGAGCATGCGGCAGTGGGAGCGCGCGATGCGCGTGGATCGCGAACAGCGAGGGGAGTTCTAAGTGGAGCGCGCGTCGTTCCTTGTGGAGAAGACCGGAGAGCGGATCGACTGCCTGCTGAATCCGGCGAGCGTGGTGGTGCGCAGGCAGGCGGGCGTGCATCATCGGCGCTCGTCAACGGGACCGCTGAGCGCGATGGCGCTCAAGGATGATCCGCTGCTTTACACCGGCGGGGGCACGACGGAAATGCTGCTGGATCTGCTGTTCGACACGTCGCTGGTTGGGCCGGAGAACGTGACGGAGGATGTGCGGTCGCTGACGGGTCCGCTGGCGCGGCTTGCCGAGGGCAGCAACGCGGACGACGGGAGCGGGCAGGCGCCGCTGGTGCGGTTTGTGTGGGGCAAGGCGTGGAATGTGCTGGGGGTGGTGACGGCGCTGGCGGAGCGGCTGGAGTATTTCAATCCTGAGGGTGCGCCGCAGCGGAGCTGGCTGCGGATGCGGCTGCAGCGGGTGAGCTCGCCGCTGCTGCAGATGGTGGAGAACTGGGTTGAGGATGTGGTGGTGTCGGAGTTGCCGGTTGCCGAGGATGTGGCGATCGAGGATCTGCGTTTTTTTGAGATGACGGGATCGGGCGAGGACGGCGGAGACGAGGGCGGCGGGCAGACGACCGAACGCCTGGATGAAGTGGCGTATCGCATGTATGGGAATCCGACGTGGTGGCGCAGGATTGCGAACTTCAACGACATTGACGATCCGTGGGATGTAGCGCCGGGGAGGCTGCTGGCGGTTCCGCCGGAGTCGGCGACGGGGGGCGAGGCATGAGCACTGCTGCGAACACCGTTGCGGGGAGCGTGGGGAGCGGCGTTGCGATTCTGCCGCAGTATGACCTGGAGGTAAACGGCGAGACGCTGCCGCAGGAACTGGCGGGCGCGCTCGAGGATATCCAGGTGCAGCGGCGGTTGTCGCAGCCGAGCCGGTGCGAGCTGACGTTTCGCGCGGATCGCGAGCATCTGGGCGATCTGGGCTCAATTGCGGTGGGTGCGAAGCTTCGCATCGCAGTGACGCCGACGTCGCAGTCGTTGTTCGACGGAGAGGTGACGTCGATTGAGTATGAGTATGAGCCGAACGCCGCGGAGGTGGTGCGGGTGCGCGGGTATGACGCGTTGCACCACCTGAGGAAGCGGCAGCCGGTGAAGGTACACGTGGAGGTGACGCCACAGGACCTGGCGCGGGACCTGGTTTCCGACCTGGGGCTGACGGTGGAAGCGGATGATCCGGGGCCGGTGATTCGGCGGATTATCCAGCATCAGCAGTCGGATTTCGAGATGCTGGTGGAGGAAGCGCGGCGGGTGGGTTTGTACCTCGCGCTGGATGACGATGTGCTGCGCATGGTGACGCTGGAGGGCAGCGGCGATGCGATTGCGCTGGAGCTGGGGCGGTCGCTGCTGGAAGTGCGCGTGGAGCTGAATGGGGAGCAGGCATGCCGCTCAGTGACGGCGCGGGGATGGGATGCGTCGCGCGTGGAGGCGCACGAGGGCACGGTGTCTGGTGCGCGAAGCGGGCGCAGTATTCAGGCGGCGGCGGGGCCGGACAGTTTTGGCGAAGGTGGCGAGCGCACGCTTACGGGCGAGTCGTTTCCCGATGATGGGCACGCGGAGGCGGTGGCGCAGGCGGAGCTGGATATCAGGACGGCGCGGGAGGCTACGCTGTGGGGCGTGGCGGAGGGCAACGCGGAGCTGGTGCCGGGCGCGCGGATTGATGTGTCGGGCGTGGCGAGCGCATTTGAAGGGCAGTATGTGCTGACGTCAGTGAAGCACACGCTGAACCGGCAGAGCGGATTTGTTTCGGAGATTTCGACGGAAGCTCCGGCGCTCGATCGGCGATCGAAGTCGGCGTCGGTGGCATGGGGACGGGTGACGCGCGTGGATGACCCGGAAAACTATGGGCGCGTGCAGGTGGCTCTTCCGGCAATGGGCGAGGTGGAGACGGGATGGATGGGCGTGCTGGCTCCGGGCGCGGGCAGCGGCAAGGGCGTGGTGGCGCTGCCGGATGTGGGGGATGAGGTCCTGGTGCTGCTGATTGAGGGCGATCCATCGCTGGGCGTGGTGCTGGGCGGGTTGTACGGGACGAAGGGTGGGGCGGACTTCGGTGTGGAAGGGACCGCAGTGCGGCGCTACACGATCGCGACTCCGGGTGGGCAGAAGATTCGGCTGGATGATGGCGCGTCTTCGATTCGCATGGAGGACAAGACGGGGAACGTTGTGGAGCTGTCGCCGAAGAAGGTGAGTGTGCACGCGGCTGTGGACCTGGAGATTGAGGCGCCGGGCAAGGCCATTGTGATTACCGCAAGCACGATTGATTTCAGGAAGGGTTGAGATGCTGGTGATCACGGAAGACGCGGGTGTTTATTGCAAGCACGGGCCGGGGCACGTGAAGAACCGGCCGAGCCAGGATTGGCTAACGGTTGAGAAGCGGCGCGTGCTGGTGGAGGACGATCCGGTGGGCCGGTCGATTTCGCACTGCCCGAGCACTGTGCCATTCAAGCCGTGTTTGCTGACGCTGCCGGTGATCAAGGGGTATTCGGAATTTATTCGCGTGGATGGTCACAGGATCTGTTTGCAGTCGGTGACTGGATTGACGGACGGAACGCCGCCGGGCGTGGTGCTTTACGTGGTGCGCACACCGGGGCAGGACTTTGTATCGGAGAAGTGATGGAAGGCCGCTTTCGAGCGTGGAGATTTGTGCATCCCGACTTTGACAAGGCAGATGGCGCGGCGGGGCTGCGCGTGTCGAGCCTGGGCAAGGCGGAGATGGTGGAGGAGCATGCCGCGGTGCGACAGGCGCTGCTGCTGCTGCTGTCCACGCGCCCGGGGGAGAGGGTGATGCATCCGCACTACGGGTGCAATCTGCATCGGCTGATTTTTGCGCCGAACGATGAGACTACGGCGGGTCTGGCGATTCATTATGTGCGGCAGGCGCTCACGCGTTTTGAGCCGCGGGTGGATGTGCTGCGGATTGACGCGCTGCGCGACGAGAATGCGATGTCTGCGGGGCGGCTTGAGATTGTGCTGGAGTACCGCGTGAAGGCTACGCAACGAGCGGATGAGCTGACGTTTCCGTTCGATTTGATGGGAGAACGCACCTGATGCCGCTGCCTACACCGAACCTGGATGATCGTAGTTTCGCGCAGCTTGTAGAGGAGGCGCGGTCGCGCATTGCGGGGGCTTGCCCGGCGTGGACCGATCTGTCAATCGGCGATCCGGGGATGGCGCTGGTGGAGGTATTCGCGTATCTGACGGAGACGCTGATCTACCGGTTTAATCGTGTCCCGGAAAAGGCATATGTCGAGTTTCTGCGGCTTCTGGGGGTGACGCTGATGCCTCCGGCATCGGCGACGGTGAACCTGGCGTTCACGTTGTCGCAGGCGCTGCCGAAGGCGATGGAGATCCCGCGCGGCACGCGGGTGACGATTGCGAGGGTGGGAAGCCGCGGGGAAGCGCCGGTGTTTGTGACGGAGCAGAGCGTGCTCATCCCGGCAGGAGAGACGAAGGGGGAAGTAGCGGCGCTGCATTGCGAGTTAATTGAGGGCGAGCTTCTGGGAACGGGAACCGGAGCCCCGGGGCAAGCCTACAAGGTGACGCGTCCGCCGGTGGTGGCGCGCATTGGCAGCGACATGGACATCACGGTGGGCATTGAAGCCAGCGATGAGGAGAGAACGGCGCGGCTCTCAGGCAGGGAGCTGAACGGCAAGTTCTACCGCACATGGCGGGAGGTGCAGAACTTTACGGACACGGGGCCCGATCCGTTTGTCTACGTGCTGGACAGGATGTCGGGCGTGATTACGTTCGCACCGGCGGTGAGGATTACAGGCGCGGATGGAACGCTGGGTGAGGTTCCGCAGGCGTTGGCAGCGGTACCTGCGACGGGGCGCGAGATTCGCGCGTGGTATTGCCGCGGCGGAGGCCAGGCGGGCAATGTGGCGGCCAACACGCTGACGGTGCTGAAGGACAATATTCCGGGCGTGTCGGTGACCAATCCTGAAGCCGCGGTGGGAGGAAGGTCAGAAGAGACGCTGGACAATGCGCTGAAGCGCGGTCCGCATGAATTTCATTCCCTGGAGCGGGCGGTGACGGCGCGCGATTTTGAGTTGATCGCGGCGCGGTCGGGAGCAGTGAGCCGCACGCGGGCGTTTACGCGGGCTTCGTTGTGGACGTTTGCGGCGCCGGGAACGGTTGAGGTGGTTCTGGTGCCGTATGTGGACGAAGGCAAGCGGCGCGGACGGCTGCAGGTGGAGGACTTGCAGGCGCTGCAGACGGAGAAGGCGCGCAGCCAGATTCAGCAGGTGCTGGACGAGCGGCGTCCTCTGGGGACGACGTGCCTGGTGAACTGGGCGCACTACAAGTGCGTGAAGATGAAGGCGAGGATTGTGGCGCATCCCGAGGAGGACCTGGTGGCGCTGCGGCAGCGGGTGTTGAACCGGCTGCATGAGACGATCAGCCCGGTGGCTGTGGGCTCGAATCCGGGGTGGCGATTTGGGCAGGCGCTGCGTATCTCGAATCTCTACGATGCGGTGCTGGCGGAGCCGAGCGTGGCGTATGTCGACAATCCGCAGTTTGTTGTGGACGAGGTCCCGGAGAAGGATGTGACGTGCGTGGAGGCGGACCAGTTCCAGCCGGCGACCTGGTATGCGGGGCGCGATGAGACGCTCTACCGGTCGCTGGATGGCGGCGATGGGTGGGACCCGTGCGGGAAGTTTGCGGAGCAGACGGTGACGGTGGCGCGCGCCAATGCGGAGGTGCCGGGATTGCTGGCTGTTCTTACGAACGGGGCGAATGGGACAAAGGATGCGGAGTCGGCGGGGTCGCACATTTACATCTCGTTGGACTGCGGCGAGCGCTGGGAGGAGAGGGCGCGCACGAGCTACACCATCACCGATGTGGCGTGGATTACGCGCGATGGGAAGCAGGTGATGCTGCTGGCAACGGATGTGGGGCTCTACGAGCTTTCGCTGGATGCGGGCGCGTCGTTGCTGCAGATTTTTGTGCGGTCCGGCGATGAGGCGGTGGGGTATCACACGGTGGCAGCGGCCAGGAATACGCGCGGGGCCTATTATGTGGCCGTCGCGGCGCGCGAATCGGGCGGCACTTTCTTATCCGCGGAAGGCGGGCGGGGAAACACGTTCAACAACATTGGGCTTGCCGGGGATGATGTGCGGTTGCTGGAGGTGCAGCGCGATGGTTCGAGACTGTTTCTCTGGGCGGGTGTGGCGGCGGCGTCGGCGGGCGATCCGGGCAAGGGATGCCGGGTGATTGAACTGGTGGCGGGCCAGGAGCCAGCCGCGAACTGGGATGTGTACAACAAGAACTGGCAGGGCGGCAGCTGCGTGAATCTGGTGTTCGCGCAGGGGAGTATTTACGCGGGGACGTATGACGGGGGAGTTTTGAAGCTGGGGGGGCGGACGGACGGTGCGGCGTGGGAGCCCTCGGATGTGCGTTGCGGCTTGCCTTTGTCAACGAAGCAGCATCCGTTTGAGCGCATTGACGCACTGGGGACGGACCCGGCGGGGAGCCTGCTGATGGCGGGAGGCGTATCGGGGGTGTTTCGGTCGCGCGATGGTGCGGACCATTTCGAGAGTTGTTCCCGCGGCGTGTTTACCGATAAGGTGTCGCTACCGCCGAACTGGCTGTTCTGCTCAGGAGATCACGATATCGAGGTGGTGAGTGAAGCAGTCGCAGATTAAGAAACTGCTTCCGTGGGTGTACCAGCGCACGGCGCAGCCGGGGAATCCGCTGGCGGCGCTGCTGGAGGTGATGCAGGATCTGCACGCGCCGGTGGAGGCAACGATCGGGCGTCTGGATTCGATGTTCGATCCGCGGCGGACCTCCGATGGATTTGTTTCGTATCTTGCCGGTTGGGTGGACCTGGGGGTTTTGATTGACATGTCGCGGGGCGGAGGGCCGGCCGCTTCAAAGACGTTTCCAACCGGCCTGGGACGGCTGCGCGAGTTGATTGCGTCGGCAGCCATGCTGTCAGAGTGGCGCGGCACCAAGAAGGGGCTGCAGATGTTTCTGGAGATTGCGACGGGGGCGAGCGGCTTCTCGATTGACGAACAGGTCCGTGGGCCTGATGGCTCGGTCATGCCTTTTCATCTTCAGGTGACGGCGCCGAAGGATCTTGTGATGCACCGCTCGCTTCTGGAGCGGATTATCGAGCTGGAAAAGCCGGCGTATGTGACATACCAACTCAGTTTTCAGGATTGACGTGGAGGAAGCATGGCGAAGTTATTCGATATTTCAATTCCCGAGGGGGCTTCAAACCTCAAGCTGGACAGCCAGGGGCGGGGCAGCGTTCATTACACCGTGAAGTCGCTCACCAGAGTTCCCATTGATGCGCGCGGGGTTCTGATTGCGATGCCGAACACGTCAGTGGATCCGAATCATCCGGTGACCAAGGGTTGGGTAAAGATCGAGGGCAAGCCGGAGCGGCATCTGGACGTGAATGGGGAGGACGCGTTCACGGTGACGGTGGCGGTGCCGCCGAAGAGTGTGGCGGGAACTTATAGCTATCGCCTTGACGTGGTGTCGGCAGCGAGGCCGGATGAAGGTGATTCAAGCCCTGTGGTGACATTCAAGGTGGAGGCGAAAGAGAAGCCCAAGACCAACTGGGGCATCATCGCCGCGGTGATCGCCGTGGTGGTGGTGGTGGGCGGAGTGATGATATGGCTGATCGCGCGCAAGTCCGGCGGAGGCGTGCCGAACGTTGTGGGGATGAACATCGCGGACGCAACGGCGGCGCTGACGAAGGTCAACGTGCGGATTCAGCAGCCGGTCGTCACCAAGGTGGGAGCTGCCACTGATGCGGATAAGGTGCTGGAACAGTCCTTACCCGAGGGCACGAAGATTGCGGTGGACACGACGGTTGCGCTGACGGTGGGCGCCGAGCTTGTGCAGGTTCCGAATATTATTGGGCAGTCCGTGGCGGATGCCCAGAAGACGCTGGCGACTGCTCATCTGAGCCTGGGAAAGGCGACCAACGCTCCCAACGGCAACTTCTCGGCCGGGGTGGTCTGGAAGCAGTCTCCGGATGTGAACCTCAGCGTGAAGACCAATTCCGCCGTCGACGTGAACGTGACGCCGCAGACGGTGGCGGTGCCGGCGCTCACCGGGATCGGGCTCAGCGACGTGATTGGGCGGGTGCAGGGAGCGCAGCTTACGCTGTCGGGATTTTCAGGCAACCTGACCGGCAGCCCCACGATCGCGCAGTCGATTCCGCCGGGAACGCCGGTGCCCATCGGCACGGCGGTGACCGTGACGTTCCCGTCCACAAATGTTTGCGTCATAGCGGGCCGTTGCATTTACACGGGCGCTACGGCACGGCTTCTGGCTCCGAAGGTTGCGCACTGGTAGAGCTGATGTGCCGAGGATGGAGAGTGCATGAAGGTCGCGATCATCGTGCTGCTTGTTATAGCCGGGTTGTTTGTCGCGTTGATGTTCACCGGCAATAAGAAGAACCAGGGGGCGCAGGGATCGGGCGGTTCGCCGGATCCGGATACGTTCAGCGCCGACGACTATCCGGCGGTGGGTTGGCTGGGGTCGGCGCTGGGCGCATTCAGTCCCAAGCTGACGGTGGCGCAAATTCAGCCTGCGGTTGCGCAGTACAACATGCAAACGCAGGCGAACTACTCGCTGCGGATTGCGGCGGACGCGAAGAACAAGTTCCGGTCGGCGAAGTTCGCGGTCCCGGTTGTGGGGGGGCAGCGATGCGCGCATCTGGTGTACAAGTCGGCCGAAGCGCCGCCCACGGGACTGGACAGCCTGAAGGAGCAGGATTCAGAGAAGCTGGGGGCATCCGACAAGGCGAAGCCGAAGACGGAGATCAGCTTTACGATTTTGTCTTCAGGCGGGCAGATCACGATTGGGCGGAACACGCAGTCGGGGCAGGGCTGCGTGGCGCGGCTGGTGAAGTAGCGG
>NZ_DASXYM010000033.1:0-6688 GCF_036502485.1 Occallatibacter sp. | reverse complement strand
CACATACCCCGCGTATTCGATGCGGTTGGTCAGCAACTCCCGCACCAGCCGGTCGACATAGACCGCCGTGTCGTCGTCGCCCTTGTAGAGAAAGTCGTACTCGTGTTCCAGAGCCCACCTGGCGATCCCGTGAGTCTTGTGGGGAAGGTGCTCGTAGTCGTCCGGCACATCCAGAAAGACCTCATCGGGAAGCGCGGCACGCGGGTACCCGCCGGCCGGCTTGCCATAAAAAAAGCGGAACGTCACAAAGGGGTACGCGGCAATATCTTTGGCCCAGGTGTCGCGGATGGCGTCTGCCCTGCAGTTTTCGCGCGAGAGATGTATGCCCATGCCATAGGGCTTGTTGCCCCAGGCGCGCATCTGGTCGTACAGTGGCGAGTCCCCGGATTCCCAGGCGCCGTAGTCCAGCCGGAAGCAGGCCGGAATCGCAATCAAGAGCCTCGGCATCGGCTGAAGCGGCTGGTTGGCCATCGAGCATGTCCCGCCCATGTGGGACACGATGGGCTCACCGAGATCCGCAATGCGGCGGCCCTCGTCCAGCAACTTCTTGCTCAGCGCGAGTTCGTGCCCCAGGCCGGCCGTGCCGTAGCTGACGTGTCTGCCATAGGAACCGAGCTTCCGGTAATCAGACAGCCGCCGCAGCCCGGGATTGAAGCTGATCCCGCCCCACCCTTCACGCCAGTATGGCTCCGCAATGAAAAAAGGATACTGAGCGTCGGACACAAGATCATGCCAACCCGTGTGTCCCCGCAGCGATACCTGGATGATCTCCGGGTGCCGGTCCAGAATTTCCTTGCTCTGTCTCATCCAGTCGCCGGGTAAGTTGAAGCTCCAATCGTCTTCGCAATGAAAGATAAAATCGGTTTTGACCTCCGCATAGGCACGGTCAATCGAGGCGATCTGCCCGATGCGCACTCCATTCGAAATCCAGCGCAGGCCGCGGTCACGCCACACGGGATCGGCGAGGAACCCCGGCATGGGCGCTTCCGAATCCTCCACCACAATGAGTTCCCGAGGCTCAATGTCTGTGTTCCGATACAGCGTCTCCAAAGTAGTTTTCAGGAGGTCGTGGCGCTGGCAACTGGTGACCACAAGAGTGATGTTGGAATCAGGCATCGATCTCCACCTTCAACCTCGGCCGCCGCCGAGCCTTCTCAAGGCAAGCGAGAGGGCAGGATCAGCTCTGTGAACGTGACGCCCCTGCCGGGAACCGGAGGGCGAACCCATGATATACCGGGCCGCAAATAGGATTGCCCGTCTCCTTGGCAAGTGGAACGCAATCCGTCCTGATCGCAACGGCAGGGCTGAGGGTTGGCGCGATAATCTGAGTACTATGAACCCAACGCCTCAGCAGCCACAGATCAATGTCACCCAGTCCCCGGAATTCCGCGAGTCCTACGCCAACAGCGTGCAGGTGCGGGTCAGCGTGTGGGACTTCCAGCTCGTGTTCGGGCTGGCCTCAAGCGAGTCCCCCGAGCAGGTGACCATCAAGAACCATGACGCCGTCTATCTCAGCCCGCAGCAGGCCAAGGCGCTCTGGAATGTCCTGGGCCAGAACCTTGCCCAATACGAGCAGGCCTTCGGCCCCCTGGTCCTCGAGCCGCAAACGCACGGCTTTCCGCAGGGCCCGGTTCACTGAGCAGGTGACTTACACTGCAGGCAGCACGAAGAGTAGCGCCCAAGAGGATTGCACGCTTGCGCTGGAGAAAGCTGATTGAGCCGCGGACGGACGAGCCCTTCCCGCTGTGGATGATCTTTCCGGTGGTGTTCGTGGCCCTGTATGCCACGCACTTCACCCTGCTGCGGCTGCCTTATTACTGGGATGAAGCCGGCTACTACATCCCCGCGGCCTGGGACTTCTTTCGTACCGGCTCGCTGATTCCATCCACAACCCTGACCAATGCCCATCCGCCCCTCCCCAGCGTATATCTGGCTCTCTGGTGGAAGCTGTCGGACTTCACTCCCGAGGTCACGCGCGAGGCCGTGCTGATGGTAGCGGCGATGGGATTGCTGGGCGTGTGGAAGCTCGCCCAGCGCGTGAACGGATCAACCCCCGTGGCGTTCTGGACCACCCTGCTCACCGGCCTCTACCCCATCTGGTTTGCGCAGAGCACGCTCGCGCATGCCGACATCTTCGCCGCCGCCTGCACCCTCTGGGGCTTGGTGTACGCGCTGCCGGATCGGGGCCGCAACCCGCGCGCAGCTGCCGCGTGGTTCACGGCCGCGGCACTCTCGAAAGAGACCGCCATCGCCGTCCCCCTCACCCTGGCAGCGATCTACGCGCTCCATGCCATACGCTGCCGTCTGCCGGAGCGCCGCCGCTGCATCTTTGAAGCCCTCTGGCTTGCCGCCTGCGTCCTGCCCCTGGCCGCATGGTACGCGTGGCATTACGCGAAGACCGGATTTCTCTTCGGCAACCCCGAGTTTCTGCGCTATAACGCGCAGGCCACGCTGACCCCCGAGCGCATTCTCGCCGCCTTCGGGCATCGCATCCTGCACCTCACAGCCCACATGAACATGTTCGTCCCGGTGCTGCTGACGCTGGCCGGCCTGATGCTGAAGCCGCAGACCGAAGCCGACGGCCGCGAGCGAACCACCATCGCTGCCGCAGTGCGCCGCCGAATCCTGATCCTGCTGCTCGTGAATGCCGCCGCGTTTAGTGTGCTCGGCGGCGCTCTGCTCTGCCGTTATCTGTTGCCCATGTACCCGCTGGTGCTGTTGCTGGCCGTTTCCACCTTCCACCGGCGGGTGCCCTACTGGCCCGCGCTGGCGGCTCTCTCCGCCGCTGCGTTTGTGGCAGGCATCTTCGTGAACCCGCCGTATGGCTTCGCCCCCGAGGACAATCTCGCCTATGCCCACCTCATCCGGCTGCACCAGTCGGGGATTGCGCAACTGCGGTCGAAATTCCCAGGGGCAACCGTTCTCTCCGCGTGGCCGCTCACCGATGCCCTCGCCAAGCCGGAGCTGGGCTGGGTCAGCAAGCCCTGGGACGTCTATGCCGTCGACGATTTCTCTCCGGCGCAGATCGACCGCGCCGCCGACGAGCCGGGCAGGTATTCGGCGGCGCTGGTGTTTTCCACCAAGTACGACCCACCCCCCTTGATCTCGCTGGGACGGCGCATGGACGAAAAGTACTTCGGTTTGCATCATGATCTGCCCCCGGAGGAGATCGCCTACAAACTGGGTGGACAACTGGTGTGGAAGGGAGAGGACCAGGGCATGTGGATCGGCCTCATTCGGTTCAACCGCCAGTTCGAAGCCGGCGCGCACCTGCCGCCCGCGATCGCCGCGATCTCGGAATCCCGATAAGTCCGCGTCCCCTTCGACGAATTTCCCCCGGGGCCGAACCAGGCACGCCGCACGCAGCGCTGCGTGGAAGAACTTATAATCAGGGCTGTCGTGGCCCTTCATTTCTTTCAACAACTTCGCCGGAATCTGCGGCTGGCTGCCTTTGCGCTGATTCTGGCGCCGTCATTCGCGTTCGGCCTCCAGGCTAATCCCGCGGCCTCTGCCGCCGAAGGCGGGCACGGCCGGATCCTCCTGGTGCTTCCCTTTGACAACAACAGCGGGCAGCCAAGCCTCGAGTGGATTCGCGAAGCTGCCCCCCAGATCCTGAGCAGCCGTTTCCTCTCCGCGGGCTTCGCCCCGCTCAGCCGCGCTGATCGGCTGTATGCGTTAGACCACCTGGGGCTTCCCGCCGGCTTTCAGCCCTCTCACGCCAGTTCACTCAAGATCGCGCAGACTCTGGATGCGGATTCCATCATTGTGGGCAGCTTCAAGATCGATGGCAACCGCATCGAGGCCGAGGCCAAAATTATCAGCGTGCCGCGCCTCAAGATGAGCGCGCCCGTGATGGCCGGCGGCGAACTGCGCGACCTGATCGCCGTACTCGACGTTCTCGCCTGGAAGCTCACCAGGCAACTGGATCCCGGCTTTTCCGGCGCCCAGGAGACCTTTGTGGCCGCTGGCGCCAACGTGCATCTGGAAGCGTTTGAGCAGTACATCCGCGGCATCACCGAGCCCGATCAGGACGAGCGCCTGCGCCACCTGCAGCAGGCTGTGAAGCTGAATCCTGACTTCAGCGAGGCGTGGATGGCGCTGGCGCGGGCAGACTACGCCGCACAGCGGTATGAAGACGCCGCCGCGGCGTTCAACAAGGTGAAGAGAAATGACCCCAATGCCCTCGAGGCCGGCTTCTACCGCGGCTTGGCCCTCCTCTTCTCCGGCGAGTACGCCAAGGCCGAGACGGCGTTCGCAGCCGTGGCGCGGGTGCTTCCGCTCGCCCCCGTACTGAACAACCAGGGAGTCGCCGTCAGCCGGCAGGGCCATGACGGCACCGCGCTCTTCCGGCAGGCGGCCGGTGCGGATCCCGCATCACCGGACTATCACTTCAACCTCGCGGTCAGCCTCAAGCGCCATGGCGATACGGCGGCGCCCCAGGCGGAGCTGACTCAATATCTGAAGCTCCGGCCCAATGACACGGAGGCGCAGCAGTTGCTGGCCGCATGGAAAGACCCCTCCTCCGCCTCGAGCGTGGAGCCCCTGGAGCGCATTGTCAGAGGCTTCGACGCCGTGGCGTTCCGCCAGGCGGCGGTAATGATGGACCAGATGGAGGAGACGCGCCTGGCAGCCCTTACGCCTGAACAGAGAGCGCTGACGCTCTCCACCCAGGCCAGGGAGTACCTCTCGCGCGGCCTCCTGCTTGAATCGGAACGGCTCTATCAGCAGGCCATCGCCGCGGACGGCCGGTCGGAGAAGGCCCATGAAGGACTGGCCGAAGTGAGAGAGCGCACCGGCGACGCCGCCGGGGCCCGCAAAGAGGCGCAGGCGGCACTGGAATTGAAGCCTTCCGCGGATGCATACTTGGTGCTCGCGCGGCTGGACCTCGCCGCTAACCAGTTGGATCAGGCCGGCCACAATGCCGACGAAGCATTGAAGCTGAGCCCCAACAGCCTGGCCGCCAGGGAAGTTCTGCGCCAGTTGAGCGCGAAGCAGGGAGCCACAAAGCAACAGGCGCCCTGAAGGAGCAAGCCATGTTCGTACCGCTTGCGAAACACGAAAGCTGGGCCGCCCGGGCTCTTCTGGCGTTCAGTCTGATCGTCTTCCTGTGTGCGTCGGGCCGCCCCGCCCAGGCGGAGCAGCCGGTCGTCGACAAGTTCATCCTGCACGACACCATCCAGCCCGTCAGCGCCGGCCAGTTGGACAGGGCGATCGCCCGTGCCAACATGGATCGCGCCGCGGCCCTGCTGATCGAGATTGACACCCCCGGCGGCCTTGTGGAGTCCATGCGCGGCATGGCCGGCGCCATCCTCAGCTCACGCGTGCCGGTGATCATCTACGTCGCCCCCCCGGGTGCGCGGGCCGCCTCTGCGGGGTTCTTCCTGCTGGAGGCAGCCGACGTCGCCGCCATGGCACCCGGAACCAACGCCGGCGCCGCGCACGTCGTTTTCGAGTTTGGCAAGCCCGACGCCACCATGGAGCAGAAGGTGGAAAACGACGCCGAGGCGTTCCTGCGTTCCTACGTGGGCCGGCGCAACCGCAACGTGGATGCCGCCATCGCCGCCGTGCAAAGCTCCCACTCCTACTCCGCTGAAGAGGCCCTGAATCAGCACCTGCTGGATCTGACGGCGTCCAGCGAAGCGGAACTGCTGGCCAGGCTGGATGGGCGCGAGATCACGCGCCTTGACGGCACAAAGCAGGTTCTGCACCTGGCCGGCGCCCGCGTGGAGTTGCTGAAGTCGAGCATGCGCGAGGATCTTCTGGACTGGCTCGTCAACCCCAACATTGCGCTCCTGCTGCTGGTCGGCGGCGCGCTTTTGATCTATCTCGAATTCAACACGCCCGGAACCATCGTCCCGGGTGCCCTCGGCACATTGATGGTCCTCCTGGCCATCTTCGCGCTCAATCTGCTGCCCATTCGCTACACCGCCGTGATGCTCCTGCTGGCTGCGGCAGTGCTGCTGGTGCTGGAGGCGAAGTTCGGCGGCCACGGCGCCCTGGCCATCGCCGGCATCGTGTGCCTGACGCTCGGGACCCTGACGCTGATCGCCGCCCCCATCCCTGAGCTGGCGGTCAACCCCTGGGTGGCCGTCGCCATCAGCCTTGCCTTCGGCGGCATCACCGTCTTGCTGATACGCATTGCCATGCGTGCGCGGCGGCTGAAGCAGAGGCTTGGCTTCGATGCGCTCATCGGCCGGCCGGCATCCGCCATGGAGCCGCTCGATCCGGAGGGCCATGTGCTCGTCGACGGCGAAATCTGGCGCGCCATTGCGGATCAGGCGCTCCCCGCGGGTGCGGCGCTGCGCGTGACCGGCCACAATGCCTGTCTGCTCGAAGTGGCTTCCGCGGAGCAGGGTAACCTCGACGTCCACCATGCTGGCTGAACACCTTAGGAGTACAATTCCCTCCTGAATCCACAAAGAGGGAAACTCATGGCCGGTGCGCTCCCAGTCCTCGTCTTTTTTGCGATCGTCATCCTCTACCTCATCAACTGCATCAAGATTCTGCGGGAATACGAGCGCGCCGTGATCTTCACCCTGGGCCGCGTGCGCTCCGAGCCCAAAGGCCCCGGCATCATCTTCGTATTCCGGCCCGTTCAGCAGATGGTCCGCATGTCGTTGCGTCAGGAGGTGTTTGAAGTGCCTCCCCAGGACGTGATCACCCGCGACAACGTCACCATCAAGGTCAA
>NZ_DASXYM010000032.1:0-8352 GCF_036502485.1 Occallatibacter sp. | reverse complement strand
ACGGCAGAAAGCGTGCGCGTCCGAACAACGGAATCGACTTGCAAACCTGATCTCTCCTCGGAAACTGCAACAGCTTCCGGCACTACAGGATAACTCTCTGGACTCGCCTGGGGCCAGAAGGTCATTGGATTTGTCGGCGCGGAGCCGATTTTTTGGGTTGGCGACGCAGGCAGGTTGTTTCGGCGGACGTTTTTTGGGAGAGGGCATCGGTACGACTGAGACGCGGTCAGGCGGTTGAGGCGAAGTGCTGTTGGGCTCATAGAGAGCCTTCAATTTTGATTTTGAGTTTTCACGGTTGGGAGGTTGGGTCCGTGGACTCCCACCCTGGCCGCAAGAACAAAGACGCGGCGCGGGTGGCGGGGTAAGACTTGTAAATTCCCAGGTCTCAAATCGAGACCTGGGGCGCCGCGCTCGGGCGATGTTTATTGTCCGGGTTTGGAGGGGGTGGGGGTGGCTTCGGGCTTTTCGGGCGGGGGCGGCTGTTCGCCGGCGGCGCGGAGGGCGCGGTCGATGACCATCCAGAGCTGCTCCTCGGGCATGGCGCCGTTGATGCGCTCGCCTTCAATGAAGACGGCCGGGGTGCCTTCGATGCCGAGGGCGTCGGCCTGCTTGGCGGATGCCTTGACCTGAGTGTCGTCCTGCTTGGCGATGCAGGCGTCCAGTTTGGCGGTGTCGAGCTTGGCGACGGTGCCTTCGTCTTTGGCGATGCGGTCAAGGGCGGCAAAGCTTTTCTGGACGTCGCGATCCTGCCCGTTGATCTCCTGGCCGTGCGAGTGGAGGTAGTCGACGTATTTCCAGTAGATGTCGCCGTTCTGGGCCGCGAGGCAGTTGGCGTCAATGGCGGCGTGCATGGCCCAGGGGTGGATCTCGACGAGGGGATCGTCCTTATAGATGAAGCGGACTTGGTCCTTGTAGCGGTTTAGGGTGTTGGGGAAGAGCGACTCGTGCATCCGCGCGCAATAGGGGCACTCGAGATCGTCGAAGTTGATGATCGTGACCTTGGCGCCGGGGTTCCCCCGTATGGGGCGGCCGGCAACGTCGATGTTCATGGCCGGGTTTTTGTCGAGATCGAAGGTTTCGAGCCGGGCCAGCGTCTTGTTGTCTTTGGAGATGAGGAACTTGATCACCTGGTTGCGCCCGCCGCGGGTGAGATTTACGGGCAGAGTGTCATAGGTGGGAAGCTCGCTGGGGGTGCGCTGCCCGAGGGTGACGGTGATGTCGGGCGGGACGTTGAATTGGGAGCGGACCATGACCTCGACGCGGCGGGTGAGGGCGGGATCGGTGGAAGGGGTGACCTGGGCTTTGCAGCCGGCGGCGAGGCCCAGGGCGAGCAGGCCGGCCATCATTCGAAGACGCAACAAATTCGGTTCCTCTATGCAGGGACGCTCCGCTGGGGGGAACGTCACAATGACTCGTCACGACGCGGGTTCAGGCGGGCCGGGGCGGTATCAACAGGATATCAGCACCTGCGGTGCGGCTGATTGCGGCTCCGCAGCCTTCGCCGGCGCCTGCGGTGCGGCCGATTGCAGCTCCGCCGCCTTTCTGGCTTCGTGGCCTCCCATCCTGTCGCCAGGAAAAAGGCGACACGACCGGCCACGGGAGGTTTGCGGAGGAATAACCGGCGGGACAGTTACCAGGCGGGGGTGGCGGCGGGGTCGCGGAACACCACGCTGGAGCGGCGGATGTCGCCGACGGAGCCGAAGTTGGCGAGGGTGAAGCTGTAGAGCCACTGCGTTTCATCCCGGCCGGTGGAACCGACGGTGCCGAGCTCGAAGCGGCGGTAGCCGAGTGTGAGGCCGCAGCAGTCCCAGTTGTAGACGGCCTGGACCCCGCCGTACTGGAGGAGGGACTGGACGAAATCGTAGCCTCCGTTCATGGCAAGGTTGAAGCCCGCGCGATCGGGGCGGCCGATCTGGAGAAACGGGCTGAGCTGCTGGCTCTGGATGAGAGCGGCTTTGGTGCCCTGTTCGTTGGGGGCGTTGAGGAGAGCGTGGCCGATGCCGAGCGTGGTGATGCCCCAGGTGTAGCCGGCGAAAATGTTGTCGGCTCCGAAGCGGCCGGGCTTCGGATCGTAATCCATGTCCCACTCGATGCGCAGGTTGTGGACGGCCTCAAAGCGCATGCGGGAGATGAGTGGAGAAAGGTTGCGCGGCTCGGTGAGGAAGGCGATGCCGGTGAGGTCGAGGGTGGAGGAGAAGACGTTGCGTCGGCCGGGGATGAGGGCCTCGCCAAATTTGGGATCGAGATAGTAGCGCTGGGCGATTTGCCAGCTTGCCCATTCGCGGGGGCGGGTCTGGCAGTCGGCGGATTCCGGGATGGCGGCGGCGTCGCAGGAGTGGCGGCGGACGTAGAAGCGCTGGGTGAGTGAGTAGCCGAGTTCGTTGGTGTCGGTGGCGATGTCGGTGGTGTCCACGAGGAGCACGTTGCGTTCTTTTTCGCCGATGCCGTCGACGAAGCGGTAAGTCAGCTCGGGCTCGATCACGTGGCGAAGGACTTTGCCGGCATGGCCGATAGCGAAGTCACGTCCCATGGCCGGAGGGCGGAGGTCGAGGGCTGCCTCGGCATAAAAGCGATTGAGGGGCTCATGGCTCACGGCGGGGACGCCGCCCCGGGTGCCGGCAATGTCGGGGACCTGGCTGGTGGAGTACCAGGTTCCGCGGAAGCCAGCCTGCGGGATGATGCTCCAGCCGCCGCCTGTGAGCGGCAGGGAGATGTGCGGATAAACGTCGATGCGGCCGTCGTTGTGGGCGTGGAAGTCAGGCTCCGAGCGGCCGAGATGGGCGACGGAGGACCCGAGTCCCCAGTAAACCGGCGAGGTGACGGGCCCGAGGGGGTGATCGAGGACATCGTAGCGGATGCTGGGCAGATGCAGGATGCGGACTTCGTTGCCTCCGGTGGGACTGGCGAAGGTCTGCAGGCGGGCCACTTCGATGGATGGAACGTAGCCGTTGTGGGCGTTGGTCAAGCTGATATCGCTTTTAACCTGGGAGTTGATGGCCTGCCAGTAATTGTCGTTGAAGACCAGGCGGTAGGTGTAGCTGGAGAGGTATTCGGCGTAGCCGGCGAGGCGGGTTTCCGCGGAAAAGTCCTTGCGCAGGTTGGCGGAGATGTCCGTGCCGCCCTGGTTGATGTTGACGATGGAGCCGTCGGGCTGGACCTGGTTATAGCCGCGATCGAGGAGGGCGTTCCAGCGCAGGCCGAGGTGATCGAGGCCCGGACCTTTGTAGCGGAAATCGCCATTGGGAGCCCAGCCGCGGCGGCTGTAGTATTCGGCGCCGATCACCATGTCCATGCTGCGGTTGATGGCCCAGTAGTACTGTTCGCCCACGGTGAAGCCGCGAATGGAGGAACCGATGCTGAGGATGGGAATGAGGAATCCGCTCTGCCGGCCGCCTTCGTCGATGGGGTGTTCGAGATAGGGCAGGTAGAAGAGGGGAACGCCGACAAATTTGAAGTAGGTGTTTTTAGCGGAGGCTTTGCCGTTATTGAGGTGGATGGAGCGGGCGATGAGTTGCCAGTCGGGATGGGGGAGGCGGCAGTTGGTCATCGTGCCGTCGACCACGCGGTAGTCGCGCTCCCCGGACTGGATGAGTACGCGCGCGGAAATGATGAACGGGTTCGCGGTGGAGTAGACGACGGTGTGGCCGGTTCTGCGCACGCCCATGGTGCCGGCGACGTCGTAGAAGCGGGCGGTGTGCATGTTGAGGCGGATGGTGCCGCGAGAGGCGGTGAGCACCACGTCGTCGGGTCCGCCGCGGACTTCGAGATGGCCTTCGGCTTCGACTTCGGTGGTGTCCTGGCGCCAGGTGATCTTGTCGGCGCTGATGACGTAGTCGCGATAGCGGAACTCGGTCACGCCGTAGAGCGTGGCGGTGTTGCTGGCCCAGATCTGGCGGTCGGCTTTCCAACTGACGGGCATGCCGGTCGGTGGTGTGGGCTCAGGCTGCGCGATGGGAATGGCTTCCTGTCCGGGGTCGTCGGGAAGCGGTGCGGCCTGCTGCGCCGGAGTGTCAATTCCGGATTGTGAAGGAGGTAACCCATTGGTAAACGCCTGCCCCAATACAAATCTGTGGCAGAGGACCAATAGCGTGATACACAGAAAAAAGCGAGGACGCATCCGGAGACCAAGGTCAGCATAGCAAATGCAGGCAGGATCAATGGACGTACAACGCACGCTCTGGCAGCAGGACAAACCGGCACAGCACGCCACTTCGGATCGCCTGATCCGGACGATGTCTTGTTTGATTTTCCGCGTACCACCTTTTGCATTGAGGCACGCTGTTGCGCATGGTTGGCGCGGCAGGACAACAGGGCGGATCGCAGCAAGCGGAGCCGCAGTAGAGGGAATCTAAATTGAGTACAGTTGGTCAACCGGATCTGGAACCCGCGTGGAAGCAGGAAGTGGCTCGGCGCCTGGCCGCCCACAAAAACCGCAAGGGATCGGGTGCGCAGGACGAAGCGCCGGCGCAGCAGCATGCCTTTGGGAGCAGCCTGGCGGCGCAGGCGGCGGCGCGTGTCGCCGCGCGTTATGCAAGGGCCAAGAGCTATAGCGATATGCAGGCCGAAGAGGCCCGGCTGGCGGTGCGCGCGGCGGAGATTGCGACCAGGGTTGCCCTGGAGGCCCAGGCTGTCGCGGAAGAGGCGATCGCCGAACTGCATGCGGCAGCGACCGAGCCGCAGCGCGGGCCGGCGGTGGTGGAGAGCATCTCGCGGGGCCGGGTGGAGGCTGAGATTGTTGTGGCCGCGATTGCGGTCGAGCCCGCGTCCCGCCCTGAAGTCGACGTGATGGAGACGACGGCTGAGACCGCTGTCGAGCTTGTGCCGGAGGTTGTGGTGGAGGCGCCGGCTGTTGCGCGGGTGCCGGAGCCGGTGATCACGACACAGATTGTGGATGGGCAGAGCTTCGGCATTCGGTGGGAGCCGGATGCGCCGGTGCGCAGGCTCGAAACGAAGCCGGAGAGCAGGCCGGTGGTGCGGACATCGGCGCGGCCCTCGGCGCGGCCCGAGCCGTTCGAACTGGACACAGAGGACTGGTGGACGCCGGCGCAGGTGAGCGCAACCCTGCGCAATGAGCCGATTGCGGTCGAGACGGATCCAGGCACGGCCAACCTGATTGCATTTCCGCGGGAGATTGTGGCGACGCGCAAGATGCGTCCGCGGCTGCTGGAGCCGGTGCAGGCTGCCACGCAAACGGAGCGGCAGTTGAGCATCTTCGAGGTAGACCCGGAGACAGTCTCGACGGAGCCGGAGGTTGCGGTTGCATCGACGCCGGCATGGCAGGAGAAGGAGTGGGCTGGGGAGCAATGGGCCACATCGACCGCCGTGGTGCAGGTTTCGGGTCCGGAGTGGTCGGGTATCGAACTGGACGAGCATCCGCTGCTGGAGCAGCGTCCCGAACCGGAGCCGGTGCGGCGGGCGCAGCAGATTTTTCTGGCGCCCCTGGGACAGCGCTTGATGGCGATGGCTGTGGATGGATGCCTCATCCTGGGCGTCTTCTTTGCCGCGGCGATGATGCTGGCCGCGCGCATGCAGCAGCCGTTGATGCCGCGCGGGGTCGAGATGTTTGTAACGCTGGGCGTGTTGACCGCGGGATTTGTGTACAACCTGCTGTTCATGGCGCTGGGCGTCAGCACGCCCGGCATGCGCTATGCGGGGATCGCCTTCTGCACGTTTGAGGAAGAGATTCCGACGCGCGCGCAACTGCGCAAGCGGCTGGGAGCGATGGTGCTGTCGCTGGCTCCCGTGGGGTTGGGCCTGGTGTGGTCGGTGTTCGATGAGGACCACCTGAGCTGGCATGACCGGATGTCGGGGACTTATCTCAGGAAGAGGTAGAGCTCTCAAGCAAGAGATGAAAGAGCCGATCCGCGGTGGATCGGCTCTTTTGTTTTTGGGGGTGGGGGTGTGGTGGCAGGCTGGCAAGGTTCGTGGTCACCCACCCGGCCGCAAAGACCAAGACGCGGCGAGGATGGGGCGCCCGGGCTCGTGGCAGGCCGGTGGTAGGATCGAGTACCACACAACAGGCGGGGGCCTCAGGCTGTCACAGAAGAAATTCTGGAACGACTCTCCGGTAGTCAATCAGAGGGTTGTGCTCAAGGAGATGCTATGGGCAAGCTGGTTCGGATTCCGATCACCAACATCTATGCAGGCGGCGACTACACCGGCCGCATTCTCGTCGGTCCCAGGCAAAAGCCGATGAACGTTCTTCTCGACACTGGCAGCAGCGCGCTGGCGCTGGACGCGAAGAAGTACAAGCCGCAAACGAAGGCTGGCGATGCGACCACGGACCTGGCGCAGACGGATGCGTACGGGGACGGCAGCTCGTGGACCGGGGCGGTGATCAAGACCCGGATTGCCGCGGGGACGGGCTCGGAGTCCGTGGTGCTGGCCGATGGCAATGCCGCGATCGCGTATACAGCCTCGTCGGAGATGTGGGGCGAGACGGATGGCATTCTGGGACTGGCGTACGCGCCCCTGGACGATGCGTTCACGATGCCGCTCGATACGTGGAAGAAGAAGTACTCGGCGACGCAGGTGCGCAAGGGGAAGCACGGCACGATCAAGCCATACCTGACGCAGCTTTTCGAGGAAGGGATCACTTCGGACAAGATTTCGTTCTGGACGCACCGCTCGTTTGTGCACGAGGGCGGGGGCGGGGCAAAGGATCCGCTGAACAACGGATGGATGATTCTGGGAGGCGGCGAAGAGGCCACCGATTTGTACACGGGTTCGTTCCAGACGGTGAAAGTGCTGTCGCAGGAGTGGTACTGCGCGAATCTAAAAGAGGTGGTGGTGGGCAACACGGCGCCGATTGCGTCCAAGATCAAGCCGCCCGTGGGCATGCCTTCCAACTCGATCATCGACAGCGGGACCAACAGCCTGAACCTGAGCCCGCCGCTGCTGGAGGCGATGATCTCGCAGTTTACGGCGGATCAGCAGGCGCTGCTGAACAGCTCAATCAAGAGCGGCAAGCTGGTGAGCGCGAAGAAGCTTGTGCTGGCGAGCTGGCCGACGCTGACGTTCGTCCTCGAGGGCAGTGCGGGCGATGTGCAGCTCGAGGTGGGGCCGCAGGACTACTGGCAGGTGAATACGGAGAAGGTAGGTTATGCGGCTTGCGCGCTCACCGTCGGGGATCCAGGATTGGTGATTCTGGGATTGCCGCTCATGAATCCGTATTTCACGGTCTATGACGGAGAAGCCGATAACGGGCGGGGTGTGGTGAAGTTCGCGCGGAAGACAACTTGATCGCCGTGTCGCCAGACTGGCTCCCGGCGGCTCGCTTGTGACCGCCGGCACAGCCCCACAGGTTCACTCTGGTTCACAATCGATCTCTCGACCCATGCCGCGTCCCGTGCCATTCCGCTCCGCAGCCCACTTTCTGCCCATCCATCCTCATCGGACTGTTTACCAGAAAACTAATAGGGTTTCACCCCCATTCGCTGCAGGTTTAGCACGGCAAGATATCTCGCAAGTACCTGAACATTAATATATTACTTTGACTTATCCTGTTACATCGATTTTCGCCCCGAACCCGAATAAAACACGAAGTTCAAGCGAATAAACCGCATGATGGATCAATCAAAAAAGGGCGGTAATATTACTCATTAGTAACTATACGGATCGAATCCGTTCACCAGGCCGCGAGCCTTCGAATCACTCCCCACGGACATCCTGCGCCCCCGAATAAAATCGCGAAGTACCGAACAGCCAACTGAAAACCCTTCACCAGGTCAGGGCGCGGACGGCGCTGACGCCGGCGCCGATGAGGGCGGTTTCGTCGTCGGGCTCCATGATTTCGAGGGAGAAGCTCTGCAGCGGGCTCATCTTCACCATGGATTCGAGGTGGGAGCGGAGCAGGCCGACTTCAAGGAATTTGACATTGTGGCCGGTGAAGTAGAACTTGCCGGGGCCTGCCAGGTGGATGAAGGACGCGGTGCCGGCGGCGAGGGCGCGATGCCTGAGATCGACGAACTCGAGGCATTTCTGATCGCCCTGCCGAGCGGCGGCAAAGACCTCTTCGGGCTCCTTGTCGAGGAAGCGCAGCCGCATGGCGCGGTAGCCCATGATGCCTTCCAGGTGGCCGACCCCGCCGCATCCACAGAACTTCTCTTTGGGATCGAGGGTGACGGTGATGTGACCCCCTTCCCAAACGCCTTCGACGTAGGGCCAGCGGCCGTAGCCGATGCCGTTGCCGATGGTCCAGACGCGGGTAAGGCGGTTGAGATGGCCGCGGGTGGCGGCCACTCCGGCGGCGATGGCATCGGCGTCGTTGGCGATGTGGACCGGTGCGGCGATGGCGCGTGACTGCAGGGCCTTGCCCAGCTCCTCGCCGAGGTGTACGCCTTTCAGCTGGGG
>NZ_DASXYM010000031.1:0-23631 GCF_036502485.1 Occallatibacter sp. | reverse complement strand
GGGTTCTCCGATGTGCGCTCCCAGGCAACAGTATTCTCTGACCTTGCAGCGTACTTCGATCTGATTCCGGCATCGATCAGCGGAGGCTCGGAGCCGGAGCGCGTGTGGGGCCAGGGTGTGACCCCCAACTTCTTCCGTGTGGCTGAGCTGCCCATGGTCATGGGTGCGGGATTCGCAGACGGCGACGATGAAACACCTGTTGTTGTCCTGAGTGAACGCTTGTGGAAGCGCCAATTCGGGGGCGACGAGAAGATAGTCGGCAAAGCCGTGGTGCTCTCCGGACACACCTTCACCGTCACGGGCATCGCTCCAACTGCCTTTCATGGCATCGACCAGATTCTCAACGCAGAGTTCTGGGTTCCCCTGGGCATGACGCCGCAACTGGCGGCTAGCCTGCCTCCGCACGACTCGCGCGAGTATCATTGGCTCTCGGTCATCGGCCGCATGCGGTCCGGGGTAAGCCGAGCGGATGTGGCTGCCCAACTCAGCACCATTGCCAACCGCCTGGCTTCAAGTTATCCCGCAACCGACAAAGGCAATCGCTTCGTGTTCGAGCAGGCGGGTTCGCTGCCTCCGCGCGAGCGCCCCACAGCCCTGTTGTTCCTCACCGCCCTCGCCATCATCGTCCTCCTGCTGCTCGCGATTGCCGGCTTCAACGTGGCCAATCTACTGTTTGCCCAGGCGCTGAACCGCCAGCGCGAGATGAGCGTGAGGCTGGCTGTGGGAGCCACCCGCGGCCGCTTGTTGCGACTGGTTCTGCTGGAAAGCCTGATGATGGGGCTGGGTGGCGGAGTGGCAGGGGTGCTGCTTTCGCTATGGTCGACCGCGGCCTTGTCTTCGCTTCGCCTGCCCGCTCCTATTCCGCTCGATCTGCGCGTGAGCGTCGACAGCCGGACGCTTGCCTATACATTTCTGCTGAGCGTTCTATGCGGCCTTCTGCTGGGCGTGGCGCCTGCCTGGACAGCTTCGCGGCCTGGGATCGCCAATGCCTTGAAAGGAGACAGCGGATTTACAAGGATCGGCAGCCGCATCACCGCACGCAATCTGCTGGTGATTGCTCAGGTGGCCATGGCGCTTGTTCTTCTCGCGATTACGGGACTGTTCCTTCGGAGTCTGCAAAGGGCATCGCAGATCGATATAGGGTTCAACCCGCGGGGATTGCTTCTGCTGTCCATCGATCCGCGCTTGAACGGATATTCGCCCGAAAAGACGCGCGCCTTTCTGGCGCACCTGCGCGAGGACGCAGCGGCGCTGCCGGGAGTTGATGTCGCGGTGAATACTGATGTGCCCTTGCTTTCCGGCGGCAATCGCAGTGACGGCTTCACCCGCAGCGGGCACTCGGCAGTCGGCGATCCGTCTCTGTCGGCGGATCTCTTTATGGTCACGCCCGGATACTTTGACGCTCTTGGCACGCCGCGTCTAGCCGGCAGCGACTTCAGTCACGAAACTGCCGATGGTCCGCGCGTTGCGGTGATTAACAAGGCTTTCTCCGATAAGTTGTTTGGAGGAGCTGACGCGATCGGGCAACATATCGATGGCGGAGGGTGGACTTACCGGATCATCGGCGTTGTAGGCAACGCGAAGTCGCGCACTTTGGGCGAGGAGACGCGTCCCATTCTCTACCGGTCGCTCGAGCAGAGCATCGCCGCCGACCCCTCAATGATGGGATACACGCTGGTCGTGCGCAGCCACAGCAATCCCACGGGGCTGGCGGAAGCCTTGCGTCGCGCAGTCTCCAGGCTCGATCCGGCAATGGCCGTCTACAACGTCGAAACAATGGATGAGCACGTGCGGACCGCCTACGTGCTGCCGCGGGTCGCGGCCATGCTGTTTGGGGTATTCGGGGGCATTGGATTGCTGTTGGCCACGGTGGGCCTCTACGGGGTGATGAGCTTCTCAGTGAGTCGGCGCACCCGGGAGATTGGCATCCGCATGGCCATGGGCGCGCGGCCCGCAGCCGTGCTGCGCCTGGTGTTGCGCCGGGGATTGATGCTGACCCTGGCGGCCCTGGCGCTGGGCTGGCCCGCCGCCTGGATGCTGGCGAAGATCGCATCCAGCTTCCTTTACGGCATCAGTTCGCATGACGCCGTCACGTTCACGCTCGTTCCCATCATGCTCATCCTGGTTTCCCTCATCGCAACCTGGATCCCTGCGCGGCGCGCCTCCTCGGTCAATCCGACAGAGGCTTTGCGCATGGACTAGCGGTCGCCCGGCAAGGAAAGCCATCGTGCCGCATCAACCAGTCGCCTTCCGGCGCGGCATTGAATGGAGCGATAGCCGTCGTGCCGGTTCCTTTGAAGAAACCGGCACGACTCGTTCATCCGGTCAGTTCGTGGTGAAACTCAAAACCGCGCCAGTAGCGGTACCCCCTGCCGTGGTGACCACAACACGGAAGTAGTAGGTCGTTTTGGTGGTAAGGCCAGACAGCACTGCAGCGCCGTTAACCGCGGTTGTGGCGGCAGGCAGGGAAGTGCCGACCGTATTGGTAGTGAGAGTCGTGGCGGTAATCCCATATTGGAAGTAGTAGGATCCGGCAAGGCCCTGCGAGTTGACGATTGCGTTCAGTGTGGCCGCGGGTGTAGCGATAGCAGTTGCCGGAGACGCCAGCGCAGTCGGCGAGCCGATGATGACATAGGCCGCGGAGGCGACCGCGCTGTTGGTGAATCCCGTGGCTGTAGCGAGAGCTTTGATCGTTTCGCTCTTCGAGACGACAATCGGAGTGGTGTACTTGGCGGATGCAGTGGTAGGCGTTGTGCCATCCACCGTGTAGTAGATCGTGACTCCGGTCCCAGTGCTGTTGATACCCACGAGCCGTACCGCGGGATAAGTGCCGGCCGCCACAGAAAAGGTCGGTGTGGCCAGCACCGTGTTGATAGTGTAAGTGGCGGTTGCCACCGCGCTGTTGCTGTAGCCGGTCGCGGTGGCGATGGCCTTTATGGTCTCTGTCTTCGTTACGTTCAAGGGCGCGGTGTACTTCGCTGAGGCGGTTGTGGGCGTTGAGCCGTCGACCGTGTAGTAGATAACGGCCCCGGAGGTCGCGTCAGAGATAGTGACGGCCTGTGTCGTCGTGTACGTCCCCCCCGCGGGTGAGAAGGTGGGCGTAGCTGCGGTCAGGTTGAGAGTGTAGGCTGCCGACGCAACGGCACTGTTGGTGAGGCCGGTGGCGGTGGCAATCGCCTTGATGGTTTCAGTCTTTGTCACGCTGATGGGCGCGGTGTACTTGGTCGAGGCCGTTGTGGGAGTGGAACCATCTACGGTGTAGTAGATGATTGCTCCTGCTGTGGCATCAGAGATAGTGACGGTCTGCACCGTAGTGTAAGTTCCGGCCGCGGGAGAGAAGGTAGGCGTGACAGCAGTGAGGGTGTACGCTGCGGACGCAACCGCGCTGGGGTTGTAGTTCGTCGCTGTAGCGATCGCTTTTACCGTCTCCGTCTTGGCCACTGACACCGGTGTTGTGTACTTGGTCGAGGCGGTCGTCGGCGTGGTCCCATCCACTGTGTAATAGATGGCGGCTCCTGTCGTCGTCGAAGTAATGGTGACGTTTTGTGTGCCGGTGTATGCGCCAGCAGCGGGTGAGAACGTGGGCGTGGCCGCGGTGGGCAGATTGATGGTGTAAGCGGCCGTAGTTACAGCGCTCGCGAGATAGCCAGTGGCCGTAGCGATCGCCTTGACGGTCTCGGTCTTCGCCACGGAGAAAGGCGCGGCGTACCTGGTCGATGCGGTTGTTGGCGTAGTTCCGTCGAGCGTGTAGTAGAGCACCGCGCCGGTGGTCGATGAAGTCATGCTGACGGTCTGCACCGTTGTGTAAGTTCCGGCCGCCGGCGAGATAACCGGCGCGGCTGCATTCTGATTGATCGTGAAGGTCGCTGAAGCCACGGCGCTGCTTCCGAATGCGGGCGCGACGGCGATGGCCTTAATCGTTGTGGTGGCGCTCACGGCAATAGGACCGCTGTAAATTGTGGATGCCGTGGTGGGCGTGGTTCCGTTGTTGGTGTAGTAGATGGCGGCATCCGGTGTTGCGTCGGTGATGGTCACTTGCTGCGCCGTGGTATAAGTTCCAGCAGCCGGAGAGATGACCGGCGTTGCGGTCGCAGTGGCGCTGTTGATGGTGAGGTTGACCGGCACCACCTGCACCTGCCCTCCGGCGTCGGAGGTAAAGATGATTTCCCCAACGTACGTGCCGGCCGCCTGCGTGGTGGAAGAAACCGGCGTTACCGTAACCGCAAGGGGCGTGCTTGTGCAGCACCCATACGCAGATGGGGTGATCTGCAGCCACGCGCCCCCGTTGGAACTCGCTGCCAGGCCTGCAAAGGCAAAGTTGGTGCCCAGACTGGACACGTTGATTACCTGCGCACCAGGATTAACGGCCCCAAAAGCCTTGCTGAAGTTGACGGGCGGAATGGATGCGAAGACAGCGGCTCCCACCACGTAAGTTATAGGGATGGTTTCCCTGTCGCCGGCGGTCTGCAGCACGATCTGCCCGCTGAAATAGCCCGCGGTAAGTCCCTGGCCGGGAAGAGCAGCGGGATTCACGGAGACTGTCAGATTGGTCGGGGCCGTTCCTTTGGCAGCGGAGATGGCAAGCCATCCGGCCCCGTCCGACGTGGTCACAGACGCAGTCCAATTCAGGAGACCCGTGCTGGCGTTGCGGACGGTGAAGGACTTTGCAGCCGGCGCGGCTCCACTCGTTGCCTGGAAGAAGTTGATGCCGCCTGGCACATCATCGAAATGCGGAGTGGTTGCGGCGCTGACGTTCAGTGTGACAGGCACAACCACGGATGGGCTGCCGCTGTTCGACTTCAGAATAATTTCTGCCGTATAAGTGCCGGCTGCCAGAGTTACCGCCGGAGCTACTGAGACAGTGATCACGCGTGGAGTGGGCGTGCAGCAGCCATAACTGCTCGGTGTGATCGAGAGCCACGCGCCGCCGGTGGAATTCACCGCAACCGCACTGAAGTCAAAGTCTGCCCCGGTGCTTGCGGCCGTGATAACTTGCGGCAGCGGATTCGGCCCCCCGTACGTCTTGGTGAAATCAAGCGCATTGATCTGGCGGAACACCGAGTCAGCCACGGCAAACGTAACCGGAATCGTAACGCGATTGGTGGAGGACTGCAGCGTGACCTGGCCTGAGAACGTGCCCGCGATGAGCCCCTTTCCGGGCAAATTGGCGGGGATCACGCTGACCGATGCGACTCCCGGCGCAACGCCTGTGGTAGGTGAGACCGCAAGCCAGCTGCCGCCGTCAGTCGTGCTGAAGGATGCGGTCCAGCTCAGCGCGCCTGTTCCGGCGTTGCGAATCTCAAGCGGCTGCGGCGGTGGCGTGTTGCCCTTGGTCACCATCGCGAACGACAACTGCCCGGGCAGCGCGTCAAAGAAGGCTGCCGTAGCCGGCATGATGGTGAGCGTTACCGGAATCGCGAGCACCTGGCCCCCGTCATTGGATTTGGCAATGATCTGGGCCGAGTAGGTTCCGGCCGCAAGCGTGACCGCCGGATTCACTGTGACGGTGACCTGGTAAGGCGTGGGCGTGCAGCAGCCGTAACTGCTGGGCGTGATGGTCAGCCAGCTCCCGCCTGTGGAGTTGGAGGTGACCGCGTTGAAATCGAAGTTAGCTCCGGTGCTGGCGATCGTGACGACCTGCGGAAGCGGGTTAGCTCCGCCATAAGTCTTGGTGAAATTTAGGCCGCCGACTTCGCGAAACACCGCCGCGCCGACAGTGAAGCTGACCGGCACCGTGACCGCTTTGTCGCCACTGCGCAGCAGGATCTGGCCCACGAAGACGCCGGCCGCGAGACCAGCGGTGGGCAGTGACGCTGGCACCACGGAGGCGGTAAGGACCGCCGGCGCGTTACCGCTGGCCGCGGAAAGCTTCAGCCAGGCGCCACCGTCCGCAGTGGTAGCGGCGGCGGTCCAGGCCAGCGTGCCCACCCCTGCATTGTTGACCTGAATGATTTGCGCCGAGGGAGTGGTGCCGGCTGTCTCCATTGAGAAGTTGAGGGCGCCGGGTGTGTCGTCAAAGAACGTCGCTGTATTGGCATTAACCGTGAGGGTGACCGGAATGGATAGGCCCTGGTTGATCGTGTTCGACTTGACGACGACCTCCGCCATGTAAGTGCCGGCGGCGAGAGTGACAGCCGGGTTCACTGCCACCGTGATGGTCTGCGGTGTGAGCGTGCAGCAACCGTAGGCACTGGGAGTGACAGAGAGCCAACTGCCTCCGGTGGAACTGAGAGCCACGGCGTTGATGTCGAAGTTGGAACCGGTGCTGGCGACGGTAATCACCTGCGGCAGAGGATTGTTCCCTCCATACACCTTGTTGAAGCTGAGTGGATTCACCTGGCGCATCACGGAATCGCCGACCGAGACAGTGATCGGAACTGTGACCGAATCTCCCGTGGTCTTGAGGAGAACCTGACCGACAAACGTGCCTGCGGTCAGGCCGAGCCCCGGAAGCTTCTGTACGTTTACCCCCACTGAGAGGGTGGAGGGAGCCGTGCCGCTGGCGGCCGAAAGAACGAGCCACGCCCCGCCATCCGAGGTGGAGCCCGTTGCTGTCCACGCAAGCGTGCCCGCGCCGGCATTGCGAATCTGGAGAGCCTGCGAGGGCGGCTGGCCGGTGTTTGTCTGCATGGTGAATGTGAGTCCACCCGCCACCTGGTCAAAATAAGTTGATGTGGCGGCCTCAATTGTGAGAGTAACCGGCACTGTGATCGACGCTGTTCCGGTCGTTCCCTTTATCAGGATCTGACCTGTATAAGTTCCGGCGGCCAGCGTTACAAGCGGATTGACATTCACGGTCACGGCCCCGGGGGTCGGCGTGCAGCAGCCATATGCACTCGGAGTAACGGTGAGCCAGGTTCCCCCCGTAGTAGTTGTGGCCGTTACACCGAAATTGAAATTAGTCCCTGTACTGGCAACCATGATCATCTGCGGAAGCGGATCGCCGCCGCCGAAGGTCTTGGTGAAGCTAAGAGGCGCGATAGGCGCAAAACTCTGCGCGGTCGCTGCAGACGGCAAGGCTGCGGCCAGGAGTAGAGCGGCAAGGATGAACCACGCATGTCGCCGCGACCCAAAACCAGTGACCTGTCGCCCCCGCGCGGAGAGCATTGGAAAGAGAGACTGAATCGGGCGGAGAGAGTTGTGCATGAACATTGCCGAAAACTCCTTTTTTGTTTTTGCGGAAGTTAGAGAAGCGACCGGAGCAATGGGATTAGACCCAAACAGCAGAAGTCATTTATGGGAATGTCGATGGCTAAAAGCAGCAGTGGTGCCTTTCCCCCCGGCGAAACTGAATCCACAGCGCCGTCAACGTACGAAGCCACGGCAAACACGTCTTACAGGCCTTGTAATTCCATTCAGTCGCGGTTTATGACTGGTAATGTGCGTAAGGTCACCGATGGATGTGACTACGGAGAAGTCTGAACTCCGGTCTCGCGTTGGGAAATAAATGGTTGATCCCGGCGACAACTCCGCATTAACATCAGGTACCTGCTATCCCCGTTCATCAGGCCCATTCATCCATTCGTAAAACACCCCTCGGAAACCGTCATGGAAGAGAAATATTTCTCGAACTCTCCGGTTATCTGTGCCACGGCGCTCTCGTCGAACGAGTACGCCCACATGGAACGGCGGGTGTTTGATCACATTTTCAGCCTTGCCTATGAGGACCTTCGGCGTCTGGCGCGCACAGTGCGCCGCAGTGACCCGCATGCCAGTCTCAGTCCCACTACGCTGGTGAACGAGGCGTGGCTCAAGCTGTCGCGGGTGCCCGGACTGGCTGCCACCACGCCGCTGCACTTCCGCCGGATTGCAGCCGGAGCGATGCGGCAGGTGCTGGTGGACGCAGCGCGGCGGCGGCAGGCGCAGCACCGCGGGGCAGCGAGCCGTGTCACCTTCGATGAGACGGTGGTAGCCGGGATCCAATCCCCCGACGCCGGCGACAAAGATGTCCTGGCGCTCGATGCCGCTCTCGATATTCTTGCCAGGCTGGCTCCCCGACAGGCTGCCCTGGTGGAGGCGCGATTCTTCGGGGGACTCACTACCGAAGAGCTCGCGCAATTGCTCGGCACCTCAGAGGCGACTGTTCTGCGTGACTGGCGAGCCGCCCGCGCCAAGCTGGCAGTCGAAATCAAGCGCAACCTCGGCACCCAGCCGTTCATGGCATGAACACCCCCGATCAGACACGCTGGGAACGAGTGCAAGCCATCTTCCACGCGGTGGCTGAGTCTAAACCTGACGAACAGGAGAAAGTCCTGCGGCAACTGTGCGGCAGCGATCAGTCGCTCGAAGCCGATGTGCGCGAGATCCTGGAGGAAGACGGCAACGCCAGTGGCGTGGTTGATCGCGATCTTGCGGAACTGGCCGCCCGATTGACCCCGGACAATGCGGACGATAGCTTTCAACTGGAGCAGCAGATAGGTCCTTATCGGATTCTTCGGATGCTTGGAGAAGGCGGCATGGGCGTGGTCTACCTTGCAGAGCGCTCCGATGTTTGCAGCCTCGTGGCAATCAAATTCCTGCGCGATGCCAGCCTGTCTCCAGCACGCCGACGCCGCTTCACCCGCGAGCAGAAAACGCTGGCAGGCTTGAATCACACCGCCATTGCACGCCTCTACGATGCCGATACCCTGAGAGACGGAACCCCGTGGTTCGTAATGGAGTATGTCGAAGGCGTGCCGCTTACGCAGCATTGGGCTGAGCATCGCGGCACCGTTCAGGATTGTTTGCGCTTGTTCCGCCGCGTCTGCGAGCCGGTTCTATACGCTCACGGGCGCGCAGTCATCCATCGCGATCTGAAGCCAACAAACGTTCTCGTAACCTCTGATGGTGCCGTGAAGCTGCTCGACTTCGGCATCGCCAAACACCTCGACGAATTCGACGAGACCGTAACCATCACGGGGTTGCGCGCGATGACCCCGGCGTACTCCGCTCCGGAGCAGCAGGAAGGCCGGCCCATAGGCGTCTTCACCGATGTCTATGCGCTTGGGGTTCTTTTGTATGAACTGCTCACCGGTAAGCTGCCGTTCGAGGGGCTGCGTAACCGGCCCCCTGAGCCGGTGAAGCCATCTTCCCTGGCAGCGCCGGCGTCTTTCAGCGCTCCGGTAAGCAAAAACGAATGGGCTGATCTGAACGTGCTTTGCTTAACCGCGATGCGACCCGAAGTGGAACGCCGCTACCCGTCAGTGGAAGCTCTGATGCGCGACATCGATGCGTTTCTGTCCAAGCGCCCGCTGGCCGCAAGGGCAGAGAGCTGGCGTTACCACTTCCGGAAATTCGTAGGCAGAAATCGCGTTGCGTTCGCCTATGCCGCTGCAACCACATTGCTGGTGGCCGCGCTCATCGGGTTTTACACAGTGCGCCTGCAGACTGCGCGCAACGCTGCCTTGGCTGAAGCGCAACGTACCGAACGGATCCAGCAGTTCACAACCGACCTGTTCCAGGGTGGAGACGCGAGCGCCGGACCGGCAGAGGACCTGCGCGTTTCCGTGCTCCTCGAGCGTGGCCGCAAACAAGCCGCCAATCTCGAAAACGATCCTGAAATGCAGGCGGACATGTGGGAGACCCTGGGAGGAATCTATCGCCGCCTTGGCGATCCTCAACACGCCGATCCGTTGCTCTCAGCCGCCCTGGATAAGCGCCGCGCCGCTTTGGGACCTCGTGCGCCCAAGGTGGCCCAGACGCTGGTGGCGCTCGGCCTGGTGCGCATGGACGAAGCCAAACTGGATGAGGCCGAAAGCCTGGTTCGCGCAGGACTGGACATCGATCGCACCACGCCAATACCTACCCGTTCGGGCTATCCATCCCTCGTTGCTTCCGACATGGTGGCGCTGGGAACGGTGCTGGAAGCGAAGGGCAAGTATCCTGAAGCGATTGACCAGCTGCAGAGGGCACTTGACTCCCAGCCGCATGCGGACAACGCGAATGCCGCAGTCGCAAACAACATGCGCGAGTTGGCCAATGCGCATTTCTACGCCGGCCATTACACCATTGCGGAAAGCCTTAATCAGAAGGTGTTGGCCACGCATCGCACACTCTACGGCGAGCACCACCCCGAGATAGCCGAAGATTTGAATAACCTCGGCGCCATTCAACACGCCTTGGGCCGGCTCCCGGAGGCCGAACGCGATTATCGCCAGGCACTTTCCATCACTGAGGCGTGGTATGGTGCTGATCATCCTCAGACCGCGGGCAATCTAACCTCGCTGAGCCGCACCCTCATCGCCGAGAACAAGTTCGACGACGCGCGGCCTTTGTTGCAGCGGGCTCTTCAGATTCAGTCCGCCACCCACGGCGACAACCACCCCGCCGTCGCATCCGCGCTCAATGAACTGGGATCGCTCGCTTATAACCTTGATCGCTATGACGAGGCGGAGGCGGACTTCTCCAGGGCACTCCAAATCTGGCGAAGCGTTTACGGCGAGAATCATCAATTCATTGGAGTCGGGCTCTCCAACCTCGGCAGTGTGTACATGGGCGAGAAGAACTATCCACGCGCCGAAGCCATGTATCGCCAGGCGGTGGCGGTCTTTGAGCACACAGTGCACGCAGACCATCTCAACACCGCCATCGCCCATTTAAAACTGGGGCGCGCCCTGCTGAGACAAAAACGATATATCGAGGCAGAGAAGGAAACCCTGCTGGGATACACAACTCTTCAGAAACTCGTCCCCGCGGACAACGCTTTTATGGCTGCTGGACGAAAGGATCTCGCCGCAGCGCGTACTGCGCTCGGCGATAACGCCGCCCACAGGCCCACGGGAAACAACAGCGCCACTGCCGCACTCCCCGCAAACTAAGAAACGCCATCGAGACTCTCCATCACCAATAGGGCCGCGCGAGCGGCACTTACTTGCGCGATAGAAGCCTTAAGCGGCCACCTTGAACAGCTTGCTCAGTTTCCTGTTCCAGTACATCAGCAAGCCGGTCACGCTCAAAAGAGATACGCACAATCCGAGCGCGGCCCATAACACCTTCACACCCCCTCCCCACACCGTGCCGAAATGCAGCGGATACATCAGCCACAGAATCCAGTCGCCCAGTGACTGCTTCTCGCCGTAATGCCACACAGTAAGCAGCTTCGCGGTGCGGCCATCGAACGTGAAGATGTCGCGATGCGAAAAATCTCCTGCTGCGCCGCGGTCGACGTAGACTGCCACATCGTCACCGGGTTTGCCGGGCAGCGCCACGCCGCTCAGATGCTCGGACGCCGACGCGGGCAGAGCGCCCACAATGGCATCCACCGTTGCGATACCGGAGCCGGGCTCCCGCCTCGGCGGCAACGGCGGTTTCATTGACCTCACTGGCGAAACCACATTCACCACCGATGCAACCTGTTGCGGAAACAGGAAGTAGATCGCCGTGATGCCCCACCAACTCACAATCAGCAGCGTCCACAGGCCCACCGCGTTATGCAGGTCGTAGTTGACGCGTCTCCATCGGTGCTTCAATGACACGGTCAGCGCTCGCCGCCAAAGCTTCACACCTGGCCACCACAAGATCGCGCCAGTGAGCGCCAGCACGAATAACCCTGAACCGGCAATGCAATTGACAACAAAGCCCGTCTGGCCGGCCAGAAGATAAACGTGCAGGTCGAGCACGAAATCGATGAAGAGCCGCCCCGTTTGCTCAACCGGTATTCCTGAAGCCGGGTCGGCGTAGATCATCCGCCGGTTTGCGTGCGCATCCTCCACGTACACGGTCCACCACGGATTCTCTGCTTGCGGAAATTCAACAAAGGTCAGCCGCCCCCTCGGGAATTGCTTTTGCACGCGCGCCACCACGGCACTGATGGGAGCAACGCGCGACAGTTCCAGTGGCGGCCGGGCCAGGGCAGCCCTGCGGATCTCGTCCTGAAACACCAGGATCGACCCGCTCAGGCTGATCGCCACCATATAAAGCGACAGCAGCACACCCGCCCACAAGTGCACCTGGAAGAGCGCCTTGCGCACCCACAGCTTGCGAGGATGAAGCAGAACTGTCTCGAGCACTTGACTCTCTCCGGCCGCAGCATGAGCCGCTGATATAGACGGCTCTTGCTGCGTCGCCGCGCTTGCTAGAAATTCCACGCGACAGTTCCGCGAACCGTGCGCGGCTCGCCCGGCTTTACATAGAGGTCGTTGTAAGAGCCGCTCGCATAACGCGCATCGCCCAGGTTGTATCCGTTGACCTGCCAGTTCGAATGCTTGTACCGGTACGTCAGAGAAGCGTCAACAATCCCATAGCCGGGCAACCTGAAGGAGTCGGCAAGATCTCCGGACTGATCCGTGTAGTGCCGCCCTCCAATCCCAAACGTGACACCCCTTGCAGCTCCCCTCGAAATCTCGTACGTCGTCCACGCGTTGAACAAATTCTTCGGCGCGTTCAGCGTAGGCGTTCCCTCGGGCAGCGTCGTATCGTGCACCACCTCCGCGTCAACGTAGGAATAGGCCGTCGTCAGGTTCCAGCCCGTCAGTGGATGCAACGTCGCTTCGAGCTCGACGCCGCGGCTGCGCTGCTCTCCAGTCATCAGGTAGAAATTGGGATGGGATGGATCGGAAGTGGAAACATTCTTCCGGTTGAGCTGGAACAGCGCCAGGTTCGCCAGCACCCGTCCACCCCACAGTGAGTTCTTGGCCCCGCCTTCCCATTGCTGTCCACGCTCGGGCGCAAGATACGTTCCACTGGCGGAGCCGTCATACACCTGGCCCGACTGCGGCAGATACGACTTGCTGAAGCTTGCATAGAAGGTGGTCGCCTGCGCCGCCTGCCACGTCACACCCAGCCGCGGAGTCCAACCCCTGCCGTTCTGGTTCGCCAGGCCCGCGCTTTCATTCTTCGCAATGTCGAGCCGTCCTCCGCCCGTCACCGTGAATTGATGCGGCAAACGAATGTGATCCTGCAGATAAGTCCCGGCGTACTGCGTCACCGTGTGATCGTCGGTGTAGAGCGACAACGGCCGCACCGGATTGGCGCCATACACCGGGTCGAAAAGATCCAGCGGCTCATACTGCGACAGATCGGAAAAGTCGATCGAAGAGCCCGCGCCCGTCGATGGGCTGCGATAGAAATCGAATCCCAGCAACGCCGCATGATCCATGCCCCAGAAGCTGCCATGCCCATCGAAGTGTGTATCCACCTCGTGCGTCTGCCATGGCCCATGCCAGCTCAGCGGATAGCGGTACAGTGTGCGCTGGTCGGCTCCCAGAAATCCGGGATAGTAGATGCGGTTCCAATCCTCCTGGTACCAGGCAAACCGCGCATTCTGGTTCAGCGAGAAATGTTCACCCATGGAATGCACGAACTGGTATCCGAACTGCTGGTTGGCTTGCGACATCTTGTTGGCATTGGCTTCGAGTTCGCCGTTATAGCGATTGATCGGAATCATCCCATTCACGTTGGGCAAAACCGTGCCAATGGCGGGCATCGGCATACCCTGGCGGCCGTTATCGCGCTGGATACGTCCCATCAGCGTGAGCGCCGTCGCCCCCGTCGGCCGCCACGTCAGCGACGGCGCAAAGTAGTAGCGGTGCCGGTAGGTGTAGTCCACAAACGTGTCGCCTGAGTGATAAAGCGCGGCCAGTCGGCCGTAGACCGTGTGAGAGCGATTCAGCGAGCCGCCAACGTCAATCGCCGGGTCAAGAAAATTGAACGAGCCCGCCGTCAACTGCACATGCGCAAAGGCCGCGGGAACAGGCTTGCGCGTCACAATGTTCACCAGCCCGCCCAGCACGCTCTGCCCGTAAAGAGCCGACGAGGGTCCCTTCAGCACCTCCACTGACTCCAGTCCCCACGTCTCCTCCATCACCCCATTGCCGCCACGCAGTCCATCAATATAGGTGTTGAAGGACGCGTCGAAACCGCGAATGCGGTAGTAGTCCCACCCATCGTAGTACCCGCCCGCAATCACGCCGGCCGAGTTCTTCAGCGCATCGTCCAGCTTCACCGCTCCCTGCGCGTCCAGCAGTTCGCGTCCCACCACCGTGATCGCCTGCGGAGTCTCCGCCAGCGGAAGCTCCATCTTCAGGCCTGATTCGGTGCTGTTCACCACGTACTTTTCATCCGCCGTGACATGAACCGTATCCAACGCCGAGCCCACCCTCAGCGCCACGGCCAGCGTCTCATTGCTCGCCTCTACAACCACCAGGCGTTCTTCCGGTGCAAAGCCTGCCGACTCCACGGTCATCAGCCACGACCCCGGCGCGATTTGGGTCGCGTACTGCCCTTCCGCTCCGGTTTTGCCTGAAATTGCCTGGGCGCCGCACCGCAGCCGCACCCGCGCTCCCTGCACAACGGCGCCGCTTCCGTCCGTCACAGCAATCTGCCACAGCACCGGAGCACCGGCTGCTACGCTGCACTCCGGCGCCCCCGCTCCCTCCGTTGTGTCAGAGAAAATGGCGGAATGAAGCAGACTTGCGCCGGCCTCGGAACGGCCCTGCGCCTTTGCATAGGAGGTAAGAAGCAGAAACAACAGGAAACAGGCCACTGAAAATTCAATAACCCGCTTGGAAACAGGCACTTGCCACGTAGTCATGCCACGGTCCTCTCTTGCATGCGGAGGCGAAAGCGCCTATGCTGAGAGGCACATCGCCAGCCGCTCGGTTGTCGATTCTGGCCGCTCCGCCATGCTCTTCGCCAAAAGTTCAATGGCGGGGCGCCAGCCAAAAAATTCAGTCACAATAGACTTAATTCGGTTGCATTTCTAAAATACGACAATTTTGGTCGGACTTCAACCGAACTGCCCCACAGTTGTGACCCCCGTCACAACCCAGATTCTCCAGTTCCATGCACCAGCTTCCCCCGGACCGAGCTGGCATTGTGCCTTAATACATACTGGATGTGTGATATGTTTCCGTTAAATAGTTGTTGCAACGAACATCATCCTGCCGCATCCAAGAGAACGAAAAGGAGACACCCCTATGGCAACCACCACCCCCACCCCGGCTCCCACCGTCACCTGGAATATCGATCCCGCGCACTCCAGCGCCGAATTCAAGGTCAAGCACATGATGATCTCCAACGTGAAGGGCAGCTTCAACGGCATCACCGGCACCCTCACTGAGGACCCCGCCGACCCCACCCGCAGCCAGGTCGAAGCCTCCATCGACATCAGCACCCTCGCCACCGGCGATGCCCAGCGTGACGCCCACCTCAAGTCACCCGACTTCTTCCACCACGAGCAGCACCCCACTATGACCTTCAAGTCCACAAAGGTCGAGAAGAAGGGTGAAGGCGAGTACTCCGTTATCGGCGACCTCACCGTCCACGGCGCCACTAAGCCCGTCACCTTCGCCGTTGAAGGCCCCAGCGCCCCCGGCAAAGACCCCTGGGGCAACACCCGCATCGGCCTCTCCGCCACCACCAAAATCAATCGCAAGGACTTCGGCCTCAGCTGGAACGCAGCCCTCGAAACCGGCGGCATCCTGGTTGGCGAAGACGTCCAGATCACCCTCGAAATCCAGTTCATCAAGGCCTGACAAGCGAGCCGCCACTGAAGACACCACCTCAGTGAAGAACGGAGTCGCTTTGAACAACGGCACGCCTTCACTGAGGAACGGAAATGCCTTGTAAAAAGGGCACGACTTAAAAGAGTATTTAAATAGATAACTATATATTTTCAACTTCCTGGATATCCAAGAAGTCCACAATGTCCAATCGTTAGCACAAATGAGCACAAATTCCGGTCCAAGACGGCTGCATGCATGGGGCGAAACTTCCCAATTGCCCACTAAACAACCCTAACTCCGGGAATACTGCGGGACGGCTCGGTTATCAGCCTGTGTCATCGTCCTGGAAGCCACGCAGCGCGGCAGCCGCCACGCCCTTCCGCAGCCACAATGCCGTGTCCGCTGCGTGTCCGCTGCCCCCAAAACCATGTCATCCTGAACGCAGTGAAGGATCCGCGGTTGTCTTTGGGAATTTCGTGCGGCATTAGTTCCGAGTCGGCCACTAAACAACCCTAACTCCGGGAATACTGTGGGACGGCTCGGTTATCAGCCTGTGTCATCGTCCTGGAAGCCACGCAGCGCGGCATCCCACACGCCCTTCCGCAGCCACAAATCTCGCTCCGGATGTGTCCACCGCCCATGCGGAAGCTTCGGCTACTCACGGTCTGGTGGAAAGGCGCAGCTCAAAATTAGCGCAATAATTTCATCGGCTTTTGCAAGCGCATGACCCTTGTAGGTTTACCGGCTTGCGCCTGTAAAGAGGGCACCACTTCAGTCGGGCCGATAAGCTGCTCCTTGTGTTGTTTCCGGGCTTAAGCCCCTGCAACAGACAGCTAAACGAAACGGCTTCCGTTCGAATCTTCAGCCAGATCTTCCTCCCCGCAATCACTCGGCCGAAACGACGGCCGCGGGATACCCCCGCTCCGGCCGCCCTCCCGTAAACTGAACTAGCCCATGCCCACCGCCAGCCCCGAAGCCATCCTCATCCACTTCTCCGGCCACGACGCTCCCGGCCAGACCGCCGCGCTCACCGGCATCCTGGCACGGCACAACGTCCACATTCTCGACATCGGCCAGGCCGTAGTCCACGAGTCCCTTACCCTCGGCATCCTGGTTGAGTCCCCCGGCGAGCCCTTCGCTACCGTCAAAGCCGACCTCACCGCCAGCGCCCACGCCCTCGGCCTCCAGACCCGCTTCCGCGCCATCCCGCGCAACGCTCTCCAACACTGGGCCCAGGGCCTCCAGCAGCACCACTTCATCATCACCGTCCTGGGCCGCTCCATCACCGCGCGCGAACTGGCCCGCGTGAGCGGCATCATCGCCCGCCACCAGATGACCATCGTCCGCATCGATCGCCTGAGCGGCAAGCTGGCCCCCGCCGATCCCGGTGATGACCTCGCCGGCGACGCCTGCGTCGAGTTCGCCGTCTGCGGCGATGCAGCCAATGAAATCGCCATGCGCGCCGAGTTCCTCCAGGCCGCGCAAGAGCTTTCCATCGACGTAGCCTTCCAGCGCGAGAGCATCTTCCGCCGCAATCGCCGCCTCTTCGCGTTCGATATGGACTCCACCCTCATCCAGGGCGAAGTCATCGACGAGCTGGCGCGCATGGCCGGCGTCGGCGATCAGGTCGTCCAGATCACTGAAGCCGCCATGCGCGGCGAGCTCAACTTCGACGAGAGCTTCACCCGCCGCGTCGGCCTCCTGAAAGGCCTCCCCGCCCAGCGCGCCCTTTCGCTGCTCAACACCATCCCCCTCGCCCAGGGCGCCGAGCGCCTCGTCCGCACCCTCAAGCTGCTGGGCTACAAAACCGCCATCCTCTCCGGCGGATTCACCTTCTTCGCGCATGACCTTCAGCGCCGCCTCGCCATCGACTACGTCTACGCCAACGAACTCGAAATCGAAAATGGCGCCGTCACCGGCCGCGTCCGTCCCCCCATCATGAACGGCGCGCGCAAAGCCGAAAAACTCGCGGAGATCGCCCGTGCTGAGGGCTTCTCGCTCGAGCAGTGTGTCGCTGTCGGCGACGGCGCCAACGACATCCCCATGCTCAACCTCGCCGGCATGGGCATCGCCTACCGCGCCAAACCGCTGGTCCGCCAGAAAGCCGGCCAATCCATCTCCACCCTCGGCCTCGACGGCCTGCTCTACCTCATCGGCGTGCGCGAGTGGGACCTCGACCAGCACGAGCCCGTCGTCTCCGGCATCCCCGCCTGATCCGTCGCCCCGCCCGGGTAAGAGCCATTCCCGGTTCGTGCTATTCCCAGCCCCATTCCCCGCACGTAACGTCATCCTGAGAACCCAGCGCCTGAACTTTCCCGGTTCCGCACGTCGAGCCTGCGTGAGCGCGGTGGCGGAATGCCATGAACGTGACTTCCCCGCCCCGTCCTCGAGATCAGTTCGGAATCGGAACAGTTCGGCGGCCGGAGGCATCAGGGTGACTGAAAGAACGCTTCGCATCAACTCCATGCGCGTCCTCGCGGCCAGCGCCATTCTGCTCATCCAGGCAGCAGCCGGCGCGCAGAGCGTATCCGGAACCATCCTTATAAAAAAACGCCTGACTCGTCCCAGTGTGACTGCTTCCGTCTCGGTCTACCAGCGCGGGCCCGCGGTGCAGCTGGGAAAAAACTCCGAACAGGATCCGCTGGTATTTGAGCGTTCCCGGGTGGTCGTCTACCTCGAACCCGTCGCACCCGCGGACCAGGCATCCGCCCCGCCTGCCAAAGTAGAGGTCCAGCAAGTCGATCGCCGCTTCGTTCCTGACCTCGTCGTTGTGCCGGCCGGATCCACCGTCTCCTTCCCCAATATGGACCCCATCTTTCACAACATCTATTCGCTCTCCAAGACCAAATCCTTTGACCTCGGCAGCTACGACAAGGGACAGACCAAAACGGTAGCGTTCTCCCGGCCCGGCATTGTGGACGTGTACTGCCGCCTTCACCCAAACATGGCCGCCACTGTCGTGGTCACACCGAACCGCTGGTATGCGCGCCCTGACCGGACCGGCCACTACCAGATTCCCAATGTGCCGCCCGGGCGCTACACCGTCGTCGCCTGGCACAAAACCGCCGGCTTCTTCCGCACCAGCATCAACGTGGCAGACGGGCAGAACGCGACTGCCGATTTCTTTATCCCCATCGACGATGACCCCAAGGACCGCCGCGCGGCCGGCGGTGCTGAACAGGATGCGGGGTCCCGGTGAAAACGCGTCTCCGCACCCACGCCTTCCTGCTCTGCTTCCTGCCCTTCGCGGTGCTGCTCTGCGGCAGCTTCTGGACGGTGCAGCATCTGGTCAAGTCCACCGTACGCAGTGGCCTTCGCGCCGAATTGCGCGAGCGCCAGGCGGCGATCGCGTCGGCTCATGCGCGGGCTGCACTCCAGAACAGCCGATCCCTCAAAATCGCGGGCGAGAACACCGCCCTGAAGGCGGGCTTCGAACTGTTGCGCGCTTATCCAGCCAACGACAATGCCCGGCACACCGTTGAGGATCAGCTGCGAGAGCTCGGCCAACGCATGGGACTCGATCTCATGCTGGTCTCGCAGCCCGATGGCCGCGTCATGGCAGGGGTGCTGCGCAGAGCCGTAGGGAAGCCGAACTCGTCCGGCAGTGAGCTCGTCCCCCTGGCAATCCCTGGTTTGACCGTCAGCCGCGCGGGGCTGCTGCTCATCGATGGACACCTCATTCAGGCAGGCTCCGTCCCCCTCGATCAGGACGAGGAGAACATCGCCCGCCTCACCCTGGGCGAGTTCTTCGACCTGAGCGATCTCTCCACCAACGCCGTGCTCGTGCGCAATGGCAAGGCGGTTCAATCCAATGTGCCGGGGCTCAGCCTCGTCGAGGCGGAACAATCCCTTGCCGGTTGCGACCCCCACTCGGAATGCGACCTCCGTATGACCGGCAGAAACTGGATCGCCCTCCCCATTGAGACCTACGGCGACGGCTATACCCTCCTCAGTCTGGAGAATGTCGACGCGGCCACGGCGCCCATCGAGTCTCGCCTGAACGGAGTCTTTGCCACGCTTGCCCTGATCTGCGTCGTCGTGGCGCTCCTCTGCAGCATGGCCTCATCCAGCTCCATTGCCAAACCCATCGCTGCCATCGTGGCGCATCTCCGCGATGGCGTGGCCACCGGAACGCTGCCGGACCTCGAGCCGCAGTCTCGGTCCTCCATTGCCGAAATTCATGAGCTGACTCAGATCTACCATCGCGCTGCCACTTCGGTGCGCGAATCGGGACAGCGTCTCGATTCGGCATACCTGGAGTTTGTGGAATCCCTGGCCAGCGCCCTCGACGCGCGCGATCCCTACACCGCCGGCCACAGCCGCCGCGTGAGTGAGTTGTCCTGCGCCCTGGCCTCCGCGCTGGGCCTCTCCCCAGAGGACGTGCCGCGCATCCGTATCGGCGCGCTCCTGCATGACATCGGCAAAATCGGCGTGGCGGACGCCGTGCTCCAGAAGCCCGGCCGCCTCACCGCCGAGGAGTTTGCGCTGGTCAAGCAGCACCCGGTCATCGGACGCAGAATCCTCGAAGGCGTGGGCGGGTTTGCCCCTTACCTCTCCGCTGTGGAACTGCACCACGAGAATTGGAATGGAACCGGCTACCCCTTCGGCCAGCGACAAGAAGAGACTCCCGTGGACGCACGCATCATCCACGTGGCCGATGCCTACGATGCCATGACCACCGACCGCTCCTATCGCCGCAGCATGTGCGATGACAACGCCCTGGCCGAACTTGTGAGAAACGCCGGCATTCAGTTTGATCCGCGCATCGTCGAAGCTTTCGTCGCGATTGCCCATCAGGGAATCGCGAACGGCTCTGCCCCCGCCCTGCATGCTGCGATAGACATGGATGCTGAGGTGACAGTCGGATGAAGCGCGCCCTCTGTATAGCAATGTTCGCAGGCGTGCTGGCCGGTTCAATCCGCGCGCAGGAGGCAAACTCCGGCCTCGACCTCCGCGGCACGTTCACCGCCCAGGTGGTGGGCTCGAAAGAACTCACCGAAGAGCCGCGCAACGGCGCGCCTCTGGTTCCGGGCGGCCGCGCCGTGCTCTACCCCACCGTCAAATTCAATGACAACTTTTACGTGACCGCCGCCCTCCAGGGCGTCACCCGGCCCTACTACTTCGACGATCTCGACGAGAAAGGCTACGGCGCCTACGGCCGCGTGCTGCAAGCCACCATGAACTACTCGCGCGTCTCTCCGCGCGGCTCGCTGTTGCTGCGCGCCGGCCAGATGTCCACCGCCTTCGGCTCCTTCGTGCTGCGCTACGACGACGCCGACAACGCGCTGATTGACCTTCCGCCCGCTTACGGCTATTACTACACGCCCGTTTCCATGCTGGGCGTAGCAGCCGCGCAGGTGGACGCGACCCGTGGCCGCTTCGATGGCCGTCTCCAGTTCGCAAACTCCTCACCGGCCAATCCGCGCAGCCTCTTTGCGCGCGACCAGTACGGCAACTGGGCCGGAGGGGGCGGCTACACCATCCGCCAGGGTCTGCGCGTGGGCGTCTCAGGATACCGGGGGCCCTATCTCTACCGCGAATATCCATACTTCTTCCCCGGCGAAGCAAACCCCAGCACCCTGCCGGCACACGCCGTCGGGATGGACATCGACTGGGCCCACAACCACACCCGGGTCTACGCGGAGCTGCAACGCTTCCTTATGCCTTACAAGGCGATTCCCAACTTTCACGAGTCTGCCGCATACGGCGAGCTCAAGCAGGTTCTGGGCCCGCGCTGGTTTGTGGCCGGCCGCTATTCCTACACCTGCAACTCCGCTCAAGGTGCAACCCACATCGGCGAATCCGTCGTTGGCTTCCGCCCCAACCGCCTTCAGCTTGTGAAGGTGGGATACGAACGCGTGCACTACCGCAGTGCTGGCGAGCCGGACGACAATCGCTTCGCGGTGCAGTTCATTACCACGCTCCACAAATCGCTGAGCCTCAGGTAAATCTCGCCCTCGCCGGCGTCCACCCCCGCGGTTCGCATCTTGTGTAATGCTGGCAGAACAGAGTCATCCTCATGGGCCGCGGAAGGCGCGGCCTCGAGCCAATCAGAGTGCCTGGCCGCGTAGCCACCGCACAGAGTCCCTGCCATCAACGCGCAGCCATCGGCGAGGGATCAACAAGACATACTGACTCTGGTTTTGTCCCCTGGGAGGTCGGGTGCGGCGAAAGGGCTTGTTAGGCAAAGCGGGCGGAATGCGCAAGCTGCGGATGATTCCGCTGCTGGCCGCAACCTACTTCATGGTTTCGGGCGGCCCCTACGGACTCGAAGACGTGGTGGGCCTCGGCGGGTATAAATTCGCTCTGCTGGTTCTCTTCTTCCTGCCCTTCTTCTGGAGCTTCCCAACCGCGCTGATGCTGGGCGAACTGGCCGCCGCCATTCCTGATGAAGGTGGCTTCTACGTCTGGGTGCGGCGCGCGCTGGGGCCCTTCTGGGGCTTTCAGGAGGCCTGGCTTTCCCTCGCCGCGTCGGTGTTCGACATGGCCGTCTACCCCACCACGTTTGTGCTCTACCTTGGCCGCATCGCGCCGGCCCTCACCGCCGGCCATCGCGCCCTGCTGCTGGAACTGCTCGTCGTAGCCTCGGCCCTCTTGTGGAACCTGCGCGGCGCCAGTGCCGTGGGCGAGGGCTCCGTCAAGCTCTGGTTCGTCGCGCTGTCTCCCTACTTCGTGCTGATTGCGCTGGCGGTTTACCTGGGCATGAAAGGCATACAAGGCCCTTATGGCGGACACGCCGCCATGGCGCCCCCCGCCGCGCCCGACTTCGCCACCGCCTTTCTCGTAGCCCTGTGGAACTACATGGGCTGGGACAACGCCACCACCATTGCGCACGAGGTCGACAACCCCCAGCACGACTACCCGCGCGTCATGCTGACCGCCGCGCTGATGGTCATGATGACTTACATCATCCCCATCGCCGCTGTAGCCTGGGCCGGCATCCCGGCCCAGATGTTTTCAACCGGCGCCTGGGTCGACGCCGGCCGCATCGTCGGCGGCGGCCTGCTGGCGGGTGCAATCGTGGTTGCGGGCAGTCTCGATAACTTCGGCACCTTCAGCAATCTCACCCTCTCGTACACGCGCCTTCCGCATGCGCTGGCGGTGGATGGATACCTCCCGGCGGTGTTCACCCGGCGGCTCCGGAACGGCGCGCCGTGGGTCGCGATCCTCGCCTGCGGAACCTGCTGGGCCCTGGCCCTCGGGCTCACCTTCGAGCGCCTGATCACCATCGACCTGCTGCTGTGGGGCCTCTCCATCGTGCTCGAGTTTCTGGCCCTCATCGTGCTGCGCAGAAAAGAGCCCGGCCTGCCCCGGCCCTTCCGCATCCCCGGCCCGGAATGGGTGCCCGTGCTGCTGGGCTTGTGCCCGGCCGTGCTGATCGGCGTGGCGCTCTACCTGGCCCGCAATGAACAGCAGGCGCACATGTCGGCGCTCATGTTCGCGCTCCTCATCGCCGCCGCCGGCATCCCCGTATATGGCTTGGCGTGGCTACGCAAAACAGTCCGCGGCAAAGTCTCCGCACTCCCCGATATCGAATAGATCCCGCTGGCGCCTGCCCAATCCCTGATGCGTGTTGCCTGTCTCTTAAGGCCTGTTGCCTGTTACTGCGTCCCCGCCGTTGAGCCCGAAATCATGGCGTAAAGGAAGCGTGCGGCGCGGCGGGTGCGGCGGAGCAGACGTGCAAAGGGGCCGAGCTGCTGCATCTGCCGCTTGAATTCGATGGCGCAGTGGTCGTGCAGGTCGGAGTCCGGACCCGCCCATTCATCGCAGAGAATACAACGCGGCATAACAACCTCGCCCGCACGCGGAGGAAGCGCCGGCTGGAATTCAGATATTGAGAGGCACCCGGTCGATCAGAGGGAGTGACCTGAAGGTAGCAAAAGCCGCACCCAGAGGCAATGAGAAAGTGCAGCCCGGCAACCGCCCTCTCGGGCGCCGGATGCCGGATGCCGGGTGCCCCGTCCAGGCTCTGCTGGGGCGGGATACGATCTTCCATACCCACCCCCTCCCCTCACCCAGCAATCCCAGTCATCCCAACCTTCCCCGCGCCATCGGATCTGTCCCTCTTTCCCTCTTTCCCTCTGTCCCTTTTTCCCTCTGTCCCTTTCTCCCTCTGTCCCTTTCTCCCTCTTTCCCTTTGTCCCTCTTTCCCTCTTTCCCTTTGTCCCTCTTTCCCCGCATCTCACGTGACCGCGCTCACAGCCATCCC
>NZ_DASXYM010000030.1:0-8074 GCF_036502485.1 Occallatibacter sp. | reverse complement strand
TCCGGGATGGGGCTGAAGTCGACCTTTGCGCTGCTGCCGTTTGATATCGCCAAGGCGTGGCCGGGGGTGCGGGTGAGGCGGGTGGCGGGCGAGATCAATGGGTTCAGCTTTCGGACCGCTCTGTTCCCGACGCAGAGGGGTCACGGGTTCATCGTGAACAAGAAGATGCTGGCGGGGGCGGGCGTTCGGCAGGGAGACCGCGTGGCCGTCCGGTTGCAGCCCGATCTCGAGGAACGCAAAGAGCTGATGCCGGACGAGTTGCTCCGCGCCATGCGGGAAGCGCCCGGGCTGCGCAAGTGGTTTGACAGGCTGCCGGAGGGGCACAAGCGGTGGATTGCGCAGACCATCAGCGAGCCCAAGTCGGCAGCGTCCCGGCAGAAGCGTGCCGAGGAAGCGGCCGAGCGGCTGTATCTGACCATGGAAGGTGAAAAGGAGACGCCGCCGATCCTGCGGGCGGCGTTCCAGCGCCAGCCGCTGGCCCAGGCCGGCTGGAAGGCGCTGACGCCGGTGCAGCGGCGCAACCATCTGTTCATGATTTTCGGGTGCCGGTCGCCCGAGGCGCAGGCAAAACGGCTGCATGCGGCTATCGAGAACGCGTTATCGCGGGCTGGCCGCGGGTCGGGTGGGGAGCGCGCCGGCGGGTTGGGAGCGAGGATGCGTGAGGGCCAATTCGACGACAATCCGGAACTGTAAAGATTTGTTAAGCCCGGCGGATTTGTCGGCCAGGAACATCGGTTTATCGTCTAATGGGACAAGATGAGCACCCTAGCGTCCATACAGTCGATGTTTGCCCGAGGTTCGGCTGCTGCTGTCCAGCAGGAGGCGGTTCACCAGGAGAACCTGGCCATTGCTGCCGGGCTGAAGCAGCAGGAAGCCGGGCTGCTGGATGAGCTCATTGTGCGCTATCAGCACCGCTTGCTGCGCTATCTGCTCTTTTTGACCAGCAGCCGCGAGCTGGCGGAGGACCTCTTCCAGGAGGTCTGGATGCGGGTGTTGCTGCGCGGCGGGCAGTACAACGGCAAGGCGCGCTTCGACACGTGGCTGTTCACCATCGCGCGTAACCTGGTGATCGACTACCGGCGCAAGCGGACGCTGGCCAGCCTGGACGAGCTTTTGGACGGCACAACGGAAGACGACCGGCCGATGAGCTACGAGGTAGTGGACGGGCAGCCCACGCCGTTCGACCGCATGGCCAGCGGGCAGGATCGCGAGCGGATTGCCGCGGCGCTGCTGGAGCTGGACACCGTGTATCGCGAAGTGCTGGTGCTGCGGTTCCATGAAGATCTTTCGCTGCAGGAGATTGCCACCGTCACGCGGGCTCCGCTTTCCACGGTAAAATCGCGGCTGTATCGCGGACTGGCTGCCATCAAGCCCGGGCTTGAAGCGGCAACGGCGCGACCCGACGAGGTTGGCGGATGACAGTGCGGGCAGGCCGTGGTGCGGCCGACGGGAACGACGGGCTCAGCAGTCTGGCCGCTTCCCTGGGTGATTCCGACCGGGATCGCGTGGTGGCACGTTCCACGCGCCGTGTTGTGATGGCCTCGCTCGGAGTGATGCAGGACCAGAAAGCCATGCGCAAGCGCAGCCGGTCCCTGGCGCTGGCGGCGTTCGTGGTGGTTCTGCTGGTGATTGGGCCGCTGGCCTGGCTGGTGGTGGACCACTTCAATTCCGGCGGGACCTGGGGCGACCTGAACACCGAGTTTGGCCTGTGGGTGTGCATCCTGTGCCCGGCTTTGCTTGCCGCGGCGCTTGTGGCAGGGTGGCTGCGCAGGCGGTAGGCGCTCGGTTTCCGCGAACTTTCTCCACTTACAAAATCTGCTTTCGACCCGGCGCGCACGCCCGAAATCAGCGCTTGGGTTTCTTGAGGCGACGAACCTCAAAGGCACCGAGATTCGAATCTGTGTGAATCCTCGCTTGCCTTCAGGCCGTCTGTGCGGGGGAGCCAAGTTCGCCTTCCCAGCGGGCGACTACGACTGCAGCCATGCAGTTGCCGATGACGTTCATCGCGCTGCGGCCCATGTCCATGAGGGTATCTATGCCCAGTAGGACGAGGATGGCGCTGGAGGGAATGTGCAGGTCCGCGGCGGACGCCATCAACACCACCAGGGTGGCGCGCGGCACCCCGGCTACTCCTTTGCTGGTGAGCATCAGTGTGGCCAACATGATCAGTTGCTCGCCGAGCGACAGGTGAATGCCGGCCGCCTGGGCAGCGAAGATCGCTGCCATGGTGAGGTAGACGCTGGAGCCGGTCATGTTGAAGCTGTAGCCGGTGGGGACTACGAACGACACGATCCAGCGGGGCACGCCGAACTCTTCGAGGCGCTCCATGGCGAGAGGCAGAGCGGCCTCAGAACTGGTGGTGGCGAAGCCGATGGCGGCCGGTTCGCCGATGGCGGCGGCAAAGCGCCGGACGGAGATGCGGCCGGCGACGAGTATGGGCGCCAGCACCAGCAGGATGAACGCGGCGAGCGCTCCATAGTAAGTGACAGCAAGCTTGGCCAGGCTGGCGAGAAGCGCCAGGCCGGAGGTGCTGATGGTGTACGCCATGGCGGCCCCGGCGGCGAGCGGCGCGACCACCATGATCATCTTGGTCATGCGGAACATGGTGTCGGTAAGGGACTGCAGGACCGTCACGAGGGGGGCGCGTTTCGACTCCGGCAGCGTGGCCAGCGCGGTGCCGAAGAGCAGTGAAAAGATGGCCACCTGCAGGATCTGGTTCTGCGCCACGGCCTGCGCAATGTTTTCAGGGAAGATGTTGAGGATGAGCTGCTGCCATGTCTCAGAGTGCGCGGCGGGCGCGACGGCTTGCGTGGCTGCGGGGAGCGCCACGCCTGCGCCGGCATGCGTGAGGTTAATGGCGACGAGGCCGAGAAGGAGCCCGAGGGTCGTAACCACCTCGAAGAAGAGGATGGCTTTCAAGGCTACGCGGCCCACGCCCTTGAGTTCGCCGTGCCCGGCGATGCCGGTGACGATGCCGCCGAAGATGAGGGGGGCGACGATCATGCGGATGAGGCGGAGGAATAAGTCGCCGAGGAATCGAAGCTGGCCTGCGATGTGCGGGGCATCGAGGCCGAGGACCACGCCGGCAATCATGGCGTAGAAGGTCCACACCAGAAGCGAGCGCAAACGCAAGGCAACGGGAAGGAAGAGCGCGAGGCCGATCCAGCGCAGAGCGATGGCGAAGACCGTCAGGGATGGCGCCCGCGATCCAGCCAGGTGCAGCGCAATGCCCGCGGCGAACACGAGCATGGCCGCCGCGAAGAATGCGCGATCCGCGGTGCGGGCGAGCAGGGGGCGGCGCGGGCCGGGTTCGGTGTGCGTGGGCGGATTCTGGCTCAAGGTCTCCTTTATTCTATGGGCATGCCCCAGGTCGCCTTTCTCGAGTGCTCCCGCTGCCATCTTCACCATGACCCCGCCACTCCACAAACTGTTTGCACAGCCTGCGCGGGGTCGCTCTACGTTCGCTATGACCTCTCCGCCGCGAAGGGCACGGCTGCCCGAGACCGGATCGGAACGACGGAGCAGGACAAACGCTGGAGCGGCATGTGGCGGTATCGCGACGTGCTGCCGTCAGTGGAACCCGTGACGCTGGGCGAGGGATGGACTCCGATGTTGCCCAGCCGCCGCTTTGAGAGCGTGTGGCTGAAGGAGGAGGGAGCAAACCCGACGGGGACGTTCAAAGCGCGCGGACTGGCGCTGGCCGTGACCATGGCGCGGCACTATGACCTGAAGAAGCTGGCAGCACCGACGGCCGGCAACGCGGGCGGCGCGCTGGCGGCCTATGCCGCGGCGGCGGGAATGGAAGCGCACATCTTCATGCCCAGAGACACGCCCATGGCTAACCAGGTGGAGTGCCGGGCTTACGGCGCGCACCTGAATCTCGTCGACGGGCTCATCTCCGACTGCGGCCGCATTGTGGGCGAGCGCAAGGGCCCGGAGGGCTGGTTCGACGTCTCCACGCTCAAGGAGCCTTATCGCGTGGAGGGTAAAAAGACGATGGGCTACGAACTGGTGGAGCAGCTCGGCTGGGAGTATCCAGACGCTGTCTTTTATCCCACCGGCGGCGGTGTGGGCATGATTGGGATGTGGAAGGCGTTTGAAGAGCTGGAGCAGTTGGGGTGGGTCAGCGGCAAGCGGCCCAAGATGATTGCGGTGCAGGCGGCTGGATGTGCGCCGGTTGTGCGCGCCTTCGAACAGGGCGAGGCGGTAAGCCAGATGTGGCAGGATGCGCACACCTCGGCCTCAGGCCTGCGCGTGCCGAAGCCTTACGGGGACTACATCCTTCTGGACATCCTTCGGCAGTCGGAAGGGACCGCCGTAGCCCTGAGCGATGACGCGATCTTCGCCTCGCTGAAGGACTGGGCCAGCCGCGAGGGGCTGTTGCTCTCGCCCGAGGGGGCGGCGGCCACGGCAGCATACGATCACCTGATCGCGACCGGCTTTTTGAAGAAGAGCGATCGGGTGGTGCTGTTCAACACCGGAACCGGCAACAAATATACCGACGTGATTGGCGCGCGTGTGTAGGCGAGTTCAGGCGGAGGCGATGGGCGGCGCCACAGGAGTGGGCTGCGCCATCATCGCGGCCGGCGGATAACTGCGCAGCGCGTAATTCTGGGCGGGCATGGGATAGCCGGCTTTCGCAAACGCCTGCGCGATGGCGGTGTTGGCGTCGAAGTAGACCTGCCAATAATCCTTGTCGTGGCAGAACGGGCGCACGGCCAGCACCGGACCCGCAAAGTTGAAGCGGACGATCTCGACCACGGGTGCGGGGGTCGCCAGAACGTTGGGAATTGTGGGGAGCACGGTCATGAGCAGTTCGCGCGCGACGAAAGGACTGACGGTGTCGGCCAGTTGCGTTTCCAGATCCACGCGCCGGTAGGAGTTGGTGGAGAAGTTCTGTATGTTGTCCGCGAAGATCTTGTTGTTGCCCAGGTGAATGAGGGTGTTATCGCCGGTGCTCAGGATGGTGGTGAACAGGCCAATGGTCTGCACCGCGCCCTCGACTCCGCCGGCGTGGATGTGATCGCCCACCCGGAAGGGGCGCAGCACGATGAGGAATATGCCGGCGGCGAAGTTGGCCAGCAGGCCGCTCCACGCAGCGCCAACGGCCAGGCCGACGCCCGCCAGCAGCGCGGCGAACGAGGTGGTCTCGACCCCGAAGAATCCCAGGATGGCCACCACCAGGATGACGTTGAGAATGATGCTGAGGCTGGTGGAGGCGTAGGAGACGAGCGTGGCGTCGAGGTTCTGGCGGCGCAGCACGCTGCTGATGAGGCGGGTGCCAAAGCGGATCAAGGCGCGGCCGACGAAGAACAGCAGGATGGCGCCGATGATCTTCAAGCCGACGGCGGTGATGACTGCGGTGGTGGTCTGCGAGATGCTTTGCAGGTTGAAGGGCATGGCGACTCCTTCCAGGGCGGAAAACCCTGGCCGGCTCACAGGGTTTCACCAGAGGCCGGCGGTGCGCCACTCTGACTTTTGTCAGGTACCGGGAGGGGTGAATGCCTGCTTAGGACGCGGTACTGGAAGAAGCAGGCTTCGATTCCTTGGGGGCAGGCTTGGACTCGGCGGCCGGCTTCGACTCGCCGGCGGATCCGGTGGAGGAATCCGAGCCGGATTTTTCTGAGCCAGATTTTTCTGAGCTGGACTTCTCTGAGCCGCCTTTGTCCGAACCGGAGCCGCCGGAGGGCTTGGAAGCGTAGTCGTTCACATACCAGCCGGCGCCTTTGAACTGGAGTGCAGGCGCGGTGAGCGGGCGGATGAGTTCTCCGCCGCATTTGGGGCACGCTGTCTCCGGCGCATCCGCAACTTTCTGAATCTTCTCGAAACTATGGCCGCAACTGGTGCAGCGATATTCGTACAAAGGCAAGGTGTTCACTCCAGGGCTGAGAATCTACACCTCTATTCTAAGTGCGGGCGGCAGGTTTGACTGGACCGCCGCCCGGCTGGGGTTCGCTTACTGCGCTGTGATGGGCACGGAGGCTTCGTGGTTTTCCCACGCCAGAGTGAGTTTGCCGTCAGAGATGGTGTACTTGAGCTGCTCCACCATAGCCATCGGCTTGGACATCTCCATCTTGGTTTTGCCAAGGTCCTGGGAACCGTCATAGGCCAGGCCCCACTCGCCGGTCTTCTTGTTGACGATCAGAACCCAGTTGTCGGGGTCGGAGACGTCGACGAAGAGCGTGTACTTGCCGGCAGGGACGCTGATATCGCCGACCTTGATGGTGCCGTCGGTGGTGAGAGTGGTGGCTGCGTTAGCTCCAGCGCGCCAGATGGGATATTGTTTGTGGCTGGTCTGGATCAGGCCGCCCTTGTTGAAGATCTTGCCTTCGCGGCCCTTGACGCTCGGCGCAGAGTAATCGATGGTGACGGTGTGGCCGCCGATAGTCGCGGTTGCCTTTTCAGCGGGGCTCGCAGCCGGCTTCTGTGCGACCGCGAAGACCGTGGCTGCCAAAAGGCCGGTACAAAGCAAAAGACGCTTCATGCGTGTTTCCTCCTTGGGATACTTCGAAGAAGATGCCTGATCTACACCGTCGATGATTGTACCCGCTGGACGCGAGGCCGGCTGTCAAGGCAGCGTGGATTTATGCTTGATCGACAGGAAGTGGTATGACGAACACATCAGACGGACAGTGGGCCGGCCAGACGGCCGGAGCGAGCTTCCGGGCTGCGGTGGCAGAAGAGAAGCCACTGCAGGTGGCCGGCGCCATCAATGCTTACACCGCGCGGCTGGCGGAGGCTACGGGCTTTCGCGCGCTGTATCTTTCCGGCGGGGGCGTCGCGGCCAATTCGCTGGGCATGCCGGACCTGGGCATCAGCACCATGGAAGACGTGCTGGTGGATGTGCGGCGAATTACGGATGCAAGTTCCCTGCCGCTGCTGGTGGATATCGACACGGGATGGGGATCGGCGTTCAACATTGCGCGGACTATTCGCTCGATGATCAAGGCGGGGGCGGGCGCGGTGCACATGGAGGACCAGGTGGGCGCCAAGCGCTGCGGGCATCGGCCGGGGAAGGAACTGGTTTCTGCCGGCGAGATGGTGGACCGCATCAAGGCTGCCGTGGATGCGAAGACCGATGCGCAATTTGTGCTGATGGCGCGCACCGACGCGCTTGCCAACGAAGGGCTGGAGGCGGCGATCGAGCGCGCGCAGGCCTACGTGGATGCGGGCGCGGACATGATCTTTGCCGAGGCCGTAACGGAGCTGGGGCAGTACACAAAATTTCGCCAAGCAGTCGGCGTGCCCATCCTCGCCAACATCACGGAGTTCGGGCAGACGCCGCTGTGGACGCGGGAAGAGCTAAGCGCGGCGGGCGTGGATATCATCCTTTACTGCTGCGGCGCGTACCGCGCGATGAATGCCGCAGCGCTGAAGGTGTATGAGGCTATACGGCAGGAAGGCACGCAGAAGAGTGTGGTTCCGACGATGCAGTCGCGTGCGGATTTGTACAGGTATCTTGATTATCACGCTTATGAGATGAAGCTGGATGAGTTGTTTATGAAGAAAAGCGGGTAACCAGAAACACGTGCCCAAATTAACACGGCGCTACGCACTCAAAGCTTCCTGCCTGGCATTGACTCGCACGTTCAAGTGGGCATGTCTTCCGCTTCTGGCAATTGTCTTCGGAGCGGAACCAAGCAGCCTCGTCGCGGGATGCACGCCGATCGCGGGCGCGCATCAGATTACGAATTCCAGTGAGGGCTGCGGACCGTCTGAGGGCGGTGTACCCCATAAAGATCTGACAAGGCCGAGTGGAGTCTTCCTTGATTCGACGCTTGCGCGGTACGGCAAAGTGGATGGAATCGTTGCGCTGGGTATGCCATTGACTCCTTCAGCGCCAGCCGTTGGAGACCTCTCCCCTCTGCCGGCCTGTCGGCTCAAGTTCGTGTCGAACTATTGATTCTCTCTTGAGCGACATGGCAGCACTTGCCACTCTTGTGCTTTATCCATTAGGTTCAAAATCGCTGGAGGGTACGTGAGTCAGGCTGAGGCTTCCCCTGTTTTTAAGCCCAAGAAATCTGTCGCGCTGTCAGGTACGCCGGCAGGAAACACGGCTCTGTGCACGGTGGGC
>NZ_DASXYM010000029.1:0-36150 GCF_036502485.1 Occallatibacter sp. | reverse complement strand
GTTTCGTTGTAGCGGCGGGCGGGGCCGGCGCCGAAGACGCGGACGGAGGCTGCTTCGCGCTGGCGGACGTCGGCGCCGCGGCGGGGGCGCTCCGTGCCGGCAGCGGGCAGGATTTTGTTGACCAGGGACATGGCTGCGGCGGTCATGCCGGGAGTGACTTGGGCGAGGCGGCCGGCGAGGGCTGCCTGCGGGGTGATGAACAGCTCGGTTTCGCGGTTGAGGACGCCGCGCACGATGCGGCGGGCGGCATGGCGGGCGCTCGCGGCGAGGCCGGGGGTGGTGGCGCCGATACTGAACCACTGGTACTCGGCCGCGGCATCGCCGGCGAAGAGGGCGTTGAGGTGAGAGCCGGTGCGCATGAGGCCGGGGCAGACGGTGAGCACGTGGATGCCTTTGCCGTGGAGTTCGGCGTGGAGTCCTTCAGAGAAGCCGACGGCGGCGAACTTGCTGGCGGAGTAGGGCAGGAGGTGCGGAACTGCGACTTTGCCGCCGATGGAGGTGATGTTGACCACGGTGCCGGCCCGGTTCTTGAGCATGTGGGGCAGGGCCGCGAGGGTGCAGTGGACGGCCGAGAAGAAGTTGGTGTCCATCACTTTGCGGAAGTCTTCGACGGTCTGGTTCTCGATGGGGCCGACGGTGATGATTCCGGCGTTGTTGACGAGGACGTCGATGCGGCCCCAGGTTTCAAGGGCGCGATGGACCAGGTATTCGGCTTCTTCCTGGCGGGAGAGGTCGGCGGGGACGGCGATCACGTCCGCGGTGGTTAGGGCCGCGCGCTCCAGCAGGAGATGGCGGGCGCGTTCCAGTTCTTCAGCGTCGCGGGCGGTGAGGACGATGCGGGCCCCGAGGCGGGCGAACTCTTCTGCCGTCGCCAGCCCCAGTCCCCGGGAGGAGCCGGTGATGAGCACGATTTTGCCGCGCATCTGGTGGGAGCGGGTCTTCCTGCGGCCGGCAAAGATGGCGGTGGCCGCTGCGGCGCCAAGGATGGCGGCTCCGGCGAAGGCAGCTCCGCCGATGACTGTGCCCTGGGCGAGGAGCCGTGGGGCGCGGGAGAGGAAGCGGGGAATGGCCTGGCGGGGTTCACGGGAGTGAGGACCGTCAGCAGGGTAATCGGGCGTTCTGAAATCGGCGCACATATCAGCCTCAGAGCGATGGGCTCTCGGGATGGTTGTCCATGGTATCGCTTATGGAGGGGGAGCGCCAGCCGGTCAGGGATGGTGTTCAGGGTTCAGGGATGAACTTTCGCCATTCTTCGGTCTCGGCGATGCGCTTGAGCAGGGAGAAGCGGCGGCGCATCAGGCGGCGGATGTCGGGCGCCAGCAGCAGCACGCCCACGAACTGGCCGAGCAAGCCCCAGGGCATGGTGAACCGCACTTGATCCTGCATGCGCACGCGGCCGTCGGGCAGCACGTCGAAGGCGTGGTCGTGTTCGAAGCTGCGGAAGCGGCCGGCGATCATGCGGTCGCGGAAGAACGAATAAGGGCGGAAAGCCTCGATGAGGCTTTGGTGGAATTGCGGCAGGCCGTACTTCCAGCCTTTCCAGAGAACGGTATCGCCGTGCTGCACCAGGCCGGAGGTTCGTCCCTGGCGGGGATGCATGCGCAGCTCGCACTCGACGATTTCCACGCTGGTGGAGAGGAGGAAGCAGCGCTCGAGGGGTGCGCGGACCACAACTTCATCGCGGAGAACGAACAGGTGGGCCATGGATTTGTTTGTATCAGGATGGCGCGGGCGTTTGGCGTGTTGCGGCAACCGAAGACGATGAAGCCTCATGAATGACGATGGGAAGCGCGCAAGCGGTAGGGGGTCGACATGGTCAAACTGACCCACTCCGCAAGGGCAAGGAGCAAAGCGGGCTTTTCGCTGCCCTCAGGATGACAGCTCAGGATGACAGGGTTTTAGAGGCGGGTTCGGGGGCGCCGAAGCGGTTGCGGACGAGTGCCATGGCCTGGCCGGTGGTGGTTACGGAGCCTTCGAGCTGGGCGTCTTCGGCGGCCTGGAGCATTTCTTTGAAGCGGGGGCCGGGGGGATAACCGGCGGCGATGAGCTCACGCCCGGTGACGAGCGGATGGGGGCGCACGGTCTCCTGCGGCATGGAGTGGTACTGCTCCTCGACGTAGTGAAAGATGTCGAGGTTGGCGTGGGCGGCGAGGCAGTCCATTTTGTGAAGGGCGAGGTGGTCCTCAAAGCAGGGGAGGCGGAAGAATCGCTTCAGGGTGGAGGCCTTCATGCGCGGCGCGTCGGCGAAGCGCATGTGGTGCTCGATGAGGGCGAGGATCTGGAGGGTGTCTTCATTGGAGAAGCGGAAGCGGCGGCAGATTTCGGCGCCCATGGCGACACCGACTTCAACGTGGCCGTCGAAGCGGATGCGATCGGGGGCGGCGCGGAAGGTGGGGGGCTTGCCGACATCGTGCAGGAGCGCGCCCCAGGCGAGGGTGCAGGGAGCGCCGGGCCGGAGCTGGTCGAGGAGCATCAGGGTGTGGATGAAGACGTCGCCCTCGGGATGGAACTGCGGGGGCTGCTGGACACCGTGCATGCGGGTGATTTCGGGAAGTACCTGGGCGAGCAAGCCGGTTTCATCGAGGAGCTCGAAGGCCTGGCGCGCGCGGCCTTCTGTGAGCATCTTGGTGAGCTCATCGCGTACCCGCTCGCGGCTGACGGAATGAATGCGGGGAGCGAGGGCGCGGATGGCGTCGTGGGTGGGGGGGTGGAGGGTATAGCCGAAGCGCGCCGCAAAGCGCACGGCACGGAGGAGGCGGAGCTGATCTTCTTCAAAGCGGCGGCGCGGCTCGCCGATGGCGCGGACGATTTCGGCGTCGAGATCCGCCAGGCCGCCGACGTAGTCGAGGAGTCCTGCGCGGACGGCGGACGCTTGCTGTTCAGGCTGCGCGCGGACGAGCAGGGTGGGATCGAGGAGGAGGCCGTTGATGGTGAAGTCGCGCCGCTGCGCGTCTTCTTCGGGGTTCTGCGTGTAGCGGACCGTGTCGGGACGGCGGCCGTCGGAGTAGGCTCCGTCGGAGCGGAAGGTGGCGACCTCGGTGGTGGAGTAGCGGGGGCCGGCATCGCCTGCGTCTTCGAGGGGCGGGATTTCGTCGAGGGCCTCGTCGGCCACCAGGACCACGCCGAAGTGAGCGCCGACGGCGAAGGTGCGGGGGAACATGTCGAGGACGAGGTCAGGCGTGGCGGAGGTGGCTACGTCGTAGTCCGCGGGGTTGCGGCCGAGAAGCAGATCGCGCACGCACCCGCCGACGAGGTAGGCCTGGTGGCCGTCAGCGCGCAGCGCTTCGATGATGCGCAGGGCGGCTTCGAACTGGCGCGAAAGCGTGGGCACAGGTTCTATTGTCACCCTCCACGAGCGGTGGGATGCAAGGGCCGATAAACTGGAAGTTCATGAGTGGTGGACTGATTCTCGGAATTGAGAGCTCGTGCGATGAGACGGCGGCGGCGGTGGTGGAGCGCGGGGCGCGGACGCTGTCGTCGGTGGTGGCGTCGCAGATTGCCATGCATGCGCGCTATGGCGGAGTGGTGCCGGAGCTGGCCAGCCGCGAGCATCTGCGCGCCATTGTGCCGGTGGTGCGGGCGGCGCTGTCGGAGGCCGGCGTGGGGCTGGAGGATCTGGATGCGATTGCGGTGACTTCAGGGCCGGGGCTGGCGGGGGCGCTGCTGGTGGGGATTACGTATGCCAAGGCGCTGGCGTTTGCGCGCGGGCTGCCGGTAATTGCGGTGAACCATCTGGAGGGGCATATTCACGCGGTGTTGCTGGAGGAGCGGCAGAAGGCGGCGGGTGAAGGCTCTGAAATGCAGGTTCTTCGACTCCCTTCGGTCGCTCAGGATGACAAGGTGGAGGGGGAGGAGGCGGCGCTGGCGCTGGTGGTGTCAGGCGGGCATACGCATTTGTACCTGGCGGAGCCGGGGCCCGGGACATGGCGCTATCGTCTGGTGGGGCGCACGCTGGATGACGCGGCGGGCGAGGCGTACGACAAGGTCGCCAAGCTGCTGGGGCTGGGATATCCGGGGGGACCGTGGATCGATGCGATGGCGCGGTTTGGCGATCCCAGAGCGGTGCCATTCGCCTTTGCGCAGATCAAGAACAAGGCGCACCTGCAGGGCAAGGCTCCGCGCACGAAGGCAGCGAGGACGGCTCCGATTGCGGATCTCGACGCGCACTTTTTGTTTTCGTTTTCGGGGATCAAAACGGCGGTGCTGCGGCATGTGGAGTTGAATGGGATGCGGGCGGGTGTGGAAGAGCGGATTGGCAAGGTGCTGGCCGGCGCAGGAACGCCGCGAACGCGCGAAGAGGCGCTGGAACTGGCGCCGCAGGCGGTGCTCGATCTGATTGCCAGCTTTCAGCATGCCGTGGTGGGCGACCTGATGAAGAAGACGTTCGCGGCGGCCGAATCGCTGGATGTGGCGCGGATCCTGGTCACGGGCGGGGTTGCCGCCAATCACGAATTGCGGGAGCGGTTCAGCGCGGAGGCCGCGAGGCGGCGGGTGCGGGTGTCGTTTCCGACGCTGGCGCTTTCTACCGATAATGCCGCCATGATTGCGGCGGCGGCGTGGCCGCGGTTTGCTGCCGGTGAGTTTGCTTCGAGCGATTTGTCCGCGGATCCGTCGCTTGCCCTGGGGCGCTAAGTCCGAACCCGGATCCGCTCTACACGGATCCGGCAAACCCGGACGCACGGAAGATACTGCTGTCGGTATCAGCGAGCAGCCCGGCGGCGGGCTCCGGGACGGCGACCCTTGCACCGGCGAGTGACTTTGGCGGGAACCCCCGCGTCCGGGGTCGGGTTACGATCGGGGCGCGTACCAGCAGCAGTAAGGTTCCGGTGGGGAGGGGAAAGGCGCGCGGATGAGGTGTTCTCGCGCCGGCAAAGGGCGGCCCTTGATACAATCGGAAGGTCAAAAGTTGCGTATTTGCCAACATTTATGAGCCAGCCGCAAGCGTCGCACACCACAATTCTCCGCCTGTTCAATACCCTTTCGGGGCAAATCGACGATCTGGTCCCGGCCGACGGCAACGAGCTGCGGATGTATGCCTGCGGTCCGACGGTTTATGACTACGGCCATATCGGGAACTTCAGAACGTTTCTGCAGGTGGACGTGCTGCGGCGTTTTCTGAAGCTCACAGGCACCCGCCTGCGCCACGTTATGAACATCACCGATGTGGATGACAAGATCATTCGCAACTCGGCTTCCGCCGGTATTCCGATCTCGGAGTACACGCCCAAGTATGTTGACGCGTTCTTTGAGGACCTTGAGTCTTTGCGGGTGGAGCGGCCGGAGATCATTGCGCGCGCTACGGAACACATTCCGAAGATGGTGGATCTGATTCAGCGGCTGGAGGCTGCGGGCGCGGCTTACAAGACCGAGGATGGAAGCTGGTATTTCCGGCTGAGGTCGTTTCCGGAATACGGGAAGCTGAGCAAGAAGGATCTCAGCGGGATGGAAGACGGGGCGCGCGTGGATGTGGACGAGTACGAGAAGGACTCGGCGCGCGACTTTGCATTGTGGAAGGCGACCAAGCCAGGAGAGACGAGCTGGGATTCGGCGATAGGGCGGGGGCGGCCGGGTTGGCACATTGAGTGCTCGGCGATGTCGATGGAGTTTCTGGGCGACAGCTTCGATCTGCATGCCGGCGGCGAAGATTTGACGTTTCCGCATCACGAGAACGAGATTGCGCAGAGCGAAACCGTCAGCCACAAGCCGCTGGCGCGTCATTGGTTTCACGTGCGGTTTTTGCTGGTGGACGGCCGCAAGATGTCGAAGAGCGAAGGAAATTTTTATACGCTTCGCGACCTGCTGCTGAAGGGCTACAAGGCATCGGCGATTCGCCTGGCACTTATCTCCGTGCCTTACCGGCATCAGCTCAACTTCACCTTTGACGGGCTTGTGGAAGCGACCGCCGCGATTGACCGGCTGCGCACGTTCCACCAGCGCGTGACGCAGGCGGCGCTTCAGGCGGGCGAGAATCCTGAGATCCAGCAGATGGCGACCAAGGCCAGCGAAGGGTACTTCGCGGCGCTGGGCAACGATCTGAATACGGCGGAAGCGCGCGCGCCTATTTTCGACCTGGTGCGGGCGTCGAATACGGCCATGGATCAGGGCAAGTTTCTGGCCGGCGATCGCGATGCGGTGCTGCAAGTGCTGCGGGATTTCGACGCCGTGTTCGACGTGCTGGAAGATCGCGATACGGAAGCTACCAGGCGGGCGCTGGCGTGGGCCGAGCAGGCGGGCAGGACAGTGGAAGTTGCGCCGGAGCTGGTTGCGGGGTTTGCGCTGAGCGATGAGGAGATTGAGAAGCTGGTGGCGGAGCGCACCAAGGCCAAGAAGATGCGCAACTTCGGGCGCGCGGATCAGATTCGGAACGAGCTCGCGGAAAAGGGCGTCATTCTGGAGGATTCGAAGGATGGCGTGAGGTGGAAGAGGAAATAGCCAGCGCCGACCAGAATGGCTGCGGAGACGAGAAGCAGATTCCTTTCGGGAATGACAGACAAGAAAAGCAAGAACAAAGACCGGCGAACGTTTCAGGGCAGATCGCCGGATTCCAAAAGGATAGATTCTCTGACGAGAACGATAGAAAGAAAAGCAAAGACGAGGCGCAATCGAGAATAGCCTCAGTGACCTATCAGGAGGTCCTTTCCCCAGATGGAAGCTAACGAAGCGCACGAGTTGCAGGAGCACGCCGAGCATGGCGCGCATGAGCCGACGATGCGGCCGGTTGCATTCACGATGAGCGTGCTGGCGGTGCTGGTGGCGATCGCCACAGTGCTGGGTCATCGAACCCACACCCAGGCGGTGCTTGAGCAGAACAAAGCTACGGATCAATGGAACGAATACCAGGCGAAGAAGATTCGCCAGTACAACACCAGCCTGGTGAACGATCTGATGCAAGTGGTGAGCCTGGCAGAGAAGGACAAGGCTGCAAAGATCGAGAAGTCGTATGCCGATCATCAGGCCAAGTGGAGTGAAGATCTGAAACAAGAGCAGGAGAGAGCCGCTGACTTCGAAAAGGAAGTTGCGCTTGCCGAAAGGCGCGCCGACCGCTTCGATTTCGGCGAGGCACTGCTCGAGATCGGGCTGGTTGTCACGTCTGTGACTCTGCTGACGCGGGCGCGGCTTTACTGGTATTTCGGGATGGCGTTTGGAGCTGCGGGGGTTGTTTCGGCGGTGACGGCGTTGCTGGTGCGCTGAGTCGCGGCGCAGCGCGAGGAACGATGCACGGTGGTAGACTGAGCGGTCATGAAAGCCTTCCTGTGTTTTTGTCTTCTGCTGCCGGCGGGGCTGGCGGCGCAGTCTCCCGCGTTCACGCGCGCTTCCGCGGATCTTGGCTTCAGCTTCACGGTTCCGGCCGATTGGGATCTCCTGGATACCAGCGCGGTGGCCAAAGAGCAGGCGCGCCAGAGCGCTGCGACGGAGGAAGACAAGAAGGGCCTGGCCTGCGTTGAGATTGGAGTCGCCGCGCGGCATGGCAATCCGCCTTCGGTGTTGACGGAAGCGGCTCTTCCATTCGCCTGTTACGGGCAGCAGATGACGGAAGCGGAGTTGCCGGGGTTCGCTGCCAGCGCCTCCGCGGGCCTGCAGCAGAACTTCGATCTCGGCGAGCCGATGTATGGCGTGTACCAACTCGGTACGCATCGGTTCTGGATTGAGCGGGTGGAAGGCACGGTGAAGGGTCAGGGTGCTCTGGGATACACGATTGAGATTGCCTGCAGCGTGACCAAGAAGGCAGCCGTGTGCTGGATGACGATGGCAGCGAACAACAGCTCGCTGGCGGCTTTCGAGCAGATGCCTGTGTCCCTGGAGGGCGACCCGCCCGCGGCTCTTGTGCCTGCGAATGCGTTTGAGAAGAAGCCTTCCTGAGGCTGCGTTCCCGCAACCTGCCCAGGTTGAATCGTGCTATTCTGCGGGAAAGCGGGATACACAATGCATAAACACGCGATGAGTGGAGCCAATGTGCCGGCGAAGCGCCGCTGGTCAGGCTTGCGTGCGCGCTGCATCTGCCCGCGGCGGCATCTGCGCGTGCTTCCCACCCGCACACGACCTAGTCTCTTCGGCGGCGACTAAGGTTTCACGGCCGCCGGAGATCCTCGCCTGCATTGCGGGTTCGCCTGAACCCGGAACGTTGAAAGACCCCACATTTTACGGGGTTCGTCGCTGCCCACCGGGCAGGTGGCCTCGCCTCATGCAACGGCGTGGCTGCACAACCGATCGAGGAGAATGACATGACCAAGCAGGACATGCACGCAAAATACGGGCCGAAGCTGGTAACGGAGCTTCCGGGGCCCAAGGCGAAAGCCGCTGTTGAAGCCGACGATCGGCTGATTTCTCCCAGCTACACGAGGTCGTATCCGCTGGTTGCGAAGAGCGGGAAGGGTGTCCGCATCACGGATGTGGACGGAAATGAGTTTCTTGATTTCGCCGCCGGGATTGCCGTGACCTCGACGGGCCATTGCCATCCGGAAGTGGTGGCTGCGATTCAGAAGCAGGCCGCGGAGCTGATCCACATTTCCGGTACGGATTTTTATAACGAACCGCTCACCGATCTGGCGGAGCGGCTGTCGGCGGTGGCGCCCATGCGGGGACCGCATCGTTTCTTCTATGGCAACTCAGGAGCCGAGGCGGTGGAGTGCGCGATGAAGCTGGCGCGTTATCACACCGGGCGGCAGCACATTATCGCGTTCTTCGGCGCGTTCCACGGCCGGACCATGGGTGCGTTGTCTCTGACGGCTTCAAAACCGCAACAGAAGCGCCGGTTTGCCCCGTTGGTGCCCGGGGTGACGCACGTGCGCTATCCGTATGCCTATCGGGGGTGTACGGGAGGTCCGCAGGAAGAGGAAGCGTTCAGCCTGGGCTGCGCGCGTTATATCGAAGAGAAGCTGTTCAAGACAATTCTTCCGCCGGAGGAAGTGGCTGCAATTTTCGTCGAGCCTATCCAGGGCGAGGGCGGTTACGTGGTTGCTCCTACGAACTTCATGCAGGAGCTGCGCGACATATGCGACCGCCACGGAATTTTGCTGGTGGCGGACGAAGTGCAGAGTGGAGCGGGGCGCACGGGCAAGTGGTGGGCGGTTCAGCACTCCGGTGTGGAGCCGGACATTGTCTGCATGGCCAAGGGGATTGCCAGCGGGATGCCGCTGGGCGTGTGCATGAGCCGTGCGGAGGTCATGGACTGGGTGCCGGGCTCGCACGCTTCGACGTTCGGAGGCAATCCGGTGTCGATTGCAGCGGCACTGGCCACCATGAATGTGCTGGAACGCGAGGGAGTGGCCAACGCAGGCCGCGTGGGCGGGCTGATGCTGGAGCGGCTGCAGGGCTGGAAGGAGACGCATCCGCTGGTGGGCGACGTGCGCGGACGCGGCATGATGATCGGCATCGAACTGGTGAAGGACAAGCAGACCCGAGAGCCGGCAAGCGCGCTGCGCAATCGCGTGGAAACGCTGGCGTTTGAACGCGGCCTGATGATTCTTGGCTGCGGCGAGACGTCGATCCGGCTGTGCCCGCCGCTCATCGCGAGCGAAGAGGAAGCTATGGTCGCTCTCGACATCCTCGAAGAAGCACTTACGCAAGTGGAGAACGAACACGCGCGCGCAGCGGAGATGGAGATGGCGGGCGCGTAGGCTGCTGGTTAGCGAGTTGGCGCGAACTCTGTCGCAGATTTGAGGGGCCGGGGCTGGATGCTCTGGCCCTCTTCTTTTTGCGCGCGTTTGCGTGTTTCGGTGAGGCGCGCGACAATGGTCAGCCATGGGGACAAGGCAGATCACCACAGCGCTTCTGGAGCGCAGCATCGCGGCGCTGGACTGGATGGTGAAGCGCCGCGGTGAATCGAGGCTGCCGGAACATCTTGTCACCGGAATGAGCGGCGAGGATGCCGCGTTCTTCGAACTGCGGAGGAAGGGCTATATCGTTGTTGCGCGGCGCTGGTCGGCGGGAAATCTGCCGGGGGATTTGGATTTGATTGCCTGGCACGGCGAGTTGCTGTGTTTCGTCGAAGTGAAGACGCGCACGGCGCGCGACATGACGCCGGCAGAGTCGGCGGTGGATCGGCACAAGCAACACGTGTTGCGCCGGCTGGGGCGCGCCTATTTGCGGCGGTCACCGCAGGCTGAAGCGCCGGCCACGCGCTTCGATGTGATGAGTGTGTACCTGGTTCCGGGAGAAGAACGCGCGATTGTGCACTTTGAGAATGCGTTCGGGTGGAGCAGCTAGAGCGCAGCGGAGTTGCTGATTTTCCGCACCGTACTCAGGACAATGCGGACCAGCAGATTGCTTCGCGGAATGACAGAAAAAGCGAAGGCAGAAGCGAGATGAATCGCCTCCCATTATCCCGCAAGTGAGCTCGTACGGATCGCGGCTCAGCCCTTGGCGTCTTCGAACTCTTCGTGCCAGGCCATCTGAATGGCTTCGAGTCGCCCTTCGTTGGATTTGGCGGGGTCGTCGGCGAAGCCTTCGAGTTCGATGACGTGCCGGTGCAGGTCAGTGAAACGGACGGTGAGCGGGTCGAGCTCGGGGTACTTTTCCTGAAGCTGAATGCCGATCTCTTCGGAGTCGGTCCAATGAATTTCGCGGGGCATTCGGTTTTCCTTTATTTGTTTTCGGCCATGGAGAGCGGCTTGCCTTCGGAGGTGTAGTTGCGATTCCACTTGGGGATCTCGACGACATAGTTGCCGGGTTTGGTGATGACCGCCTGGCAGCCGAGGCGCGAGTTGAGTTGCTGGTCGGCGGCCATGTCCATGCGGTCGAGTTCATCGTCATCGGCGGGGCTGATGCCGTCCTGGTCCTTGATCCAGAGGTGGCAGGTGGTGCAGGCGCAGACGCCGCCGCAGGCGTGGTCGAGAAAGATGTCGAAGTTCTCGGCGACGTCGAGGAAGGACATCGGCTTGCCGTGATGGTCATAGGGCAGGGTGCCGAATTCGAACTCGACTGTTTTGCCTTCAGGCATGAAGGTGACGCGGACCAGCTTCTCCGGGGGGATGTTTGTTGTGTTTGCTGTACTCATAAACTTGCCCTTCTGAATGGACCTCAGGGGCTAAAGCCCCCTCTCCATTTTCGGCTCATTCGGCACGACTGAAGCCGTGCCCTTTCAAAACAGTCTGAATCGGGTTGTGGTGTCGGGCTAAAGCTCCGATCCGCCAGCCCCCACCAATCTACTTGAATTCGGCCGGCGCCATGGGATGCGGGGCGGTCACGTTGTCGTTGAGATCTTCCCCGGCGGCTTCCATGGTTTTGCCGCGGATCGCGGTGCTGACCGCGGAATCCATCATAAGTTCAGCAAAGTGCCGCGTGGTCTGATCCAGCGCCAAGGTGGCTTCGCGGATGGCGGTCATGTCGTCGCCCAGCTTCACAGAGGACAGCCGGTCGCGCGCGGCCTGGATGTTGGCCTGTTCCTCACCGGTCAACTGCTTCCAGACAGGGTGCTGCGGAGCGCGCTCCACGGCGGCGAGAATCGTTTCTGCTTCGTTGCGGGCCTCGATCAGCAGGCGTTTGGCAAAGTCTTCTTCGGCGTGATCGAAGGAATCGAGGATCATGCCCTCGACCTGCTCGTCTGTGAGGCCGTAGGTGGGCTTCACTTCAATCTGGGCTTCTTTGCCGCTGCGCTGTTCGCGCGCGGAGACGTGCAGAATGCCGTCAGCGTCGATGAGGAACTTGACCTCGATGCGGGGCAGGCCGGCGCTCATGGGGGGAATGCCCTTGAGGTCGAAGCGGGCGAGGGAGCGGCAGTCCGATGCGAGTTCGCGCTCGCCCTGCACCACGTGAATGGCCACGTTGGTCTGGCCGTCGACGCCGGTGGTGAAGTGCTCTGTTGCGGAAGCAGGGATGGTCGAGTTGCGTTGAATGATTTTGGCGACGGTACCGCCGAGGGCCTCGATGCCGAGGGACAGGGGCGTCACGTCGAGAAGCAGGAGCTCTTCGGTGGCCTTGGAGGCGCCGGCAAGGATGTCAGCCTGCACGGCAGCGCCGAGAGCAACCACTTCGTCGGGGTTGAGCTCGGTATGGGCTTGTTTGCCACGTGCGCTGAGCTGGAAGAGATTGTCGACGAGCGCGCGGATCGCGGGGATCCGCGTGGATCCACCAACCAGGACGACCTCGTCTATTTGCTCCGGCTTGAGGTTGGCGTCGAGCAGCGCCTGTTTGCAGGGTCCTGCGGTGCGATGGAGGATGGGCTCGATCAACTGCTCGAAGACTTCGCGGGGAATTTCGCGCTGGTAGCGATCGCCGTTGGGCAGCTCGATATCGAACTGCGCCGCGGGCTCGCTGGAGAGGCGGATCTTGGCGTCAATGGCAGCTTTGCGGATGGCCTGCACCGCGCCGGGTTGGGAGCGGAGATCGACGCCGTTCTCGGCGTGAACCTCATCGAGGGCGATGCCCACCAGCATGTTATCGATGTCGTCGCCGCCGAGGTGCGTGTCGCCGTTGGTCGATTGCACTTCGAAGATGCCATCGCGCAGCTTGAGGATGGAGATGTCGAAGGTGCCGCCGCCGAGATCGTAGACGGCAATGGTTCCTTCCTTGCGGCGATCGAGGCCGTAGGCGAGCGCCGCGGCGGTGGGCTCGTTGACCAGGCGGAGCACTTCAAGCCCGGCCATGCGGCCGGCATCCTTGGTGGCCTGGCGCTGGGCATCGTTGAAGTAGGCGGGCACGGTGATCACCGCCTGCGAAACGGGGGCGCCGAAGAAGCGTTCTGCGTTGCGCTTGAGCTGACGCAGCACGTAAGCAGAGATTTCAGGCGGCGTGAATTTTAGTTCGCCAAGCTGGATGCGAGGTACCTCGCCTTCTTCGACGTCGTCGGCCAGGCGAAACGGGAAGAGGTTGAGTTCTTTCTCGATTTCGCTCAGGCCGCGGCCCATGAGGCGTTTGACGGAGTAGATGACGCGCTCGGGCGTTTCGATCAGCACCTTGCGGGCACTGTTGCCGACGGTGACGGTGGGACGTCCGCCGTCCTTGGGCATGGGGTCCAATGCAACCACAGACGGCACGAGGTTGGAGCCGTCCACGCCGGGAATGACCACCGGCTTTTCACCTTCCATGTAGGCGACCAGGGAATTAGTGGTTCCGAGGTCAATGCCGACTACGCGTCCTTCAGCCATGCCGATTTTCAAATCCCTCAGGGGCTAAAGCCCAGAATTTATGTTGCGGTGTTGTGCAGCACGACTTAACAGCTTGCGGGAAGAAGGCAATTCAAGGCAATGTAGGCCGACGATCTTTGGCGGGGGGTAAAGCCCAACGCCCAAAAATGAGCAGCTTATCGGCCCGACTGAAATCCTGCCCTTATTAGAAGGCTCCTTCTTCCGGATTTTTCAGCAAAATGCGAAATCGTGTCCTTTCGAAACAAACCAAAACTCAATGTCTTCCCGAATGAATCGCGCACCGAATCGAAAGTGCTGTTACAGCTCGCGCAGGCTGATCGTCAGGCCCCGAGGGTCTCGTTGACTTCGCGGACCAGGTTGCTGAGGTAGCGCCTGCGGTCGAGCAGCGCCACCATGTTATTTTGTGCGGTATGGCGGGCGGATGGGTCACCAACGTCCCAGGCGTTCCACTCGCCGCGCAGGTCGTTGTCGACGGCATGGAGCAGGCCTTCGAATTTCGACTTTGCCTCGGTGAGGCTCTGCTTGAGCGAGGGGTCTTCGTCGCCTGAAGCCTTTGCGGCGCGCATTTCCTCAAGCTGCATGTTCAAGTCAAAGACCTCTTCGAGCAGATCGGCCGGGGCACGGGAGGCGCCCATCTCATTGGGCCGCCGGTTCTTGCCGGCATGTTCTTCACCGATTTCTGCGCCGTGCAGCTTGAGCAGGTACTCGGTGCGGCGGATGGGATCCTTCAGGGTGCGATAGGCGTCATTGAGCAGGGCCGTATCGGCGAGGCTCCATTCCTTCTCGTTCTCTGTGGCGCGCGCAAAGCGGTCGGGATGCAGACGGCGGCTGAGCCTGTGGAACTCCTGTTCGAGCTTTTCCAGGTCGATGTTGAGGCGTGGCTCAAGGCTGAACGCCACGAAGTAATTTCCCTCCTGCGGCGGCTGGATCTTGCTGCAGTGAGGGCAAAAGAGTGTGAGTTCGTTATGCGCGACGGAACAGGACCAGCACTCAACGGGGACCGCAGATTCGATGACCTTCAACATGTCAGAGCCTTACTTGCAACGTGCACAGGATTGCTACGAGAAGGACGACCCGCAGCCGCAGGAACGCGAGGAGTTTGGGTTGATGAAGTTGAACCCTTGCCGCATCAGCGTCTCTTCATAGTCGAGCGTCATGCCGTGCAGATAAAGAAACGATTTGGGATCGACGAAGATGCGTACGTCGTCGAATTCGTAGACGCGGTCGCGCTCGCGGGGACGGGCGTCGAACTTGATGGAATAAGAAAGCCCTGAGCAGCCGCCGCCCAGCACGCCGAGGCGCAGGCCGCCTTCTTCGGGCGATATACCTTCCTTGGCCATGGCTGCGCGAATCTTCTTTACCGCGCGGTCGGTGACCGCGATGCCGCTACCTGCGGCGGGGCCAACTCCGCCTGCGGCGGGCGTGCGGCCGGACTGCGGCTTAGCGGACGTGCCTTCGGCCGGCTTGCTTTCGATGCTTACGAAGTTCGACATTTTTCAGCCTTTGCAGGGGCTAAAGCCCCTCACAATTTTTGAGAGGCTATGGGCCCGAATCAAGTCGGGCCCTGTTACGAAGCCCCTTCAGGTCACCGAGCGTTGAGGCGTTGTTAGCTTCAATGCGCGGCGGTGGCGGTTGCCTGCTCGGTTTCGGCTACGCCGTTCTTCTTCTTCCAATCGCCGATTGCGGCGCGGATGGCGTCTTCGGCGAGCACGGAGCAATGAATCTTGACGGGAGGAAGCGAAAGCTCCTTCACGATGTCAGTGTTTTTGATCGCCAGAGCGTCTTCCACGGTGCGGCCCTTGATCCACTCAGTGGCGAGCGATGAGCTTGCGATGGCCGAGCCGCAGCCGAAGGTTTTGAATTTGGCTTCCTCGATAACCTGCGTTTCGGGGTTCACCTTGATCTGGAGGCGCATGACGTCGCCGCATTCGGGTGCGCCAACCAGGCCGGTACCGACTTCCTGCGAACCCTTATCGAGGGTACCCACGTTGCGCGGATTGTTGTAGTGATCAACTACCTTGTCGCTGTATGCCATTTGGTCCCAATCTCCTTCTGCGGGGAAGCCGCAAAAACTCCGTGATCCGTTGTCCGTGTTCAGCGATCAGTCTTCCGCCGGTGATTGGATGCGCCGTGCCGCTTGATGGGCGCATTTCCTGACCACCGATCCCAGTTCACTGATCACTCGTCTTTAGTGTGCCTGCCACTCGATCTTGGTCAGATCAATGCCTTCTTTCACCATTTCGTAGAGGGGCGAGAGTTCGCGCAGCTTCTGTACGATGTCGATGACCTTGCTGGCCACGTAGTCGACCTCAGCTTCTGTGTTGAACCTGCCCAGGCCGAAGCGGATGGAACTGTGCGCCACGTCGTCGCCAAGCCCAAGAGCCTTGAGCACATAGCTGGGTTCCAGAGTTGCCGAGGTGCAGGCGGAACCGCTCGAAACGGCCACGTCATTGATGCCCATCAGCAGCGACTCGCCTTCGACGTAGACAAAGCTCATGTTGAGATTGCCGGGCAGGCGATGCTCCATGGACCCATTCACGTGAATGTAGTCAAGGGCGGACTCGAACTTGTCTTTCAGGCGATCGCGAAGATTTCGCAGGTAGGCCGCCTCGTTCTCCATCTCGGAGTAAGCGATTTCGCAGGCCTTGCCGAGGCCGACGATGCCGGGTACGTTGAGCGTTCCGGAGCGCATGCCGCGCTCGTGGCCGCCGCCGTCGATCTGGGCGGCAATCTGGACGCGCGGATTGCGCCGGCGTACGTAGAGTGCGCCCACACCCTTGGGCCCGTAGATCTTGTGGCCGGAGAGGGAGGCAACGTCGACGTTGTCCTGGATAACGTTGAACGGCACCTTTCCGACGATCTGCACCGCATCGGTGTGGAAGATGATGCCTTTCTCGTGGCAGATCTTGCCGATTTCGCGGATGGGCTGCAGCACGCCGATTTCGTTGTTAGCCGCCATGATGGTGACGAGAATGGTTTTGTCGTCGATGGCGCGCTTGAGGTCTTCGAGATCGATGAGGCCATCCGCCTTCACGGGCAAGTAAGTGACGCGGTAGCCGTACTTCTCAAGACGCTTGCAGGTGTCGAGGACCGCCTTGTGCTCGGTGACCTGGGTGATGATGTGGTTGCCGCGCTCGCGGTACATTTCCGCGATGCCCTTGATGGCCAGGTTGTTCGACTCGGTAGCGCCGGAGGTGAAGATGATCTCCTTGGCGGTGGCGCCGATCAGTTTGGCAATCTGCTCGCGGGCGGTCTCAACGGCCTGCTCGGCTTCCCACCCAAATTGATGGTTGCGGCTGGCGGCATTGCCGAACTTGGTCGTGAAAAAGGGCATCATCGCTTCGAGCACCCGGGGGTCGAGGGGGCTGGTGGCGTGATTGTCCATATAGATGGGGAGCGTGACTCCCGCCGGCACTTCCACTTGGCTAACGACTGTACTCATCGGGTATTCCGTCCTTCATTGCTGCTTGCCGTCCGCGCTTCGCGACGGGGGAAAATTGCTGGTTGAACTTCCTGCAAACTACATTGTGAGCGTGACCAGCGCCTGAGCCGGCGGAGCGGCGTGAGCGTTTGGTTCACGCTCGGCGAGGTCATAAATACTGATACTTTTCAGCACGCCCACGATGGTTTCATTCACTCGCGCGAGCGGCTCTTTGATGGTGCAATTCGTGGTTAGCTCGCAGCCCTTGGCACCCTTGGTGCACGAGGTGATAAACAGCGGGCCGTCAATTGCGTGGATCACTTCGAAAGCTGAAATCTGGCGGGCGTCGCGGGACAGGGCGTAGCCGCCATTCATGCCGGCGTGCGAGCGCAACAGTCCGGTTTTGGTGAGCCGCTGGAGGATCTTGGCCAGCAACTGCGCCGGAATGCCGTAGGCATCGGCGATGTCCTTTGCGCTCTGCGCGGGACACTCGGGGTGTTCGGCCAGGTACTTCAAGGCCATCAACCCGTAGTCCGCTTTTTTGGTCAGCTTCAGCATGAAATATCCGACTGGAATAGTCCGTATTTAGTATACGACCGTTCCGGTCGGCGATTCAACCCGGGCGCTCTTTGATGCGGCAGGCAGCGGGGAGCATAATTTCACCAAAAACTGATTTTCAATTCCCGGAGAGCTGGATACAATCTGGCCCAAAGAGCAGGTCTTTTTTCATCGAGTCGCGCTCGACCGGGTTTGATTTGTCGGTCCAGTTCATCGGTTTTTGGCTGGAACCGGGGCCCATATAGTTCGTATTGAACTTCTATGAGAGCGCGCGTGCCATCGCGCGAACCGGAGTTACTGGCGGTTGGGTAACCGGCGGGCTAGCCGATGGCAGAATCCAAGATCTGAAGAAGCGGTGAATTTGAGTCGAATCTGACACTATGGCGACGGTCTGCAAACACCCACGAGTGCGCATTGTCTCCCGGCACGACGATATTGAGTTCGTTGAATGCCTGGAGTGCGGCGAAGTCTTTGATTCTGAAGAATTTCGGGATATGGAAATTGAGGAGACGGTGCAAGCCGAGCAGGCGGATAGCGACTCCTGAATCAGCAGCTATTTCATGGGACCGCCGGCTGCGGGGCTGTTTGCCCCGTGGGAACCGGTGCGCCTGCTGACCAGCCACGCATAGTGCAGACCGGACGCGATGGTCAGCGCCATGGTGGCGTCGAGTGCGAGCAGGCGCAGACCAGCCACCCAGCGGTCGCTATCAAATTGATAGAGAAGGACTGCGGCAACGGCGGCGACCTGCGCCAGGGTGTTCCCTTTGCCATAGATGCTGGGCTTGAACTCACGCCGGCCGACGGCTGTATACAGGATGGCGGCGACCACCAAAATTCCCAGATCTCTGCCAAATACCAGGACGGTCACGCGGACGGGGATCAGATTCATGTGCGTGAGCACGAGGAAAAGCGTACTCAAGAGGATTTTGTCCGCCACCGGGTCGAGATACTGCCCGAGAGCGGTTCGCTGTTCGAGCACCCGGGCAAGAGCGCCGTCGAGGGCGTCACTGACCCCCGCCACGACAAACAGCACAAATCCCAGTCGGAATCTTCCTTCGAGTACGGCGGATACGAGGAAAGGAGCGAGACAGATGCGCGCAATCGTAAGCAGATTCGGCATCGTGCGAAGCGGGTTCCGGGGTGCGGTAGGTTCGTTCATTGCCGTTTTCTTTGAATGCCGGACCGCGTCGGCCTGGCATCTCATTGGGGGTTGCACGCAAGGTATGGGTGCGCGGGCGGTCTTCGATCACCCATGGTGAGAGCCAAAGAGATGGTATAGCACGGACCTGCCGACCCTTTGCGACTTCCAGCAGCGCCTCGATGCTGCTAGACTAAGGCTGATGCTGTCCAAGGGGCCGAACGCGGTTGGATGCGTTCTAAGGCAGGCAGGGTTCGATTCGGGTTTGGTTCAGGCACCGGATCGGAACTCCCACTGTTCCAGTCCCATCATAGGCGCGTAGCTCAGTTGGTTAGAGCGCTTCCTTGACACGGAAGAGGTCAGGAGTTCGAATCTCCTCGTGCCTACCATCATTCTTCAGTAACTTACGACTTCCGCATCCATCCCATTTCACCGAAGGTTTCACCCAAAGCTATTGGACTGCCTGGGGCACCGTTTTGAAAATTGCGTCGAGCATCAGATTCTGCGCGGCCAGAAGCTCGTCTTTGTCGGGTTGAGTGTACTTGTCCAGAGTGAACCTAGCATCGCTCTGACGCAGCGCGGTCTGCGCCGTCTTTGGGTCGACCTTCTTCTTCGTCGTAAGGAAGCTGGACAAGCTATGGCGGAACTGGTGGAAGCCGAAGCGCTTCACCCGTTTGCCCTTCTTGTCGAAGTAGATGGGTACTTCCACCTCGGCCTTAACCTTCTTTCCTTTCTTCTTTATCGTTCTCATTACCTTGATGTTGGTGGTTGTAAGAACGCCAGCCTTGACGGCCACCGGGTACAGGTAGCTGCGAACCAGCATGTTCCCAACCCGTGGCGTCTTTCCCTTAGTGCGGCTACTGGCGAAGATCCAATCGGTGTCTTTGCCGTACATCGTCTCCTTGCGCCACGCCAGCAAGTAGGCAGCGAGCACGTCGGACATCGCAACCGCGGCCTTGGATGCTGGCGTCTTGGGTTTATGTACGTTACCTCGAATCCACCGACGTTCGATGTAGATGCATTTATCTTCCCAATCCACATCTTTCCACAGGAGTCCCGCTATCTCGCTGTAGCGAATTCCGGTTGCTGCGTCCAAAACAACCATCGTTTGCTGTAATAACGGGAGGGCATTGAGCATTACGAACGTCTGGTTCGGAAGGAGGATGATTGGCATGTAACCTAAACTCGAAGCCGTGACATTGACCTTCAACATCGGATTAAACGACTCGGGTATGAGGTCATGTTTCTGTGCAGGGAGGAGTATGTCGCTCATGACACGGCGCCATTTGGTCAGGGAATCCCATTCCTGACCTTTTTCCCCGAGCGTGTCGACTGAGACGCTGTTCAGCCATTCTTCAATCGCCAAAGTCTTCATGTCGCTAACGAGCACTTCGTCCCAGCGGGGGAGCAGATGCTTATTGATAATCAGGCCCTCCGTGTACCTGGTGGTGGAGGCTTTTGGCTTTATGGCATTATCTGAGAGGTTGATCCGGATATAGTCCCTCGCGATGAATCCGAATGTAACCTTGGTGAGTGGAAGGCTGGTCCGGTTGATTCGTTCAATGAGCCCCAGCCTCACGGCTTCGGCTCGAGCCCTTTTCTCCGTTGGAAAGTCAGAAACTGCGCCAACGAGTAACGGGGTTCGCTCTGACCATTTGCCATCGGGGTCCCGATGTGCGAAATACCGCAGCTTCCAAACCAGGCCTTGCTTCGTGTTGATTTTTTCAAACTGCCTTCTTGATACCTCGTGTCTGCCATTCTTTCTCCAACATCGGCAACCACGGGATACCGCCTAAGCGGACCCAGTATACCGCCCCACCTCTCGAAACTCGCCGGACTACATCCGTCGCTTTGTGCCGGAGTTGTCACGCATCCAAGCTGAAAGTTCCGACAGCAGAAAGCGCCACTCCTTCCTCTCGGCAGTCGGATCGACCGGGTGCGCTGGGATTGTCCCTTCTTCAATTTGACTCGGGGAGCATACAGATTCCTCGAAGGCGGTCCCGCGTTTGTCTCGACTCCAAAGGGCGACCAAATCTGGAGCGATTTGACAGAGGGCAGTTCGAGAAGGCAACGGACGCACCACGGCAACTCGCGGTGCGAGTTTATCGCTCAGGTCTTGAAGAGTCTTACTGAGACTGGACCTCGGCAAGAATGGTCCCATCAAGAAGACGAAAACGAAATGTTCCATTTGTTCTCGATGCATTGACTAAACTCCAACTCATGTCACCTGCTTTTCAATAACGCCGGATGGGGCTCGCTTTTGCCGGCTGCGGGTCGCCGGCAAAGTCAAGGCCCGGCAGAACTGGAAGGGCCAGTGCGGACTGTCAGACCGGAAAGACTCACAAACTTCTGATGCTTTCAGTGCATAAGACGATTCTGTGGGTGACACGATGACCAAGGTAAGCGGGCTTTGTCCAGATTGATCCGCGGCACTTGATCGCACTAGCCCGCGTCGATGGCGATTGACTCCGGTGTCGGCCCATCGACACTACTCTCACGTCATCGTGATCACGATGCAGATGTGTTTGAGGTTCTCTCACAGCTAAAGTGGCACATCAGATGCTAGGAGAACAGGAATGAGAACGAGGCCATCGAGAAAAGCTTGCGGTGGTGCGTCACTTTGAACATCCTCGGGATCCGATCGTGGTTTCGATATGCAGGGGGAACCACGAGGAGGAAGGTTGATTGTGCCAAACAAGAACGGGTTCTTCCGAGCGCTGATCCTTGGCATTGCACTAACGAGTGCGGGAATTGTGACACTTCGCCCGCAAACGCTCCATTACTCCGAGCATCCGGACGCGAAAGCCGGCGAGGCGATCTACAAGACGGGGTGCATTGCGTGCCATGGGAGCGAGGGCAAGGGCGCTCCTCAATCGATGACTGTCTTCAGGAGGCCCGATACGTTTCCGGACTTCACGGATTGCGCCGGTACGACGCCCGAGCCAAACGGCAACTGGAAGGCTGCGATTGTGCATGGCGGGCCGTCGCGCGGCCTGTCGCAGATCATGCCTGCATTCGGGGACCTGCTGACGGACAAGCAGATCAACGATGTGATGGCCTACATGCGGGGGTTCTGCAAGAATGTGCACCACGATCCGCTGGGGGAGTTGAATCTGCCGCGTGCTTTAGTTACAGAGAAGGCATTTCCCGAGAATGAAATTGTGGTATCGACTGCGGCGAGTGCCTCGGGAGCGCCGACATGGACAACGGATGTGATCGACGAGCGGACGATCATCGATGCCCGGACGCAACTGGAGACCGATATTCCAGTGAGCTATGCAGACCAGAATCACAACTGGACGGAGGGGCTGGGAGAATAACGCTGGGAGTGAAGCGGGAGATATTTTCCAGCCTTCGGACGGGCTCCATCCTGAGTGTGCAAGGTGGATTTCTGCTGCCTACTGGGGATAGCAAGCGGGGGTTTGGCGCTGGAACGGCACAGTTTGAACCATTTGCCGCGTTCGACCAGTTGTTCCGGGAGAACACGTTCCTGCAATTCGAGGCCGGCGCGGACCTTCCGTTTGACACGAGTGTGGCGCCGCGCAGTATGTTCTGGCGATCTACGGTGGGACAGGCTGTAGCTCCGGACCACATGCTGGGGCGACTGTTTTCGCCGATGGTAGAAGTGCTCGCTACCCGGGATTTCAAGCCGAATGCGAGCACAGATTGGGATGTGCTGCCGGAGATGCAGATCACGATTAGCCGTCGACAACACGTTCGCACGGGTTTTGGAGTACGCGAGCCGTTCACCAACACGGCTTCTCGAACACCTCAGGTGTTGTTCTATCTGCTTTGGGACCGCGCGGACGGGAAGCTCTGGGGAGGTTGGCGATGAGACTCCCTTGGGGCGGTCCTATTGTGCTGTGCCTCGCGCTGGCTGGGTTTCTGCCATTGGTGCGAGGCCATTCGCAGACGAAGACCGAGAATGCGAAAGGAGACAGAGTGCCCCCGGGAACGGTGTTCCGGACCTCGGACAGGTGCGTGGCATGCCATAACGGACTGAAGACGCGGGAAGGCGAGGACATTTCGATCGGGCTCGACTGGAGCGCGAGCATTATGGCAAATGCTTCGCGAGACCCGTACTGGCAAGCAAGCGTGCGGAGAGAATCGATCGATCATCCAGAGTCGAAGCAGGCGATTGAGGACGATTGCTCGATCTGCCACATGCCGGCACTTCGTATGGCAGACCGGGATGCTGGGCACCACACGGAGGTCCTGGCCCGTTTTCCACTGAAGAAGTTTCCTGAGGGAAATCAGGCGGCGGAGGATGGGGTAACGTGCTCGGTCTGTCACCAGATTGAGAATGTGGGACTCGGAACGCCGTCGACGTTCGTTGGGAATGTGACCATCGCAAAGCCCGATGCAAAGGGCGATCGTCCAGAATATGGCCCGTTTGCGATTGACAAAGGACATCAGACGTTGATGCACTCCTCGACCGCGACCTACAGGCCCACCGAAGGGCACCATATGAGCGACCCCGGACTTTGCGGAAGTTGCCACACCCTCTATACGGACGCGTTGGGACCGCATGGGGAGAAGATCGGCAGGTTTCCTGAGCAGGTGCCGTTCCAGGAGTGGCAGCATAGCGAGTATTCGGAGGGTCGGACGAGGCAGACATGCCAGCAGTGTCATATGCCTCGAGTTGATGAGGCGGTGGCGATCACAGCTTTGTATGGCCAACCGCGGGAGGGGATGCACCGGCATGTATTCGTGGGTGCGAACTTCCTGATGCAGGGAATGCTCCAGGATCATCGAGACGAATTGGCCACAGCGGCCGAACCGGAGGAGTTGGACGCGGCAGTGAAACGGACAACCGAGTTCCTGCGGACGAAGTCCGCGAAGGTGACGATCCTCGTCGTTGAGCGGACAACGAACGGGCTAGCGGTGGAGGTAGAGGTCGAGAACCTGACTGGGCACAAGCTGCCAACTGCCTATCCTTCAAGGCGTGCGTGGCTGCATGTTCTGGTGCGAGACGGAAATGGGCGGCTTGTATTCGAGTCGGGAGCGCTCAATGCCGATGGATCGATTGCGGGAAACGACAATGATCAGGACCCGCTCAGATTCGAGCCGTATTATCGGGAGATTACGAAGCCCGACCAAGTGGAAATCTACGAGCCGATTCTGAAGGACTCAAGTGGGAAGGTAACGACCGGGCTGCTGCACGCTGTGGGATATCTGAAGGACAGCCGCTTGCTGCCGAAGGGGTTCGACAAAGGTACGGCCGAGAAGGATGTCGCGGTAGTGGGTGACGCGGCAGATGATCCGGCGTTCAATGACAAGGGAAGCCAAGTGCGATATTTGCTGTCGACTGGCAAAGCGGCAGGGCCTTTCCAGGTTGAGGCAGAGTTGTGGTATCAGCCGATAGGGTTCCGGTGGGCCCACAACCTGCAACCTTACAAGGCAAGTGAACCGCAACGGATGGTCAAATACTACGAAGAGGCGTCGCAGAAATCTGCGGTAATGCTTGCGAAGGCTGAGGCGAGACGATAGCGGGGGCACCCACGGCGGAATTGAGGCGTTGCCAAATTGCGAGAGCTTGCGGTATGAGTGCTAACAGCGCGCGAGTGTCAAGTCATGCTGCGACTTTTCACAGGTGATGGTTCCACCGGTCATCCTCATTTTCGGACCTTATACTGCCCGTTGTTCCGTCGGCACGCGCGGCCTCCTAATATCTGATAGACTTGCGCCTTTTACCGCAGGACGATGACGATTGCCGGAATGAGAAGTACAGCGGAGCGCTCGCCCGAACCTGGGTCAGAACGTAGAGTGGAAACCCGTCAGCCTGCAAGAAGCTTCAGCTTGGCATGGTTGCGAATGACGACAAGGGAACCGCGGAGTGCGATGAGTTCCTCACGTTCAAATTGCCTCATGATGCGATTAACTGTCTCTCTCGATGAGTTGACCATCTCAGCGAGTTCGCCGAATGTCCAATTCATCCGAATCGACATCGGCAAACAGTCTCTGCGTGGGAACTCCAGGCAGTTCAGTAGCAGTTGTGCCAGGCGCTCGCGAACAGAGTCCGGCAACCCGAGACGACGGATTCCACGTAACACTCCCTCATGATCACGAGCTAATGCTCGTGTGGCGAAGGAGTTGACTTCACCAGAGGTGTGCAGCATCTCTACGAATTCGTTCCGCGGTATGGCGACCAGGATGCTTGGTTCAAGGGTCTGGGCAAGAAACTCATGATCGGTCTGGTTCAAAACGGCGCTAAGTCCGAGGAGGTCTTCAGCAACGGCGAATCTAAAGACCACACAACGGCCCCTACGTGAATTGAGAGACAATTTAAGTTTTCCCTCACGCACAATATAGATGGAATTCGCTGGATCGCCATGCTGGAAGACTGCGGTCCGAGCTGGATAGTGACTGAGCCGTCCGATTTGTTCCAGCTGTCCGATCGCTCCGGCGTTCGAACTGGAGCCACTGCCTTTGGCACGCTGGATTGGCGACGAGAATGTAGGGCCAGGGGTGGACCGAACCTTTTTGTGATCCCAATTTGTAGGATTTTCCGTTCTGAGGCTGCCCAGAGACGGTACCGTATCCACGATTTTGAAGCAAGCCTTTCTCGTGTTATTCGTTTGAATGTTGGTCATGTGATCCTTCCTGGAAACCGGAGCAATATTGAAGTGAGCAAATCTACTCACCAACATTTGTCGGTCCCGGTGATGTTTTGTGGAAAACGCTGCCAGTGGTTGATCTCCGTCGATAGCCGAAACATATCTCGATTGCGCGCGCCACTAGGATCGTTGTTGTCCGTCAGCTCAACCTTTTCCGTGTTCCTGCCTCTCTTCTCCTCTTGACATTTTCAAGATCGCCTCCCGCAAGCTCCTCAGGTGCACTTTCCATGCCAGACTCGTGGCGGTACTAAATGGTGCACCGCCGGGACTTCTGTGATGCATGTCAGTTGCATGCCTGTTTGTGTCTAACCTCAATGTCAAAATTCCGACTGTGATGGAGTGGGAGTGGCGACGATGTCAAAACCGTTCAGGAGTGCTTGCGACGTGCGAACGGCTGTTTGCGCTAGATGTCCGGACGACTTGATTGCCCGGGGCCTCTCTTACTCCAGAGCTTTGCGCAAAATAGCTCGGGCCCGCAACAGGCGGGACTTGGTTGCCGTGACAGAGATGCCTGCTAGTTCGGCGATCTCCTTCACCCGTCGGTCCGTTGATTGTTGCATCTCGATCACGGTGCGCAAATCTGGCCTCAGCTCACGGATTGCGCGTTTCAATCGCTCAGCGCTCTGACGCCTGACGTAATGCGTTTCCGCGTTCTCTGTGTAGTCCGCAAATTCCCGAGTCCGATAGGCCTCGCCATCGGTGAGTTCCATCGAGGTCTCGGGGCGTGACCGCCTCCTCCGCAACATCATGAGTGCTGAATTTATCGCGATGCGCGTGATCCAGGTCGAAAATGCGGCCCGGCCATCGAAACCCCTAAGATGCACGAGAGCCTTTATCCATGCATCCTGAATTACGTCTTCGGTATCAGCTCGGTTCTTTGTGATCCGATAGACATTCCTGAATGCCGCCTTCGAGTGCCGCCTCCACAGTTCTGCAAATGCGGAACGATCCCCTGATTTCGCAACCTCGACCAGAATTTCATCCGATTCAGCCGGAACGAGATTCACCTCGGTTTCGTCGTCTGATCTACATGTATCCATCCGAATTCCTCAATGTGAAGTCAGCACCTGCGGGATTCAGCGGCCCTTCGAACAGCCGGAATCGACTGGTTGCCATCTACTGAGCAATCCGATTGCCAGCGATGTGCGCTACGCGTTTGAGGATTCAATTCAATGATTTTAGTGAGTTATATATACGGCGACTAACGCTGCGGCTTGCGCAGATGTCAAAAACTGGTGTCCATGACAAGATGTCGACACCACAATCGGCGTTACCGAATTTGAGGGTTGCGAGTGAAAAAGCCTGAACGCGGTGGACGACATTCATCTAGAAGGTGCACCGACTGGCCATCATCTCAAGCAATTTCGGCGTTGCCTGTGCGCGAAGGAGACTCGTCGTTTTCAAACAGTCGAAACGTCCGGCCAACGCGGCGCGTGGGCTTTGTCAGGCAGAATCAGCAAGCTTCGGCGCACTACCTGAGGCAACAAGAGTGCACACACTTTGGTCCAGTACCGAAACTTTCAAGAAGCACACTTGACCACAGTTGGAGACGCGAACAAAGTGCGGGCCCCTGCTTGCGATAGAGGCCCGGCCGGCGTGAGATTCGTCGTTTCAGTTGGCTCCGTGAGGTTGATTTCCGCCGCTATTACGTGCTTCCTGCCGTTGCAGGTCCTTGCGGATCTCCTTAAGATTGCGCTGAATCTTCGCAGTGACACTGGGATTACTCGTTGCGTAGCCGTCAGTCAGCGTTTTCAGGAAGGCCACGACGTCGTTCTCATCCTCATCGCTGAGACCCAGAGCGCCGACAGTGGTATCTTCGTTGGCAGTCACCTCGGGAGCCGGCCAGCAGGTCTTTTTTACGTTGGGATCGTTTGGCGAGGTGCAGATGGTATCGCGCGTGTTATAGAAGTGCACAACTTCCTTCAGGCTCTTGAGGTACCCATTGTGCATGTAGGATTTCACGAAACCTGGGTACGGGCGCTGATCGACATTACGTAGCGTGGGCACCCGCATCTTGCCGTCGAACTTGGGAGCCAGTTGCATCCACTCCGGATCCGGAACTGGTGATCCTTGTGCGCCGCTCAGGAATGCGCCAACTCCCAGGTCCACATACGCCAGGCCCACTGGGTTGGCGACAAAGCCATATTTATCGGGACTGTTCTCGTAGAGGTACGGGATTCTGGTGTTCTTGGGGAGTCCCAGGTTGGAAGAGGTGAAGTCCGTGAACAGCGGAGCTGCGTCTGCCGCTGTGCCGCCCGTTGCACCGTTGGCATTGCCGCTCAGGTGGCAGGTGTTGCACTGGCCCTGCCCGTTAAAGAGTTGATATCCGTGCATTTCCTGAGAGGTCAATTGTGCATTGCCCGCAAGGTAGGCATCGAACTTCGAGCTAAAGGCATTGACGGTATTCGAGCCTTCATACGCTGCAATCGACAACCCGAATTGATCATAGACGGTGTTGGCGCGAGTGCGGTCCTCGGAGCTTAGACTCAACTGCGGACCAACGCCACCTGCGCCCGCTGGACTTGAGCACATCTTTTCTGCATTGGCCGGCCATTGGATCGATTCGATCGTCGAGCCCCATACCTTCACGAACAGCGACTCGTAATTCCCCTTCACGATCCGGTAAGCGACGCACGCGGTGTCAGGCAATCCCATTTCGACCGGATTGGTGGGGGGCCCTTGTGCCTGTTCCGCGGCGGCACTCTGCAACCGCGATCCAGTCGCGCGCATATCCCAGAAGTTGCCTCCGTAGAAGTCCTGCTGAGTGGCGTTGTAGTGAAGAACTGGCGCCAATGTTGCGTAGCTATAGCTTTGCGGCTTTCGGTCGCTAAACCGTCCCATCACCGATCCCGGATATGCGACCGTGGTTTCATTCAGTGTCTGGCTAGCACCAGTGTAGCCCGTACTGGGCATGTGACACGTACTGCAGGCCTCGTTCCTTTGCACCGACAAGGAGCGATCGAACAATTCGAGTTTGCCCAAGGTTTGAATCTGAACCATCGAACTCATTTCGGTATTGATCATCTTGAGCGTCTGGGCTTCGGTAGCGTCTATCTGATGGTTGATCTGCTGTAGTTCTCCCATGGCCCCGGGCGGGAGGGGAAAGCCAGTGGAGTTTCTTGAATCATCCGTCGGTGCGGCGTCGGCGCGCACAGAACGAATATGACCCGTCAGCGCTATAAATGGCGCCGCGAGCGCAAGTGTGAGCGAAGTACATACCATGATTCTCTTTCGCACAGATAACTCCTTCTTAGCAACAGTGCGCGATAGCGCAAAGGCGCAGGTTAACCGCTCCGTCCTCGTACGAGCGGAATTGGCGTACGGACTGCGCCAATAATCCAGGCAGCGCAGTTTACGAGTTGGAGTAGGCACAAGTTAGGACCATCTGTCGCGCGCGACGGATTTGGTAGAGCGCGGAGAACGGACTTGAAGGGCAAGGCCGATGAAGCTTTCAAGAAAACAGCAGCACTCCCTGCCCCGCGATTAGGCGTAGATGCCCGCCGGGATTGCTCGGACGCAGCAAACTGCAGATTTATTTGAAGAGCCCTGCGTATGTATAGGTACGCCGGGCCAACATTCGCACGTCTGGAAGTATGCCGGAGTAAAACCACCGCTTTGCACGGATCGTCATTGGAGATCGCTGGCACTTTTAACCGCCAGTCACAGTGCCTGCTGCGGCAACAGTTTGGCGGATAATGCTTGCCGCAGATTCAAATGTCTTCGCACTCGCTGGGAAACCTTCTCGACTCGCAGCACCAACTTATGGCCTGTTGCGCGATTCTCCACTCCGAATTCCTGTTAAGCGTTGGCAAAAACAAGCCGCTTCCTTACACACATATCAGCAACTAGACTATTGAGCGGGTTGGGCGAACTCCTCAGGGAAAAGCGTTCATCGAATTGAATTTCCCGGCAACTAGCTGCCAACTCCTGGATCTGCCTCCGAAGTGAGAGCAACTTCGGTCTTGGTGATGCTCGCCAGGAAGTCTTCGCCGGTGCCAATTTGCTCCTTTACAAGGCGCGATGGGGTGTGGGCAAGCCACTCACCCAGAGAAACTCCTGGTGCTCGGCCGTCGGGAAAACCTCCAGAAATATCAGGTCGTGATCGCCCATGTTCTCGATGTAGTGCGGCTGCGACTGATCGATGTAGCCTACGTCGCCGGGGTGGAAGTCCATAGTGCTGGCGTGCGTGCCGGCAGTGAAGACTGTCAGACGAGCTGTGCCCTTCACGTAGTACTGCCACTCATCCGCGTTTGGGTGCCAGTGCAGCTCCCGCAGCCGACCGGGCTTCACTGTTACGATTGCCGCGGCGATGTTCGTGATCGGGAAGTTGTGCCGGTCGACGATCTTCACGTTGCCGCCAGCCGTCACCTGAGATCTCCTTCGTTCACGTCCTCAACAAAGGCCCGGCCCTTCTGGTCGACTGCCGCGATGCGCGCGCTGCCTGCCGTCATAAATGCCCACTCGGAACCCACGTGCCAGTGCAATTCGCGGACACCGCCGGCGATCAGACGCATCTCCACGCCGACCATCCTCTTCGACAATGGGAAGTCGCGCACCGTCACCTGGCGAGTCCAGCCGCCCGACTCTATGCGTCTGTGGGCGATGGCAAAGGGGTACTTGAACGCAGGCTGGCCACCCACATCTGCTTCCGGCGGGTACACCGACTTTTGCTCCTGCGCTTCCAGGCCAGAGTTCTTCGCCCCCAATTCTTTCTCGTTGATCCCGGTGTGTGTCCCTACTCATGTCCTTCGTCTGCTGCGCCGCAGCTAGAATTGGAAGGCTCGCTGCCGCTACCAGCGCAGGCGAGGTCTTCTCCACAAACGATCGCCGGCCGACACGGTCATTGCTTATTACCTTGTCTTGTTCTGTCATTCAGTCCCTTCCTTTTGGTCTGATCCAGCGCAATGGACACCTCTCGTGCCAGCTCTTTTGAATTCCGCAGGTCACTTCGTCAACATGGTGCTTGCGATTCAATAGCGATGTTGTTCATCTCGTAGCTTGGCGCGATCAGCCGTTTAGGTCCGTGAATGGTCCATCCTCTATCTCCAGTGCACCGGTTTCAGCGCGTGCCTTCCTTGAGACTCAGCAGGTCCCACTCCCATAGCAGGCCCTGCCCAAAAGCGCCGCCCCGCTGTGCGAACAATTTAGTGACCTGTTCGGCGGTTGCTGCACGTGCCCAGTCGCGCTGCAGTTCGGACACATACGCCCAAGTTGTGATCGGGCGCGCGCCTGCCTGCACCATGCGTTCCACCGCCATGTCGTGGGCTTCGCACGAAGCACCGCCGCAGGCATCTGTGACGACATACACCTCAAAGCCCGCGTCGAGCGCGGAAAGGACAGGCATAGCAATGCACACCTCGGTCCACTGCCCTGCGATCACAAGTTTCTTCCGTCCCGTCTTCTCTACCCAGTCGACGATGCGCGGGTCTTCCCACGAGTTGAGAGTCGTCCGGTCGATCGGCTTCACTGCCTTACTCGCCTCGGCCAGCGGCGCAACCAAACCCTGACGCTCCTTGAAGGCGGTTGTAGTCAGCATTGGCACTTTGAAGATCTCTGCCGCCTCGACGAGGGCCACGGCATCGTTGATGATCTCGCTCGCGTCGTGCGAGCGAATGGTGAGCATCTGTAGATACTGGTGGTCGATCATCAGCAGCGAATGATTATCCGGGCTGAGTAGCGTCTTGGCTGGGCGTGCAGGCATGACATTTCTCCTTTAGCAGGGTTTGCGTGACGAACAAGGTCTTGGGTGCTCAAGACCAGGATCAGGTGGCTGCAAGCGCGCGATCCGATCGTTAGTTCCAGGCCATCGCGGTTAGTCCTTCATGTGACGAATGCATCTATGCCCGAAACCGCATTGAGGAGAAATAGTGAGATCAAAGCGGAACTGTCGCCGAGTCGCTTGCCGTCCGAACAAGCTCTGAAAACGAACCGGCACCTCTTTCTTCTTCATGATCCTGAACGCAAGCGCTTGTACTAACCGGAATCCTTCTTGATCACCAATACTTGTTTGCAAGCTGATTACCAAATGCCGGCACGTCACCACATTCTTGTCGGAACTTCGCTTTTCTTCTAAGTGACTGAACCGGCATGCGGTCTCAGGGTCGAGAAATACGGACACAAGTAGTGACTGGATCCGGGTGTCGAAGACATTTCGACACTTGCTGGAGCCGCGTCGAAAAATCGACTCTCTTTCAAAGGGGCCCCCAGTTTTCCAACGCACAAACTATTCATCAGCCCAATGCGGCAGGCCGCCATCACTTAAGAAGTGTGCCGAACCCTCAGAGGGATTTCCAGATCGCTCCATGGAGATTGAAGTGAAGCTCCTAATGCACGAAACAGTGAATCCATTCTCCACAAAATAGTCAAGATATTGATAGCGCTTCGGGCGATGAAGCGAACGATTGAATTCGTGCTCTCACTGACAGAATGAGCGGTTGCCATGCTCCATCAGTGATCCCGCCGGCCTAATTCATTCCGATTTGTCACGTTCACAGCACGGATTGGCAACGTGCTTGCTTTTTTCCGAGTGACGATCTGAAGGAGCAGTGCCCATCGTAGGCTCCATGACCGTCAGGGATTTAAGGGAGTGATGTCTATGAGCTCTAGGATCTGGCTCTCGATTTCAGACGTGCGTGCTGTTGTGCAACGCTCACCGATTGCAAAAAGCTCGCGATTATTAGCTGCCATGCTGGCCTTCTCAGCCGGACTCGCATCAGGGCAGGTTGACTCAACCAAATTCTTGGACAAGTCACCGTCACAAAACAACGTGTCAGTTAATCAGTTGCTTACGCCGAATAAGGCACAGAGAGCGACTGAGAAGGCGCGCGAGGACCTGATTCATGGACGCTTTGAGTCGGCGCAAAGGGAGGCTGAACTGGCGCTCGATATCTTCCCACGTTGTGCCATAGCACTCGATATTCAGGGAGTGGTGAACTTAAGGCGAGCTAACTATGCTGAAGCCGCCCGCGAGTTCCAGCGGGCAATCGACGCCGATCCAGCGTTGGGCGCTGCATATCTGGGTTTGGGTCTTACCTACACTTACCAGGGACGCTTTAAAGAGGCTCTCGTTCCGCTGGATCGCGCAGCTGCGTTTCTGCCGAGCTCATGGACCGTGCACTTCGAAGCCGCGCTGTCTCATCTGGGTGTCGGAGAACCTGACACCGCTCTCAAAGAGGTTACATATGCGGAGCGATTCATGGGGGTTGATCCGCAGAAGAGAGTAGGAGTGTCCTACCTGCGTGGCGTGGCGCTGTTCCAGTTGCAAGGCTATGACGCGGCAAGAGTGGAACTGAATAAGGCGCTCAGGCTCGATCCGAGGGGCATTTATTCGACGCTTGCGAGAAGAAAGCTGGAGCAACTCAAATCGATGGAAAGCCATCAGGAGTTCGAGCTTTCCACCGCGCGTGGTCCTTTCTGAGTCTGGCCGAAGTCTTTCTACTGACCGGATGTCCCGTTTCGCGCCACGAGACATCCGGTTCTGTGAGAGATGTTAGAAATCAACTTTGATACTGCGTATCTAAGTGCGCTCCCCATACGTTTCATAGTCGGATACGCCTTATCTAAAACCAAAATGGAGTCGCCCCCATGTTTGATATGAAAAACCTCTCTCGGCTGAAGAGGCTTGATGAGAATGCACCCGAAACGATGAAAGCCTTTTGGGTTTTTGACAAAGAAGCGTTCAAAGGCGGTGCCATTGACATGTTGCACAAGCAGTTGATGGCCGTCGCCGTTGCGCTGACTACGCAGTGCCCATACTGCATTGAGTTGCATGTAAGAGCGGCCCGTCAAGCCGGCACAAATGACGAGATGCTGACAGAAGCAGCGATAGTCGCGGCCGCGATGCGCCCGGGCGCGTCGATCACGCACGCGACGCACTTGTTCAAGGAATAACGAACGTGAAAGTCGCGAAGCAAGCGATGGTCGCGTCCCATGTGTTGAGGCTCGATTGCAACAGGCCGGCGACTTATCGATGAGTTTCGTTAATTGATTTCCATCTGCTGCCCTCCAGCATCGAGGGACTGGACGCTACACAAATGCAACTTCAAGCGGTCGTACGCATCTATCGGGATGAGACAGGTTGAGTTGCTCCCCGCTCGAATGGTTCTACCGCGGCGGTTCTTTTCTCCGCTCCATCGAAGCTGATCAATGAGCGCATTCGCGCACCCTAAGGGCATCCTTGATCATTCATTCGTCGGCGACCTCCTTTTCCCACCGCGGCTGCGCGTCGCATTGACCTTTACATGTGAAACGCCAAGGAGCGAGCAAAGCATGTCGGAGCAGGACGAAGCACTACCAGGAGGACCGAGCGCGGACCGGCCGTCAGCCGCGGTTCAGGCCCCCGCATTTGCCTCCACAGTCGAGAGTCCGTGGATCGTAGCCCTCTCGGTCATGCTGGCGACGTTCATGGAGGTTCTGGACACCGCGATCGCCTCCGTGGCTCTCCCTTACATCGCGGGCTCCCTGTCGGCCTCCAGCGACGAAGCTACGTGGGTGCTGACCAGCTACTTAGTTGCTAATGCGATCGTGCTTCCCGCTTCGAACTGGTTTTCGATGCGGATCGGGCGCAAGCGCTTCTTCATCATCTGTGTCGCCATCTTCACAGGATCGTCGCTCGCGTGTGGCGCTGCGCCCACGCTTGGCTTCATTCTGGCAGCGCGTGTACTGCAGGGGGCCGGCGGCGGAGCTCTGCAACCGCTGTCGCAGTCCATCCTTCTGGAGAGTTTTCCACCGGAGAAGCGCGGCGTCGCCATGGCGTTGTTTGGGTTCGGCGTGGTGTGCGCCCCCGTCCTCGGACCCACACTGGGAGGCTGGCTCACTGACGCCTATAGCTGGCGTTACGCGTTCTATATCAATATACCTGTCGGCATCCTGGCTATCCTCATGATCGGCCGATTTGTCAAAGACCCGCCGAACATGAGGGGATCGAAGTCGATTGCTTTCGACGGCATCGGCTTGGGCACGCTGGTGGTATGGATCGGCTGCCTGCAGATCATCCTCGACAAAGGTCAGGAAGACGACTGGTTCGGCGCCGTCTGGATCCGCTGGGCCGCACTGCTCCTGGTGGCTGTCCGAACGGTTCGACGCGCGATATTTGCTCACTTTCGGCTTTATGCTCTTTGCGGCGACCACGCTGTACATGGGCAGCGTGACCACCGAGATCAGCCCCTGGACGCTGTTGGTCCCCATCCTGATTACCGGTTTTGGAGTGGGATTTATCTTTGTGCCCATCAGCACACAGGCGTACGGAACTTTGCCCCGCGAGCAGATTGGTGCGGCGAGCGGGCTTTACAACCTGATGCGCAACATTGGCGGCTTGATCGGAGTCTCGCTGACAGCTACGCTCTTGACCCGGCGCAGTATTGCCCATCAGAGCGAGATGACGAATTACAGTCCCCGCAGCGGCCAGCAATTCCAATTGGCGCTGCAAACAGAGATGGGCGCCCTGGGCAGCCATTTCGGCCCGGCACACGCCCGGTATCCTGCCGAATTGCAGCTGTACCGCCAATTGCTCTATCAGGCCACCGATTGGGCGTTTGTCGATGTGTTCCGCTGGCTGGCCCTGCTCTGCCTGTCGGGGGCGGGGATCGTGTGGCTCTTCAAGCGCGTACAAAGGGGCGCCCGCCCGCCGGAGCCGGTGCGCACTGACGCGAGACGGGCAATGGCCGCTTAGGGGGTCTGCTGAGCAAACGGACAAACCATGGAGACGATCGAGATGATTTCCAAATACCGAATCGGAGAAATAGCTGCCATCATCGCTGGAGCGTCTCTGGCGGCCGTAATTGCTCAAAGCGGTCCTCACAACGTAGCGAGCGGCGACCGCGAAATCCTATTGCAGACTATGCGATCCTGGAATGGCAAACCTTACACACGCTATCCCACGGGACAACCTCAACTCACAACGATCAAACTGACTATCGCACCTCATACGGCGTTGCCGTGGCATACTCATCCGTTCCCAAATGTTGTTTATGTGCTATCTGGCTCTCTCACTTTGCACGAAAGGGCCAGCGGCAAGACTCTTGTCGTTCATCAAGGTCAAGCGGTCGGAGAGTCCGTTGACGATGTGCACCGGGGAGAATCGGGTGACGAACCCACAGTACTGCTGATCACCTATGCCGGCACTCCGGGCGTCGCGACCTCAATTCCGGCGAAGGGTGAGAAAGCGGAGTATTGATTCTGTATGTGTATGCACAGGATTTTTCTCCAGAACGGCTGAAGTCATTAGTTCTTGCCGATGCTCTGTCGAGGTAGAGGTGCAGTTGCTAAAGGAGCCTCAGACAGCTTTTTGCGGGAGAGAGAACTCGCTACGCAGAGGGCGAGTTTGATGCCTGGGGCAAAAAGCGGTTCTGTGGGCGGTCATTCACGACAAGGCCCGCTCTGGCTGGGTCTTGTCGTAGATGAGTTGGTCAGGCCGCGGCGTTGAGTAGATTGTGGGGATCGATCACGAACTTCTTCGCTGCTCCCTTGTCGAAGTCCTTGTAGCCTCGCGGCGCGTCGTCGAGAGTGATGACGGTTGCGTTGACGATCTTCGCGATGGGCAGACGGTCGTGCAGAATGGCCTGCATGAGCTGCCGGTTGTATTTGAGGACGGGGGTCTGGCCGGTGAAGAAGCTGTGCGACTTCGCCCAGCCGAGGCCGAAGCGCATACTAAGGTTGCCGGTCTGAGCCGCCTTGTCGTGTGCACCGGGATCCTCGGTGACGTAGAGGCCGGGAATGCCGATGGAGCCGGCGGCGCGGGTGATCGACATAAGCGAATTGAGAACGGCCGCGGGCGCTTCCGTTGCGTTGTGCCCGTGCGACTTTGCCTCGAAGCCGACCGCATCGATTGCAGCGTCGACCTCGGGTTTGCCGACGATCTCGGCGATCTGGTCTTCAAGCGAAGCGTCCCTTGTCAGGTCGATGGGCTCATAGCCGACAGCTTTGACGTGAGCAAGGCGCTCGGCATTCATGTCTCCGACCAAGACAACCGCAGCACCGAGGATGTGGGCAGAGGCGGCAGCAGCCATGCCGACCGGGCCTGCACCGGCAACGTAGACAGTAGATCCGACACCGACGCCTGCGTTGATTGCCCCGTGGAAACCGGTGGGGAGGATGTCCGTGAGCATGGTGAGATCCTTGATCTTCGCCATGGCCTGGGCCTTATCGGGAAATGGGATGAGGTTGAAGCCGGCGTAAGGGACTGTGACGTATTCGGCCTGGCCGCCGATCCATCCACCCATGTCGACGTAGCCGTAGGCTCCGCCGGCGCGACCAGGGTTGACGTTGAGACAGACTCCGGTCTCCTCTGAGCGGCAGGTGCGGCAGCGGCCGCAAGCGACGTTGAAGGGGACG
>NZ_DASXYM010000028.1:0-21036 GCF_036502485.1 Occallatibacter sp. | reverse complement strand
CCTCCACGGCTTGCCCAGAGCCGTGTGCGCCGATTCGCCTGGCTCCAGGCCTTGAGCTACGCCGGCGGCTGCGCTGTTCTGGCCTTTTGTGCCTTCCACCTGGGACGCATCTGGGAGCACCGCCATGCCCCGCAGCCGATGGCTCAAACCGCACCGGCTGCGCCTGCAAACTCCCAGCCCAAAGTCATTGTCGTGGTTCTCGGGGATCACCTCGACCGCTCTGAGCAACTCCTGGTTGAGCTCAAGCACTCTGACGTCGAAGCCGGCCGCGCCGAACTCCAGCCGCTCAAAGACGAGGCTCGCAGCCTCCTCGCAGCCAACCGCGTCTTCCGCGACGATGCTGAACGCGACGGCGATGCTTCGCTGTCGAAAGCTCTCAACCATCTTGACCGCCTATTGACCGAAATCGCGAACCGGCCCAATGGGCTGGACGCCGTCGAAGCCGCGCGCATTCGCGACGAAATGAACGCCGAAGGGCTCCTTTTTGAAGTGCGGGTGTTACGGTCGAAGAACCCGCACCGCACCAAAGCAGTTCGCGTGATTGCCAGGGGAGGTGCAGCATGAGAACGGGTTGGGCACTTCTAGTGATCGCCGCGGTCGCCGCGGCCGGGGGGTCCATGTGCGCGCATAGTCAGAACGCGCCCGCCGAGGCCCTCCTCTCAGCTTCATCCGGTTCCGTCAGCAGCATGCTGGAGGACGCTACCAAGTCGGGAGCCCCGGATTCGAAGCAGTATGCCAATGGTAAGCAGGCCATCCACGACGGCCATTGGGCCGAAGCGGTAAACACCTTCGCCAGAATCATCGAGGAGGGCGGCACCCACTCTGACAGCGCGTACTACTGGAAAGCCTACGCGCTTAACAAGAGCGGCAAAAGCGACGAGGCCATCAGAACCTGCGCCGACCTCGGCAATCAATTCAGGAAGAGCAGTTGGATTGAAGATTGCGACGCCCTCCAGATTGAGATCCATTCCAGCCGCGGAGAGCCCGTTCCGCCTAAGCGCGATCAGAGCGAAGAGTCGAAGCTGCTGGCCTTGTCCACCTTGATTCAGTCCGACCCCAAAAAGGCCACCGAGCAGATCAAGGAACTGGTGCAGAGCGATGCCTCGGAGCGCCTCAAGGAAGGCGCCGTGTTCATCCTCGGGCAGCGCGTGCCTGAGGCCACTTATCCGCAGATTGTGAGAGTCAGCTTCCTCGAAGGCGATGTGCGCATCGCCCGCGCCACCGTGAATGAGAGCTCCAGCAAGCCCGCCTGGGAGTCCGCGGTGATGAATCTGCCGCTCAACGAAGGCGACAGCGTGGTCACCGGCAAGGACGGCCGCGCCGAAATCGAATTCGAGAATGCCTCAACCATCTACCTCGGCGAGAACTCCGTTCTCAATTGCATTGACCTGCACACCACCGGCGGCGTCCCCCATTCCGAACTCGCCCTGGTGAGCGGCACCATGGCCACGCACCTCGATTCGCTCATGGGCGGCGAAACCTTCCTGGTCCGTACCCCCACTGAGAATCTGCTCACCCGCTATCCGCAAAAGTCGAACCTGAGGCTGACCAGCTATCTCGATGGCATGTCGATCACCGCGCTCGATACGGGCACCCTTGAGGTCCTCGGCTCCTCTCACGTGGGGATGGAGCCGGGCAAGACCCTGTTCATAAGCGAGGGCCATCACGTAACCACAGCCGAAGCCGCGGGCAAGCCGTCGGATTTCGCGGCATTCGACGCCTGGGTCGCCGACCGTTATGCATCCCGCGCCGGCGCGTCCACTGAGGTGATGAAAGAAGCCGGTTTGCAGCGGCCGTTTCCTGGACTGGCCGACATGAAAGGCAAGGGGCATTTCTTCGAATGCCCGCCCTACGGCATGTGCTGGGAGCCCGACGCCCCACAGGCACGTCCCGTGCTCACCGCCGGTCCCACCCCGCCCCCTACCCCGAAAACCGCCAGACCCTCGGCAGGCGGGCCCACGATCGCCGCCCCCGGTTCCCTTTACCCCGGCGAATGGTTCTCCTGCATGGCCCAGTGGTATCCCGGCGCCCGCGGCCTCTATCCCTCCGGCTACCTCAACAATCCCCAGGCGTTCTACTTCGGCGCCGATCCTTATGCCTGGGCGCTATGCCACACGGGCGAATGGATTCCGCGTAACGACGGCTATGCCTGGGTGGTCAGCGGCAAGCGTCATCATCATTGCCCCATCCGCTGGGCCAAGCTCAACAACACCAAGGTCCTGCTGCCTCTGCACCCCAAAGACTTGCAGGGCAAGCCGCCCATCAACCGCATCGGCTTCCAGCCCATCAAGGGCAAGGACGGCGCCGTGCGCCTCATGCCCGTGAGGGTGGAGCCAGGCAAGGGTGTGCAACTTCTCAAATCACCGCCGCGCGAGTTCCGCAGTACCGCGCAGCCGGTCCTGGCGCGCGTTGACGCTCCGCGGATGAATGCCATCGCGATCCATGACAATGCCAGATCCGGCATCGTAGCCCACACCGCCATTCCCATGACCTTCAATCACCAGCAGGGCTTCGTCACGTCCCACCAGGTTTTGCAGGGCGGCCACGCCGTCGCCGTCAACGTCCCGGTCGGCGGCCGCATGAGCGGGGGATTCTCCGGCGGCGGTATGTCCAACTCCGGCTTTTCGGCGCGCAGCGGGGCTGCAGGCTTTGGCGCAGTCAGTCACGGCGGCGGTTCGAGCGGCGCAGGCTTCAGTGGAGGACAGGCGAGTTCCGGCGCGGCCTCCGGCGGTTCCTTCCACGGCGGAAGCAGCGGCGCCACAAGCTCGGCGTCTTCCACCTCCTCCATGCCCAGCGCCTCCAGCGGCGCTGCCCCAGCCGCCAGTCCGCACAAATAAAGGCGCCACCTGGGAGGTTCCGGCCAGCGGCGCTGGAACCTCTTCCCCCATGGGCTTTGGAATAGGCTTCCTGTCACGCTGTTAACCCAGGAGCAAACACCTGAACGGGTTGGGCATCTCACCTGAAAGGGTCCATTCCCGGGGGTTTCCGCTTCATGTCCAATTCAGATCTCACCTCTCTCATCCTGGTCCTTCTTCTGCTCGTAGGCTTTGCGCAATTGCTGGGCTACCTGTTCGTGCGCCTGCGGCAACCCAAGGTGATCGGCGAGATCCTGGCGGGCATTGTTCTGGGTCCCGCGGTGCTGGGACGCATACCGGCGGTCTCCTCTTTGCTGACTCAGGCCAAACACCAGGGCAACGTGCTTGACTTCGTCTACTGGCTCGGCTTGCTGCTGCTGATGTTCCTCTCCGGAGCGGAAACCCAGCAGTTGTTCTCCCGTGAAGAGCGGCGCGAGGTGAGCTGGCTGGCCATCGTCGGCTCCGGCATCCCCTTTGCCCTGGCCCTGGCGCTCGGCCCCTGGCTGGTCCGTCCCTCGCTTGCCGGCCCCAACGGCAATCGCATTTCGTTGATGATCATCCTCGCCGTGGGAGTGGCGGTCACATCGGTCCCGGTCGTGTCGAAAATCTTCTCGGACCTCAAAATCCTCCACACCCGCTTCGCCCGCCTGGTGCTCGGCGTCGCCGTGTGTGAAGACATCGTCCTGTGGCTCGCACTCGCCGTCGCCACCGCAATGGCCGGCAAGGCGGCGCTCGACCCAAAGAAGATGAGCCTGCATCTGCTCGCCACCCTGGTGTTCTTCGTGGCTGGCCTCACCATCGTGCCGCGCGTAATCAAGCGCATCAACAAGGCTGAGCACAACGTCCTCGTAAAGCAGTCGCCCACCGGCTACGCTCTGGCGGTGCTGTTCGCCTATTGCGCCGTGGCCGGCGCGCTCGATGTCAGCCTCGTCTTCGCGGCGTTCCTCGCCGGTTTTGCCGTGGTGCACAAGAAACGCCGGATCTTCGCCGAAGCCCTCGATGCCATCGGCAAGGTGGCCTTCGCGTTCTTCATCCCTGTCTACTTCGCAATCGTCGGGCTGAAGCTTGACCTCATCCGCGGCTTTGGCCTGTGGATGCTCGTAACGTTCCTCATCGGCAGTTGCGTTGTGAAGATGCTCTCGGTCGGGCTCGCCGGCCGCATCGCAGGCTTCCGCGGCCTCGACCTCGTGAACCTCTCCATGACCACCAACGCGCGCGGCGGCCCGGGCATCGTGCTGGCCAGCGTCGCCTTCGACGCCGGCATCATCAGCTCGCAGTTCTACACCACGCTGGTCCTGGCCGCCGTGCTCACCTCGCAGTTTGCCGGCGCATGGCTGGAGTTCGTACTCCGCAAAGGCTGGCCGCTGCTCACGCCCAAGTCCGGCGAAGGCCCATCCGGAATCACCGCCGAGGTCCCTCGCGCCGCCTGATCTCTGCAACCCTCCACACCGCCCGGACCAATCAGGAAAGTCACCGCTTTGTAAAACTTGCCTAACCGTGGCTCCGTCCTGGTCGTCAAAGCTGCTGGATTCGTGCTAGCATCGGGTCCATCGATGCGCTTTCACCTTTCGTTCGCATCGATTGGGGGCTTCCATTCCCCTGGTTCGCCAAATCAGAAGGAGGCGGACATGAGCCTGCCTAAAATGACTGCGGCGACAGCCTTCCTGTCGACATTGTGGTTTGCGGCCGCCATCACGGCCCAGACAGCTGAAACTCCTAAAACCAGTGACACCGCTTCGAAGGTTCGTATCGTCCGCCTGAGTGAGGTCAAGGGCGAAGTCCAGATGGATCGCGCCATCGCCCGCGGCATGGAGAACGCCGTTGCCAATCTGCCTGTCGTTGAGCAGACGCGCATGCAAACCGCCATGGGCGCGGCTGAAGTCGAGTTCGAAGACAACAGCTCCCTGCGCATGGGACCCAACTCCATCGTCGAGTTCCCCAAGCTCGAGCGCCTGCAAAACGGCACGACCGTTTCATGGATTCGCGTGGTGCGGGGCACAGCTTACGTCAGCCTGATGAAGTCCTCCCTCGCTAACCAGTTCACCCTCCTGTTCGGCGCGCAAAGCGTCATTCTGCCGCCCAACAGCCATATCCGCCTTGATATGGGCGCGGGCGACGCCAAGCTCGCCGTCTACGATGGCACGCTCAAGCTCCAGAGCCAGACGGGCGAAGTGGATGTGACGAAGAAGAAGACCGTCACCTTCAACCTTGCCACCGCCGGAGAGCTCAACGTCGACAACCATATCGCCTCCGCGGCCCTCGACGAATGGGACAAGAATTCTGTCGGCTATCACCAGCGCCTCGCCATGGTGAGCAGCATGAATAACTCGCCCTACGTCTACGGCATGAACGACCTCTCCTACTACGGCAGCTTTATGGATGCCGGCGGCTGCGGCATGGCCGGCGCCATGATGTGGCGGCCCTACTTTGCAAGTGCCGCGTGGGATCCGTATTCCAATGGGTCCTTTGCGTGGTACGGCAACAGCGGCTATTCCTGGGTGTCGCCCTATCCGTGGGGCTGGACGCCCTACCACTCCGGCAGTTGGAACTACTGCCCCGGAACCGGCTGGGGCTGGATGCCTGGAAACAGCTGGATGGGCCTGAACAACGTCTCCATGCTCCCCACCCAGACCGGACCCGGCGGCAGCAACCCGCGCCCGATCATCCCCCGCCAGCCACCCGCGCAGGGCGGCCCAACCCTCATGCCGGTCAGCACCCGTCCGCTGGTTCGGTCGGAGCTCAAGTCGGCGGATTCGTTCGAATTCCGCAAAGATTCCGCGGGGCTGGGCATTCCACGCGACACCCTCGGCAAGCTCGATAAGTTTTCCGAGCACGCCATCAATCATGGAAGTGCCAGCACGCAGGTGTACGTCAGTGCGCCAGCCATGAACAACGGCATGAACACCCGCGCATCGAGCGGCGCTGTGCTGGGCGCTACGGTTCATCGCGGAGTCGCGGCCCCGCGCATGGGCGGCGACTCCCTGTCCGCCGGGTCGGGCCGCATGTCGGGCGGATCGTCCGGCGCTGCCGGCACGACCATGCCTTCATCCTCGTCCCGCGGCCCTGCCCCGAGCGGTCCTGCACCGTCGTCGGGTGGGGGCGGGCGTCCACCGCGCTAACCCGCATCTGTAGTCAAAAGCCGCTTCACAGTTCTCCTGACTGTGAAGCGGCTTTTTCTTGTTCGGATCGCAAGGCTGCCTGAAAACTCGAGGCCAGGGACTGTGTATTGGAGGGGCGCGAATTCAGCCCGCCCTGAGCGGAATCGAAGGCGTGTCGATAGTCTGCGCAGAATCGTCGCGGCTTAGCCTCTGAGGGATGCTTTCGGGCGCTTGACTGCGATGGTTGTCTCTTGTTCCGAAAACCCGCCGGGCGGCGCGCCTCAGGCGCTGACCGGGGAGCCCTCGTGAGCTTCCAGGCCCTTCGCCGCAAGTGCGGCCAGCGTCACCACCAGCGCGTCTTCCACCAGCGCGGCTGGGAAGTCGTGATGGAACATCTCAGCCAGCCGCGCGCGTAGCGCCGACCCGCCCAACGTCCCCGTCACCGCTCCGGCGGCTCCCGCGATCACGCTGAGCGCGAGCGAATCCTCGCGCGACGTGACGGCTGCCGCACTCAGCGCCCCCGCCACCACACGCCACGCAAACGCCGGTGGCGCCTTGCGATCGGGCATGAAGGGCAGCTTGTCCGCGAGCATCTCGCCAAGCGCGAGCATGGCCAGAATCGCAGGCAGGTTCACCTTGTCGAGAAACGGCGCAACTCCTGAGGCCTCCACGCGCCGCGCGGCTTTGGCTGCCGCGGCCGGGCCGCTCATCGAGCGCAACCCCGCCGTCACACCCAGCAGAAATGTCGAGAATAGACGCATGAACCCTCCCCCGCGCCGTGCCCCTGGCGCAACGCGCTTGCCAGGTCGCCGCTTGCGTGAACATTATCCCTCAATTACCGGTTCGCGGACCCCGGAGGATTTGCCTTGCTCTGCTGATCGTCGGAGCGGTCCAGCTTCTCTGAAGCTTCGCTGGCTTCGTCAGACCCGCGCCGCTCTTCGTCTTTGTGCAGAGTCGCGTCCTTTGGCTCCGGCGGAATTTTCATGTCGTAGTGAATCGGATCGTCGGGCTGATCGGGCATGCATCGTCTCCTGAGAACTTCGCCTTGCTGGGAGGTAGGATGCTCCCCGCGGAGCACGTGTTTCATGCGCGACCGCGGGCCTCAGGCCGCCGGTAGCCGCACTTCTTCGTGCTTCTGAAAACTCGCCCGCTCCCGCCCGCTGCGCCACCGTCGCCAGCACGACCACCAAATCACCTTCTGCTGACAATTGCCTGACATTTGCAACACCATCGCGAATCTATGTTGAAGCTGCGCTAAAGCAATTCCTGAATGGCTGTGTCCGAAGCGATTGCAGTCAAGTCGACGCGACCACCACAAAGCGGCGGCTTGCTATAAGTCCGAAAAGCCTGCAGCCATTCAGAAATTGTCAGGGCTCCCCCCGTTTTCGCGCAGCCTGCCGCTCGAATACGCAGGCGCAAGGAGGACTATGTTTAGCAGGTCATTCGCGAAATTCGCGCCGCGTGTCATCCCCATAGCCGCCGGCCTTCTCTGCCTTTCCGCAGGACTGGCAGCTCAGCCCACACAACATTACGCACAAACCAACCTGGTGTCCGATCAGCCCGGAATGGCCGCCGCCACTGACCCCAACCTCGTCAATGCCTGGGGCATGTCGCGCGGCACCGCCACCCCCTGGTGGGTCTCGGACAATGGCATGGGCGTCACCACGCTTTACACCGGCACGGGGAGCATCGTGCCCCTGGTGGTCACCATCCCCGGCGCGGAGAGCGGCCAGTCCGGCACTCCCACCGGCCAGGTGTTCAACGGCACCACCGACTTCAATCTCGCTTCCGGCGCTCCGGCCAAGTTCATCTTTGCCACGGAAGACGGCACCATTTCCGGCTGGAACCCCGCCGTACAGCCCACCACCGCCGTCATCAAGGTCAACACCCACAGCGCGTCCGTGTTCAAGGGTCTGGCAATGGCCACCGTGGGCGATCCTCAGGGCACTCACAGCAACTACCTCTATGCAGCGGATTTCCGCAAAGGCCGCATCGCCGTCTACGACACAAAATTCCACCTCGTCCGCTTCGGCCGCGATGGCGACCGTGACGACGATGACAATGCCTTCCGCGATGAGCGCATCCCCCACGGCTTCGCTCCCTTCAACGTGCAGAACATCGGCGGCAATCTATACGTCGCCTTCGCCAAACAGGACAGCGAAAAACACGACGAGGTGGACGGCCCAGGGCTCGGCTACGTCGACGTGTTCTCGCCCACCGGCCGCCTGCTCCAGCGCTTTGAGCACAGCATGTGGTTGAACGGGCCGTGGGGACTCGCGCAAGCTCCCAGCGACTTCGGCGCCAACAGCCACGACATCCTGGTCGGCCAGTTTGGCAGCGGAAACATCCTTTCCTACGACGCGGCCAGCGGCAGACTCAGAGGACCGCTGTATGGGACCGACAATAATCCCGTCACCATCGACGGCCTCTGGGGCATCGCCTTCGGCAGCGGCGGCGCCTCGGGCCCGGCAACCACGCTCTACTTCACCGCCGGCCCCGGCGGCGAACAGCACGGCCTCTTCGGCACTCTCACCGCTGTAGAAAACCTCCTCGGCGGCGATCTGTAATCGAGCCGTTCCGAAAAAAGAAGAGGGCCGCTTCGCTGCAGCGAAGCGGCCCTTCCTGTTGATCCTGCGTCAGAACTTAGTGGGCAGCCATGGAAGGCCGGGTGTCCAGCTTGCCGCTGCGATAGCCCTCTGCCATATCCGCGATGGTCAGCGGCGTGTAGTCCTTGCCGTGTCCCGCCTGCCCGAACTGCGTCATGCGCAGAGCCACCAGCTTCTGCATCGCGTCACGTGCCGGCTTCAGGTAGTCGCGCGGATCGAACTTCTCCGGCGTCTCCGCAAAAACCTTGCGGATCGCGCCCGTCAGAGCCAGGCGATTGTCCGTGTCCACGTTGATCTTGCGCACCCCATTGCGAATGCCGAGCTGAATCTCTTCCACCGGCACACCCCACGTGGGGTTCAGGTGTCCGCCATACTGGTTCACAATGTCCTGCAGTTCCTTCGGCACTGAGGATGAACCATGCATCACCAGGTGCGTGTGCGGCAGGTGCTCGTGGATTGCGATCAGTACATCCATCTTCAGCACCGAGCCGTCGGGCTTCTTGTTGAACTTGTAAGCTCCATGGCTGGTGCCAATGGCAATCGCCAGGGCGTCCACGCCGGTGCGCTCCGCAAATTCCACCGCCTGGTCGGGATCGGTGATGTGCTCCAGACCCGAGCCGCCCGCACCATGCCCGTCTTCCACGCCGCCCAGCACGCCGATTTCGCCTTCCACCGTCACGCCGCGCTCGTGCGCAAATTCAACCACCCGCCGCGTAACCTCGACGTTCTCCTCAAACGACGAGGGCGTCTTGCCGTCATCCTTGAGCGAGCCGTCCATCATCACCGAAGTGAAGCCCAGTTCGATCGCCGACTTGCACGTATCGAAGCTGTTGCCGTGATCCTGGTGCATCGCAATCATCACGTCCGGATGCAGTTCGTTCGCCGCCAGAATCAGGTGGAACAGGTACTTGTCTTCAGCGTACTTGCGCGCGCCGCGGCTGGCCTGGATGATGACCGGCGAATTGGTCTCCTTGGCCGCTCCTACAATGGCCTGGATCTGCTCCATGTTGTTGACATTGAAAGCTCCGACGCCATAGCCGCCCTTCGCGGCTTCGTCGAGCAGTTGCCGCATTGAAACAAGAGGCATTGAAATCTCCTTTTCTCTGCTCCGGCCGCACGATTCTCGCACAAAGCGCAGCCCGGCGGCGGGAACTGCAATCGTCATTATGGTAGCAGAGGGTGACAAGCAAATACTGTGCGAACCGACAGGGTTCGCACAGGCGCGCCGTTTCAGAACCAATGCCTAACAATGCCTAAAACGAATAAGAGACCCCCAGCATCGGCGCCGGCCGAGCGTGCAAGCCTGTGTCGTTGAGTCGAAATAGCCCGCTCGCCATGATAGTCAGATTGTTGACCGGCACAAGCTTGATCCCGGGCGCAACACTTGCCAGCGTGAACGTCGATGTAAAAGTGTGGAGGTCCGGTTGCGCCGCAATCGTATAGCCGGGCTGGTTGCCCACGTCGGGGTCGACATAGCCGTCATACTTTCCGGCTGTCACCCGCGCGCCGCTCAGCAAGGTCTGGCCCAGAAAGTCCACAGCCGCGCCAAATCGGTGGGTGATCATCGCGTCCACCCCGCCCGTATAGGAAATCACGTCCGGCAGATGCGCCCTCTGTACGGCGGCTCCGGTTACGTCTCCCGCCAGCAGCGATTGACCATTGCCCTGGAACGAGAGGCTCCCATGCGGGGAGATTCTGCCCAGATGCGCGGTGACGATGCCAAAGGGCCGTACACCCCACGTGCCGGAACCCAGAAAGTTGTACGCGTCTCCCGTAGGAAGCCGGAACTCCATTCCGACTGCTATGGAGGTCTTCTCCCCCTTGAGAGTGCGGTACTTGGCGCGTATCAGCATGTCGCCCATACCGGCCGTACTGCTTGACTTCGAGAAACTCTGGTTCAGGCATGCCGTCGCATCGTTCGTGCCCGCGAAAGTGTGCTCCTGATCGCACGGAGCGATGGCGTCGGGACCGGAAACCGGTCCGAGATTGTAGATCTTCGCGACCGACGACATGCCCAGATGAATGCTCACCACCGGAACCACCACCGCCACATCAAGGCTGTCGGTCACGCCGAACGCACCCGTCATCGAGAACTGGTCCATCCTCAGGCTCAGCCCGTTGTGACTGGTGACAATGTCGTTCACGTAGCGCACTACCCCCGTTGACAAACACGCCGTCGGACTCGTATCCAGCGGAGCCATAGGGTCTGGCGGCGAGCACGTCTCCAGTTCGTGATGAAAAACGGTGTCCGCTGCCTTGAAGTTGACGTCATCCACCCGGTCATATTCGAAGTGCTGGAAACCTGCACTGAAATAAAATCGCCCCTTGCCCAGCGTGTCCGCAGTGTCGGTGAGAATGGGTCCCAAATCCTGTGTGGTGCTCACTACGGCTCCGCCCTGAAACAGGAATTGAGCCACCGGCGCTGCCAGCGGCATGTTGTTCAGCTGGATGCCGATCTCTTCATTGAGCGGCGCGAAGCTGCGCACGGTCGATGCCTGGAAGTGCACCTCGTGATCTGTCGCATCGTTCAGTGGTCCACCGTTTTTCGTGCCCACCAGGCCCCCGGAGCCAAACACCTGCGGCAGCACACATACCAGATCGCTGGACTGACTCGGCGCAACCCCGCTGTAGACCGCGAGAGTCTGCGTCGGACACGGACTGCTTACCGTCCCATACGAGGGATTGGGTTGAGCCTGCGATGCACTGCTGAGGATGGCTGCAAGCGCGCACCCATATAAAAGCCAAACCGGTCTGCTGCAAGTCATGAGCTCTCCTTCTGTTCGTGCTGCTCATTTGATATTGCTGATCTGCCACTCGTCCCCACCCCGTTGCCCGGAGACTTTCTGCAGCGTCATCGTGACTTTGGGCGTGTCTAACTTTTCCATCCGTCCGTTCTGTTTGAACTTCATGTCCTGGGAAAAGACGAGCTGACCGGTATTATCTGCAAACACAGGCTTGCCCAGCAGCTTGTATGTCAAGGTGATTTCGGTCGCAGTATTGAAAAACTTCTCGTTGCCTTTCCGTTTGTCTTCAGGCATCGTGGGCCACAACCGCTGCAGGGCTCCAAGATCCTCCCGCTCAAACGCGCTCTGATACCGCGACAGCAGTACGTTCGCCTGCTCCTGCACGTCCACCTCGGCAACCGTCGGTATATCCACCCGGCCTCCCAGAGTCGCCACCCGGTGCCCCATGTCGGTTGAAAACACAAAATCGCCGCCATCGTGACCGGATCGATTGATGGAGCTGTACTGCGGCAGTTGCTGGGAATGGCCTGCCACCCGGTGTTGAATCACCGTGAATATGTCGCTGGCGCTGAACTGTTGCTGATCCATCTCGCGCAGCGTCTGCAGCAGAACCCCGGCGAACACCGAGTGCCCATCGGCTCCTCCATCGTCCACCGGCTCATTGCCGCCGCTCGCCAGCAGCGTTCTGGAGCGCCGCTGCAGCATCTGCGTCAGATACGTGAGCCGATTCGCCGGATTGGTGTCGATCGCCGCGTCCCGGCTGAAGCTCAATGACCCGGAGTAACAACTGTCCGAGATGATCAAAATGTGCTGCGACGGAATCGCGCTGATGTATGCGTTGATGTCATCGGAACTGATCCAGTTCGCGCTGTTCGAGGACTCTGCGTCGAACGGCAGCCAATAGGCGATCTTCGTGTCCGCGTCCAGTGACCCGTGACCCGCGTAGTAGATCAGCAGGTTCGAGTCCTTCGGCAGCATGCGCCGGTAGTCCCATAGAGCGCTCACAATCTGCAGTCGCGTCGCTTCATGCAGCACCGTGGTCTGAAACCCGAACTTGGTCCTCAACAGGTCCGCCACCGCATCCGCATCCCGCAGCGGCGTATTCAGCGGATGCAGCGATGGATACTTACTGATACCGATCACCAGCGCAAAGTACGGCCCCGGCGCATTGTCCACAGCCGCGGGAGTGCTCACATCCTGGACGGACCTCTGCAGCGGAACCTGGGAAGCTGACCAGGGGACCAGCGTCAGCAGCACCCACGCCCACACACCAAGCCGCATTGGCCCGCTACGGAACACCTATCTCTGCCTTTCATTCAGGGCCGAAAAACGGCCAATCCTGTGACGCGTTCCATTCATTTGCCCTGTTGCTGCTCTCGAGACCCAGCACGGCAGAACGCCGTCTCAGCGCATACCTGTGCGCGCCAGCGAACAAGGCGCGGTTCTCTCCGGTGCACGGGCTTTCATTGACTCACTGACTCAGGGGCATTCTGACTGGCAGAACCGGGGAAGAACCCTGCGTCTCACAGTGTCGTCGCTCTCAATCCTGTTGTGCGTGCTCAAGACTGTCGGGGAACAGAGCATCTCGTTTTAGTTCACGAGATTGCGACGATGCTACCGCAGTTCCCGTGCACAGTCCAGCAGTTCTTCAGTGGCTCCGGCGCACCGATTGTGACAGCGTCTTCTGCCGCGCCGGGCGGCAGTGCGAATGTGCGGGTATTACACTGGGTCCCGCTGCTGCACTCCCGGAGAATCCTGTGCTCAACCGCCGCAACTTCCTCAAATCCGGCCTCATCACGGGCGCCGCCGGATTGCCGCTCGCTTCCCGCTTGAGTGCCCTTGATTCGACTCCAATCCTCGACGCCCCCCCGGTCCTCTATGCCCCCCCGATCCTCGCCGCCAAACAAGCCGGTGACGAGCTGCGCCTGGTTGAACTGCCGCCGCGCATGGCCCCGCCCCATCCATCCTCCGAGCCATGGCAGAAACGCGTGCGCCGCGTCGGCCAGACCAACATGACCGAGCACGATCCCGCGGTCATGAACATCGACGCCTGGGCCGACTACTGGCACGCCGCCAAAGCCGACATCGTCTTCGTCAGCGTCACCGGCATCCTCGCCTACTACCCGTCCAAAGTGCCGTTCCACCGCCACGGCAAATACCTCAACGGCCGCGACTTCTTCGGCGAATGTGCCGCCGCCGCCCGCCAGCGCGGCATGCGCGTCGTGGCCCGCATGAGCCCCGACCTCAACTGGCCGGACGCCCTCGCCGCCCATCCCGAATGGGCCATGCGCCACAAAGACGGCTCCGTGCAGTTCAGCGGAGAAGAGCCGCGCCTCTTCAAGACCTGCATGTTCTCGTCCTATATGGATGACTACATCCCCGCCATCATCCGGGAAGTGAACTCTCTCTATGACGTGGATTGCTTTTACTCCAACGGCTGGCCGCCCCTCGGATCGCTTCCGGACTGTCACTGCGCGATCTGCAGCAAGCTGCCCGCCTCAGATACCCCCGCATACTGGCGCGCCTTCACTGATCGCGTCCTCGACGTATGGCAGCGCTATGACGCGCTGGCGAAAGAAAAAAAGAAGGACAGCTTCTTCTTCGCCAACTCCGGCGGCAACGTGCGCGGCGGCCCCAACCTCGACCAGCTCGCCAAAATCCTGGCCTGGTTTCAAGCCGACAACCAGGGCCGCACGCAACATGAGCCGGCCATCTGGGGCTGCAGCCTCCAGGGCCGCGTCTGCAACGCGGTGCTCGACGGCAAGTTCGCCGCCAACGTCACCGCAGCCTACTCCAGCAGCACCCCCGGCTGGCGCAACGCCTCCAAGAACCCCGCCGAAGCCCGCATGTGGCTCAGCCAGACGCTGGCCAGCGGCATGGTGCCCTACTTCCACTTCGTCGGCGCGGAGAACGGATTCGACGAAGACCGCCGCTGGCAGCCCGTCGGCCGCGATTACTTCAACTGGACCGCGCAGCACGACGCCCACCTCACCACCCGCCGCTCCCTCGCCAACATCGGCGTCGTGATTGGGCAGGCGACCCAGCTCCTCTACCCCGGCCCCGCCACCGCCCGCAGCCGTAGTTACATGCGCGAGACCACCAACGGCATCTACGACGCCCTCCTGCGCGGCCGCTTCGCCTGGGACTACATCCACGAAGACCGTCTCGATCTGGATCGACTCAAGAAGTACCGCGCCGTCCTCCTCCCCAACGTCGCCATGCTCAGCGATCGCCAATGCGACCAGTTGCGCGCCTACGTGCAAGCCGGCGGATCGCTCATGGGCAGCTTCGAGACCAGCCTCTACGACGAAAACCTGAAGCCCCGCTCCGACTTCGGCCTCGCCGCCCTCTTCGCCATCGGCAAAGCCGCCGACGCCATCGGCACCAACGGCAATCCCTACTACGCGCGCATCGAAAACCCGCCATCGCCTCACGCGCTCCTCAACCGCTTCACTGACACCAACTGGCTCCCCGGCGCCGATAACCGCGTGCCCCTCAAGCCCGTTCCCGATCCGCTTCTCACCGTCGTCCCGGGCTTCGTGCACTATCCGCCGGAATTGGCCTATCCGCCGCAGTCCCATACCACCGAGCCCGCTGTCGTCCTGCGCGATTCGGGCGCCGGCCGCACTGCTTGGTTCGCCGGCGACATCGAGCGCTCTTACTGGATCACCGGCCACGGCGACCTCCTGCGCCTCATCCACAACACCATCGGCTGGCTCACCCGCGACCAGCGCATCCTCCACGTCGACGGCCCCGGCTTCATCGAGGTCTTCGCTTGGGAAACCGCCCCCGGCTATGCCATCCACCTGCTCAACTACAACACCCCCGACGCCCAGCACGGCTGGCTGCAGTCCATCGAACCCCTCGGCCCCCAGCAAGTCCGCCTCAAGCTGCCCTCCGGCGTCCGCGCAAAACAGGTCGACCTGCTCCGGGCCGGGACCACCGTCCCCCACCGCGAAGAAGCAGGCGCCCTGCAGTTCACAATCCCTTCACTTGGCGAATACGAAGTCGCGGCCATCACCCTGGCCTGAGCCCCGGTTCCGCTCGCCCGGCCCCCCTGACGAAACTACGCATCGACGACCGGACGGAGAAGTTGGAGAATGCCAGCCAGTCGTCCCTCGCGCCTTCCTGCGCCCTGCTCCTGATGCACGCAGAAAACGCCGGCAATCGCTGTATTTGAGGGAAATAGGCCCCGCGCATGGCTCACGCCGAGAGCCGCGCAGAAGGGCTGACAGCAACTCCAACACCCTGCAAAGGAGAGACTTCATGGTGCAATCCTCCACCGCCAACACCCGTGCCCGCCTGGCGCGGGCCTTGCCCTGCATTCTCGTCGCAGCCACCCTCCTGCTTGTTCGCCCCGCCTCAGCGGCCGACAAGCAATCCGACGAAGACACCCTTCAGAAAGCCAACATCGTTGCCACCGGCATGCTCAACGGAGACACAATTCCGGCTGCTGTCCTCAGCGGCGCAAAATGTATCGTCGTCCTGCCCGGCGTCAAGAAGTTCGGCGTGGGCGTCGGTGGAAGCGGCGGCCGCGGCCCCATGCTCTGCCGCGGCGGCGACAACTTCACCGGCAAATGGTCCACCCCTGCCATGATGACCATGGGCGGCGCCAGCATCGGCCTGCAGCTTGGCGGCTCCTCCACTGACTTCGTCCTGCTCATCATGGATAAAAAGGTGGTCAACCAGATACTTAGCGGAAAAACCAAGATGGGCACCGATGCCACCGCCGCCGCCGGTCCCAGCGGAGCCACAGCCGCCGCCGCCACGGATGCGCAGGTCTACTCCTACGGCCGGTCCAAGGGCATGTTCGCCGGCGTCTCCATCGGCGGCGCCACCGTCTCTCCTGACAACGACGCCAACAACCGCCTCTACGGCAACAACCCTGACGCAACCTCCATCGTCCGCGGAAGCAGCGTCAAGCCCACCCCCGGCGGCGCCCCGCTCGTCGCCACCCTGAACGCCAAAACCGCCAAAAAAGCCCAAAAAGCCAGGTAGATGTCAGGATGCGTCCCGGCTCTCCTCCACGCAGATCCGGGATGCCGACCTGCCATACTGCCAGGTATCGTCAGCAAAACCTTTCCTTGGAGAAGGGAAGTACCAGCGGCGTAAGACGCGCCCTCAGGAGGCGCGCGGTAATCGCTGCGGCCCACGGGTGCCCTCTGCCTCCTTCGGCAGCTTCTTCGATTCAGGCGTCACCGTAATGAAAACGCCTCTGTCGGGAACCCGAAGAGCTTGGCTATCCCGGTCCAGCCACGCAGCCAACCGGTGGATATGCTCGCGACTCGCGCAGCAAAAGCAGGTCGAGTCATTCAAAATTACCCGGCAGGACTCGCAGTACCAGGCCTCATCGAGCGGGATCGCAAACCGTTCACCGGGTTCGGCGGCCGTGATCTGACTCCGCATGGGTGCTCCTCTGACGGGGAGTATAGGCCCAGTCTGATTTCAGCGGCGACGCGCTGATCTGACAGGGTGCGGCTTGCATTTGTTGGATTGGAAACTACATCGAAAAATCTAAATAAACTTGAATGAGGAACAAAAAAATGCTGGCGGAGAGGGGGAGATTCAATGCATACAACTTATAAGCAATTGAAAACAAACATAAATCGGCTTTGACTATGCCCGTTGTCATGCTATTGTCATTCATAGAGGGTCTGGGAGATACCTAGACGGTCCATGGATAGGGGCCAGAGCATGAAAACCACGAAGCTGGAAAAGGTAGTCAAGCGGCCGGGGTATGAGCGTGAGGCCCGGGCCGTAACCTTGGTGCTGAGGGTCAAGCACGAGGACAAGTGGAGACGTTACCCGGCTGCCTACGCTGGCAATGGCCGGGTGAAACCCGGGTATGCTGTCGTCGATCGGGTGGCGGTGAAGTTCGATCACCCGGCCTACGAAGTCCGGTACATCGAAGATCGCCGGCCGCATTACCGGGCGGCTGGCAGGGATGCAGTAACGGCCGAGGCAGAACGCAAGCGGATCGAGGTCCAGTCTGGCGCCGTGGCAGTTGCTGAGGCAGCGGGTGTCAAGGTGGCCGAGATCACGGAGCGCAAGACGCTCCGGGCGATGGCGGATGAGTATTACCTGGATGCCCACCACCGGGAAGCATTCGAGGCGGAGACACAGGCACGTCAGGTAATGCCTGAGTTCCTGAAGTCCTGCCCGAGGACACTAGTCGACGAGGTCACCCGGCAGGATGTTCTCCGGTTCCACGCCGCACTCCGCAAGCGCGGGCTCAGTGACCGAACCGTGGCAAACAAGCACGCACGGCTCCGGGCGATCATGCGATTCGCCGGGGTAGATGTAAAGTCGGTGTTCCCACCCGAACCCGGGTACGATGAACGATTGCCGACCGTCTACTCCCCGGACCAGATCAAAGGGATTCTCGTTGCGGCTGAAGGCCGAATGCGAATCGTGATCGGCATGGCGATGAAACTCGGGCTGCGGGAAGGCGAACTGGCTTGCTCCGAGTACACGGATATTTACTGGTCGGAATCTGTCTTCAGGGTCCGATCGAAGCCACAGTTTAATCACCGGATCAAAGACAGCGAAGAACGTGATATTCCGATCCCGGCTGACCTGCTCGGGGAACTCGGGTGCTGGCGTGAGGCTCGACCGGAGCGGAACCGTGGGGGCCTGATAGTCCCAACGAGCAACGGCACCCCGGATGGGAAACTGCTGGTGCATCTCAAGCGACTTGCGGCGCGGGCGGGTCTCGGGTGTGAGAAGTGCGACGGCTGCAAGAACAATAAGTGGGGCTGCCGGGAATGGACCCTGCATCGGTTCCGCCGGAACTACCTAACGACGCTGCTACGAAACGGACTCGATCTGCGAACGGTCCAATCGTATGCGGGACATTCCGACATGGGCTCCACGATGCGTTATCTTCGGCCGGCGGAGGGTAAGGATGCACAGGCAAGAATCAACGCCGTGAACTGGGACTGAAATAGGGAAGAGAAGCAGGGGGGACGGCTCAGGCCTTCCCCTTTCTACGTTAGGCTGCCCTCTTCACTTCACGCTGTCGGAGCCATGCGGCTACGACGGCGGGGTCGAAGCGGATCGTCGACCCGAGCCGGTAATGGGGAATTCTGCCGGTCGAGGCCATCTCATAGACGGCCGATCTTCCCATGCCAAGCAAGCGGGCCAGGGTGGGAGCGGACATGGCTCCGTCCATACGTTCAATCCGCGTCGGGAGATCTACCGCGGGAGTCATTACGACAACTGCCATTGTTAGGTATTCCGGGCGGTTGTCCTGGGTGGACTGGTACCGCGTGAGGCTCCGGCTAAAACGGTAGGCTGCCTCTTCCGGCCAACGGCCCCTCTGCGATTACAGGGGCTCGCGGGAGTCAAGACTCTTCCGGCGTTCGATTGGGACCGGCTGCGAAACCGGCGGGCGTCCCACGCCACATACCCAAGTTGCTATTCAGTTGTTGCGCGTTTGCAGGGCTCGCACACTACCCAATCGTATGATAACACTGCCCCGGGCGCCTTCCCCCCTGGTAGGGGAAGGCCCCTGGAACAGATGGCCGGTCCAGCGTCCGCGCGCGTTGATGAAATTGGTGTAACGCCTGCGGGTTTCACCGACGGCGCGGCCAAGGTCGTCGGCTCGCGTTGGCTTTAGGATCATGTGGACGTAGTTGGGCATCAGGCAGTAGGCCCACACTGCAATCCCCCGCCTTCAATTGCTTCCACGGGTAAACAAAAATCAGATGATTTTCATGGATTTTGCTATTTAGTCCCCGGTTTTCTTATGATTACCGCTCAGTAACCTGTAAACGACCGATATTTAATTGATTTTCCTCTTAGCAGCTTGATTCCATGACGGTTCCCGCATAGGAACCTGAGAACGCCTCATTTTTCACTTCGGACGGTTGTAGGATGCTGACGCGAGTCCTGGCGCAAGAACTCAGCAGGGCGGAGTGTTGTCGAACTTCACAGGTAGCACCGCCGGCGGAGCTTATCAAATTCCCTGCTGGCAAAGATTTCCTCTTCCGGTCGCATATCAATAAGGACGCCGGCGAAGGCGAGACCGTGCAGGAAACGGGTGACCTCGCCGGTTCCGGCAATTCGGACAAAGGGCTGACATTAGATAAGTGACAGGTAGGGTGGTGGCAAAGGGCGTTTCAAAAGGCTCTCGCAGGCTTATGAGACGGATCAGTGACGATCTTTGAGCGGCGATGGTCTACCTTGCCGCTTCATCGAGTTTGCGCTCCGTAATGGCCTCGCCTCAATTTGTTCGGAAATTGCTGCCAATCGTTGTAGTTTGTCCGGATGGATTCTCCCCATGCTCAAGAAGGCATCAGCCAAGCTCTTTTTGGGGGTGTCGTCTCTAGCTTGATTTTCCTGCACACTCTTGGCGCCACTTACAACTGGGGGTTCCTTGGCTGCGGTCGATAGATGGGAAGTGATCTGCGTTGCGTGCTGAGCTGTTGAGGTGTGCGCATCATCCTGTGCTGGGTGCGACTCCAGGGTGGCTGTCACCACGATCTTTTTGGCTCGAATTTTGGACAGTAACGGACTCACCTCCTCACCATCACCCTCCGTGCCTTGCTTCTTGGGCCGCTTCGTTATCGTGCTCTTCATCTGTGCGATCCAATCGCTGCCTTCTTCCGGCGGATTGGCGAGTGCGATGTACCTGCGGATGGTCGACTCCGGTTCCCCTAATTCGTTGGCGATCCCACGCGCAGAACAGTTGAAGCCGATCAATACGTTTAGTTTTTCGCCCCGTTGCAGCCGACTGAGTTTGGTCCAACGAACTCGAAGGACCTTTAACACTTCCTGAACTTCCGGGCTTGTCATGGCACGCTGATGAGCATTCTGGTTGAGGTGTTTCTCGTTCTTGTCAGCTTTTTTCTTCGTCGTCACGATTTAGATAGCTCCTTATGTTTTGAACGGTCGATTACGAAATGTGCCAAATGGTAGGTCCTGCTGAAGTCTGTTCTCTTGCCCAGCAGAAATTGGATTGTCCAGTCGCCCTGCCGACCTGCTCGAGCGTATCGAGCGTAAAGTCGCATTATGTGTCGCAGCTCTTTTTCTTCCGGAGGCTGATAGCCTGCATTGCGTAGACCGCGCTTGGCCATATCCATCAACTCGTCCAAGTCTTGCTGCTGCCGTTTTCTTCGGCCCGGAATCGGCTTTGACCATGGCTTGCAGTAGGCGATATGCAAACGCATCCATCGCAGGTGCGCTTTCCAAGCAATCGTAAGCGCCGAGTACTGTTCCTTTCCAATTACCGCGATCAAAGCTCTATTCGCTTTTTTCATGTGCCGTTCCAGCGAATGGATAACGCGATGCGACTTCGCTTTTAACTGAGCGATAGACTTGTCATCGATGTGCAACCTGGCTTTGATCTCAAGATCCTTACTTCGTTGTTGGCGTCTCAAAAGGCGCGCGTATTCGACGTTAGCGCGAATCGCGAAGATGGCGGCGCGTAATTCAAAGGCATCCATCTGCACCCAGCGGCCGTTGTGAAATCTGGCTCTTATGGATTTCCGGAGGGCAAGTGTTTTGTCCATGAAGGTCTGGTTATAGAGCCCGCGGTCGAAGCCGCGGGGAGGGGGAAGGATGCGGAAGGGATAAGCCAGAGGCGAGGTCCCTTTTTGCTGATGAGTCTGATGGGACAGGAACAGCAGCTCGATCCCTGGGGCGATGATATCGACCTGCGTCTTAGATAACCGGAATCGGACCTGAGGATAGATCTGAGCCACATTTCCCCGCATACAAAGGAAGAGGCTAT